>NZ_JACOPC010000002.1:0-689119 GCF_014288035.1 Hungatella sp. L36 | reverse complement strand
TTCCTCAATACCTCACGCAAAAGTCAGCGGATCTTCCGCGTACATCTTTCACTTGAACTTTTTGCATTTTACTCTTATAATAACTAGAAGGGAAAGGAGGCGCTCTCTTGGCACAACAGAAGGTAAGGCCCCGAAAGAAGGAGGCGGCCCCGAAAAAAAAGAATAAGAAGATCATTAAATACCGGAAGCCGCTTCATATTAATGTCGGAATGATCATCTTCGCATTGATTTTTGTTTATATGGTGTTCAGCGTCTATACCTACATACGGAGGGACAAGGTCCAGTTCTATGAAGTACAGGAAGGAAGCATCGTGAATAATACCGATTATACCGGTATTATTTTGAGAGAGGAAGAGGTGAAGACCGCCGACCGCTCCGGATACATCAACTATTATATCCGGGAGGGAAAGAGGGCGTCGGTGGGAACTCGGATCTATTCCATTGATGAAACAGGAAATATCGCATCATTCCTGGAAGAAAATACAGAAGAAAATGTCACACTGACAGCGGAGAATCTGGCTGATTTAAAGAAACAGCTGACAGTATTCAGCCTTACGTACGACGACAACCGTTTTAACTCGGTTTACGATACGAAGTATACGCTGGAAGCGGACGTGATGGAATACATGAATTTTAATGCGCTCGATAACGCGGGAAGCCTCCTTGACGAGGCGGGATTTAATTTTCAGCAGGTGCGGGCCGATGAGGCCGGTGTCGTGTCCTACGGAGTGGACTCTTATGAGAGTCTGAACGCTTCAGGAATTTCGGAAGCGGTATTCGACCGCAGCAAGTATACGAAGACGATTACAAAAGCAGGGAATCTGATTGAAAAGGGAATTCCTGTCTATAAGATGATCACGTCGGATCAGTGGTCCGTGGTATTTCCGCTGAGTGACGATGATGTGAAGGCTTATGGGGATAAGACAAGCTTGACGGTCACATTTTCCGGTCATGACTTAAAAGCCACAGGCAGCTTTTCCATGCTTACCGGAACGGACGGAAAGCCATACGGCAAACTGGATTTTGATAAATACATGGTCCAGTTCGCTTCAGACCGTTACGCGGACTTTGAGATTATTTCTGATAAGGTGGACGGGCTTAAGATTCCGGCCAGCGCCGTGACGACGAAGGACTTCTATCTCGTTCCCATGGAGTACTTAACCCAGGGCGGCGACAGCTCCGAAAGCGGATTTAATAAAGAGGTCTATTCGGAATCCGGAAGCTCTGTGGTATTTGTTCCGGCGACGATCTATTATTCCGAGGAGGACAACTATTATATTGAGATGGGCGGAGAGAACGGCTTTAACGCAGGCGATTACATCGTGAAGCCGGATTCCACAGACCGCTACCAGATAGGGGCGAGCGCGTCCTTACAGGGTGTGTACAATATCAATAAGGGCTATGCTGTGTTTAAGCAGATCGATGTGCTGGCGTCCAACGATGAATACTATACAATTAAGAAGAATATGACGTACGGTCTGGCTGTATACGACCACATCGTGCTGGATGCGTCGACAGTCAGTGAAGGTGAATTAATCTATCAGTAAAGAGGTGTTACAATATGGTAAAAGAAAATCTGGAAGAGGTAGAAAGACGGATTTCAGAGGCCTGCAGACGGGCGGGAAGAAGCCGTGAGGAAGTGACGCTGGTAGCGGTCAGCAAGACGAAACCGGTTTCCATGATTGAAGAAGCGTACGGGACCGGAATCCGCGATTTTGGAGAAAACAAGGTTCAGGAGCTGTGTGAAAAGCACGAGGTGCTGGAATCAGATATCCGCTGGCATATGATTGGCCATTTACAGAGAAACAAGGTACGCCAGGTGGTGGACAAGACCGTCCTGATTCACAGTGTGGATTCGGTCAGGCTGGCGGCCCAGATCGACGAGGAAGCAGCAAAAAAGGGCATTACCGCAGACATTCTGCTGGAAGTGAATGTGGCGGCGGAGGAGAGCAAATACGGCTTCCGCCTGGAGGAAACGGAGCAGGCGCTGAGAGAAATTGCGGCATTTTCCCATGTGCATATTCAGGGATTGATGACAATTGCGCCTTTTGTAGATAATTCCGAAGAAAATCGGCCAATTTTTAAAAAATTATATCAATTTTATGTTGACATGCGCGGGAAAAACATTGATAATGTTACTATGAGTATGCTCTCAATGGGTATGACCGGAGACTATGAAGTAGCGATAGAGGAAGGAGCAACTCTGGTAAGAGTCGGTACCGGCATTTTTGGTACAAGATATAAGATTGGAGAGAATGAAGGATGAGCATAATTAGCAAATTGCTGGAGAGTGTGCATTTAAACGGTGACGATGAAGAGGATGACTACTACTTAGATGACGATTACGAAGATGAAGATGACAGACCTGCCAGAAAAGGACTCTTTGCCAAAAAAGATGAAGATGACTATTACGATGACGATGAAGAGTACGATCAGAAGCCGCGCTTTCTATCACGTTCTCCAAAGGTAGTACCGATGAAACAGCGCTCCATGATGGAAGTTTCCATGGTGAAGCCGACGTCCATCGAGGATGCCAAAGAGATTTGTGATTATATGCTGGCTGGAAAAGCAGTTGTGCTGAATATGGAAGGAATCCATACGGAAGTGGCACAGCGAATTATCGATTTTACATCGGGTGCGACATACTCTATGAACGGCAATCTGCAGAAGATCTCGAATTACATATTTATAGCAACTCCGGAATCCGTAGAGCTTTCCGGTGATTTTCAGGACTTGCTGAATAATGGTACGCTGGATATGGGCGGAATGAATCTTCGTCTGTAGCCATGACGATAAAAGACAATCAGATTTTAGGTATAGTACAAGCAGACAATCTTCCAACCACCGGCCTGCCGGCGCCGCGGGATTTTTCGTGACGGGGACCGTCAGGAAGGAAGATTGTTTGCTTTCTATTTTACTTTGGAGGAACCGTAATATGGAGAAAAGAATTCCGGTACATATGGATGGAAGAAAAGTATACGATATTGTAATGGAACAATCCTTCGGTCAGCTGGAGGAAGAGCTGCGCGGGATGAATCTGGAGGAACGGAAGATCTGCGTCGTCACGGATTCCAACGTGGCCCCGCTCTACCTTGAGGAGGTGGAACGGATTGCCTCGGCCTGCTGCCGGAAGACAGAGCATTTTATATTCCCGGCAGGGGAGGAGAATAAGAACTTAAATACGGTAAAGGATCTCTATGAGACCCTGATCTTGAAGAAGTTTGACCGCCACGATTATCTGCTGGCCCTGGGCGGCGGCGTGGTAGGAGATTTATGCGGCTTTGCGGCCGCGACGTATTTGAGGGGGATCTCCTTTATTCAGGTTCCCACCACCCTTCTTTCGCAGGTGGATTCCAGCATCGGAGGGAAGACCGGAGTTGATTTTGACGCCTACAAGAACATGGTCGGCGCTTTTCATATGCCGAAGCTGGTCTATACGAATATTTCCACGCTGAAGACCCTTACGGATGAGCAGTTTTCTTCCGGTATGGGAGAGATCATCAAGCATGGCCTGATTAAGGATGCGGCATACTATGAGTGGCTGGGAGAGCATGGGGAGGAGATCGGCCGGAGGGATCTGTCCGTCTGTGAGGAGATGGTCCAGGTCAGCAACCGGATTAAACGCGATGTCGTGGAAATGGATCCGACGGAGCAGGGAGAACGGGCGCTGCTTAATTACGGCCATACGCTGGGCCATGCAATCGAGAAGCTGGCTGATTTTAAGCTGATGCACGGCCACTGTGTGGGACTGGGATGTATCGCGGCCATGGGAATCTCTGCTGCCAGAGGTACGATGGCGGAGGAGAAACTGCTGCGGTTAAAAGAGATGATGGGGCGTTTCGGCATGCCTCTCACGGTCAGCGGACTTTCTGCAGATGAGATCATTGAAACGACGAAGAGTGATAAAAAGATGGATTCCGGGACGATACGCTTTATTCTGCTGGAAGAGGTAGGAAAAGCTTATATTGACAAGACCGTAACGGATGATGAAATGAATGCGGGACTTTCACGCATTTTGGCATAAGGAGACATACATGAAACAGAAAGCAAAACTTGTTACAGGACTTATCATAGGATTTCTGGCGGCAATCGGTCTGGACCAGTGGACGAAGCTGCTGGCGGTCAATCATCTGATGGACCGGCCGGCCTACGTCATATGGGATGGGGTGTTCGAATTCCTGTATTCGGAAAACCGCGGCGCGGCCTTCGGGATGCTCCAGGGAAAACAGTGGTTTTTCCTGATTATCGCTGTGATTGTGGTGGCCGCGGCTGTGTACTCCATAAGCCGTATGCCGGCTACGAAGAAGTATCTGCCGCTGCATTTGATCGCCATGTTTCTCTCTGCCGGCGCAGTTGGCAATATGATCGACCGGTTTACGAGGGGCTATGTGGTGGACTTTTTGTATTTCAAGCTGATTGATTTCCCCATCTTCAACGTGGCGGACTGCTATGTGACGGTGTCCATGTTTATCTTTATCCTGCTGTTCCTGTTTCTGTATAAAGAAGAGGATTTGAATTGCCTGTCAGGCCGGAAGGAAAGGGAAGCGGATTGAAACAGCAGTTTACGGTAGGAGAGGACGAGAAAGCCATACGGATCGATAAATACTTATCGGAGCAATGCCCCGATATCTCCAGGTCCTATCTTCAGAAGCTGCTGAAGACAGAGGCAGTTTTTGTGGGCGGAAAGCCGGTTAAGAGCAGCTATAAGACGGCGGCCGGAGACTTGATTGAGCTGGAGATTCCTGAGGCGGTAGAGCCCGAAATCGTTCCGGAGGAGATGGAACTGGATATCCTGTATGAGGACTCCGATATTATTTTAATTAATAAACCGAAGGGGATGGTGGTGCATCCCGCCGCAGGGCATTACAGCGGTACGCTGGTAAACGGGCTGATGGCCCACTGCCGGGCGGATTTATCCGGTATCAACGGCGTGATGAGACCGGGTATCGTTCACCGTATCGACATGGACACGACCGGTGTTCTCATCGTCTGCAAGAACGATATGGCGCACAACTCCATTGCGGAGCAGCTGAAGGTGCACTCCATTACGAGGAAATACTACGCCATTGCCCATGGCGTGATGGGGGACGACGAGGGGACCATAAGCGGGCCCATCGGCCGCCATCCGGTGGACCGAAAAAAGATGTGCATCAATGAGAAGAATGGCCGCGAAGCCGTGACCCATTACCGGGTATTGGAACGCTTCCGCCAGTTTACGTATGTGGAGTGCCGGCTGGAGACGGGACGTACCCATCAGATTCGCGTTCACATGGCGAGTATCGGCCACCCGCTTCTGGGTGACGCGGTATACGGTCCGGCCAAGTGTCCCTATAAGCTTACGGGACAGACACTGCACGCAGGCGTGCTGGGAATCGTGCATCCGAGAACCGGGGAATATATGGAATTTACGGCCCCGCTGCCGGAGTATTTTGAAGAATTATTAAGAAAATTACGTACCACCTAGAACTCTTTCTGGGTGGTATTTTTAAAGAAACTGTTAAGAATCAATAAATATATAGATTTTTCTGAAACTTTGATGTATAATAGGCATATAAGATAACTGGAAGGAGCGGTCTATATGAGCGGAAATTTAGTAATTACAATAGGAAGACAATGCGGTAGTTCCGGTAAGATCATCGGACAGAAGTTAGCCGAGGAGATGGGCGTGAAGTGCTACGACAAGGAATTGCTGGCACTGGCAGCCAAGAACAGCGGTTTATGCGAGGAATTATTTGAGACTCATGACGAAAAGCCGACCAACAGCTTTCTGTATTCCCTGGTAATGGATACCTATTCCATGGGATATACGACGTCCGGCTATATGGATATGCCGATTAATCATAAGATATTTCTTGCACAGTTTGATACCATCAAACAGCTGGCAGAACAGGAGTCCTGTGTGATCGTCGGAAGATGCGCCGATTATGCGCTGTCCGATTATCCGAAGGTAGTGTCCGTATTTATTACGGCCAGCGACGAGGACCGCATCGCTTCCCTGAAGAAGCTTTACAATGTGGATGATGCAAAGGCAAAAGACATCATGGTGAAGACCGATAAAAAGCGTGCAAGCTACTATAATTACTACTCCAGCAAGAAGTGGGGCGATACGAGAAGCTACGATCTCTGCATCAACCGGAGCGCGGTAGGCGTTGACGGCGCGGTGAAGATGATCCGTGCATTCGCGGAAACCAAGCAGGAGTGGCTGAATAAGAATACTTAAACCAACCGATGTGGGGCCCGGAAACGGGAGCATCAGGGAATTAAAGACCCGCCGCTCGCGGGAAGAACGGGGAACGGCCGCAGGATCAATCATTGATTCTGCGGCCGTTCTTCGTTCTTATTCCACGGTAACGGATTTTGCCAGGTTTCTCGGCTGGTCCACATCGAGATTCTTGCCGGTGGAGGCGTAGTAGGCGATCAGCTGGAGCACGACCGCGATAGGGAAGACGGTAAAACGGTCCCCGATCTTCGGAATGCGGATATGAATATCGGCGACTCCTCTATCTAAGACGGCGTCCTCCTTGGTGATGAGAATTACGAAGGCGCCGCGGGCCTTGACCTCGCGGATGTTGGAGATGGTCTTGGCGAAGACTTTTTCCTGTGTGGCGATAGCGATAACAGGTACCTCCTCTGTGATCAGAGCGATGGTACCGTGCTTCAGCTCGCCGGCCGCATAGGCTTCCGCGTGAATATAGGAGATTTCCTTCAGCTTCAGCGCGCCTTCCAGGGAAAAGGAGTAATCCAGTCCACGGCCGATGAAAAACGCATCGGGTTTGTTGATTAAATGTGTGACCAGAGCCTTGATGGAATCTTTCTGAGCGATCATGGCCTCCATGGCGGGAATGGCCTCCAACAGCTTCTTCATGAACTCGGTGGCCTGGGGGACGCTGTATTTGCCCCGCACAAGGGCCATACGGCAGCCAATCATATAGAGGGCGGCCAGCTGCACGGAGTAGGCTTTCGTGCTGGCTACAGCGATTTCAGGGCCTGCATGGGTATAGAGCGTGTAATCACTCTCCCTTGCGATGGTGGATCCCTTTACATTGACGACGGATAAGGCGGCCGCGCCGTAATTCTTCGCCAGCCGCATGGCGGCCAGCGTATCGATGGTCTCTCCGGACTGAGAGATGATGATGACGAGTGTGTCCTCGCCGATCAGGGGCTCCTCGTAACGGAATTCCGACGCTACCGACACTGTGACCGGGATTCGAAGGAGGGGCTCCATCATGCTCCTGGCTGCCATCCCGGCGTGCATGGCAGTGCCGCAGGCCACGATGTGGATCTGGGAGCAGGAAGTGAACACATCATCCGGGATCTGATCGTCGGTAAAATCGGGCAGCCCCTTGCTCAGACGGGGGAGTATGGTGTTTCTCAGCGCCTCCGGCTGTTCGTGGATTTCTTTCAGCATGAAATGGGGGAAGCCGTTTTTCATGGCGGCATCCATGTTCCAGTTTACTTCCATCAGTTCCGGCATCTCTTCATGGCGCTGCAGGTTGTAGAGGTGGACCTTATAGGAGGTCAGACGCACGATATGGTCTTCGGGGACGACAAAATACTGTCTCGTATAAGGGATGAGCGCCGTTAAGTCCGAGGCCACGAAGGAGCCTGAACGCGTGTAAGCCGCTACGAGGGGGCTTACATTCCGGATGGCATAAATCTCTCCCGGGTAGTCTTCGAACATGATACAGAAGCTGTAAGAGCCCTTAATCAGGGCTACAAGCCTGGTGATGGCCTCCAGCGGGTCACCCTGGTAGAGGCTGTCGAGCACCCAGGCGGCCACCTCGCTGTCCGTCTCGGAATGAAGCTTAGCTTCCAAGTGAAACTGTTCGGTCAGCTGATGGTAATTCTCGATGATCCCGTTGTGGACCAGAGTGACTTTTCCGGCCTGATGGGGATGGGTGTTCTGTGTTGTCACACCGCCGTGGGTCGCCCATCTCGTATGGCCTAAGCCGCAGTGGGAGACGTCTGTGATCCGTTCCATCGTCTCCTTTAAGTTTGCCACCTTGCCGGTCCGGCGGACCAGGCAGATGTGGGAGTTCTCCATGCAAAGCGCGGCTCCGGCGCTGTCATACCCGCGGTATTCCAGCTGGGAAAGTCCGTTTAAAAGTATTTTTTTAGAGTCCAGGGGTCCTGTATAACCAATAATTCCACACATAGTTGTTAATCTCCTCTCAGTTTTTCTGATAAAAGGCCGCACAAAAAAGAGACTGTCTGTTTCTCGTCTTTGAGAACGGCAGCTTTTTCAGCTTCGGTTTTAATTTTTGTCTGTCAGTCTGTCATTTTAGTCTGTTATGCTGTTTAGTCGCATCAGTCCGGTTCCTGCGCGTTTGTTTTGCGGTTACCCGCATATTTCGTTCAGGATACACGCCCGGATGGCATGGAAGAGCATCCGCCGAATTCTTCGATAAACTCTTCTCCTCGTTAACCTTCAGTACCGGTCTTCACCGTTCACGCTCGTACTTACAGGTGCATGGCGCTTAGCTTTGCTATTGAAATTTATGCCTCCTCATAAATTTAGTCTATTATATCCCGAACAACTTTGTGCGTCAATAGAAGGTTTACAACCATTTTACGAAAACTTTCTTTTTCATTTTACATTGCCCTTATAAAATTAGAGCATACCGGAAAGAAAAGGAAGGAACTGTTATGGCGAGTTTATCGTTAGTAAATGTGTGCAAAACCTATAAGAACGGTTTTGAGGCGGTGAAGGATGTGAACCTCGATATCAGGGATAAGGAGTTCCTGATTCTGGTGGGACCGTCGGGGTGCGGGAAGTCGACGACGCTCCGTATGATCGCCGGGCTGGAGGAGATTTCCTCCGGTCAGCTCTGGATTGACGGTCAGCTGGTCAACATGCTGGAACCAAAAAACAGAGATTTATCCATGGTGTTTCAGAACTACGCGCTGTACCCTCATATGACGGTGTATCAGAATATGGCCTTTGGGCTGAAGGTGCGGAAGACACCGAAGGAGGAGATCGACAGACGGGTGAGGCAGGCCGCAAAAATTCTGGATATCGCCCATCTGCTGGACAGAAAACCACACGCGCTGTCGGGAGGCCAGAAGCAGAGAGTGGCGATTGGCAGCGTGATTGTAAGGGAGCCGAAGGCGTACCTCATGGATGAACCTCTCTCTAACTTAGACGCGAAGCTGCGGTCGCAGATGAGGGTGGAGCTTTCGAAGCTGCACCGGGAACTGGGCGCTACCGTGATCTATGTGACTCACGATCAGGTAGAGGCCATGACGCTGGGGACGAGGATTGTCGTTATGAGGAGTGGTAAGATTCAGCAGGCCGCTGCCCCCGGGGATTTATATCAGAATCCCGTGAATAAATTCGTGGCTGGTTTTATCGGTTCTCCGGCGATGAATTTTCTGCCGGCGTGGGTGGAACGGCGCGATGAGAGAGTCTGCCTGGAATTTGGCAGCAGCAGACTGTATGTAAACCGTATGTGCGCCTCCCGGCTGATCGAAGGCGGATACCTGGGAAGACGGGTGTATCTGGGGATCAGGCCGGAAGACTTTCATGAGACGGGACCCGGGGAAAATGCGCTTCCGCTGGAAGTGGAAATCAAGGAAATGCTGGGTGCCGAACAGCTTCTCTATGGAAACAGCGGACGAAATGAGCTCTGCGTCCGTACGAAACCGGATTTCAAAGCGGAACCGGGAAGCACGGTGACGGTCTTTGTCGACATGGACCGCATCAAGCTGTTTGACATGGAGACGGAAGAAAATATTTCATTTCATAGGGGAGTTCGTCCTATGTAATGAAAGCCCTACGGGGTATGCGCACTACGCGCTGAGGAAATATGGCCGCTAAAGCGACCGCGCTCCGGCGCGCGAGTCCGGCAAAACGGACTCTTTATTCTATCTGTAAGGAGTGAGTATTCCAATGAAAGTGAAAGCAATGGTAAAAAAGGCCGGCCCATACGCCTATCTCGTCCCGGCCCTGGCGGTTTTCGCGGTTTTCCTGTTCTATCCCTTTTTCAAGACCATCTATTTAAGCCTCTATAAAACGAACAAAATGGGGCAGGCCAGGCTCTTTGTGGGAGCCGGAAACTATAAGGACTTATTAACGTCCTCCTCATTTTTAAACAGCCTCGTGGTAACGGGTGTGTTCGTGGCGATTGTGGTCTCTGTAAGCATGCTGCTGGGACTCTTTACGGCCCTGCTGTGCAATAAGACATTTCCGGGAATCCGGGTCTTCAGCACAGCCTATGCGCTTCCTATGGCGATCGCCTCCAGTTCGGCAGCCATGATCTTCAAAATTATGCTTCACCCGTCGATCGGCATTGTAAACAAGCTGACGGGACTTAATATCAACTGGATCAGTGATCCGAAATATGCGCTTCTCTGTGTGGCTCTTGTGACCGCATGGCTGAACAGCGGGATCAATTTCCTGTATTTCAGTGCGGGACTCAGCAATATCGATGAATCGATCTACGAAAGGGCGTCCGTGGATGGCGCCGGCGCGTGGGCCAAATTCTTTCATCTGACACTGCCGGGACTCAGCCCTATTCTGTTTTATACGCTGGTGGTCAATATCATTCAGGCCTTTCAGTCCTTTGGCCAGGTCAAGGTCCTGACACAGGGCGGGCCGGGAGAATCCACCAACTTAATCGTATATTCGATCTACCGGGATGCGTTCTTTAACTACCGGTTCGGAGGCGCGGCGGCGCAGTCGGTTCTTTTGTTCGGCATCATTATGATTCTCACGCTGTGCATGTTCCGGCTGGAGAAGAAGGGGGTAAACTACTGATGGATTCTACCATAACTGCAGAGAGAAACAAAATGAGCGAGGCGGAGATCGCCAGACTCTACCAGGAGGCCAATCAGAAGGCCCTGATCAAAAGAAGAGTGGAACGGACCGCGCTGGTAGCTGTCAACGTCGTGGCGGCTTTTGTGATCCTGCTGCCGCTTTTCTACGCCGTGAGCATCGCTTTTATGCCCTCCAGTGAGCTTTTTACCACGGAACTTAATCTGTTTCCGTCGAGTCCTACCATGGATAATTTTAAGGAGGCCATGAGAAAAATTCCGCTGGGACGGTTTATTCTCAACTCGTTTATCGTGGCGGGCGCCATTACCTTCGGGCAGATCATATCCTGCTCTCTGGCGGCATTTTCCTTCTCTTTTTTAGACTTTAAAGGCAAAAATGTCCTGTTCATGATTGTCATGGCGACGATGATGATACCGGGCGAGGCCACCATCATATCCAATTACTTAACCGTCAGCCGTCTCAAATGGCTGGACAGCTATCAGGTGCTGATTATCCCGTACCTGACATCGGCCATGGGGATCTTCCTGTTTCGTCAGTTTTATATGACGTTTCCCATTTCACTGTATGAATCGGCGAAGATCGACGGATGCTCGAATATAAAATTCATTTTCCGAATTCTGATTCCGCTTACGAAGGCGGCGATCGGAGCTATGGCGGTCTATACCTTTATCAACGCCTGGAACATGTATATGTGGCCGCTGCTGGTTACCGGCTCTGATTCCATGCGGACCGTGCAGATCGGAATCGGAATGCTGGACAGTGTGGATTCCCAGTCCATATCCATGATGATTGCCGGCGTGGTGATGATCATTATACCGTCCATTTCGGTATTTTTGATCGGACAGAAACAATTGATCCATGGAATGTTTTCGGGCGCCGTCAAAGGCTAGTTCCGGCGGTATTAGCAGACCGGCGCCAAATGAGGCGCACGGCAATCCCGATGCAGATAAAATAAGAAAGAAAATTCTGGAGGAATAAGCATGAAGAGAAATGCAATTGCTGCCTGCATGGCCCTTATGGTGGCCGCAGGAAGCGTGACAGGCTGCAGCAGCCAGACAGGAACGAAAGAAAGTGATACGACGGCACAGGATACGTCTGCGGGAACAGAGGCGGTGAAGAGCAGCGCGGCAGAGAATAAGGCGGATGGTGTAACCATCACCTTCTGGCATTCCATGGGCGGCGTGAACGGTGAGGCGATCAATACTCTGGTGGAGCAGTTTAATAAGGAGAACACAGATAAAATCACCGTGGAAGCCCAGTATCAGGGCAGCTATGACGATGCGATCAACAAGCTTAAGAGCGCCCAGATCGGCAGTATGGGGGCCGACCTCGTTCAGATCTATGACATTGGCACCCGGTTCATGATCGATTCCGGCTGGGTGATCCCCATGCAGGATTTGATCGACGGGGAAGGATGGGACTTAAGCCAGGTAGAACCGAACATCGCGGCCTACTATACGGTGGATGACGTCCTTTACTCCATGCCGTTTAATTCCTCTACTCCAATTCTCTATTATAACAAGGACATGTTTGAGAAGGCGGGAATCACGGAGATACCGGACAGCCTGCCGAAGATTGCGGCTGTGGGAGACGGGCTTCTCGAAAAGGGAGGTGCCGGAGAGGTGATTTCCCTGGGAATTTACGGCTGGTTCTTTGAACAGTTTACTTCCAAACAGGGCGCGGACTATGCGGACAACGGCAACGGAAGAACCGCGGCGGCAACGGCAGTCGATTTTGACAAAAACGGCGCGGGCGTTAAGACGCTTACCGCATGGAAGGCTTTGGCAGACCAGGGGTATGCGCCTAATGTGGGACGCGGAGGAGATGCCGGACTGGCTGATTTCAGCGCAGGAAAGGCGGCTATGACGCTTGGATCTACCGCTTCGTTAAAACAGATCTTAAATGACGTAAACGGCAAATTTGAAGTGGGCACCGCTTATTTCCCGAAGGTGAGCGACGAGGACCAGGGCGGCGTGTCGATCGGCGGCGGTTCCCTTTGGGCGCTGAACAACGAAGATCCGGCGAGACAGAACGCGGTCTGGCAGTTCGTGAAATTCCTCGTTTCTCCGGCCAGCCAGGCTTACTGGAATTCCCAGACCGGTTACTTCCCGGTAACCGTGGCTGCACATGAGGAGACGGTATTCCAGGAGAATATTGCGAAGTATCCCCAGTTTGAGACGGCGATCGACCAGCTTCATGATTCCACACCGCAGTCAGCGGGGGCGCTCTTAAGCATTTTCCCAGAGGCGAGACAGATCGTGGAGACAGAAATTGAAAATATGTTAAACAACGGCACTTCCCCGGAAGATACGGTGGCGAAGATGGCCGATAGCATCAATAAATCCATTGAGGATTACAATCTCTTGAACGAGTAAAGAAAAGGAGTACGGGACGATGAAAACGAAGGTTTGGGCACACAGAGGGGCGTCGGCCTATGCGCCGGAAAATACGCTGGAGGCATTTGAACTGGCGGTCAGCCAGGGCGCGGATGGAGTGGAGCTGGATATCCAGATGACGAAGGACGGCTCTCTGGCCGTAATACATGACGAGACCATCGACCGGGTCTGCGACGGCAGCGGCTGTGTGGCAGATTTTACGATGAAGGAGTTAAAGAAGTTCCGATGCAGCAGGCTGCACCCGGAGTTTGCGGATGCGAGGATTCCGGAGCTGGGAGAGGTGCTTTCCCTTATCAAACCTTCGAAGCTGACCGTAAATATCGAACTGAAGACGGGGATCGTCCGTTATAAGGGGATCGAAGAGGCGGCCGTTAAGCTGGTAAAGGAGATGGGAATGGAGGACCGGGTGATCTATTCGTCCTTCCACCATCCCAGCCTCTTAAAGGTGAAACGGTTGGACCCGGATGCCAAAACGGGACTCCTGTATTCGGATGGCTGGATCCATGTGGCTTCCTACGGGAAGAAGCTGGGAGTGGATGCGCTCCATCCGGCACTCTACCACCTGCGTTCCGGGAAGCTTCTCAAGGAGGCGAAGGAGAAGAAACTGCCGCTCCACGTGTGGACTGTGAACGAGGAAGGGGCCATGAGGATCCTTGCGGAGCAGAAGATCGCCGCCCTGATCACCAACTACCCGGATGTGGCGCTGCGTGTGGTGCGCGAGATGAGCCGATACTGAATCTTAATAAACAATTAATTCTTTTTCTCTGTTTTTTGACGGGACAATATGGTATATTCTTACTTTAGAAACGATAACAGGAAGATGAAAACCGATGAAACGAAACAGAACCGTCAGAAACCAGACTATATCCGCCATTTTTATGGCTCTTGTGGGAACCGCGATTCATGCGGGGGCCCAGTCTTATCTTTCATCCTATGATATACCAGAAAATAAACCGGCGCGGCCTGTGGTCTCTATACCGCCTGTCGTGCCGGAGGAAACAAAGCCGGTGGAAACTATGCCGGAGACGGAGGCGGAAGAAGTATTTTCGCCTTCTCTTGCTGCGCTGAATCTGGCTTATCTCTATCCGGAGGGCGCAGACCGCACGGATGCGCAGAACAGTCTGGCAGGGCAGATCCTCCGTGAATTATCTGTAAAAGACTCGGAATGGCTGGCCTCCATCTATGATTTATCCAACCGGAAGCCGGCAGAAGCCGCTGCAAAGCTGGGACTTCCCGCGGACCGTGTGCGGGGACTCTACAATCCGCTTGATGAATCGCAGACAGAAGACAATCCTGACAGCTGGCTGCTCTCCGAGTGGTCGCGCATCGACATGGTCTTTACTGATGAAAATGGAAACAGAATTATGGCTGATTCCAATATCAAGGAAATCATGGCCATGGCAAATACATACTTTTATTACACGGACCCTGAGGACAGTGATGCCTTTCTGAATTACGTGCTGAATCTCTGGGACAAGTCTCACTCGATTCATTATTCCATCGGAGAGGTGTATTACTGCGACGGCTGTCTGGAGGAGGCGTCCGGTGATACGGAAGCCTCTGAGGCAGCAGGAACCGCCGGTTCGGGAGAGAACCCGGAGAATGCATCAGGAGACGGTTTGACGGGCTCTGAGGAGGCGCAGAGCGGAGCGGACGGGACTGCGGCTGCCTCCGCTTCAGATCATTCACAGGCGACGCCGGAAACAGCGGAGATTGGGGCGGGAGTGCCGTCTGCTTCAGAGGCAACGGCTTTGGGAGAAGACAACAGGACAGGGAGTGGAATGGCGGAAGGGGCAGCAGAAGCCGTGGAACAGGAGACCAAAGCGGAGATCGGCCCTGGAATCGCACTGATGGAAGCATCTAAAGCCGCTGAGACAGAAACGGCAGAGGAAACGGATAAGGAAGAGGAAAGGGATAAGGAAGAAAAAACGCCTCTGACGAAGTGTCCGGGGCATGTGGACCTTCATATTACTGCGGCTGTTGCAGGCGCCTCTTCATCGGAAAAATCGCTGTTCTCCATAGCGGAGGAAGTGACAGCCGCCGAACAGGAAGCTGGTTTTCCCGGCTGGACCGAGGAACATAAAAACGCGGTACTAGAACTGGCCGCCCAGGACTGGAAGGCTGCCTATGGGCTGACGGTTTCGTCCACCTATATTTCGAATCCGCTTTCGCAGTCTGAGACGGAATACTACTTAAGCCTTCTTCCTGCGGACACCTCTCTGGAACGAAGGCGCCTGATCCGCTACGCCCTGTCTTCTGTGGGAAAAGTCCCGTACTACTGGGGCGGAAAGCCATCGGCGCCGGATTACGACGGGAATCATTTTGGCTCCCTGGCGGCTGCCGATGAGAAGGGCCGCACGATGAAGGGACTGGACTGCTCGGGATGGATCAGCTGGGTATACTGGTCGGCGCTGGGAAAGAGGCTTCCTGCAGAGAGCACCGACGGACTCGCCAACTGCGGCACCGCTGTGGCGAGAGCGGATTTAAAACCGGGAGATATTATTGTCCGGCTGGGCGACGAGGGGCATGTCGTCATGTTCCTGGCATGGGAATCAGAGGATCGGATGAAGGTGGTGCATGAGTCCAGCGGAAGCGTAAATAATGTGACAGTCAGCACCATGCAGGCCAGCTGGCCTTATTATAGAAAGCTGATTGACTGAGAAACGTAAGAGAAAAGCAAGAAACAGTAAGATTGTTTCTGGTAGAATAAGTAAGGTTTGCCAAAGTAAATCACAGGAAAGGACTGAATAACCTGTTATGGATTATGAGGATGAATTAGACCGTATGCGTGCACAGAAGAGGCGCAGCAGCGGTGCAAAAAGAAAGGTGGACAACTTAAGCGGCCGTGCATATCATGAGAAAGGTGACGGTAGAAACCCAAGAGTGGAATATGCGGGACGCCAGGATGTACACCAGAAGCTGCGGGAGGAACGGATCCGCAAGAAGAAAAAGAAGAAACGGATGCTGATGATCGAACTGGCCGTTTTGGCCATATTGGTGGTGAGCGCATTTTTGATTTTTGGGAAGGGAACGAATCAGAAGGGATACTGGACGATTGCAATATTCGGTGTGGATTCCCGCGATGGAAAACTGGAAAAAGGCGCCCTGTCCGACGTTGAGATGATCTGCAACATTGACAAGGCCACGGGGGAGATCAAGCTGGTGTCCGTATTCCGTGATACATATTTAAAGATTAACAGCGAAGGAACGTATCATAAGATCAATGAGGCCTATTTTAAGGGCGGCCATAAGCAGGCAGTAGAGGCGCTGAACGAAAACCTGGATTTAAAGATCGATGATTACGCCACATTTAACTGGAAGGCGGTGGCGGAGGCCATCAATATCCTGGGCGGCGTGGATATTGAGATTACAGATGCGGAATTTTCTTATATAAACGGTTTTATCACTGAGACGGTTAATTCCACTGGGATCGGCTCCTACCAGCTGAAGAGCGCGGGTATGAATCATCTGGACGGAGTGCAGGCGGTGGCGTATGCCAGACTGCGTCTGATGGATACCGATTTTAACAGAACGGAACGTCAGAGAAAGGTTGTGACCCTCGCGCTGGAAAAGGCAAAACAGGCCGATTTTGGTACGTTAAAGACACTGGTATCCACGGTATTCCCTCAGATTTCAACGAGCATTGGGATCGATGATTTATTTACGATTGCCAAGGGGATTACAAAGTACCATATAGGCGAGACAGCCGGTTTCCCATTTTCCAGGACAACCATGAGAATCGGGAAAATGGACTGCGTAATTGCGACGACACTGGAGAGCAACGTCATTCAGCTTCATCAGTTCCTGTATAATGTTGAAAATTACTCCCCGTCTTCCACGGTGAAATCCATCAGTGCGAGAATATCGGAGGAGAGCGGAATCAGCGAACCGGGAAAGAACGCTCCCACAGGCGGCGGCTCTACGAAAAAGAATTCGGGGGCAGCTTCTGCGCCCAAAGAGACGGCTCCGCCTGAGACGGAAAGAGTGACAGAGGTGAGCGTGGAAGAGACCATGGAAACCACGGAGGAGACCGAAGCCGAGACAACGGAGGAGGAGACCACCGCGGCTGAGACCAATGGTGACGGAAGCCTCATCGGTCCGGGCGCCGGCCTTGACGGTGCGGCGAAAGAATCGGAGGAGACGAAGGGAACGAAAGAGACGAAGGAAGAAACTAAGGCAGAGACGAAGGCCTCTGAGCCGGCTGCGTCTGAGACGACGAAGGCTCCGGAGACACCAGCCCCCTCAGCGCCTGGTGATAAAGGTCCGGCAGGAGGTTCTTCGGGTGGCCCGGGAGAAGTGGGACCTGGGGTCTGATGCAGTGACAGGAATAGTGAAAAATAGCGGTATGAAATAGAATCACAGCCGACAGGTTGACATAAAAATATTATGTTGACCTGTCGGCTGTTTTTTATGGAAATGAAAAAACGAAAACTTTAAGAAAACTTAAGTCTTTCTCTTCCTTTATCTTTAGATTCCGGGTGTACGATTAAGAAAAAGAAGAGAATGAAAATGGATTGGAGGGTATTATGAAGAAAATCATCTGTATTCTGAGCACAATGTTCGCGGCATTGCTGCTGATGGCCTGCAACGGCCTGTCGTTCAGCGGCAGCAGAATGGGGAATGGCAGCCAGCTTATTATGAGGTACAGCATATTTAATACCACGGATTCCCAGTACTTTGAGATGGATCAGGGGGACGTGATCGACGCCGATATCGTGAGTGATTCGGGAAAGCTGTCGGTAACCGTTCAGAGTGAAGACGGGGAAACGGTATATGAAAACGAGGACGTCCCCACAGGCGCATTCCAGATCGAGATCAAGAAGAAGGGGATATATAAGATCAAAGTAACCGGAAAGAAAGCGAAGGGCAGCTTAAGCTTTATAAAGAGCACGGAGCAGGATACCCTGGAAGCCAATCTGGCAGCGCTGAGCAATTCTTATTATGAGGGGCAGTCTTCACGGGCTTATGAGATGGTGCAAAAATCCATCTTCAAAAAATTGCTGTTAAACGGATGGCTCGATGAGATAAGCGGCATGGAAAACGCCAGGTGGAATTACGATACCTTTACGAAATATACGGTTTTAGACCGTGATCCGGTTCCTGATGAGGAGCAGGGGGAGCTGTACTGCTGTACATTTTCCGCCGATAACGGCAGATATGGTTACATCGTGATATCGTACAGCGGCGACGGCCTGTCAAAAATTCGCGCGGTTGAAACTCCATACCTCTATGATTTCTTTTCTGAACGGGATCAGATTAAGAAGGAGCTGGAGACGTCCGGAGTGGATTTATCAACGGCCTCCGCGCAGAGAGCGGAAGCATTGGGAGAGGACGGCAGCGATCCGGCAGAAGGAATTTACTTTACCGACAGCAAAGGAAACCACTATTTTTACAGCTTTTCATAGTACATGTAAGTGGGAAATAGAAAACGAAGACTGTGCAGCAGGCTGATTTTAGACAAAAATATATGCCATTCTGGAATTTGGGGAGTGTCCATGAATGGCATGTAAAAGAAGAGCTGAATGTAGTATAACACAAAAAGTTACAAAAGTCATGCTAAAAATGCGTTAATTATCAAAAATGTAACCAAAACCGCTAATTATATAGCAAAAATATAACTGTATGGCAGGAATATGGAACGAAAAATTCATATTTCTGCCATTTACAATGTGCTTGACAAATGGATGGGACTGCGTTAAGATTAGTGTAATATATGATAGTAACAAAATAATAATATCTAAATGATAATAACTAAAAGAAAATAAGAGAGACGGAGAAAGGGGACGCCATGAGAAACAGAATCTACGATCTGGAAACTTTAAGAAAGGCCTATAACAGAGGCGATCATTTAAAATATCTATTTTTCTGGGGACACACGCCGCCTGCGGACGGACGCATCAACGAGTCGTGCTTCAGCCAGTGGTGGATGTGCCGGTTTGCGGTTGACGGTACGGAATATACGTGTGCGGAGCAGTTTATGATGGCGGAAAAGGCCAGGATGTTTGGTGACGGGGAGATGCTCTCCATGATTCTTAAGGCAAAGCATCCGAAGGAGATGAAAGCGTACGGGCGTGCCGTCAGGAATTTCGATAAGGATAAGTGGGACGGCGCCTGCTATGAGATCGTTAAGCGGGGGAATCTGGCGAAGTTTTCCCAGAATCCGGAGTTGTGGGATTATTTGAAGACCACGAAATCGCGAATCCTGGTGGAAGCGAGTCCGAGAGACCGGATCTGGGGCATCGGTATGGGAAAAAGTAATCCCGATGCGGAATGTCCTGTGAAGTGGCGGGGGACTAATTTCCTGGGCTTTGCCCTGACGGAGGTCCGTGACCTTCTCCTGGAAAGGGAAGAGGGGGAAAACGGATGAAGAAGAAGGAGCTGCGTGACCGGAACGGGCTGACAGAGGCTGAGTATCTGAGCAGTTACGAACCGGGCGATTACGTGCGGCCGTCTGTTGCGGCCGACATGGTTATCTTTACCGTCATGGAGACGGAGGAGGAGAATTACAGGAAGCTTCCGGAAAAGGAGCTGGAAGTGCTGCTGATTCAGAGAGGCGTCCACCCTTATCTGGGCTGCTGGGCGCTTCCCGGCGGCTTTGTGCGGCCTGATGAGACGACGGAGGCGGCGGCCAAGCGGGAGCTGAAGGAGGAGACAGGAGTTGACCACGTCTATCTGGAGCAGCTTTATACCTTCAGCGAGCCGGAGAGAGACCCGCGTACATGGGTTATGAGCTGTTCCTACATGGCGCTCATCGACTCTTCCAAGGTTCGGGTAAGTGCCGGGGACGATGCGGATCAGGCGGTCTGGTTCCGTACTTCCTTCCGCTTAATGGATGAACACATCGAGTACAGAAAGAACATGACCTACGACGGCATGAAGACGATACGCACAAAACGGTATGAACTGGAATTAAGCCATGAGGACGTGGTGCTGCGTTCCATGATAGAAAAAAAGATTGTAAAAACAGAACACGAAACAGTTACGGAATACAGAATTCTGGAAAATGACGGGCTGGCCTTCGACCATGCGAAGATCATTGCCTATGCGCTGGAACGGCTGAAGGGAAAGGTGGAGTATACGGATCTCGCCCTCCATATGATGCCGAAGGAGTTTACACTGACCCAGCTGCAGCAGGTGTATGAGGTCATCCTGGGGAAAACGCTGCTAAAGGCGGCGTTCAGGCGTAAGATTGCCCATCTGGTAGAGGAAACCGATTCCTTCACGGAGAATGAGGGCCACCGTCCCTCCAGACTGTTCCGCAGAAAATTGGAGGAAGAATAATGGACAGAAAAGCGACGGCGCGGGAAACGCTCCGGATCCTGGAACAGGGATATTATCTGTATGGAGACCAGAGGATTTCCATCGAAGAAGCACATGAAAAGTCAGTAAAGGAGAGCGTCCTGATCACCCCGGAGGAGGGGGCGCAGCTTTTGGAGGCGTATGAAGAAGGCGGCCGCACAGGAGATGAGCAGTGCGGATGCACCGTGGGAGACATCTCCACCGTGGAGGCAGCCTGGAAGTTATCTCTGGAGGGAAAGAAGAATATCGCCATCCTGAATTTTGCCAGCGCCAAGAATCCCGGCGGCGGTTTCATAAACGGAGCCATGGCCCAGGAGGAAAGCCTGGCTGCCTCCAGCGGGCTTTACAGGACGCTGACCGTCCACGAGGAGTATTACAGAAACAACCGGGCGTGCCAGTCCATGATGTATACGGACCACGCCATCTATTCTCCGGAGGTAGTATTCTTCCGGGACGGAGGCTTCCGGCTCCTGGAGAAACCGTTTACTTCGTCGGTCCTGACACTGCCAGCCGTCA
Organism: Hungatella sp. L36; assembly: GCF_014288035.1. Taxonomy (NCBI): domain Bacteria; kingdom Bacillati; phylum Bacillota; class Clostridia; order Lachnospirales; family Lachnospiraceae; genus Hungatella; species Hungatella sp. L36. The sequence continues at coordinate 668,134 of NZ_JACOPC010000002.1, read as the reverse complement.
ATATGGGCCAGGTCCTGTTAAAGGGCGAAGACTGCGACACGGCGGAACGCGTAATGCGGCGCCGGATGAAGCTGGCTCTCGCTGTTTTTGCAGAGAGAGGGGCAAAGAATCTGGTTCTGGGAGCGTACGGATGCGGCGTATTCAGAAACGATCCGGTAAAAATCGCCGCATGGTGGGAGGAACTGCTGAGCGGAGAGTTTAAAGGCGTTTTTGAACAGATCGTATTTGCGGTTCTGGACAGAAGTAAAAATAAGGCATGTCTGAACGCATTTGCATATTATGGGGTTCTATGCTAAAATTGTTACAAATGGCCAAAATTATGAGCCTTTGGCAGACAGGTACGGCACCTGCAGGAGGGGTAAAGGAAGATGAACGAACAGATAACAGCCAGGGAATGTGTGAAAGCGCTTTGCTGCGCCTGGTTTGAACGACGCAGTATGGAGGAGACCATTGCTTTTTTTGCAGATGACGTCATGTTTATCGGTACCGGTGAGGAGGAAGCGGCCCACGGAAAGAAAGAGATGGCCGAGTATATCGCTCAGGACATCCAGGAGATACCGGAACCGTTCGCGGTGGGAGTTACGATCGTTCACGAGCAGCGGCTTGGAGAGGATCTCCGGAATTTCTCCATTGGGCTGACGCTTAAAAATACTCTATATTCCTGGCTCCTGCGCGGCTTCTTCATTCTGATGCGGGAGCACGGTGTGTGGCTGGTTAAGAGCCTTCATTTTGCAGAACCCAGCGACAAGCAGGGGGACGAGGAACACTATCCGCAGACGCTTGTCATGGAGAACATCGCAAAACAGCGTCAGAAGCTGCTGGACGATTCTCTGCCGGGCGGCATGATGGGCGGATACATAGAGGAAGGATTTCCATTTTACTTTATCAACCGGCGGATGCTGGATTATCTGGGCTATGAGAATGATGAGGCCTTTATTCGGGATATCGGCGGAATGATTACCAACTGCATGCATCCGGAGGACCGGGAGCGGGTGGACAGCGAGGTGGCCGGTCAGATAGCGGTCTCGGGGGAGTATGTGACCGAGTACCGGATGAAGAAGCGCGACGGCTCCTATATCTGGGTTCACGACCAGGGACGCGAGGTGACGGCGGAAGACGGCAGACCTGCGATCATGTCGGTCTGCGTCGATGTCACCGCTCAGAAACAGGCCAGGGAAGAGGTCCTGAATCTTTATAATAACATTCCAGGCGCCGTGTTCCGGTGCCGTTTTGACGCGGAGTTTTCTGTGATTGACGCCAATGACGGTCTGTTTGAATTCCTGGGCTATACCAGAGAGGAATTCGCGGCTATGGGGAATACCATGGCTTCCGTCATTTACCCCGATGACCTGGAGATTATGGCAGACCGGCTGAACCGGCAGCTGACCCATGGCAACACGATTCACAACGAGAACCGGCTGATCTGTAAGGACGGAACGGTGAAGTGGATCTCCATCAAGGCCCAGCTGCTGAAGGAAGAGGGAAGTGAACAGTATTTTTACTGCGTTTTCGTGGATATAACGGAGGAAAAGCTTCTGCAGGAACGTATGAGGGAGCTGTACGAGAAGGAACTGACCTATTTTGCGGAGATGTCTTCCTCGGACGGCAGCATCCAGGGACGCATGAACGTCACGCAAAACCGGGTGGAGAGCTATCTGTCCACCTCGGATATCATCCTGACCCATACGGGAACTTCCTACGATGAGACGATTGAGAGTCTGTCCTCCTGTGCCGTGGACGCTGCATATGGAGAGGAACTCCGCTGGGCGCTGCGGCGGGAGAAGCTGCTGGAAGACTATGCGGCCGGAAAGACGGATTATCATTACGAGTTCCTGTGCAGATATAACGGCGGAACCTTCTGGGGGAGCATGAACTTCAAGTCCTGCTTAAACCCGGAGACCGGCGATATTATCGTTTTCTTTTATGTCCTGGATATTACGGAGCAGAAGCTGACGGAGCGCCTGCTCAAGAGGATTGCGGAGCTGGATTATGACAGCATTACGGATGTCGATATCCGGCGGAATACGTACCAGCAGGTTTCTTTCAACAGTTCGGAGAAGAATCTGATTCCGTGGCAGGGAGAATTCCAGAAAGAGATTACCAAGATTGCGGAACAGTATATGGACAGCGCGGCGAAAAAGGAGTACTTAAGCCAGCTGGACAGCGAATATATGAAGGAGATGTTAAAGGATCAGAACACTTACTCCTTTGTGGCGGAGATGCGGGATGAGTACGGCAACGTGCGGGTCAAGCGGTTTAAAGTGTTCTATATCAGCAGAGAATTGGGGCGGATCTGTATCGTGCGCACCGATGTAACCGATATCGTGCGGGGCGAGCAGCGCCAGAAGGAGGAGCTGGCGGCTGCGCTGGCGGCCGCGGAGCAGGCGAACGCAGCCAAGAGCGATTTCCTCTCCAGGATGAGCCATGAGATCAGGACGCCCATGAACGCCATTATCGGCATGAGCACCATTGCGGCCAAATCCATCGGGGACGACGATCAGGTAGCCGACTGCATCTCCAAAATCGGCATTTCCTCCCGCTTCCTGCTGTCGCTGATCAATGATATTCTGGACATGAGCCGGATTGAAAGCGGAAAGATGCTGCTGAAGAACGATAAAATTCCCATGGAAGAATTCCTCTGCGGAATTAATTCCATCTGTTATCCGCAGGCGGCCTCGAAGGAGGTTGACTACGAGTGCATTGTGGACCCGGTTCTGGACGATTACTACATCGGCGACGCCATGAAGCTGCAGCAGGTTCTGATCAATATTTTGAATAATGCGATCAAATTTACCGGCGAGAGCGGGAAAGTCACCCTCTCGGCGTCTCAGCGGAGCAAGATGAAGAACGATGCCGTTCTGCGCTTTATTATCAACGATACAGGCATCGGTATGAGTGAGGAGTTCCTGCCCCATATTTTTGAGCCGTTTACCCAGGAGTCCATCGGCACTACCGCCTTATACGGAGGCACGGGCCTGGGGATGGCGATCTCCAAGAGCATTGTGGATATGATGGATGGCAAGATCACGGTGCGCTCCATCAAGGGAATCGGCACGGAGTTTACCGTGGATGTGAAACTGGGGATCACGGAGGAGGAGAAGCTGCGCCATAACCAGAAGAAGCAGAATTTTAATTTCTCCCACTTAAAGACGCTGGTCGTGGATGACGATGTGGCTGTCTGTGAGAGCGCCGTCGTGACGCTTCATGAGATGGGAATCAAGGCGGAATGGGTGGACAGCGGGCGCAAGGCCGTGGACAGAATCAGGGAATGCTGGGGCCGGGGCGCCTATTACGATATGGTCCTGATCGACTGGAAGATGCCGGAGATGGACGGAATCGAGACGGCGAGACAGATCAGGCAGATTGTGGGGCCTGATGTCACGATCATTATCATGACCGCCTACGACTGGAGTTCCATCGAGCACGAGGCGAAGCTGGCCGGGGTCAATCTACTGATGAGCAAGCCCATGTTCAAGTCTTCCCTGGTGTCCGCGTTTTCAAGGGCGCTGGGAGAGAAGGATGAGCAGGAACAGGTATCCGCAGGCTTTGATTTCGATTTTTCAGGGAAACGCGTGCTTCTGGTGGAAGACAATGCGATCAACACCGAGGTGGCGGCTCTGCTGCTCACGGATCAGGGCTTCGAGGTGGATACGGCGGAAAACGGACTGCGGGCGCTGGAGATATTCAGCAAAACGGAGCCTGGCTATTACGACGCCATACTCATGGATATCCGTATGCCGATCATGGACGGATTGTCGGCCACGGTCAATATCCGCCATTTGAGCAATCCGGATGCCAGGGATATTCCGATTATTGCCATGACGGCCAATGCCTTTGACGATGATATCGAAAAGAGCCGGGCGGCGGGGATGAATGCGCACCTGGCCAAGCCCATAGAGCCGGAACGGCTGTATCAGACACTGTATGATTTTATCTTTGGAAAGGAGGAGTGACACAGATGCGTGAAGACTCTCTCTCCATGAATCAGCCGGCTCCTCTGGAGCCTGAACGGACATCCTGCGTCGAAGAAACGATGCAGGATGTTTTCGATGCGGTTCAGGGCGGTCTTTCGGTCTACCGCGTCGCCGGAAAACAGTTTGTGCCCTCTTTTTTCTCGGATGTGCTGGGCCTCATCTGCGGCCGGGACAGGGAACGGGTGATGGAGGCGGTATGTGCGGCTTATGACAGCGGTGAATTATTGGACCTTTCATGCAGGATCAGGCAGAACAACGGAGATCCTGTGTGGATTCGTCTGAATGGACGGCGGGCAGCAGGCAGGGATAAATTTTGTATTGTGTATACAGTCATGTCCGCAGAGAACCGTCTGCTGAAGCAGATTGCAGATGAGACGGCGGACGGAATCTATGTGATTGACAGGGAGACGTATGAGCTTCTCTATGCCAATGAATCAGGCCGGTTTCGCGGGCAAGAGCGGGGCAGAGTCGGACGGGCGTGTTATGCCGCCTTGTACGGCAGAACGTCGCCCTGCGAGTTCTGTACACTTACCAGCCATGAGCCGGATGGAACGTCTCATATCATGGAGACGGGAGAGACGGGGCGGTTTTACAGCACCCATTTCCGTGAAATTGACTGGAATGGAAGGCCGGCCATTGTAAAATACGTCCGGGATGTCACGGAGGAAGTGACCAACAGGAGAGAACGGGAACGTCTGGAGCAGTATTTCCAGACGGTTTTAAAGCATCTTCCCGGCGGTATCGTGGTGGTTCATTATGAGAAGGACGGGACGCTGAAGCCGGAATTTATCTCCGAGGGCTTTGCGGACATGACGGATATGACACTGGAGGACGCGTGGCAGCTGTATGAGACGGATGCCCTGGCCGGTGTCCATCCGGATGACAGAGTCCGGGTGAACGCGCAGATGGAGGCGTACGTCGGGGGAAGTGACCGGAACGGTGAGATCGTGTACCGCCTGGAAAAGGGCAGCGGCGGTTATGTCTGGATAAAGAACAGCCTGACCATGAACCGTGATAGCGAGGAGAAGCGGATTTATTCGGTTCTGAGGGATATGACGGGGGAACTGGAGGAGAAGGAGCTGATCCGGAAGCAGTACAAGGATGTGATTCTTCAGCATTACCATACACAGGATTCCAACGCCCTGATCGTGGGTCACTGCAACATTACGCAGAACAGAATTCTGGAAATCATCGATTACACGGGAGTGAACCCGCTAAAACTGTTTGGAAGCGTGCGGGAGGAGTTTTTTACCGGAATGGGCACTCTGATAGTGGATGAGGAAGAGAGGCGCAAATTCTATGGTATCTATTTGAATGAGCCGTCCCTTGCCGCGTTTAAGCGCAAAGATTTTGAGCAGTGTATGGAGTGCTTCGTCCAGATTCCGGGAGAGGCGACGGGCCGGTACGTGCAGATTATGATGACTCTGGTGGATACGCCGGACAGCAGCGATGTCACCGGTATCCTGGCGATCACCGACATCACCGATCAGACGATTAACGACCGGATTCTGCATCGGCTTACCACCGCCAGCCATGACTTTGTCGTGGATATTAACCTGACGGCAGACTATTACCGGGTACTTACGCAAAGCGACAGCATCTTATGTGTTCCGCCGCCCCAGGGAAACTATTCGGAGTGGACCTCCTGGGTGCAGACCTCGGGCGTTATGGCGCCAAGAGACCGGGAGCGGTATAAGTACAACATGAATCCGGAGTATGTGATAAAAAAGCTGCAGTCAGGGCCTTATTCCTTCACCTTCTCCCTTATGGATCAAGACGGGGATATCCGCACAAAAAGTATAACTCTGTCCCCGGTCGACCTCCGACTTGGAAGAATCTGTCTTACGAGAACGGATATTACGGATTCTGTCAGGGAGCAGCAGGGAATGCTGCGTCTGATCGCTTATACCTTTGAACTGGCCGGATTTATCAATCTGGCCAGCAGGAGTCTTACCATGTACACGAGGGCGACGGTTCTGGAAAATCTTCCTCCCGCCTATTCCGAGTGCTATGAGGAGGCGATTTTGGGATTTATCGACCAATGCATCACCGAGGAAAATGAGGCGGAAGTCCGCGCCAGATTCCGCATCCATACGATTCTGGAAGGCCTTCGGGAGAAGCCGGACGGATACGATTTCCTTCTTTCGTACCATACGGATGAGGGGGAGCGGTACAAACAGATCACCGTCATGTGGAGCGATGTCAATCACTCGACGGTAGGCCTGGTGAGGGCAGACGTGACGGATACGCTGACTGCCGAGAGGAAGGCCAAGAAGGCGCTGGAAGACGCCCTGGCCCTCGCGGAAGAGGCAAACCGGGCGAAGAGCGACTTCCTTTCCACCATGAGCCACGATATCCGCACGCCCATGAATGCGGTGATGGGCATGACTGCTCTGGCGATCGCCCATTTAGGGGACCGGGACAGGGTGGCGGACTGCCTGCAGAAGATATCCATCTCATCCAGGCATCTGTTAAGTCTGATCAATGATATTCTGGATATGAATAAGATCGAACGTTCCCAGATTACGCTGAACCGTATGAAGATATCCTTAAACGAGCTGCTGGCGCAGATGTCCGCGATGATGGCGCCTCAGGCCAGGGCGGCGGGGCTTCAGTTTGCGGTCCATATGGAAGACGTGAGACACAAGCATTTTTACGGCGATTCCCTGCGGTTAAATCAGATTCTGATCAATATTCTGGGAAATGCGGTAAAGTATACGCCGGTGGGCGGAAGCGTGGAGTTCCGGCTGACTGAGATTTCTCCGGTCGAGCCTTCGGCAAATGAGGCCGGCCGCGCCCGCTATCTCTTTACGATCAGCGATACGGGTGTTGGCATGTCGGAAACGTTTCTGGCCTGCATGTTTGAACCGTTTATGCGCAATGAGAGCACAGAACGCATCGAGGGAACGGGACTGGGGCTCAGCATTACGAAAGGGCTGATTGACCTGATGGGAGGCAGAATCCAGGCAGAAAGCCAGGTGGGCAGAGGAAGCTGCTTTAAAATAGAACTGGAATTCGACTGCCTGGAGGCGGAGGAAGAGGCCGCGGCGGAGGCTGAAAGGAAGACGGAGCCAGAGGCGGCCAGGTGGAATGCATTTTCGCTTGCTGACGGCGATACGTTTGCCGGATGTCTCTTTCTGGTGGCTGAGGATAATGCGATTAACGCGGAAATTCTCTGCGAGCTTCTCGCCATGAGCGGCGCCAGGACTGTGGTAACGACCGACGGAAAACAGGCGGTACGCGCGTTTATGGAGTCGGAACCCCATACATACAGCGCTGTTCTGATGGATGTCCAGATGCCGGGGATGAACGGATATGATGCGACCAGAGCGATCCGCAGCATGGAGCGGGAGGAAGCGGCAGCTATTCCGATTATTGCGATGACGGCCAATGCGTTTGCCGAGGACATACAGGCGGCGGCAGCGGCGGGAATGAACGCCCACGTGGCAAAGCCTGTCGATATGGCGGTGCTTCGGGAGACCCTTTTGAGGGCACTTAAGAAAAAGACAGTTTGGGAGGCAGAAGATAGTGATAGATAATCAAAAGACCGTTTTATTTGAGCAGATGCCAGTGCCGAAGGCGGTTATGAAACTGGCAGTTCCGACTATTTTAAGTTCCCTGGTTATGGTCATTTACAACCTGGCGGACACGTATTTCGTCGGAATGATGAACAATCCGGTGCAGAACGCTGCGGTTACGCTGGCGGCCCCGGTGCTGCTGGCATTTAATGCGGTCAACAATCTGTTCGGCGTCGGCAGTTCCAGCATGATGAGCCGCGCTCTGGGACGAAAGGATTACGAAACGGTCCGCCAGAGCTCAGCCTTTGGCTTCTACTGCGCGCTGTTTTTCGGCTTCCTGCTGTCCTTCGCCTGTACCGTGTTTCACCAGCCGCTGCTGACGCTTTTAGGCGCGGATGCGAACACGGCACAGGCTACGGCGGAGTATTTAAAATGGACCGTGTCTTTCGGCGCAGCGCCCGCGATCTTGAATGTGGTTATGGCATATCTGGTGAGATCGGAGGGCGCATCGCTCCATGCCAGTATCGGAACCATGAGCGGATGTCTGTTAAATATAATCCTCGATCCCATATTTATTCTCCCGTGGGGGCTGAACATGGGGGCGGCCGGAGCGGGGCTTGCCACCTTTTTATCCAACTGTGTGGCCTGCATCTACTTTTTCGTCCTGCTTTACGTGCGCAGATCGAATACCTTTATCTGCATCCTTCCGAAGAATTTCCGCCTGAAGAAGGCGATTATTCTCGGCGTGTGCGGTGTGGGAATCCCGGCGGCTATCCAGAACCTGTTTAATGTGACGGGGATGACGATTATGAATAATTTCACCTCTTCCTTTGGGGCCGATGCGGTGGCGGCCATGGGAATCGCTCAGAAAATCAACATGGTGCCGGTGCAGATCGCCCTCGGCTTTTCCCAGGGCATCATGCCGCTGGTCAGCTACAGCTATGCCAGCGGAAACAGGAAGCGGATGAAGGAGGCGATCCTCTTTACGGTGAAGACGCTGCTTCCCTTCCTGTTCTGCGTGTCCGTGTTCTATTATATCGGGGCGGGCAGCCTGACCAGGGCATTTATGAACAATGAGGCCATTATCGCCTATGGAACGCGGTTCCTGCGCGGCTTTTGCCTGGCGCTTCCGTTCCTCTGTATGGATTTCCTGGCAGTCGGTGTGTTTCAGGCGGTTGGTATGGGAAAAGCGGCGCTTACCTTCGCCGTGCTCCGTAAGATTATCCTGGAGATTCCGGCACTCTATGTGCTCAATTACTTATTCCCGCTTTACGGCCTGACGTACGCCCAGTTCACGGCGGAATTTGTGCTGGCAATCGCGGCCGTGTGGATGCTGACACGCATCTTCAGAAGAATGCGGGAAGGCGAAGCATCGGTGGGATAGAGTATGGCTGAAAAACTATATCTGCTCCGCCTCAGCGTTTCGGGCGGTAGATGATTTCATTGACGGTGTAAACCGTGACAAATGCATTTTTATCCGTTTTCATGATATAGGACATCAGCATGGCGTATTCGTTTTTATCGACGATGGTGATGATCTCTTTTTTCGGCTGGTTGTCGTAGGCTCCGATTGCCTCATAGATGGTGGCGCCGCTGTGGAGATGGTGGAGGATGAAGTCTCTGATTTCTTCCTCGCGCTTCGAGATGATGCACACCCGTTTCTTTAAGTTGAAGCCGAAGATGAAATGATCCAGTGCGATCCCGTTTAAATACGTTCCCAGCACGCTCAGCACCACGATCTTCTTATCGTAGACCAGGGCGGAGGACAGCGCGACGCACATGCCGGCAAGGGACATGGCCTTTCCCAAGTCCATGTGAAAGTATTTATTCAGAAATTTTGCAACGATATCCAGGCCGCCGGATGACGCATTTCGGTTAAACAGCATGGCGAGTCCGATGCTGACCACGAAGATGTAGCAGAGCATGTCCAGAAACGCATCGTTTGTAATCGATTGATTGTTCGGGAAAAGCAGTTCAAACACACCCAGCATTACAGGGAGCAGAAGCGAGGTATAGACGGTTTTTGCGCCGAATTCCCTGCCGATAAACAGAAATCCCAGGATCAGAAGGAAGATATTTAAGACAAGGGTGATGGCCGATATTTTCAGCGGAATAAAGTTGCCCAGAACGATGGCCAGACCAGAGATGCTTCCTACCGACACGTGGCTGGGGATCAGAAAGAAAAACACGGCAGCCGCCACGATGACGGTGGCAAAGGTTATAATTAAGAATTCCCGGATTGCTTCCCATTTCTTCATATGGAACCTCCAATAAAATAAGTGATATTCTCCGCGGCGCGTCATCGGCCGTGAGGAGTTCTGTCTCGTATTGTAACATAAGGAAACCGTTCTTGCGAGAGCAAAATGCAGTAAAATTATAAAAACAGGAGGCATTCGGCCTCCTGTTTTCTATTGCTGCGGCAATTACAAAGGTACCTTCATTTTCTTCTTGACATTTTACTAAGGTACCTTTATAATGTGAAAAGAAGGTACCTTAGTATTTGACTGTTGAAAGGAGGGAGTACCATGTCAACAATAATAATCGGTCTGGTTTTATCTGCAATGGCGGTCTGTTCGCTGAGACTTTCTGCCTTGCGTCTGGCAGGGGGCTGCAGCGGCGGGTCCGGTCAGCCGTACATTCCTAAAGTGAAGGTTCGGGATCGTAATCGGTTCCATTATCCATACCATACGAGTTTAAAAGTATCCGGGATGTCGTCCGGCAACAGCGCCGTCTGTGTGGAGAACGCGTTAAACAGCATGGAGGGCGTATGGGCAAAGGTGAATCTGCTCAATGAAAAGGTCAGCGTTTATATGAAACGGGAGGTGGACGAGGCGGCGCTTCGGATTGCACTCAAGGACGCGGGCTATGCAGTCAGCAGGGAGACGGAATATGGAGCGGCGGAGCTTTGATCAAACGACGACAGGGTATGAGAGGAGAAGGACGATGAAACAGAATGCGCACGAACTGATGGAGCGGTTAATGCGGATGCAGTGGCTGCTCAACCGGTATTTTCACCGGAATTTAAGAGATCGCGGCGTTCCCTACAGCGGGCAGGGAAGGGTGCTCAAGGTATTGAAGATGAAACCGGAGATTCCCCAGAAGGAGCTGTCGGAGATTCTGGGAATGAGGCCTCAGTCCATTGGGGAACTGCTGTCCAAGCTGGAGAAGAAGGGCTTTATCACGCGGACGCCGTCACCGAATGATAAACGCGTCATAATCGTTCACTTGACGGAGAAGGGGGCCGGCGCAGAGGAGAGCGAGAACAGCCAGCCCGGTCCCGACGATATATTTGGCTGCCTTTCCGAGGAAGAGCAGAGTACATTTAAGGAGTATTTAGACCGCATGATTGACGATCTGGAGGAACGCTGCGGTGAAGGCGGCGAACGGAGACGGCGCTGCCGCCGGAGTCAGGAATTCTCCTCTGAGTACCAGGAAGACGCAGAGGGGGCTGACTTTGACCGAAGACAGAGGCGCGACCGGTTCTTTCGCGGCTGACAGTTTATTTTGTAGTTACCATTTTACTTTCCATACCAATATTGAACAGGAGGCAGATGTTCCTATGGCACTGACGATGTCACGTGAAAATTATTTGAAGATTATTTATATCCTGAAGAAGGCGAACGGGGAGGTCCGGTCGATTGATATTGCAAATTATATGGAGCTGTCAAAACCCAGTGTCTGCGCGGCGGTGAAGCAGCTGCAGGCGCAGGGCTACATTACAAAGGATGGGAACGGGATCATCGAGCTTACGGAGAGCGGCAGAGCGGAGGCCAAAGAGGTGTTTGAGAGGCACTGCTTCTTCGAGGAAAAGCTGATTGCCGTCGGCGTTTCCCCGGAGCAGGCGCATGCAGATGCTGCCAGACTGGAGCACGCGGTCAGCAATGAGAGCTTTCATGCGCTGAAAAAGGCAGGCCTGCCCGCAGGCAGCTAAATATGCACAATGAGATATAGGAGATATGCACAATGAAATTAAAATAGTGTCATACCATGGTTTCTGTGCTATACTGGACATGTGTCAATTTACTTACGATTATTAGGAGATAGCTGCATGAAGAGAGATGTCATACGAAAGAACAGTCAGGACGCTGAGCTCTTTCCCTTCGCGCCGATCCGCAGACGCTTTCTCATATTCTGCATCGTATGTGTCCTGGCGGTCCTGTTCAGCGGCGCATGTCTTACGGTCCGAAGAATGAGGCAATCCGCAGAGGCCGCGTATCAAAGCGCTTCTGCACAGATATCGCAGAAGGCAGGGGAGTCCATAAAGCTGCTGACTTCACTGGCGGCGCTGCCGGAATTTTATGATCCGGACGTCCCGTGGGAGTCGAAGACGGCGAAGCTTGATGAGATCAATCAATATTTCGGGTATATGTTCATCTGCTATGTGGATGAGGACATCGAGGTCTATACTCTGGGAGAGGAAGCCGCGAGCCTGGCCAGCCGTGAGTATATGCAGACGCTTTATTCGACCAGGGAGATTCAGGTGACGGATGGCTTCGTCGCAGGGGCGGACGGCCGGACTTTGAATTACACGGTCGCGGTGCCTCTGATTCAGGATGACGTCATGACCGGCAGTCTGTTCTGTTCCATCTATTTCGATGATGCCGTCAATCTGTTAAAGCAGTCCGCGGCGGCCAACGGGGCGGAGGCCGTGCTGATCGGTTCCAAGGGCCAGATCATGTCGTCCACCGGAGGCCTGGCGTTTGGCGCGTCCTACACGGAGATTCTTCATGAGTATAAGCTGATCGGACTCACGACGGACAAGCTGGAGACGCTTCTGCTGGCGAGGGATTCCGGCTCTTTCCGGAGTCTGAAGGCGGGGAATTCCCGCTATACCGTGTTCGGGCCGATCGAGAATACGAACTGGGATATTCTGGTGACAGTCGATTTCCTGTCGCTGTTTTCTGCGGAGCTGCCATCCCTTCTGCTGGCTGCGCTGTTTCAAATACTCATTACACTGATTCTGTATCTGTTCGTTAAAAAGCATATTTTCGGTCAGATGGCGATCATGGAAAATCTTCTGACCTCGATACATAAGATGGAGAAAAAGCTGTACAGCAATGCAATCGCACCGGAGAGCGTTGATTATGAGGATATTCTCCAGATGTCCAGCAAGGGGCTGCGGGATGAACTCACAGGTCTTGCGACCAGGACATTCTTCCTGAATCAGCTGGAAAAACTGCTGCGGGACGGAAATTCTTCAGGCAAACTGTCTCTCTGCTTTGTAGATCTGGATGATTTAAAGCTGCTGAACGACACATACGGCCATGAGGCCGGAGATTCCGCGCTGAAGAAGATCGGCTTTATCCTGCGCGGATATGAAAAGAAATATGAGGGCGTTGTAGGCAGGTACGGCGGTGATGAATTTATTCTGATCCTTAAGGACATCGACAGCGTGGAAGAGCTGAATGATGTTTTGAGCGAGCTTGCCGAACGGCTGCATTTTTCCATTACCGTAAACGGGACGGAGATCCCTGTCCACTGCAGCATGGGAGCGTGTGTCTGGAATCGGAAGGATACGTTAAAGACCCTGATCTCAAAGGCGGACAAGGCCCTGTACGATGTGAAACGCCATGGAAAAGGAACGTACTCCCTTTTCCTGAATGGAGAATAATACTATGTTTTTCAAAGACAAAAGAAAGTGGATTCCATTCGGTATCCTGATTGTGTTTGTGATCGGTACTGCTGTGCTGGTACGGAGTGAGATTCAGTCTGCCTCCGTTCAGAAACGGCAGAAGGAGGCGCAGACGGCGCTCAGCTTCTTCTATGAAAATCTGTCGGTAAACTTTGAAAAGCTCAATTATGCGAAGCAGCTGTCTTATACCGATCCTTACCTTGACAGGGATCTAACGCTGTTTGAGCAGGTATCGCTGAGGCTGCTGGCGGAATATTCCGCCATTGAGGCGATCGCTTACTTTGAAGGAGATACGCTGACGGCAGTATATCCGAAGGAGGAATACGGGGAAGTCGTGGGAAAAGAGCTTCGGGAGTTTTCCTACAGCTATACTCTGGCAAAAGTGATAAAAGACGGCGTGATCGAGGGACCGGAGCAGCTGGGAGTCAACCAAAAGGACGTATTTCTTTTTCTTTATCCCATGATTGTGGAAAATGAGTATAAGGGAGAAATCGCGGCGGCCCTCGACCGGGACTACGTGATCTCACAGATGGGACTCGGCTTTCTGGAGGAGGCAGGCTATGATTATGAGCTGTGGAGAGTCAATTCCATGGGGGAGAATAAAAACGTAATCGCCGTATCCGACTCGTCGATTGATTTTTCCGATGCAGTGAAATTTACGTTCAGTCTTCCTGCCGTATGGACGCTCAGCATCATACCGGAGAATGGCTGGTTTTCTGTAAAACAGCGTGTGGCCGTTAATGTCTGCTGCGGTGCGGCTGCACTTCTCATCATAGCGCTGGCTATGCTTGCGTGGCGGATCACGGAGCAGAAACGGGAGATTTACAAAGCTGGCTATACGGAGCCGGACAGCGGTCTGTATACCGTCGAAGGCTTCTGCAATTTTGTTGACCGCCGGATTGGGAGAAGGCCGCAGACCAGCCTCTGCGTGCTCTATGTCCGGCTGTCCAATTTCCGCAGGCTGTCCGGGGCGGCCAGCAGGGAGGAAGTGCTTGCCTACCTAGGCCGGATCCGCGGGAGCATCGGGGAGAATTTCCCTGCCGGAACGCTGGCTGCAAGGCTGGGCGAGGAGGTTATTGCGATCGCTCTGTTTGAAGACAGGGAGAGTGGGGCTGCTGAGGAGATGATCGAGGAGTTTGTTCTGCAGCTGTTCTGGAAGCGGAGCATGAATGGTAAAAAGGAATTCGTGAATCCAGAATACTGCACGGTGTCCTATTCGGCAGACGGTTCCCATGCGGCAGAGCTTCTAAGGCATGCGGCGGAACGTTTTGAGAGGGAATTTAAAGAGAAAGAACAGATGGTGTGAAGAGGACATGCCTGAGAGGAAAACACATGAGAAAAAGGACTGACAGATGGAGGGCAGCAGTGGCCTGTATCGCTCTTTGCGGCGTGCTGACTGCCTGTGGACAGAAGGAAAAGGTACAGGACTTAAAGGAAACGGGAATCACAAAGGAAACGGGAATCACAGCGGAAGCGTCAGAGGGTGAAAACGGCGGCGGAGAACCTGAGATTAAGATCGAGAACGGGAGCAAAGAGCAGCAGGCAGCAGGAACCCAGGGAGCGGATTCTTCCGGCACCGGGGAGAATGGATACAGGATCATCAGGGACCAGACGTTTGAGGCGAACTTAAATCCTTTGGGAAAGGTGACATTTGTCTCCTATGAACCGGAGGCAGGGGAAAATTCCACCGCAGATGCACGGTTCGAGCTGAAGGACGGCGGTCGGACTGTCGCGGTTCTGGACGGCGTATATAAGGATAATAACCGTGAAAAGGAACGGTTCCAAAAGGTGGAGGCGGTGTCCTTCCCAGACTATAACAGCGACGGTTTCAACGATATTATAATCATATGCAGCTATTTACCGATGTCCGGGACAGAGGCCGGCCGTTCCGAGGTGAGAATCTACAGCGGAAGTGAAAGCGGCGCATTTACCCTGGAAAAGGGACTGTCGGAGGCAGCCGATTCTGCACTTGCAGAGAAGACGGTTCAATCCGTGCTGGGATTTCTGGGAGCGGGAAAGAAGAATGAAGCGCCAGCCGGATGGAAGCAGGCGTACATCGATTATCTTCAGGCCCAGGACGGAGAAGAGTGGGTTGGATATCAGCTGATCTATCTCAATGATGACGACATACCGGAGCTTGTAAAGATCGGAAACAGTGAGGCGGTGGGCTGTATGATTGCCGCCTACGCCGGCGGCTCTGTCGTTGATAACCAGCTGAACCGGCTGTATTTCAGTTATATTGAGAAGGGAAACCTTCTCTGCAATTCTGAGGGGAATATGGACAGCTACTATGATCTGGTATACACCATGGCAGACGGTCAGTTATCGCTGGCTGCCAGCGGTTACTATGGGGCAAAGGACAATTCAAAGCTTGAATTCGACGAAAACGGGGAGGTGGTCTACCAGTATGAATGGAATGGCACGCTGATGTCCCGTGAAGAATACAGCCAGGCCCTAAATGCAGTCTATGACACCTCGAAGGCCAAGGACGGGTATGCGTGGGAGCAGTATCTTTCCAGGGAGCAGGCTATTCAGAAAATCAGTGAAATGCAGCAGTAACATTGCAAAGATGGAATGACTATGGTAAAATATAGAAAAATTCTGTAAGAAAGAGAGGCGTCAATGATGGATAAAAACGTATTGGATTATGTTGTTGAGAAGACGAACGATTTAATGGGTGCACCGTCATGCAGCGGCGAGGCAAAGGCAGCGGCCCAGGCCTGGCTCGATGCGGTTGGAACGGACCGGGAAGCGGAAGAAACCAGGAAGTATGTGGAGGAACTGGAAGCGGATATTATGCCGATTGACGGCCTGATTGGTTTTGCAGAATCCGAGCACGGTGCTCAGGTCTTCGGAGCGGATAAGGCGAAGGCGGTTGCGGCTCATGCAAGAGAGATCAAAGCAGCCGGAGCAAAGTACTGTGATTGTCCGGCCTGTGCGGCAGCGGAGGCAATTCTGGATAAGAAGGATACACTTCTGGGCTAGGAGAAACGAAGAAACGGAATACTTAACAGGGCATCGGTCAGCAATGGCCGGTGCCTTTTACCACATGAACAATACAGGTTTAGAAAGCGAATTGTATGGAGCTTAAATTAGAATTAGACAGCCGGTCCTGCGGCGTGTCTCTCTTCCTTCCGGAGGGAACGAAACCGGATAAAAAAGCCGTGGATGAGCTGAGAAGTATGATGCAGATGGAACGTACCGTGGAGCGCATGAAGGCGGAGGGAGGCTTTTTTGAGAATCCGGACAGCTCAGTGAGAAGAGCCGCTGTGACGCCGGATTTTCACAAGGGCGCAGGCATTCCCATCGGCACGGTACTGATGACGGAGGGATTTGTGATTCCCCAGGCCATGGGCAATGACATTAACTGCGGGATGCGGCTGTATACCACGGATTTGAAGGAGGAAGAACTGGAGCGCAGGCTGTCCTCCCTGCTGCCGGAGGTCCGCCGTATCTTCTTTGAAGGCGGCCGCGGCATTGCCATGAATGGAATTCAGAGGGAAGCCATGCTGAAAGATGGCCTCACTGGCCTGCTTGAGACATCCGGAGAGGCGGCGGGAAAAGGAATCTGGAGGCTTTACAGCCGGGAGGAGCAGGAAAAGGAACTGGAGTACACCGCATTTCGCGGAAGTCTGAAGGCCGGAGATACGGAAGGCTTGGGAGATTTTACCGGAGATCCCCATTCCCTGTCCTACGATGATCAGATCGGTTCCATAGGAGGCGGAAATCATTTCGTGGAAATGCAGCGCGTGGCAGAGATCTATGACGGGCAGACCGCCAACGCCTGGGGAATCAGGAAAGGCGCGGTCCTTATTATGATACATACCGGTTCTCTGACGATCGGCCATCAGAGCGGCAGGATCAACCAGATGATAACGAAGGGACTGTACCCGAAAGGCATTCCCCATCCGGACAATGGGATTTACCTTCTGCCGGAAAGAGGCGGAATGGACAGGGAATGGCGCCGTTTCCGCGATACCACCCGCAATGCCGCTAATTTTGGATTTGCCAACCGGATGTTTCTGGGGCTGATGCTTCAGAATGCCGTTGAAAATACGGTGCGCGCCTTTGGGATGAAGCTTCTGTACGACTCGCCCCATAATTTTATCTGGGAGAGAGAGGCGGAAGGCCGGAAGTATTACATTCACAGAAAGGGCGCCTGTTCGGCCAGAGGCATGGAAGAGATGGAGGGAACCCCCTTCGCCTATTACGGGGAACCGGTGATGATTCCCGGTTCCATGGGAAGCTCCAGCTATCTCCTCAGAGGCATGGGGAATCCGGATGCGCTGTGGAGTGCAAGCCATGGGGCGGGCCGAAGGCTGTCCAGAGGGGAAGCGATCCATGGCAGCGATGAGGAATTCCAGAAGTTTATGAAGAAATTTCACGTTGTAACGCCCATCGATCCAAACAGGAGTGATTTGAAGGGGCGGAGCGATATACTGAAGAAATGGGAGGAATCCATACGTTCTGAGGCTCCCTACGCTTATAAGGATATCGACCAGGTGGTGAAGGTCCATGAGGACCACGATATGGCCGGGCTGGTGGCAAGAATGGAGCCGTTGTTTACGGTAAAGGCATAAGGATTGTGAACAGATTTGACGGCGAAGTGATCAGAAGCTACGAGGTGGAAAGCACGGCCGATGAGATTTGGATTACAGAGAGAGTCAACAATCTCTTATTTCAGAAGAAGTGTTAAAGTGACAGAAGAAAAAACAGAAGAAAGAACAGAAGAAAGACGGCAGAAAGACATTGGAAAGGTAATAGACAGATCATGATAAACAGAGAAGATATGCTGGAACTGACAAGGCGTATGACCCTTGCAAGAACATCCTTCACGAGGATCGCGGGCTGTTATGTGGACAGGGACGGAGATTTTGAGGGGAGTTTCAATACGAATTTTCTGAAAATATCCGCGCCGGAGAGGACGAAAAAACTGAAGCTGGCAAAGGAAATCCCTTTTTCTGCGACAAATGTTAATCTGAAGAAGTACGAGTTTCCCCAGAGCATGCGAAAGCCGGGAAGTATGTGGCAGCTGCTTATGGCCATGAATGAGTGCGGCTTAAAGAACGATGCCCTGATGGACACCTTTTACGACCTGGTCATGGAAAAATACCATAAAAATGCGGCATACGCGATTCTGGTTTTTCATGACCGGTACGATATCCCGGCAAAGGGGTCTGACGGGGAACGGCAGTGGGAGTCTGAGGAAGTGTTTGAATATATGATCTGCGCCATCTGCCCGATGACCGGGGAATATGAGCCGGGAAAACCGGAATGCGGCTTCCTGTTCCCCGCATTTACGGACAGGAGCGGCGATCAGAACCATATTAATATCTTCCAGGCGGATGCCGACCGGCCTCACAGGGAACTGCTGGAGCTATTAGGGTTGGGATGAGGGCTGGAACTGCCTTTTCAGAACGATGTTAAGGAGTTGGGGAAACTATGTGGGGTGTATGTCTCGATTTTGGAACCGTGCAGGCTGGATTGTTTCAGACTGTCATACAGTATGAGATTAATGATGCAGCAAACTATGAAAATGGAAAAGTGACCATTCTTGCGCCTGTGACGAATCTTACCATAGAAGCAGATAAGATTAAGCGGTTGGAGGAAGCGCCGGGCCATCTGTACGGAGAACCGGTTTCTCCAAGGAACCATCCGGAAGTGACTGGCGTTGTCACAGGTATCTGCTGGCATTTTAAAAGAAACTGTTATTATTACAAAATAGCGGTTGACGGAAAAAGAAAAAGCAGGCGTTATTTTGAGGGTGATTTGAGAGATTAGATCAGAAAAGACCATATTTTCAGGGGATTAAGTAGTTCGGAGCATGAGAAAAGGGCTCGATTGATGCAGGGAAAAGCAGGTATGATAAGTGCCTGCTTTTTATGACTGCAAAAGTGATGTTAGAGAAAGGCCGGGAGCTTAAAATATGGAATGGTATGAGAAAATGGAAAAGTTTCTTTTTGTCAATAATTTCGGCCAGTACCTGCTGAACTTTTTAGCGGACAGGGCAGAAATTACCGGGCAAAGCAATTCTGAAAAATGGAATCTGTTTTTTGAAAAGGTTGAGGGCTGGAAGAATCAATTCTTTATCTCTTCAGAGCCGGTTGAACTCTACGGAGTGAACGGCTGGTATGTGGATCTGGAATTCAGCCGCTTCCGGCGCCCGGATGGTACGGAGGTTGCAGACGAGATCATCCGTTATGCTTTTGATCTGTAGGTACCTGGACCGGAGTTTCAGGTAGTTTGTTAAATAGCAGGCCAGGGTGAAGTGAGATCAAACAGATTGCATTTTCATGGTCATAGTGTTAAAATAGAATATAATGACTGATACACATATGGACACTGTATTTGCGGAAGAGACGTTTGACTGGGTAAGAAGAGGATTTATCGTGATAAAAAAACTGTGCAAATTTTGCGGATGAGATTTTTGAGGGATTTATATTCGAATGCCGGTGATGGACGGCTGAGCCGCATCGGTTAAAATGAGAGTGCTGGAACGGCAGGATGTCAGGACGATACCGATCATCGCGATGACTGCCAATGTGTTCGCAGATGACCGGCAGAAGACTGTGGAATCCGGAATGAACATTTGGCGATACCGATTGATATTCCGCAGTTATATCAGCCCCTGGACCGATGGCTATAGATGGCTCTCTAAAAACGCAGCGCATGCCTGCTCCAGCTGCATCAGTCCCGGTTCTTCTATGGGAAAATGCCCAGCGCCTTCCAGTATGACCGTGTGCTTTTCGCATGCCAGACGTTGATAGAAGAGAAGACTAAACTTTAAATCAGTCCAATGATCTTCGGCGGGATGAACCAGAAGAAAGGGACAGGATTTGAAATCTTCGGGTTCTGTTTTTATAACCGGATTCAGCATGGTGTGGATGAAGGCCAGAGATACCCTGGCTCCGGAAGATTTTTTGTCTTTCATCAGAACCGCGGCAAGCTCTTCATTGTTGACAATCGCTTTCATATTGCCAATCCATTTCATTGGAATTCTGACACGGCCTGCAACTCTTTGCAGCAGCGCCAGAGCGGGCTTGGCGGCCATTCCCACATAGGGATTTTTTGCAGAATGCTTCGTGACTTCCTTGTCTCTCTGATCGAGAATACAGGAGGCCATCAGACCGTTAAGCTGGGGGCATTCCGTGGCTGTTTGATAGGCCAGCATGCCGCCTGCGCTGAGTCCGAATAAAAATGTGGGGAGTTGTTTCGTACTTTGATAGTGATTTACAATTTCTGTTCCGACGGAAACCCATGTCTGCCAGGTTACGTTCTTTGAACAGCGGGTATACCCATATAATGGCAGATCCGGACAGATCACTTCGAATCCATTTCTCATTAAGGGCAGCGCTAGAGCAGAGAGCATGCGCCCGTTTCCGCCGACTCCATGAAAGAGTATGACTCTTCCTTTGGGGGAAGCAACTTTATAATGATCAATATGGATCTCCATAGTGTCTATGGTTAAATAATATTCTTCGGGCAGTTCCGCTTTCTCCAATCGATTATGAGGCGGCAGATATTCCTGAACCTTTAACCAGGTCCGGTCATTTTGATAGCTGTCCATTCTGTTTATCTCCTTACTGTTTAAATGTCCCACTTGTGGCATTTATGATTTTATATTATAATAAGACTATAGTCAATGAGGGGGAGACATGTTCCCCATATGACATAAAATGTGGCAGGAGACGCCTATGAACATGAAAAAAGAGAATCCCCTTACGGTTCAGTCGAAACAGTGGATATTAGAAGCGCTGCTGAAATTAATGGAAGAGAAAAATTATGAGAAGATCACGATCAAAGAGCTGACGGCCCGTGCGGATCTGGACCGGAAGACCTTTTACCGTAATTTCCGTTCCAAAGAAGAGGTGTTATACTTACAGCTTCAGGAACTGTGTGATCTCTATATTCAAATGCTTCAGGATTTGCCGCAGCTTTCAGCCTATTCCGTGACAGAAGCGTACTTTTCGCTATGCCGGCAGTACGCCCATTTTTTCATGCTGCTGAAGCGGAACAATCTTCTTTTTCTGGTGCTGCAGAAATTTGACGAGTATTTGCCTGCGATCAATGATCTGTTTCTCAGTAATCCCGTGTATAGGGGCAAATCAAAGCAGGAGCTTATCTATCAGGCAGGCGGGTTCTGGAATATCACGATTCACTGGATAAACGATGGAATGGAAGAGAGCCCGGAGGAGATGGCGGAGGTGATCAGCAGTATCATGCCGTCACCGTTTAAGTAGATACAGGATCGTAAGAAACAGAAGGACTCGGCCGGAAAACGGTGATGGTTGATTCCTTCTGTTTTTATTTGATTTCTGGCCTATTTTTTCCTACAATGAGAAACAAGCGCTATAGGAACCAAGTGCTGCATGTATCATAATTTCCCTAATATTCATTATATGGATATAATGAATATTTCTGTTTAACATACCGGGGCCCCCTCGGGCGTATTTAGTAATAGCCAGCAGAAGTGGTGATGGCGGCAGTGATTAAAAAAGAGTTATAGATAGTGAAAAATTATTTCCACGCATAGTTGAAAACCAATCCAAACCATGGTACGATAAAGAGAGCGATTTCCAACTATGCGCGAAACACTTCTTAAATGCGAAAAGTAGTAGAAGAGAAACACTACGTTTCACAGTCTTTCAAATCATCTAAGCCGATTTGTAAATTCACTTTATTTTTAATCGATTCCATAACCTGTTTCTCCGCCTCCAAACAGCCTATTTTCCTCTCCATAAGCTCCAAATCAGCAGAGCCACCATAATATCGCATATTCCGTTCAAAACGCCTGTCAAGCCATTCTAAGCGCTCTACAACAAGGCGACGAAGATACAACAGTTCAATCACCGAAAAAACCAAAATAACACCTCCCATAAAGGTAACTCCGCGACGGCGGGCCCCCCGGCGATGCTCCCACCGTCCGACCGCAACAACGGATTCTCAAAACGGTTAATGGGTAAACAAGGAAAAGCAGCTAAATCACCACCCGGCCGGGACTGAATAACGAGCGGTAAATCGTAAACAACAGGAACAAAACACCTAAAAACAAAACGGCATATAAATACAGGGAATCCCGAGCAAGGACCGGATACCCCCCAAGATCAGAATACACAATATAGCTATCAGCACGTAAAGTAAAAGAACCTTCTGCGCCAGAAGCCCACGTGTAATAACGGGAATCATAAGCAATATAATCAGCATCAGCAGAGGTAAAGACGTTACCATCACATTGCAAATCATCAGCATACACCAACCTATAAGAATACTGACCCGATCGGAACAACACATATGACACATTGCCAATCTTCGGCAGCGCATCAGACATGTATTGAATCACAGCCGTAGAAATAGAGGAATCATAAGGAGTGTAATTACTATAAAGCGCCAGTGCCGAAGGAGACGTTCTCATTACATTCGAACGCGTCGCCACCGACGGAGAGGCCAAAGAATCCATATAATCCTGCCACTCGTAAAAATCATCAAAGCCGTCTAAAGAGTTACCTTCATCAGCACTTTCCCGAATATCCGGCGAATAAACTTCCCAATCAGCCGCAAAAGCCGGTACGCAGAATAAAGCATTGAACAGTAAATATAAAATTCCAACATGAATTAACCTCCTCATAAGCGGACCTCACCTTTAAAGGCCATACCAAGAAACAATGTGACCACACGTTGACCAATAGCAAAAACTACAGCATAAGGCATAGCCAAAGCAACAACATCAGCAAAAAGTGTAATAGCATTCTGCATCATCTCACCCCCAATCCTGCCGATAGCGATTCATAACTGCATAAGTATCATAAGAGTCATAGAGCTGCGGAGAATGGAACCAGAAAAAGCGTTTAATACTAGAAGCAACAACTTCGCCGTTTTCTTCATGAGCGTTCTTTGCATCGATCAGCGAATTGATCTGAATGCATTTAAACAACGTCCGGCAGGCCACCGCATAGCGGAATTGCTCCCGGAAAGGTTTCGCGATCCGAGAAAAGACCTGCGAGGTACCAACAATATGTTTACGCTGTTTCCTCTGCTGGGACACAACAGTAAAGATATTGGAATCCATCTTTTTCGACTCCAAGGAATTAAATTCCAGGTGGATCTCGTCCAGCAGATAGATAACTCCAGCGTAGCCATTATCAATATCAGTAAAGCAATGGACTCCGTCCCATGGGATAAATTCGATATTCTCAGGTAGTTTCAGCGTCATATTGCTGCATACTTTCACCTGCGGATACTTTTCACAAAGCTTTTGAACATACTGAACAGCCGAGATCGTCTTTCCGGCTCCCTGCATACCACAAAAAACAATAATGCCCTCCGGGTCAAAAAATTCCGGATGCTGTTTCCGGAAATCTTGATTATATTTAACAACCCTTAACATATTGACTGGATCAAGTGAACCCATATACCATTTAAACGACATAGAACCCTCCAAATAAAAATATGGGGGAGACCCATCTCCCCCATATAAGACTACATGGAAACTTTGCCTTTACGGAAAGCAGACATGAGAGTCCGTACAGCTTTGCGACCGCCCCACCACATGAATACAAGACCAATACCAGCAGAAATCGCAGAAGCAATCACACCAACTACCGTAGACACAGAAATCTGAGCCGTCATAGCTGTAATAATTGGCGCCCAATCGGCAGGCTTAGCAACCGAACTAGATTCAGAAGCCCAGACCGGAAAAGAAGCTAAAACACAAAGCCCCGTAGCTACTGGAACAGTACCAAAACGCTTAATTGACTGATACAGTTTCATGACATAACACCCCTTTCTTAATTGATCGAAATCAAATTAATTTTGCCTGATACCGGATTATAATCAAACTCGGCTTCTACATCCGAATAAGGCTCAATAGCAGCATAGCGGACGTAAGACTCAGCGTCCACATAACAGCGCAGAGAATCCAGACCCTGACTGAGTCCAATGATATAAAATATTTGAGACGGATCTTTAAAACCCTTACGCGTCTCCGCACCCATAAACTTACAAAACCCAGTAAACCTCATAATGTAACCTCCTTTTTATCTATTAATAAAATCTTAACAAAAATGTGTCATTATGACAAGTTAAATATGTGCCAAAAAGGCACATATTTTTTCGGTACATATGCTACAATAAAACTATAGAAAGAAGGTGAAACATTGTATACAGAACAATTCCCAAACAAACTAAAAGAAGCACGTAAAAGATGCGGAATGACACAAGAAGAAATAGCCAAAGAGCTAGGATTGCCCAGAGGAAATATCGCAAATTACGAAACAGGCAGAAGAGAACCAGACTTAGAAACAATAGCCAAATTAGCAAACTATTACAATGTTTCTACAGACTGGCTATTAGGAGTAGGAAAACAAAAACAAATAGAAAATTAAACAAAAAGGACTAGGAAAACCCAGTCCTTTTATATTAATCACACGTACAGACAACTTCATCAATAAAATCAATAGCATCATCTACAGAATTAAAAAGACGTTCCGAAAGAAAAGGATCATCAATACGATATCCCAATTCATCACCAGCAGCCGGATCAGACGACTTAAGACAACAAATACTAAAATACTTATGACTCCACACTTTCACATAACGATCACTTAAACATTTCATAAAAGCACCTCCAAAAACGTATTGACAAAACAAAATTAAACCATTACAATGAATTTACAACTCAAATAGTTTTAACCCTTGGGTCATTTCCCCATACTGTACAACACTAGATTTTTTATACTCTGCAACCTCATCAAGTTCAGTGGATAAGATAAAACGGTCCGTAGCGTCAAGATAGTAGGTTTCCTCTACTGGTAATAGAAGATTCCGAGAACACCAATAACGCTTACGACCATACGACGCATTACACAAATCTTTTGTGACGTACTTCGTTATGTAGGAAGTGACCCTTTCTTTTTCCCGAATCTTCGTTGCCGTCATCCAACCTAACTTATAACTACCAAACTTATATATCTTATCCGCCGTTCTTACATACTTACTTCTATTCAACATTCTAACACGCTTAATCACATACTTACCAGTCCATACAATCTGCCTATCATTCAAACCACTAAATAACCCATGAAAGTGCCATGCACCGTCCTTATGACGTTCAGGAACAACCAAATACGAAAGATCAGGAGAAGAACGACGAACAATTTTAAGCCAGTTTGTAAGCTTCCTAACACATTCATCATAATCATACCGATCAACCTTTTCAGGACTAAAAGTAAACGTAACAAACCATTCCCACTCATTACAACGAGCATAATCAAATACTTTCTTCTGTGTCCTTTTCATACTAACTTCTGAAACATGTTGGAAATGCTTATCGATATCCATATCTATATCTTTTGTCCAACGATCATCAAAAGGATTCTTCACCCGATCTTTCCTAAAATACCCCCTATAATACACATCTTGATGATAGATACGATACTGCTTTGTTAAATCCGGATATGTAATTACTTTTACATTATACGGTTCCATTTTTACCTCCTTTTACCCTAAAAAGTTCCTTAAGTGTTTATACTGTCAAGTAATGGTCTCGGCCCACGCCGCTGGCGTTGGGCCGAAACCATCTCACTTTATCCCCAAAAAAGGAATTTTTCTCAGAACGAACATTACAAGCTTATATACCTTATCAAAGTTCGCAACCACAATCACCAGCGGCAACATAATACGAATCAGATCAATGCTAAAGAAAAGGAATACAAAACACATCCCGGATTTCATATATTCGATTAACTGATTCACTACGGATGATATTTCGGCGGGAAGCTCCGGGAGAGATATCCAGCCAAAAATAAGTTTCAGGGCAGAAGAGAAGAGGTTTAAAATACTTTCTACTATCAATTCATCATAACCTCCTCCCATTTTCGCTCACACAGATGGATAAAATTAAAGACCAAAATGACACTGGTACCCAACTTAATAGCATCTAATACAAACTTAAAATTCTCATTCAGAAACGACGTCAAATTAAAAGAGGATTCTTCCCATAACTTGAAGCCGGATATAGAGAAACTGGGAAGAGTAAGAATACAATCAGTGGAAGAGGAGCCAAGGAACATTTCCGCCAGCTCCGCGAGCAGGTCGATCGGGAAGGACAGAAAGCCAAGTCTTTCCCCAAACCACGAATACAAATCATCAAAATAGCTTTTAAAAAAATCTTCGGACGGAATAAACAGGTTCTTCAGCCCTTCAATAATTCCGCTTATGATTCCGGTTTTCACATCTTCAAGTTTTTCCGTAACCTTATTTGTATTTTCGTCCTGGTTTTTAGTAAGTTTGTCGGTATTCTCATCCTGATTTTTTACAACCTTATCAGTATTCTCATCCTGATTCTTTATAACCTTATCGGTATTTTGATTCTGATTATTTGTAATTGTATTCGTTTGCCCCTGTATCTTGTCTGAAAGAGTATTTGTCTGCGAATTAATAGAACCAGTTACCTGATTCGCAACATTGTTCACAGCATTCGTGATCGTAGTGGTAGAAGTAGTAATCTGATTACTAATATTACTCACGGTGTTACTGATATTCGTGACTACATTTTTTATGATAGTAGTGTTGGCGGCAGTAGTCTGACCTTGTTGCCCCGTATCAGATGCAGGTATATAACTGGAAGATGAAGAAATGTAATAAAATACCCCTTGTAGATTTTCTTTACCAATTCCTTTATCAACATAAAAAAGCAAATCAGACGTATTCAAATCACGAGTTGGAGTAAATGTAAAAGTAACATAATTACCATCATTAACCCCCTCACAAATATTAGTTAAATTTGTTTGCAAACGTAAAGCAGACCAAGAGGACGACCCAAACGAATTATAAAAAGTAAAAGAATATTCATAACCCTTTTTTAAAATACCGCCACCTGTAAAAACATAGTTTAACCATCTGTTTGATGTGCGCGCAAAAGATTTTGGATACAATGAAACTCCATCAATTTTAACCGTTTTTAATTTAAATTTAACATCTGAATTATCATAAATACCGCTTATATCCAAGGACAAAGATGAATCAACATATTGATTAACACCTATCATAAACGATGATGAAGTATTAACAAAAAAATACACGGGTGAAGACTTAGGATTAAAATTGCCCATATAAAAAATACCATCATCATCAAGATAATTTGAAAAATAATCCCAAACAGAAGAAAAACTACCATCAGCATCATCGGGATAGTAAACAACTGAACCAAATTTACCTAAATCAGAAGAATCCACACGTAAACGTAAATGACGAGTCCCGGAAGGAGCAATCCAACAAAGACGAGTACAGTCAGAAGGCACCCACACGTAATTCAAAGAATTATCATACGGTAATTGTGTCCATTGATTCTGAGCATTAACAGAATACAAAGGAGACAACTCAGAAGCCGCCGCCTTAACTATAGATGATTCAACAGATAATAATTGATTCGAATAATAATCAGCATCGGAAGCCGTTGCCAGATCATCAGCAAAAACAGGGAACGCAAAAGACACGGCCAGAGCAACAGCCAGAACAAGAGAGTAGACAGATTTTCGATTCATAAAAGGCCCCCTCAAAAATTAATAACGAATAGTTGAAAAAGCCTTAAAACCATGGTACGATAA
The DNA here is from genome assembly GCF_014288035.1 of Hungatella sp. L36. Taxonomy (NCBI): domain Bacteria; kingdom Bacillati; phylum Bacillota; class Clostridia; order Lachnospirales; family Lachnospiraceae; genus Hungatella; species Hungatella sp. L36. The sequence goes on along the minus strand of NZ_JACOPC010000002.1, from coordinate 640,407 downwards.
AGAGAGCGATTTCCAACTATGCGCGAAACACTTCTTAAATGCGAAAAGTAGTAGAAGAGAAACACTACGTTTCACAGTCTTTCAAATCATCTAAGCCGATTTGTAAATTCACTTTATTTTTAATCGATTCCATAACCTGTTTCTCCGCCTCCAAACAGCCTATTTTCCTCTCCATAAGCTCCAAATCAGCAGAGCCACCATAATATCGCATATTCCGTTCAAAACGCCTGTCAAGCCATTCTAAGCGCTCTACAACAAGGCGACGAAGATACAACAGTTCAATCACCGAAAAAACCAAAATAACACCTCCCATAAAGGTAACTCCGCGACGGCGGGCCCCCCGGCGATGCTCCCACCGTCCGACCGCAACAACGGATTCTCAAAACGGTTAATGGGTAAACAAGGAAAAGCAGCTAAATCACCACCCGGCCGGGACTGAATAACGAGCGGTAAATCGTAAACAACAGGAACAAAACACCTAAAAACAAAACGGCATATAAATACAGGGAATCCCGAGCAAGGACCGGATACCCCCCAAGATCAGAATACACAATATAGCTATCAGCACGTAAAGTAAAAGAACCTTCTGCGCCAGAAGCCCACGTGTAATAACGGGAATCATAAGCAATATAATCAGCATCAGCAGAGGTAAAGACGTTACCATCACATTGCAAATCATCAGCATACACCAACCTATAAGAATACTGACCCGATCGGAACAACACATATGACACATTGCCAATCTTCGGCAGCGCATCAGACATGTATTGAATCACAGCCGTAGAAATAGAGGAATCATAAGGAGTGTAATTACTATAAAGCGCCAGTGCCGAAGGAGACGTTCTCATTACATTCGAACGCGTCGCCACCGACGGAGAGGCCAAAGAATCCATATAATCCTGCCACTCGTAAAAATCATCAAAGCCGTCTAAAGAGTTACCTTCATCAGCACTTTCCCGAATATCCGGCGAATAAACTTCCCAATCAGCCGCAAAAGCCGGTACGCAGAATAAAGCATTGAACAGTAAATATAAAATTCCAACATGAATTAACCTCCTCATAAGCGGACCTCACCTTTAAAGGCCATACCAAGAAACAATGTGACCACACGTTGACCAATAGCAAAAACTACAGCATAAGGCATAGCCAAAGCAACAACATCAGCAAAAAGTGTAATAGCATTCTGCATCATCTCACCCCCAATCCTGCCGATAGCGATTCATAACTGCATAAGTATCATAAGAGTCATAGAGCTGCGGAGAATGGAACCAGAAAAAGCGTTTAATACTAGAAGCAACAACTTCGCCGTTTTCTTCATGAGCGTTCTTTGCATCGATCAGCGAATTGATCTGAATGCATTTAAACAACGTCCGGCAGGCCACCGCATAGCGGAATTGCTCCCGGAAAGGTTTCGCGATCCGAGAAAAGACCTGCGAGGTACCAACAATATGTTTACGCTGTTTCCTCTGCTGGGACACAACAGTAAAGATATTGGAATCCATCTTTTTCGACTCCAAGGAATTAAATTCCAGGTGGATCTCGTCCAGCAGATAGATAACTCCAGCGTAGCCATTATCAATATCAGTAAAGCAATGGACTCCGTCCCATGGGATAAATTCGATATTCTCAGGTAGTTTCAGCGTCATATTGCTGCATACTTTCACCTGCGGATACTTTTCACAAAGCTTTTGAACATACTGAACAGCCGAGATCGTCTTTCCGGCTCCCTGCATACCACAAAAAACAATAATGCCCTCCGGGTCAAAAAATTCCGGATGCTGTTTCCGGAAATCTTGATTATATTTAACAACCCTTAACATATTGACTGGATCAAGTGAACCCATATACCATTTAAACGACATAGAACCCTCCAAATAAAAATATGGGGGAGACCCATCTCCCCCATATAAGACTACATGGAAACTTTGCCTTTACGGAAAGCAGACATGAGAGTCCGTACAGCTTTGCGACCGCCCCACCACATGAATACAAGACCAATACCAGCAGAAATCGCAGAAGCAATCACACCAACTACCGTAGACACAGAAATCTGAGCCGTCATAGCTGTAATAATTGGCGCCCAATCGGCAGGCTTAGCAACCGAACTAGATTCAGAAGCCCAGACCGGAAAAGAAGCTAAAACACAAAGCCCCGTAGCTACTGGAACAGTACCAAAACGCTTAATTGACTGATACAGTTTCATGACATAACACCCCTTTCTTAATTGATCGAAATCAAATTAATTTTGCCTGATACCGGATTATAATCAAACTCGGCTTCTACATCCGAATAAGGCTCAATAGCAGCATAGCGGACGTAAGACTCAGCGTCCACATAACAGCGCAGAGAATCCAGACCCTGACTGAGTCCAATGATATAAAATATTTGAGACGGATCTTTAAAACCCTTACGCGTCTCCGCACCCATAAACTTACAAAACCCAGTAAACCTCATAATGTAACCTCCTTTTTATCTATTAATAAAATCTTAACAAAAATGTGTCATTATGACAAGTTAAATATGTGCCAAAAAGGCACATATTTTTTCGGTACATATGCTACAATAAAACTATAGAAAGAAGGTGAAACATTGTATACAGAACAATTCCCAAACAAACTAAAAGAAGCACGTAAAAGATGCGGAATGACACAAGAAGAAATAGCCAAAGAGCTAGGATTGCCCAGAGGAAATATCGCAAATTACGAAACAGGCAGAAGAGAACCAGACTTAGAAACAATAGCCAAATTAGCAAACTATTACAATGTTTCTACAGACTGGCTATTAGGAGTAGGAAAACAAAAACAAATAGAAAATTAAACAAAAAGGACTAGGAAAACCCAGTCCTTTTATATTAATCACACGTACAGACAACTTCATCAATAAAATCAATAGCATCATCTACAGAATTAAAAAGACGTTCCGAAAGAAAAGGATCATCAATACGATATCCCAATTCATCACCAGCAGCCGGATCAGACGACTTAAGACAACAAATACTAAAATACTTATGACTCCACACTTTCACATAACGATCACTTAAACATTTCATAAAAGCACCTCCAAAAACGTATTGACAAAACAAAATTAAACCATTACAATGAATTTACAACTCAAATAGTTTTAACCCTTGGGTCATTTCCCCATACTGTACAACACTAGATTTTTTATACTCTGCAACCTCATCAAGTTCAGTGGATAAGATAAAACGGTCCGTAGCGTCAAGATAGTAGGTTTCCTCTACTGGTAATAGAAGATTCCGAGAACACCAATAACGCTTACGACCATACGACGCATTACACAAATCTTTTGTGACGTACTTCGTTATGTAGGAAGTGACCCTTTCTTTTTCCCGAATCTTCGTTGCCGTCATCCAACCTAACTTATAACTACCAAACTTATATATCTTATCCGCCGTTCTTACATACTTACTTCTATTCAACATTCTAACACGCTTAATCACATACTTACCAGTCCATACAATCTGCCTATCATTCAAACCACTAAATAACCCATGAAAGTGCCATGCACCGTCCTTATGACGTTCAGGAACAACCAAATACGAAAGATCAGGAGAAGAACGACGAACAATTTTAAGCCAGTTTGTAAGCTTCCTAACACATTCATCATAATCATACCGATCAACCTTTTCAGGACTAAAAGTAAACGTAACAAACCATTCCCACTCATTACAACGAGCATAATCAAATACTTTCTTCTGTGTCCTTTTCATACTAACTTCTGAAACATGTTGGAAATGCTTATCGATATCCATATCTATATCTTTTGTCCAACGATCATCAAAAGGATTCTTCACCCGATCTTTCCTAAAATACCCCCTATAATACACATCTTGATGATAGATACGATACTGCTTTGTTAAATCCGGATATGTAATTACTTTTACATTATACGGTTCCATTTTTACCTCCTTTTACCCTAAAAAGTTCCTTAAGTGTTTATACTGTCAAGTAATGGTCTCGGCCCACGCCGCTGGCGTTGGGCCGAAACCATCTCACTTTATCCCCAAAAAAGGAATTTTTCTCAGAACGAACATTACAAGCTTATATACCTTATCAAAGTTCGCAACCACAATCACCAGCGGCAACATAATACGAATCAGATCAATGCTAAAGAAAAGGAATACAAAACACATCCCGGATTTCATATATTCGATTAACTGATTCACTACGGATGATATTTCGGCGGGAAGCTCCGGGAGAGATATCCAGCCAAAAATAAGTTTCAGGGCAGAAGAGAAGAGGTTTAAAATACTTTCTACTATCAATTCATCATAACCTCCTCCCATTTTCGCTCACACAGATGGATAAAATTAAAGACCAAAATGACACTGGTACCCAACTTAATAGCATCTAATACAAACTTAAAATTCTCATTCAGAAACGACGTCAAATTAAAAGAGGATTCTTCCCATAACTTGAAGCCGGATATAGAGAAACTGGGAAGAGTAAGAATACAATCAGTGGAAGAGGAGCCAAGGAACATTTCCGCCAGCTCCGCGAGCAGGTCGATCGGGAAGGACAGAAAGCCAAGTCTTTCCCCAAACCACGAATACAAATCATCAAAATAGCTTTTAAAAAAATCTTCGGACGGAATAAACAGGTTCTTCAGCCCTTCAATAATTCCGCTTATGATTCCGGTTTTCACATCTTCAAGTTTTTCCGTAACCTTATTTGTATTTTCGTCCTGGTTTTTAGTAAGTTTGTCGGTATTCTCATCCTGATTTTTTACAACCTTATCAGTATTCTCATCCTGATTCTTTATAACCTTATCGGTATTTTGATTCTGATTATTTGTAATTGTATTCGTTTGCCCCTGTATCTTGTCTGAAAGAGTATTTGTCTGCGAATTAATAGAACCAGTTACCTGATTCGCAACATTGTTCACAGCATTCGTGATCGTAGTGGTAGAAGTAGTAATCTGATTACTAATATTACTCACGGTGTTACTGATATTCGTGACTACATTTTTTATGATAGTAGTGTTGGCGGCAGTAGTCTGACCTTGTTGCCCCGTATCAGATGCAGGTATATAACTGGAAGATGAAGAAATGTAATAAAATACCCCTTGTAGATTTTCTTTACCAATTCCTTTATCAACATAAAAAAGCAAATCAGACGTATTCAAATCACGAGTTGGAGTAAATGTAAAAGTAACATAATTACCATCATTAACCCCCTCACAAATATTAGTTAAATTTGTTTGCAAACGTAAAGCAGACCAAGAGGACGACCCAAACGAATTATAAAAAGTAAAAGAATATTCATAACCCTTTTTTAAAATACCGCCACCTGTAAAAACATAGTTTAACCATCTGTTTGATGTGCGCGCAAAAGATTTTGGATACAATGAAACTCCATCAATTTTAACCGTTTTTAATTTAAATTTAACATCTGAATTATCATAAATACCGCTTATATCCAAGGACAAAGATGAATCAACATATTGATTAACACCTATCATAAACGATGATGAAGTATTAACAAAAAAATACACGGGTGAAGACTTAGGATTAAAATTGCCCATATAAAAAATACCATCATCATCAAGATAATTTGAAAAATAATCCCAAACAGAAGAAAAACTACCATCAGCATCATCGGGATAGTAAACAACTGAACCAAATTTACCTAAATCAGAAGAATCCACACGTAAACGTAAATGACGAGTCCCGGAAGGAGCAATCCAACAAAGACGAGTACAGTCAGAAGGCACCCACACGTAATTCAAAGAATTATCATACGGTAATTGTGTCCATTGATTCTGAGCATTAACAGAATACAAAGGAGACAACTCAGAAGCCGCCGCCTTAACTATAGATGATTCAACAGATAATAATTGATTCGAATAATAATCAGCATCGGAAGCCGTTGCCAGATCATCAGCAAAAACAGGGAACGCAAAAGACACGGCCAGAGCAACAGCCAGAACAAGAGAGTAGACAGATTTTCGATTCATAAAAGGCCCCCTCAAAAATTAATAACGAATAGTTGAAAAAGCCTTAAAACCATGGTACGATAAAGAGAGCGATTTCCAACTATGCGCGAAACACTTCTTTAACGAATAGTTATCGCTAAAAAGCGCCATTTTACATCAATTACATAAAGGAGCCAATTTACATGAAACTTCAACGGCTATACAGTCTCACCCGCCAGGCTATCGACCACTACCATCTGATTGAGGACGGCGACCATATCGCTGTCGGTATATCCGGCGGTAAAGACAGCCTCACTTTATTATATGCCTTACAGGGATTAAAACAATTTTATCCGAAGCAATTTGAATTATCCGCTATTACAGTAGATTTGGGCTTTGGAGAATTTGACTTATCTCCTGTCAAAGAACTCTGTGAGCGATTTTCAGTTCCTTATACGATAGTTTCTACGGAAATTGGAAAAATATTGTTCGACACACGCGAGGAATCCAATCCGTGCGCCCTTTGTGCAAAGCTTCGCAAAGGTGCTTTAAATGAAGCGGCCATAAAGCTGGGCTGCAATAAAATTGCTTATGCGCATCATCGTGAGGACCTGATCGAAACCATGTTATTATCATTAATTTATGAAGGCCGGTTTTACGCATTTTCTCCCAGTACGTATTTGGACCGTACCGGATTAACGGTGATTCGCCCGATGATTTACGTTAAGGAAGCCGATGTAATTGGCTTTAAGAACAAATACGATTTACCGGTATGTAAAAATCCGTGTCCTGTGGACGGCCATACAAAACGGGAATATGTTAAAAATTTAACGAAAACACTGGAACGGGAAAATCCGGGTGTAAAAGATCGTCTTTTCCATGCGATTGTCGATGGAAATATTGAAGGCTGGCCGGAAATTCTCAGAAAACCCACAACGGAAGTTATAAAAAATCATGAATAAATCATGAAGGAATCATGAACGAATCAGGAGGTATTAATTATGAGTACACTCTCCTACCATCAGCAGAGAGATATTGAGAATGTAAAACATTTAAGGGAACTGATCCGGGAACTTCCGCCCTTCTGCGCCGATTTCTTTCGTGGAATCGAGCCGCGCACCTCCTCCAGGACCAGAATTGCCTATGCGTATGATTTAAAAGTATTCTTCGATTTCCTTTTAAAGGAAAACCCTGTGATTGCGAAAATGGATATGAAAGACATCAGTCTGGACCATCTCGACAATTTAAAGCTTGTGGACATGGAAGAATATATGGAGTATTTGAAATACCGTTTTAACGATAAAAATCAGGAAGTCACCAATAAAGAACGCGGAATCATGCGAAAAATTTCTTCGCTGAAGAGCTTCTATAATTATTATTACCGGAATGAACGCCTTGTAAACAATCCGGCGGCTCTGGTACAGCTTCCCAAGCTTCACGAAAAAGAGATTATTCGTCTCGACGTGGACGAAGTCGCTCTTCTGCTGGACGAGGTAGAAAAGGGAGATGCGCTCACGGAGAAACAGAAAAGCTATCACGATAAGACGAAGCTGCGCGACCTGGCTCTGCTGACGCTGATGCTGGGGACTGGTATTCGTGTGTCGGAGTGCGTTGGCCTGGATATTGATGATATAGACTTTAAAAATGGCGGAATCCGCATTCACAGAAAAGGCGGAAAGGAAGTAACTGTTTATTTCGGCTCTGAGGTTGAAGACGCCCTTAACGATTATCTGGAAGAACGGAAAATGATCATTGCCGAGGAAGGCCACGAATCGGCCCTGTTTCTCTCTCTCCAGAGAAAGAGACTCGCCGTGCGCAGTGTGGAAAATCTGGTGAAAAAATACGCGCGGATCGTGACCCCTTTAAAGAAAATTACGCCGCATAAGCTGCGCAGTACCTATGGAACCAATCTGTATAAAGAGACAAATGACATCTATCTGGTCGCAGATGTACTGGGACACGCCGACGTCAATACGACGAAAAAACATTACGCGGCTCTTGAAGATGAACGCCGGCGCAGTGCGCGGAATAAAGTATGGCTGCGTGAGGACTGAGATGTCCTTAATTTAAAAGAATCGATTGAAAAGTGGGTAGAGATTAGACACTCTGCCCACTTTTCTTATGTTACTGTCCCGCAGTATTTTTGACAAATTCCCTGACTGCATGCAGCTGCTTCTCACTTAAGTCAAAATACCCTTTGCTCCCAAACGCGGCATGATTCGTAAGAAACACTTTTACAGGCAGTGTTTTCTCACATACGCATATCCCCTTTTCTTTTGCAAGCGCGCCGATCTTACGAGCGCCATCCATTCCGCCGGCAGTCGAGAACGCCGCAATGGATTTTACCAGATTGGAATCCAGCGTTCTCAAATACGCTTTCAAATCAGGATCGATGTCCCATTTATATACCCCGCCGCCCACATACAACAGATCGACGGGTTCCTCTAGCGGAACACCGATGGCCTGCGCTCTGACGCCTGCGATTTTGCTAATAGCTTCTGCGACGGTCTTGGTATTGCCTCCGCGTGATTGGTACCGTATCGCGATTTTCATAATCCGCCTGTCCTTTTACGAGTGTCTGCAGGCCATACGCAATCCCGCGTAAAATTCCATGGCCAGATGCAGGGAATGGCCGCTCACAATTTCATCCGGCGTATTTTCAGGCCAGTAAACGGCCAGCTTGGCCTCAAACCCATCCGCTGCAGGCTTAAACTGATGATAGGGAGTATTGATTTCAGTCACCCCATCCGTTAGATAGGCACGCCCAGCCATAGATACAGGATAATCCGGGTCTCTGTCTGCCCGAATTTGCTGCCCCAGCTCGGAAATGTCAACCACCCGTACGTTGCACAGCGTCGGGGTTCCATACATGCCAAAGGGTTCAATGCCGCAGAGTTTCCCGTCGTCAAACGCTACATTGCAGATAAAGTGCTCCGGGTGCGCGGAGAGGCCGACGCGGTCATCGTCCTGCATAGAACGCATCATCATCATAAACTCCTGTAAGGAAACGCCGCTGACTGACATATTACAGCGTGAAACCCTCATAGGCTTGTCCTGGGAAAATGCAAGCTCACGCCACATTGCATCGGACTTTGCCAGAGAGTCCTGATACAGTTCAATGATTTTATCGCCGGTATACTGTATGCGGGTATTAATCGAAATCTCCCACGCTTTTCCGGCTGTGAGATGGTCGATCTCGTCGTCGGTCAGAGTCGCCTCCCCCTCCTTGATTTCCACGCCATGGCGTTTCATCTGGTGCAGAACATGGAGGTTCCGCTCATATTCCAGCCGTTCCAGATGACTTTTTTTCCATACCTCACCGTTGACGGTGAAGGTGTAATTCATTTGAGACATAAAATTTCCTCCTTGTGATGGTTGATATTATGGTGATGATTGTATTGTGCAACAACGTGTTGTGTGATATATTATCAGATATACAGCTTTTCAGTCAACAACACTATACCAGGGAGATGTCGGATTGTTATGAACAAACAGCCGGAAATTACAGATAGAACGAGGCAGACTTTTATGGAGGCGTTTTGCCTGTTATATAGCAAAAAGCCCCTTGAAAAGATAACTGTTCAGGAAATTGCAAGGAAAGCCGGATTCAATCGAAGTACATTTTATCAGTACTTTTTAGATGTTAATGATTTGCTCTGCGATGTCGAAAATGAATTTTTAAAGTATATTTCTGATAAACGCGGGCAGGCTGGAGCCGGCAGCACGCCCTTTATCGAAGACATTGTGGTGCTGTATGAAACAAAGTCCATCTACATCAATGCTCTGTTTGGCAGATATGGCAGCAATCAGTTTTTAGAACGATTAAAGGCAGCGGTTAAGCTGGAGATGCCGGAGCTTGACCGGTCGACGAATGACGGGCTAAAACCGTATTTGATGGAATACCGTTTCTCTGGTGCGTTGTCGTTGTTTCGCTTCTGGCTAAGCAGGGGAAAAGACCTCTCCACACAAGAATTTTTGACTTTGATAGCGAGCCTGTATGAGCATGGAGCATCCTCCATCAGTTTTATTGAAAATGGAGAAAAAGAATCACAGTAATAATCAGGCCGCAGCGGAATATCCCCCCTGTGGCCTGATACTTATACAACCGTAGCTGCATACCCCTTCTGCATTTTTCCTTTTTCAACACACTGTATCACCCCATCTACGTAGAAGGGAATATTATCTTCGCTCCCATTGATAATGCGTCCCTTTACCTTTTCCCAGGCTTTAATGGAGACAGAAAAATCAGGAAGCCCAATCACGAGAAGCGGCTGCTCTTCCTTCTGGAGCCATACGTATTCGCCGCCCAGATTTCTGCGGACCGTTTCAAACACGTATGCGCCAATCATGGTGGAGGCGTTATAAACCGCCTCGTCGTCTTCGAAAATATAGTCCGCCATTTCATCAAGAAGTTCCTCTGCAAGCGTTAAGCTGTCAAAGGAGTAATCGAATGTCCCCCTGTCTGAAAAATTCACAGCAAAACTGTCTGCAGTACTGATCATATCATCATATAAACGATTCATATTCACACCCTTCCGAATATCACTGTAACTATACCATCCAGCCTCTGCCATTTCCATACTTTTTCACATTTTCCCTGTATATGATAAAAAACACTTGACAGAATGATGCGAAGCCATTATGATCAAGCTAGGTAATTTCAGGAACAACAGAAAGAAAATTATAGAAATCAGAGGTCTGAGAGATTGTTTATTAGATTAAGATAGTAAAGACTGTTCGTTATAAGAGATCATGTATAAATTCCATGGTGGCACGGTACCGTATCCATTCGCAGGTACGCTTGTTTTGCATGGTTTATTTATATATGTTTATAACCGGAACAGTTTTTTTGTGTCTTAGTCTGCCGATCCGGCATGGATACAATCTCTTTTTTTGTACCTGAAATTACCAATATCACGATTAGGAGGTACGCGATGATGTCAGGAATGATATGCTTTTTTATTCGGTTACGATTCAAATGTGTGAATAACAGGATGATAACCCGTTTATAATCAGGCGGTTACAGCCGCGTACTGCACAGAGCCAAATCGATCCGGCTCGCTGCCCGCGGAAATAAATTTGCCGCCTGAAGCTGCGCCGCGCCCCTCTCCTTTCCAGGACGGTGAGAAATGGGAACGGCAGCAAGGAGGCTGAACAATATATGAAACAACAGAATGAAACCATAAGACCCCGCGCTCTGCTGGCTGGGGTACATTTAAACGAAAACAATGATTTTGAAGCATCCATGAAAGAACTGCACAATCTGGTGAAGGCCTGCGATATGGATCCGGTGGCCAGAGTCGATCAGAATCTCTCCTGTATTAACGCCGCTTACTATATCGGCTCGGGAAAGGTTGGCGAGATCAGGGAAGCCGTGGAGACGCTCTACGTGGACTATGTCATTTTCAACGATACCTTATCTCCCTCCCAGCTTAAAAATCTGCAGAGGGAGATCGATGTGCCGGTATGGGACCGGACCTACCTGATTCTGGAGATATTTTCACGGAGAGCCCGGACCAAAGAGGCTAAAATGCAGGTGGAATCGGCCAGACTTCAGTATATGCTGCCGAGACTTATGGGACTCAGAGACTCTCTGGGGCGCCAGGGCGGAGCCAGCGGTTCCTTGAGCAACAAGGGATCCGGTGAAAAGCAGATTGAGCTGGACCGGCGAAAAATCGAGGGGCGTATCAGCGAACTGAGGCGCGAACTGGAACGGATGGAGCAGGAACGCGAAGTCCAGAGAAGAAAACGGACCCAGGGAACGTGTCCGCAGGCCGCGCTGGTCGGATATACCAACGCAGGCAAATCCACGCTGCTGAACAAACTGGTGGAACTGTCGAGCGGAAAAGAGGAAAAGATGGTTATGGCGAAGGATATGCTGTTTGCCACGCTGGACACCACCGTTCGAAAGATATCCCTGAGCGGCAGCCAGGATTTCCTGCTCTCCGATACGGTCGGTTTTATCAGCCGCCTTCCCCACAGCCTGGTCAAGGCGTTCCGCTCCACGCTGGATGAGATACGTTATGCGGATCTTCTGCTTCATGTAGTGGATTTTTCGGATGAGCATTACAAAGAACAGATAGAGGTAACAGAGGAAACGCTGAAAGAACTGGGGGCCGGTGATATTCCAAGGATCTATATTATGAACAAGGCCGATTCCGTTATGGAGGAGGAAACGTTCCCTAAAATTTCGGATAACCGGATCTATATGTCGGCGAAATACGGCATCGGAATCCCGGAGCTGATGCGTATGATGGAGAAGATTCTCTTTTCTGAATACCAGGAGGCCCAGTTCCTGATCCCTTATGAGAACGGTAATGTGGTCCACTACTTAAACAGCCGCGCCATGGTTCACAGCCGGGAATTTCAGGAAAATGGAGTCTGCCTGACAGTCAGCTGCCGGGAAGGCGACAGGGAGAAATATAAGCAGTATTTGACGAGATAAGATAAGAGTACCAATGAATAAAAGTACCTGATGCGCAGAAACCGTGTAACCGGTCTGCGGTATCAGGTACTTTTTTCACATGGCTCAATCTGTTTTCTTTCACTAAATCACGGAGTTTCTGATATGTATCTTTGTCAGCCTCTCGATCTGCTGCATAATCTCCGGAATTCGAAGCTTATGGGGACACTGCTTCATGCAGGACATACTGGTACAGCTTCTGCAGGCCGCCGCGCTCTCTTCTATTCCCAGATCGAGCTTTCTGAGGGCCCAGTAATCCTTTCCCAGAAAAAAGTAGTGATACTGCCGGAAAACCGTATGAATTTCCGTTCCATGCGGGCAGGTACACCGCTGGCACCTGTCGCAGGAAATCGGCTCGTAACGCTTCCCCAGGACGGTGAGCACCCTTTGAAAATCGGGGCGTTCCGGGACCGTATCCCCGGCTGCGGCTGCGTTTACCTCTTCCACTGTCCCTAGTCCGATCAGGGCGCAGGAAACCGGATAAGTAAGAACCCCTTCAATCAGTGTCTTTACAGGGAAAAAGGAAGGCAGAATCCCGGCGGCGTAAACCTTATTAACCAGAAATCCCTTTTGCCTGAAAAGCGGCTCTCTTTCGATGCGGTCCAGCATGCCGCGTTCCAGAATGTTGCCGCTTCCCTGCAGCACATCGATCCGGTCATCCTTTGCTCCTCTTAAGAGGATGTCGTAGTAATGGGAGGCAATACCTGTGAAGCGAATTTTCCCCTCAGCCTTCAGTTCAGCCAGAGCATCGGCGGCGCCGTACCGGCCAAAGACCTGATCTTCGTGATCCGGATCCACCTGATGGGAAAAATAGATGTCCGGTGCGGTTCCCAGGTTCTTAGTCGATTCAAGAACAGCCTGATACATCTCATTGCCGGTATAGAACCGGGCTTTATCAGAGATGACGATCTTATCGCGGCCGATTTTTTTCGCAAATGCTCCCAGTTTCAGTTCGGCGTCTCCATATTCCGGGACAATGGCCGTATCGTACAAATTGCATCCGAGTCTCCAGGCGTGCTCCATGACGGCGACAGCCCCTTCTGTATCAGGGCTGTAGTAGCCTGGAAGAACCGGGACATTGCCGCTTAATATGGGAATGGTTCCAAAACCGATCTCCGATACGCGCAGACCGGTAGTTCCGAGATCTCTGTATTTCATGGCATCACCCTTTCTGCCTCATGATTACGGCACCAGGCAAACGCCCTTTCCCCAACCTGTTCGATCCCCTCTGGCAGCGTGATATCCGTCAGGTTATAGCAGAATGCGAATGCCTCTTTCCCGATTCTCTTCAGTGTAGACGGGAGCACCACCCGTTTCAGCTCATGGCACCGGTAAAAGGTTCCTGGAAGAATCTCCTCAATGCCTTCCGGCAAAATGATTTCCTCCAGTGAGGTGCAGTTTTCAAATGCGCGCTCTCCCAGAGACTGGAGCATGGGCAGTTCTTCGATCCGTTTCAAACGGACGCAGCCGGAAAAAGCCATGCGGCCGATACGGGTGAGGCGGGAGGTGCCGCTCACCGTTTCCAGCCATTTACACTGTTCAAATGCGCACTCACCGACTGCTGCGGCAGAGTCCGGCAGCGTGATGCTGGTGAGAAGGTTGCTGTCCTTTAACGCACCGCGCCCGATTTCCGTGATTCCCTCCGGCAGAATTAAGCGGCTTATATTTCCCGTACATTCCAGCAGCAGTCCCGTTCCGTCTGTCTTGAAACAGTTACAGCAGTCCTCGAAAATCTGTCTTACCATGGATGGAAGCTCCTGATCCAGCGAAGGAAGGCCCTCCAGGCAGTACTCTCTCCCATCGGCTGTAACAATGCGTTTCAGCCGGATACAGTTTCGAAACGCATGTATCTCCACCACTGTCCGGGAGGAAGAAAATCTGATTCCGGTTAAATCGATGCAGTTGGCAAAGGCCCACCCTGAAACCCGTTTGACGATAGGGCTGATTACCACGTCGCCGGAGCAGGCGGCCGCGTCAATGATTATATTTTTAACGGTAACAGGATCTGTTCCGCTGACGGCGCGCAGCTGTTCCAGCCAGGGGGTCTTGTCAAATGCCCGCGGACCGATATACTCCACGGAATCCGGGATTGAGACTGCCTCAAGCCGTGCCTGATCCTTAAACACCTCTTCCCCGATGGTTTTCACGCCTTCGGGTATGGCCACAAACCGGCCGCAGTTCCTGTATTCGGTTAATGCGAACTCCTCATCGATGGTAAAACAGCTCAAGGCACTTCCATAGATGCGCCTGATGGCCTCCGGCAGCTTCCGGTCAAACAGAGTCTCATATCCCGTAAGCTGATACACTGTGTTCTCCAGTATAACCCTGCGCATGGCGGTACAACCGGAAAATGCATAGCTGGCCGGAAAATCCATGTTCTGTCCGTCACGCAGTAGGATTTCCTCCAGATGTCCACAGTCCTCAAAGCTGTGATCGGACAAGGCGGACAACGTGGGAAGCAGCATGCTTTTTAATGCATCACAGCGCTCAAATGCCCGTGTACCGATCCGTTTGGCCAGCGGGAAGTGAACCGCCTCCAGACTTTTGCAGCAGCTGAAGGCTTCTCTCCCCATGCGGCGGAGATTTTCCATGCGGCATATTTTTAAAGCCGAACAGCCGCAGAACGCGCCGTCCCCCAGGAGAACCGTCTCCTCTAACGTGACTGATTCAAGACTTTGACACCAGGCAAATGCTCTGGCGCCGATTTCTGCAATCCGGCAGGAGAAAGCGGTCAGGGAGATACATTTTTCGAAGGCGGAACTGCCCATCTCCTCAAGCGGGGCTGAAACATGAACCGACTTTAAATTCCGGCATCCTGCAAAGGAAGAGCTGCCAATTCTTTTTAAGCTTACTGGAAAATAGAGCGACCGGAGGCGGTCATTTCCGGCAAAGGCGTAGTCCGCGATCCCGGCAACGCCTTCCGGAATGGTCACGTCACCGCTTAAGCCTGAGCCGTCAATCAGAATACCGGAGACGATGGCGGCTCCGGGAAGCGGACCGTTTTCCAGCCGCTTCTGTTCCGCCAGAAATGGTGTACCGGAAAATGCCGAGTCTCCGATCTGAAGAAATACCCCCTCAATCCTTCTTAACTTTTCACAACCGGAAAACGCACTGGTTCCCACCACAGTACAGCGTTCCAGAGAAGGAACCTCTGTCAGTTCCCGGCAGTTTAAAAATGCGCGGGCCGACACCGAAGTCAGCTGACCGTCAGGCTGTGATGCTGAAACCGTCTGTAAGGCCGTGCAGCGGGCGAAAACGCCTTCCTCGAGGATTTTAACGCCAGGAGGGAGAAGGACCTCTGTGAGCCCGGTACAGCCGCAAAACGCATATGGCCCAATCTGCGACAGCGTCTTCGGCAGGGTGATGGAGGTGAGCTCCGTGTTCCCGTAAAAAGCGCCTCCCGCAATGGCCCGAACCTCATCTCCGAGAACGACGCCGCCGGAGAATCCGCTGCCGTCCAACAATATGTGACGGACCGTTTTACCGGCTGGAAGCTCCTTTAGAAAGCGGCTGCCTTCAAATGCGTGTTTTCCAATGGCTTCGATCGAATCCGGCAGTATGACAGCGGCGAGCTTCTCACACTGGAATGCAAATTTATCTCCGACATACCGTACCCCGTCTTCAAATGTGAGCCGTCTCATCTTCCCGCACTGGGAAAATACGTCGGTTCCGCAGGAAACCGGATTGCAGAATACCTGGGCATTTCGAATCCCGGAATGGGTAAATACGTTGCGCCCGATCACCTTCAGGGAAGGCGGCAGCACGATATCCCGCAGGGAGAGGCACCTGTAAAAGGCCATGTCGCCCAGAACGGTCACTGTCTCCGGCAGCACAATGTCTTTTAATTTCTCACATCCGTAGAAGGCCAGCTCTCCGATCTCTTCGAGCCTGGCGGAGAAACGCACTTCGTTTAATACACGGCACCGGTTAAATACGGATGGACAGATGCTTATAAGAGAATCCGGAAGGATGGCCCGAATCAGTTTTACGCAGTTTTCAAATGCGGATTTTCCAATATGTCTGACTCCCTCCGGAAACTGGATGGTCTGCAGGACGAGACAGTCTGCGAATGCTTCCTCCCCGATCATCTCCACCGAATCCGGAAGGATGACCCGGTCGATGGCTTCATTGCCTGCAAAGGCCCGCTCGCCGATCACGGTAATTCCATCGGGAACGACGACCCGTTCCTCGCTTCCGCGATACCGAAGCAGCGTGGTCCCGCTGATGGAGAAATTCCCCAGGACCTGGGCGTGGATTTCCCGGACTATGGACGGAGCGCCCGTTTCATCCTGGCCGCTTAAGCCGGTAAGCTCGTATTCACTTCCGTCCGCCAGGCGGATGGTATGAAGCGTGGAGCAGTTCTTAAACGCGTCTTTGTGAATGGCCACCCGGCCGCTGGCAAATTCCACCCGTTCCAGGTTGATGCAGTTTCGGAAGGCGCGGCTCCCGATTTCTGTGAGACTGACGGGAAGCCTTACGGAAATGATTCCTTTTTTATCAAAGAAGCAGCTTTTCCCGATCGCGGTAATTCCCTCGGCAAGTTCCACGTGTTTTAAATTCGTGAGAAAACGGGTGATGACGCCATCCTGTATCTCCATCATCCGGCAGATATCGGCGGCAATGGCGCGGACCGTCTCGGGAGCGTCGGAACCGGGTGCCATGGCGGCGACGGCATTGGCCATGTGATAGGAGGTCCCGTCGGAAAACGCGATATCCAGAAGACCGCTGCATCCGGTAAAACAGTCACAGATATGTTGAATATCAAGCTCCGGAGAGATCAGGATGCGTCGGAGCCTGATATCATTTAAAAATGTCTGAAGGCCCAGAGACTGAACACCGGGCATATTTACGGTCTCCAGGCTGTCACAGTAAAGAAAGACGCAGTTGCCAAGCGCCTTGACGGAGGCAGGGATCGTGATGGCCGTAAGGCTGTGGCAGCGGTGAAATGCGTAATTGCCGATGGTGTCCAGCCTGTCCGGCAGCGTGATTTCCGTCAGCTTCCGACAGCCCTTAAAGGCGTCATCAGAGATGACCGTGACCGTATCCGGAAGAAGAATCTGCTCCAGGGAGGTACAGCCCTTAAACGCCCCTTTTCCAATGGTGTGAACGCCACTGGGGACGGCAACGGAACGGTTCCGTGTCTCACATTGTTCCAGAATTCCGTTTTTTATGACCAGGCCGTCATTGTTATTCAGTTCTGAGCCTGCGCTGCTGCTGTTTGGGATATTTGTATCTGTTCCATTCATCTCCGGTCCACCTCCTCCTCATAGAATATTGCTTTTAATATCTGTTTCATTTCTTCCACATTGCCGCAGTGATAGAGAAGCTGCTTGTATTTTTTCGTTCCGCTCCTCTTCTTCATGCAGTAGGATGCCAGCTTCTTCATATAGGTCAGCGTGTAGGTCTCATCATAATGGCGGGAGGTCAGTTCCAGCTGGCCCATTAAAAGGCTGTATTTGTCTTCGGTAACACTGCGGCCGGTAAGACGGCTGAAAATGTACGGATCCTGGAGGGCGTAACGGCCGATCATCACTCCATCTGCGCCGGTGGCCTCCAGCATGTGCTGCGCTTCGCTGTCGGAAAAGATTCCGCCGTTGGCGATGACAGGGATGGATACGGCGGATTTTGCCTGTTCGATCTGATCGTAATACGGAGTGCCGTCATACATCATGCTGCGGCTCCTCCCGTGGATAGAGACCATGTCAGCGCCGGCTTCCTCACACATCTTCGTGAATTCCGCGGCAATCAGCTCGTCCTGCCGGATGCCGACGCGCGTTTTTACGGTTACCGGTTTTCCGCTTTTTTTACAGCCGCGGATGACAGCGGCCGCCCGTCTGGGATTGGCCAGAAGCGCGCTGCCCTCTCCGCTCTTAAAGATATTCGGTACCGGACATCCCATATTGATATCGATGATATCGAAGCCGGACAGAGCCTCGCTGCAGGCGGCCCGTTCCATCACCGCAGGATCGGAGCCAAGAAGCTGCACGGCCCGGATCCGTTCTTCTCTGGTGGTGTACAAAAGCTTTTCTGTGGCTTTATCTTTATATTTCAGCGCGTTGGCGCTGACCATTTCCGTAAAACAGAGGCCGGCTCCCAGCTCCTGACACAGCATTCGAAAGGGCCAGGAGGTGTAGCCGGCCAGGGGCGCCATCAGCACATTGGAAGGGAGAAGCAGATGGTTAAGCCTTAAAGGATTTGTGTTCATACTAATTACTCCATAGGTGTTGTCAGTTCCTTTTATTTTACCGTAAAAGAGCCGTTACGGCAATGAAAATTAAAACGGTGGATAAAGGAAGGGAGAACGCTGTTCTTCCCCTCTCTTTATCCACCGCAGAATTAATCCATGGTGACGAGATCGATGGACGCCGGATTGACGAATATGCGTATGCGCTCCACGGAAACCGTGTCGTAAGAGCCGATCTGCCGATTCTTTATATCTTCCAGAAGCTGATCCTTACCTGCCATAAAGAGCTCCATATCATCAAGAAGATAATCGAACTCGATTCCTACATACGGGTCATCCGATTCCTTATCCGAGTATCGCAGATAAGGGGCAACCGCTTTTACATTATAGGTGATCTGAAAACGAATGGTGTTCTCCGGAACGGTCTCATCCGGTAAGATCTCTGTGGAATCAGCCGAGTGTCTGCGAAAATAGTAATTACCGTATATTCTCAGCTTCTGCTCTTCCTGAAGCTGAAAGGAGTAGTCGAGATTCTCAGTTGTCATCTTCACATCGCCAATCATGGTCCTGCCGGAATAGGCGAAAGATGAAAATTCGGAGAAGGAAATTCCGGTGCCGATTCCGGTAATGAATACTCCGCTGCAGAAAACTGCGATCAGCGCTTTATGTAAGTTACGCATCCTGTACCTCCTCTGTGAGTGGAACGGCGGTTTCTTCCGCCTTATAACGATTCGTTTTATTCATGCGAAGCAGGCTTACGCAGAAAAAGGTAAATGCACCGCTGCAAAGCACGGTGCCGAACAGAACCAGGGTAATCCCTGTCAGGGGATATCCCTTAAACAGCCATACGATCAGAATGCCGAAACAGAACAGTGATCCCAGCACGAACAGACCGCCAAACAGGGCCAGAAACATCATAAACAGATTCCAGCACCACTTAAGGCCCCACAGGCAGAGGCGAATGATTCCGTGAAAGCAGCTTCCAATGACGAAGGCGATGGAATGGCCCAGCGTGTGCATGACGGGGACTGCCCTTCCAGAGACGCCGGCGGATGTTCTACTGTGTTCTCTCTTTTTTCTTTCAGTATCAATGGTCACGTTTTTTTTCTCTCTGTGCAGCAGCGAGCGAATCTTTCGTATGGGACAGAGGATCAGATAAGCCGCCTTTTTTCCTATGGCCTTTCCCGCTTCATAGCAGCAGACAGCGCCGTGGCGTGCTGCGGCAGACAGCTTCTTAAAAAAGCGGGCAAACTTATCACGCAGGTCGGCCCCGTGAACCGTGATCGGCTTTACCGGGAGCTTCCGGCCGTCCTTCGCCGCATCACCGGAAAATTCCGCTTTGACGTGGTAAGCCTCCAGAATCTGGGCGGCCAGCTCCTTAACACTTCCAAAATCGCGGATGGCCTCGTCCTCACTTAATCCGCTCTCCACCTTCATATCAATATGCTGGGAGTACTCCTCCAGAATATCCTGCTGTTCCTCATCTTCAAGGATAAGGAGGTGCCGGTTTAACTCTTCCAAAAATTCATTCTTATTCATCCTTCTGCTCCTTCAAAAATGTACATACCCGCTGTTGAAATTCGTTCCACTCCTGCTCCAGTGTCTCCCGGTAGAGAACTCCGGCAGCAGTCAAGTGGTAATACTTCCGCGGCGGCCCCTCTGTGGATTCCCGCAGATATGTCTCAAAATAGTGCTCATTGGTCAGCCGCTTCAGCAGCGGATAAATGGTTCCCTCATTCACATCGATGACCTTGGATACCTCTTCCACCAGCTCGTACCCATACATATCCTTCTTCCTCACGGACTCCAGCACCACCAGTTCAAGGACTCCTTTTTTAAACTGTGCATTCATTTTAAGTCCTCCTTTAATACTATATTATACATACTACTATGTAATGTCAAGTACTAATTAAAATAAAATACTGAAAGTGCACGAAATGTATTTATAATTCTGAATCCGATCGGGTCACGTGCATCAAAAAAACACCGGCCTCGCATGACCCGATTACAGATCATGGAAGCCGGTGCTGCCTATATTGATAGAGGAATGGAGGATATGGCCAGAAAGATACGGCTCTCTGCCCTTTGCCCTCTTCTACTCTTCGCTGTTTTTGTCTATGTTCTGCTTTCTTTTTTCTCAATGAATCTCTGGATTTGTCTCTTCATGTTCTCTGCCTCTGATTCTCTGTCTTTTATCTCTGCCTCTATTTTTCTGCCAGAACCTCAGTAACAGGCACACAGTACATGATGGTCAGATGCTGGCCGCTGTGGATCACATCCTCCTTCAGCCCGTTCATACTCTTCAACTCAGCGACGTAATCGGTGGTGGACATGCGGCAGCTCTCGGCATATTCATCGGCGATTCCCCAGAGTGTATCGCCTTTCTGAATCTCGATGCTGGTATAATACTTTTGAGACTCCGGAAGCTCTGTTTCATCGGCCAGTGCATTCATCAGAGAATGACCGCAGACGTTCGACAGAATCAAAACAACAAGTGCCATCGTAATCATTAATTTTTTCATCTGTATTTACCCCCTGTAACTCTTTTGTGACAAAAAGAACGTTTGTTCTGTATAGGTATATCATACCACTCGAACAAATGTTTGTCAAGAAAGAAAGCCACTTTTTTCGAACAAAGGTTTGCATTTTTATCGAACATATGTTACTATAAAAGAAAGAAAAAGGATTGAGGAGGCTGTGTTATATGGCTCAGGAGAAGATAACAGCGAAACAGCAGGAAATTTTAGAATATATCAAAGAAACGATCTTAAAAAAGGGGTATCCGCCGGCTGTCCGGGAGATCTGTGAAGCGGTACATTTAAAGTCAACCTCTTCCGTCCACTCCCATTTAGAGACACTGGAGGAAAAGGGATACATAAGAAGGGACCCCACCAAGCCGAGAACGATTGAGATTATCGACGACTGCTTTAATTTGACGAGACGCGAGGTTGTGAACGTGCCGCTCGTTGGTACCGTGGCCGCCGGTGTTCCGCTTCTGGCTGAAGAGAACATTGAGAATTACTATCCCATCCCCGTGGAGCTTCTCCCGAATGCGGAGACCTTTATGCTGAATGTAAAGGGAAACAGTATGATTAATGCCGGTATCTTCGATGGAGATCAGCTGATTGTGGAACGGTGCTCCACCGCTTACGACGGAGAGATCGTTGTGGCGCTGGTTGATGATTCGGCTACAGTAAAGCGTTTTTACAAAGAAGACGGCTACTACAGACTTCAGCCTGAGAATGATGAGATGGATCCGATTATTGTGGATCACCTGGAGATACTTGGAAAGGTGATTGGACTGTTTCGTTTGGGAATTAACTAGATTGCTGACAGCCAGAAACACGGAATTTTAGGAAAATAGAAAGCAAAAGCAGGAAGAGGTTGACATAATTAATTTATGTCAACCTCTTCCTGCTTTTGCTTTCCGGTTTCTATCTGTTTCGACCTGCTTCTGAATCCAGTCAGTTTCGTTCTGTTATTTCAGTTCACTGACATCCAGTGTCTTCCCATCGCGCCAGATGCGCTCCAGATCATAGAAGAGTCTGTTGTCACGGTCAAAGACGTGTACGATGATGTCGCCGTAATCCATAAGGATCCAGTTGGCAGACTGATAACCTTCCACCTGACGGCAGGTGCAGCCCATTTTGCCAAGTTCCTCTTCCACGTTGTCTACCATGGCCTGAACCTGGTTGGAATTGGAACCGCTTGCTATAATAAAGTAATCCGCCATAACGGAAACGTTGCGGATATCGATGATGCGGATATCTTCGCCCTTTTTGTCGGATAAAGCCGCGTAAGCTGCTTTTACCATCTCGCTAGAATGATTCATTGTTTAATTTCCTTTCTTTTCCTCGTGAAGCTGTTTGTAATAATCATATGCCAGATTCGTCATGGAATCCACATAACAGCCTTTCCCATTCAGATAATCCAGGGTATCCTTTAAAATCTGATAGATGCATTCCTTCAGATCCGTAAATGCCAGCGGGCGCACCAGAGGTAAATCCGGGGCCTCATACCGGCGCGGTTCGATATAATCCGCCGTGAAGATAATCTCCTCCAACAGTGTCATATCGGGCCGCCCGGTGGTGTGCCACCGGATTGCCGAAAGCACTTCCGGATCCGATATCTGATATTTCGTCTCGGCCAGCCAGGCGCCGTATTTCGCATGAAGGACAGCCGGGGCCTTCTTCTCATCTTCGGTCAGCGTGATCTTCTGCTTCTCGCATTTTTTGATGATGGTCTCATTGCTGTAGTGCTTTGCGCAGTCATGCAGAAGACCGGCCAGTTCCGCCTTGTCCAAATCACAGCCATAGCGCATGGCCAGTGCCGCTGCGGTAAATGACACGCTTATGGTGTGTTCGTATCTGGAAGGCGTCAGTTTTCCGCTCAATTCGTTTCTCAGCTGTGCAATGATTTCCTGCATTCCGCCACCTCCTGATATAGATGATGCTCTTTAATATACCTGGCTACCGGCTCCGGGACGAATGGTTCAATGGACTCTCCAAGCGCGGTCATCCGGCGCAGCTCAGCCGAGGAGATATCGATCTCCCTGCAGTGCAGCATGCGGACGTCAGCCTGATATTTCTCTTTCAAATAGGCAATCTGTGTTTCCATGGAACGGCCTGCCGACTCATATTCCCGTACTGCCGCCAGGATTACGGCCTGTGCCAGTACCTTTGCCGGTTCATGCCAGTGCTCGATCTCATAGAGGGAGTCTGCGCCGATGATGAAATAAAACGTATGGCCGGGATATTTCTCATGAAGAATTTCAAGCGTCTGCGACGTATAGGTGTTGCCGCTGCGCATGACTTCAAAATCCGAACAGGAAAATCCCTCGCGGCCCTCCATGGCGAGCCGGGTCATCTCCAGACGTATATGGCTGTCTGTTACACGGTGGTCCTTTTTGTGCGGCGGCTGTCCCGAAGGCATGTACCAGATCTGGTCCAGACCGTATTCGTGATAGGCCTGTTCTCCGAGGAGAAGGTGACCGTTATGGATCGGGTCGAATGTACCGCCCATGATTCCGATTTTCCCCATATTCAGTAACTCCTTACGTTACGCCGGCTGAACCTATGGAAGGATGATCTTTCTCTTCTTCTCTTCTTTCGCCGGTTTATAAAGGACAATTTTTCTTCCAATAACCTGAACCACCTCAGAATGGGTGCGCTCAGCCAGTGTCGCGGCGATTGCACTGCCGTCATCGAGACAGTTTTTTAATACCGTAATCTTAATCAGTTCCCTTGCTTCCAGAGCTTCCGCAATGGCGGTGGTAATCTCCGGCGTGATGCTGGATTTACCGATCTGGAAAATAGGCTCCATGGTCATTGCTAAGCCCTTTAAATAAGAACGCTGCTTGCTTGTCATATTTCCTCCATCATATTACTTCTCAATTTTATCATTAGTCTATTTGTAATAGTCGAATTCCAGACCGTACATACGGACGGTATCGCCTTCTTCGATTCCGGCTTTTTCCAGTTCTTCGAGAATTCCGTTTCCTTTTAAGAATCTCTGGAAGAATAAAAAGCCCTTTTCTGACTCTAAATTGGTATATCCCAGCATTTTTTCGATGCGCGGGCCCTCTACGACGTAGATGCCTTCCTCGTTTCTCTCCACCGTATAAGGCAGCGTCTCGTCGATCATCATCGCCGGATCGAATTCCTTCTCGAAGATAACCGGTGTAGAATCTACCGTCTGCAGCAAATCGTAAACAGCGTATAAAAGTTCCTTGACTCCCTGGCCGCTGACCGCGGAGATCGGATAAACCTTGATTCCCTTCGGTTCAAATTCTGCTTTCAGCTTTGCAACCGGATCCTCGTCCTCGGCGTAAATGACGTCGGTCTTGTTGGCTGCGATGATCTGCGGCCTTTTCATAAGATCCGGGTTGTAGGCTTCCAGCTCTTTATTAATGGCCCGGATGTCCTCAAGCGGATCACGGCCCTCTGTAGATGCGGCATCCACGACGTGAACCAGTACACGGGTGCGCTCGATATGACGGAGGAAATCATGACCGAGGCCGATTCCCTCGGAGGCTCCTTCGATCAGACCCGGGATATCCGCCATGACAAAGCCCTTGCCGCCGTCGATATCCACAACTCCCAGATGAGGATTCAGAGTGGTGAAATGGTAATTGGCGATCTTGGGACGGGCGTTGCTGACGCGGGAAAGCAGCGTGGATTTACCCACGTTTGGAAATCCCACGAGACCGACATCCGCGATGACCTTGAGTTCCAGCTGGACCCAGAGCTCCTGGCCGGACTGTCCAGGCTGGGCGTATTTCGGTGCCTGCATGGTTGGAGTGGCGTAATGCATGTTGCCCTGACCGCCGCGGCCGCCTTTTAAGATGACTTCTCTCCGGTTTTCACCGGACATATCGGCGATGACTTTTCCTGATTCAAACTCTTTGATGACCGTTCCTTCCGGAACCTTGACGATGAGATCGCCGCCATTTTTCCCGTGGCAGCGCTTCTTGCCTCCCTGTTCTCCGTCCTGGGCAGCGTATTTGCGCACCTGGCGGAAATCGCTTAAGGTATTTAAACCGTCATCCACTTCAAAGATAATATCGCCGCCGTCGCCTCCGTCACCACCGTCTGGACCGCCGCAGGGAACATAGAGTTCCCGGCGGAAGCTGACGTGGCCG
Organism: Hungatella sp. L36; assembly: GCF_014288035.1. Taxonomy (NCBI): domain Bacteria; kingdom Bacillati; phylum Bacillota; class Clostridia; order Lachnospirales; family Lachnospiraceae; genus Hungatella; species Hungatella sp. L36. Next base: position 615,186 of record NZ_JACOPC010000002.1, on the reverse strand, counting down.
TCGCCGCCTTTTCCTGATTTAATAAATATTTTTGCTCTATCGGCAAACATGAATTCACCTGTTTCCTTTCCATTGGCATTTTAAAAGAAACGGCTTCATACGGTGAGGTATGAAGCCGGTCTAATTATTCGCTTATTACTCTTGGATAAACAGAAACCTGCTTTTTGTCTCTGCCTTTTCTTTCAAATCTGACAACGCCGTCCACCGTAGCGAACAGTGTATCGTCTCCGCCGCGGCCTACATTAAGACCTGGATGGATATGAGTACCACGCTGTCTGTAGAGAATGTTGCCGGCTAATACGAACTGACCATCGGCTCTCTTAGCACCTAACCTCTTAGACTCGGAGTCTCTGCCGTTCTTTGTAGATCCAACACCTTTTTTATGAGCGAAGAATTGAAGGTTCATCTTTAACATCACTTACACCTCCTCAAATCGAATTTTTATATATTGTTTCCCATATGATTCCATGATATTCGTAAGCCCGAGCACCAGAGAATTCATAAGGAGTTTTGATTCCGGACTGATCTCTCCTGAAAAACGCAGCTGAAAGTCTCCCGAACGTTCATCGGCACTTCCCTCAAAATCGTCTTCCGTAAAGGTCTCGATCGAGTTATAAGCGGAGAATACCAGGGCTGAAACGGCGGCACAGACGATGTCCTGCCCTTCCTCACCGTACCCGGCATGTCCTGTAAGCTTAAGTTCGCGGACCACTCTGTCTGAATCTTCCAAAACTGTTACTTTAATCATAGTCTCTGCCTGAATTAAGCGTTGATCTTTTCAATCTTCACCTGGGTATAAGCCTGTCTGTGACCATTTTTCTTATGGTATCCGGATTTTCTCTTATACTTGTAAACAATGACTTTTTTCGCCTTGCCTTCTTTCACAACTGTACCTGTTACGGTAGCACCTGTTACTGTCGGGCATCCAACTGCTAATTCGCCGTTGTTTACTACCAGTACCTGATCAAATGTGACTGCTTCACCAGCGTCAACACCAAGCTTTTCTACTTTAATGATATCGCCTTCAGCTACTTTGTACTGCTTACCACCTGTTGCAATAATCGCGTACATATGGCACCTCCTATTATCATTACTCGCCAACTGTGGTGCTTCGCTTTTACACGAAAACTTTTAGACCTCATTGTGCGGCATACTGTAACATAATACCATTTGTCTTTTGTAAAGTCAACATAAATAAAACAAAATTATAAAGTTTTTCTGGCCGTTTTTGCCTTGTATTTCCACTTTCTTCTTAGTATAATGGAAAAAGTTTGGTTTGACAAGGAGGGGTAATACCCATGAAAACAGATAGAAGGAAACAAATTTTTATCCGCTGCTGCTACGGCTATTCGGTCAGCGGGATGGCGGTGCTGGTGATCGGAGCGATTCTGCCGTCGGTGATTGCAGAGGCCGGAATCAGCTTTCTGGCTGCGGGCGGACTGCTCTCCGTGATGGCGGTGGGGAATCTTCTGGCCAGCTTCCTCTTCCCCGTCATGGTTCCCGCCATGGGAAGACGGTTCTCCATCACAGTGATGACCGCCATGGCGCCGCTCTGTCTGCTGGGACTCACTCTTCTGCCGCCGCTTCCTGTCATGTACGGCATTATGCTGGTCTACGGCCTTGTGAGAGGTTCTGTTACAATTATAAATAACGCCGCCGTCAACGATATTTACGATGGAGGCGCGGCCGGGAAGCTGAACCTTCTGCACTGCAGTTTCGCGGTCGGGGCGTTCCTGGCGCCATTTCTCACCGCAGTCCTGCTGAAGCTGGGATTTGGCTGGCGGTCGGTCGTCTATCTCCTGATCTTCATCACCGCCACCTCTGCACTCACTTACGGAACCATGGATTACAGTCTGTTAAATGAACGGGCCAGAGATGCGGCGCATTTAAAGCATTCCGGAAAACGGGAGGGGCGGGAATTCTTAAAGTCCTTTCAGTTCTACTGCATCGCTCTAATTCTTTTCTTCTACCTGGGTGTGGAAAATTGTATTAACGGCTGGTTTGTCACGTATTTGCAGAATACCGGGGTCATGAGCGAGACGTATGCCACCACGCTGGTGTCGGTGACCTGGCTGGTCATCATGGCGGGCCGGCTGGTCTGCGCCTCACTGTCCGGAAAGATGAGGCGCAGCTCTCTCATACTGATGAACGCACTGGGAAGCGGTATCTGCTTTTTCCTGCTGATCTCTACGAAGAGCCTTCCGCTCATTACACTCGCGCTGATCGGCTTCGGCTTTTTCCTGGCGGGCATCTATCCCACCTGCATCGCCGACGCGGGACCGCTGATCCAGGGATCAACCTTCGGCATGTCGGTGCTTACGGCGATCTCTGCCATGGGTGGCATTCTGACACCCCAGATAGTGGGCGGCGCAGCGGATCATGTCGGGATCGTGGCGGCGATCGGGATCCTGGTGGTGAATGTAATTCTGGTGATTCTGCTTGCAGCGATTAATAGGAAGAAGTACTGTGATTGAGGCTGAGAGCATAGGAAGAAGTACTGTGACTGAGGCTGAGAGCATAGGAAGTAGTACTGTGACTGAGGCTGAGATGCATAGGAATAGGTATATTGACTGAGATTGCGATAAATAGAAGGAAGTATCGCGGCTGCGAACAGGATGCAAAGAGCACAGAGGGAAAGAATATCCATTCAGCCCTCTGTGCTTTTTTTGACAAAAATATTTACTTTTTCCATGTGGATGGTGCAAACAGCAGAAGCATCGGGAAAACCTCCAGACGTCCGGCCAGCATATCGAACATCATCACCCATTTCGACATGGCCGAGAAGCCGGAGAAATTGCCGGTGGGGCCGACAGCGCCGAGTCCCGGTCCGATGTTGTTGAAGGTCGCCGCTACAGCGGTAAAATTCGTTGTAAAATCAAAGTTATCGAGGCTTACGATCACGGTCGAGAGAACGAAAATCACCAGGTAAGCCACCAGAAGTGTATTGATGGACCGGATGACCTGATGCTCGACCGGTTTGCTTTCGATCTTTATGATCTTGACACTTCTCGGATGAAGCAGGGAAAATAACTCCTTTTTCACCGATTTAAGCAGAATAATGACCCTGGATACCTTGAGGCCGCCGCCCGTACTTCCGGCGCAGGCGCCGATGAACATCAATACGACGAGCAGGCCCTTGGAGAATTCCGGCCATTTGTCAAAATCTACCGTGGAGAAGCCGGTGGTCGTGATGATGGATGCTACCTGGAACGCCGCGTGGTGGAAGGCCGCAAAGATGCTGGTAAAGCTTCCGCGGATATTGAGGGTGATGAGAAGAACGGTCACGCCGATAATTCCCAGATAAGCCCTCGCCTCCTCGCAGCGAAGCGCGTCCTTCGGATGGTGAATCAGGAATAAGTAATACACGTTAAAGTTAATGCCAAAGAGTATCATGAACACGGTGATGACTCCCTGGAGATAATAGCTGTCATAGAAGGCAATGCTGTTGTTTTTGATGCCGAAACCGCCGGTACCGGCCGTACCGAAGCTGGTTGCCAGCGAATCGAACAGCGGCATGCCGCCGACAAGCAGGAGGATGACCTCCACCACTGTCATGAAGAAATAGATTCCGTAGAGAATCTTGGCGGTGGATTTAACCTTTGGAACCAACTTGCCTACAGATGGCCCCGGGCTCTCCGCTTTCATGAGGTACATGTTATAACCGCCTGCCAGCGGAAGGATGGCGAGAATAAACACGAGAACACCCATGCCTCCGATCCAGTGTGTAAAACTCCTCCAGATCAGCATACAGTGGGACAGACCTTCCACATCCGTTAAAATACTGGCTCCCGTCGTCGTAAAACCGGAGATTACCTCGAACATGGCATCCTCAAAACGGGGAATCTCCCTGCTTAAGTAAAAAGGCAGGGAACCGAAAAAACTGAGCACAATCCAGCTCAATGCAACAGAGACAAAGCCCTCCTTGGCGAAGAATACCATATTATCCGGTTTCCTGCGTGTCAGAAGAAGACCGGTCGTTCCGCATACCGCCATGACGGCCAGGAACCAGATTCCGCTGCTTTCCCGGTAAATGGCAGCAACCACACATGGAAGCAGCATAAAGATGGCTTCCATATTCATAATCCATCCCAGAAGATAGACGATAATTTTCTTATTCATTTCCTTCGCCTTTTCCTACTTTAGTATATCCTTTAAATCATTTAATCCGGTATTGGTGGTAACGATGATGACACGGTCGCCGGTTTCGATAACATCTTTGCCGCGGGGGCTCCGGATCCTTCCATTGCGGTTAATACAGGCAACCAGAAGATTGTCCTTTAAGCGAAGCTTTTCCAGCGGAATGCCGACGATCGAGGGATCGTTCATCACGCGGAATTCCAGAGCCTCGGCGCGGTTAGCCACGATTTTATAGAGCGTCTCCACATTGCTGCCCATGGAATTCTGCATGGCGCGCACGTACTGCAGGATGGAATCAGAGGTAATTAACTTGGGATAGATCACACTGCCTAAATTCATGGAGTTAATTACATTTTCAAAGGCTATCTTATTGACCTTTGTGATCAGCTTCGCCTTCGACTGGCTGGCCGCGTACAGCGACAGCATGATGTTTTCCTCGTCGAATCCGGTCAGGGATGCAAATGCCTCTGTCTGGCGGATGCCCTCCTGTAAAAGCAGCTCCTGATCAGAACCGTCGCCGTGGATAATCATGGCCTTTGGCAGCAGCTCGCTGAGCTCGTTGCAGCGTTCGCCGTTCTGTTCGATGATTTTAATCTGAATCTTCGTGTTTTCCAGAAGCTTTGCCACGTAATACGTGATCTTGCCGCCGCCCACAAACATGGCGGTTTTAATGGTATTATTGATGATTCCGGCCTGCTTGAAGAATTCCGTGGATTCTGCAGGAGGCGCGATGATGGAGATCTTGTCTCCCGCCTGCATCTCGAAATCACCGCTGGGGATGATGACCTCCTCTCCCCTCTCCACCGCACAGATCAGGACGGTACAGCGAAGCTTGTCCAGAACGTCACGGACCTTCATGGCATGGAGCTTCGAGTGGTCGGGAACGAGGAATTTTAAAATCTCGATACGGCCCTTGGCGAAGGTATCGATCTTGATGGCCGACGGAAAGCGAAGCAGTCTGGAGATCTCCATGGCCGCAGCCATCTCCGGATTGATGGCCATGGACAGCCCCAGCTCCTCCCGGATATAACGCGTTTCCGAGTTGTATTCCGGATTCCGGATTCTCGCGATCGTATGACAGTTACCTGCTTTTTTTGCAATCAGACAGCAGAGCATATTTAACTCGTCTGAATTGGTGGTGGCGATGAGTAAATCTGTTTCCTGGATTCCCGCCTCCATCTGAACCTTGTAAACCGCACCATTTCCCACGACACCCATGACGTCGATCCGCTCAGTGATAGCGCTTAGAACAGCTGTGTTCTTATCAATGATCGTGATGTCATGATGTTCGTTGTTCAACTGTTCGGCCAGGGTAGTTCCTACCTTCCCACACCCGACAATTATGATTTTCATGTGTCTGCCTTCCCTTTTATAAGCGCGGCCTGTTCATGGAACGGCCTGCGTATTTTTTTCCTGGTGACTTCCACCAGATTCAGTTTTGTAATTTCCACAACGGATGTCTTAACCGGATCCTTTGCCAGAACCCGGGACAATACGGATAAGAGTTCCCGCTGATCCTCTTCTGTCTCCATATCGATGAAATCGATGATGATGATTCCGGATAAGTTGCGCAGCCGCAGCTGGCGGGCGATTTCCACGGCCGCCTCCGTGTTGATCTTCATAATCGTGTCATGGAGATTCTTTTTGCCGGAGTACTTCCCGGTGTTGACGTCGATCACGCAGAGCGCCTCCGTAGGCTCGATGACGAGATAGCCGCCGGATTTCAGCCATACCCGTTTGCCCAGCGCTTCACTCATGAATTTTTCCACTTTGTAAAGCTTGGACAGCGGCAGCAGGGCGTCGTCATAAAATGTCAGCTTCTGTAAGTCTCCGGGCTGAAAGCTTTTGAGATAAGCCTGAATGGCCTCGTAAATATCGGTCTCATCCGTCACGATCGCTCCCAGAGAACCGTGAAAGCTGTCGCGGATATCAGTCAGATACGACGGAGGGGTCCGGTATAAGAGACTGTAGCATGTCCGGTGAAGGGCGTCCTCCATGACTCTGCGGTATAACGCCTTTAAGCTCTTAAGTTCTTCCAGAATCGCATCAAAAGAGGCTTCCGGCGCATTTGTTCTCACAATTATACCGAAATCCTCTTCCTTTTCTGCTTCCAGAATGGGTTTGATCCGTTTCTTCCACTCCAGATCCGACAGCTTTGAGGAAAACCCCAGCTGCCGTTTACCGGCCGTCAGGACGATGTAGCGCCCCGTGAAGTTTAAATTGCCGGTAAGGACGGGTGCCTTTGTCTTGACTGCGTCACGGTCAACCTGTACGATGATCTCATCGCCGGCCCTCAGCTTCCCATCCGGACTGGCGGCGGAGGCATGATGAATATAGCCGTCCGCAAGGCTTAAATATCCCATACAGCCGTCTCCGATCTCGACGAAGGCCGCCCCAATGTTCTTCACGATGTTCTTTACTTTACCAATATAAATGCTGCCGAGAATGGAACGCTCTTCCTCCGGCTCAAGGTTCAGGGAGACGGTATCACCATCTGACTGAACCATCGTAAGGATTGCTCCGTTCCATCTCGTAATGATGAGCTTATTCAACTTCTTCACCTATAAGTCCCAAAGGTACCAGGTTTCTGTGTTCTTCATCACCGGTATTGCCGTAGACCTCTTCCCGCTGGATTAGAAAGGCGAATTCCGGGCAGGACTCGCCCCGCCACCGGTCATACGTCTCCATGATCAGCTCCGGCTTTAAGTTGTCCTGGCTTCCGGCGGAAACCTTCATGAAGATACGGTCTCCTTCTGTGGTAAGCTCGTAGATGGCCGGCTTTAAATCCATCTCCCGCTCACCCTTTTTTGTCTTTTTCACTGCGAGAATCTGATCCTGCTGATAAAATTCCTTCAGGCCTGCAAAAAAGGCTTCCAGATCCTCCGGCGCTTTTCCCTCGCGGAACGTAAGCGTATAGTCCGCGGCGGCCACGATGGACATGGCATTTTTCGCCTTGTCCTCCAGTTTATGGCACTCCAGAACTTCAATTCCGTCCACCATAACCGCGTTCAGCTGTTTCACCATGGTATCGCAGTCGCTCATGGAATTTACCTCAATGTCCATGTACTCTCCGCTGCTCGTGAGGCCGAGCCCCAGGGGAGCCGCAAAGGACATGATCTGGTGGGGGCTGAAGCCCTCACTGTATTTGATATCGATGCCGGCACGCCGCATGGCCTTCTGAAAATACCGCATGACATCGAGATGACCGATAAATTTAACGGGGCCCTGCTTCGAGAACTTAATTCTTACTTTCATAGCAGACACCTCCTCCAAAACGCATCCCGCCGCAGGCAGAACATCTCTGTCGGCAGTTCGGCGTTAATTTTTCATCAATGGCGTTCAGCCACTCTCTCTTTAAGAACTCCTTGGAAACACCCGCGTCGATGAAATCCCATGGGAAAACTTCGTCCAGGCTTCGTTCTCTCGTCGTATAGAAATCCACGGAAAGGCCGCAGGTCTCAAAGGCTTTCATCCAGATTCTGTTGTCGAAGTATTCGGACCAGGAGTCGTAGATGGCACCGTTTTTATAGGCTTCCTCGATCAGCGCTCCGGTCTTTCTGTCGCCGCGTGCCAGAACTCCTTCCAATACGGTTAAATCCGCCTCGTGGTAATTGTACTTAAGGCTCTTCTGGTTCTTCATCTGCCGGAACTTGTCCTTGACGATGTAAGCCCTTTCGATAAACTCTTCTTTCGTACACATGCGGGCCCACTGGAATGGAGTAAACGGCTTTGGTACGAAGAACGAAGAACTGGCCACTACGTTGACCTTACCGTTTCTCTGTTCCTTCGGAATCTCATAGTAGATTTCCGCCACCTTTTCAGAGAGTTCGGCAATGCCTTCCATGTCCTCCTTCGTCTCCGTCGGAAGACCCAGCATGAAGTAAAGCTTCACACGGTTCCAGCCGCCATGAAAGGCGTCGTTCGCGCCCTGTAAGATCACTTCTTCCGTCAGTCCCTTGTTGATTACGTCGCGGAGTCTCTGAGAGCCGGCTTCCGGGGCAAAGGTCAGGCTGCTCTTCTTTACATCCTGTACCTTGCTCATGACGTCTAAGGAAAATGCGTCGATTCGGAGGGAGGGCAGGGAAATATTCACGCCCTGTCCCTTGAACTCATCGATCAGGAAATTCACAAGCCCTTCCAGGTACGTATAATCGCTGGAGCTTAAGGAACTCAGGGAAATCTCCTCGTGTCCCGTGCTTTTCAGCATCTTATAGGCGTAATCTTTTAGATATTCGAGGCTGTGTTCGCGCAGCGGACGGTATACGTTGCCGGCCTGGCAGAAACGGCATCCGCGGATGCAGCCCCTCTGGATCTCTAGAACCACGCGGTCCTGAGTCGCTTTGATAAAAGGAACCACGGGAGTCTCGATATAGTATGCGTCGTCCATGTTCACCACCAGCTGCTTGGTGATGGTCTCCTTCGCATGGCTGTTATTGGGGCGGAAGCTTTTTATGGTTCCGTCCTCATGGTATTCCACATCGTAAAAGGCCGGAACATAGATACCTTCAATCTCGGCGGCCTGTTCCAGGAATTCACGGCGGCTCCTGCCCTGTTTCTTATTTTCTTTATAGCGGTCCATCAGTTCGAAATAAACCGTCTCTCCCTCACCGATATAGAACATGTCGAAGAAATCGGCCAGGGGCTCCGGATTATAGGCACAGGGGCCGCCTCCGATGACGATGGGATCACTCTCCGTCCGGTCCGCCGCGTGAAGCGGAATCTGTGCCAGATCCAGAACCTGCAGAATGTTCGTGTATGACATCTCATACTGAAGCGTGATTCCAAAGAAATCAAAATCTCTGACCGGTTCCTGCGATTCCAGGGCGAACAGCGGAATCTTCTTTTCCCGCATAATCTTGTCTAAATCGGTCCATGGGGAATAGACACGTTCGCAGTAGATGTCTTCCCGGCGGTTGAACATATCGTAGAGAATCTGCATGCCGAGATGCGACATACCGATTTCGTACACGTCGGGGAAGCACATGGCAAAGCGGATGTCCACTTTTTTCGGATCCTTATTTACTGTATTTACCTCGCCCCCAATGTAACGGGCAGGCTGCTGAATACTTAGTAATATTTCATCATTTAAAGCTAGTTTTCTCATTCTTTTTCCTTATTTATTGTGCTGTCTGCACAGTATTTTTGGTTTGCGCAAAGGGCCAAACTGAATTGAAAAGAGCTTGAAAATACATCCTGATTTGCTCTTATTTGTTCCTTTTTCACCCCTTTTTTCAAGAAAATCGGGCCCTTTTTTGAAAAAAACGACAAATCTTTTTTATCCCGACTACTTAACATGGGATAACACAATATGCCACAATGCATAATTATAAGGCATTTCACAGTATTAAGCAACACCATTCGGCAGAACATAATCAAGAAAGGACGGTGAAAATGCACAATCGATCACCTGTGGCTCATCAGACGGAAGAATCTCGTCAATGAAGCTGTCAAATTCCGGAACCCCGTGGCTGATAATTTGATCCGAGCCCGTATAGACATTTAATGTAAACAACTCATCATAATGTCCCAGCGCTATGGACAATTCTTTTAAAGTTGTCAAAATTAAATTATCCTTCTTAGCCTGAATTGGCTTCCTGTGATGTTATCAGCTGTATTTTATCCGAATCAAATACAATATCGCCGACTTTTTCTTCGCCTTGCAGCAGAGAGATATCCACAAAAGATTTCACGTCTACGTCTGCCTCATAGAGCGATAATGAATGGTTCTCGTTAACAAAAACCATATCCTTATTAAAATAGGAATAATCAAACAGAACAACCTCTTTATTATGTGTGTCAAAATATCCGGCCAACGACCGGTGGATACCTGATCCCCATGAGTAAGTAAAGTACAGTTCGCTTTTACCATTCTGGTCGATATCTGCAACAGCAAACGATGTGATTCCTAATCCGCCGAAGTACTCGCCAAGATTATATGTCTCGTTTTCATACAAAAGAAAACCCGCGCAGCATTGATCCAGCTTGAAAATTTGAAAGCCGTATTCATCGGAAATCGTTTGTGGTGTAACATTATAGCAAAACTCATTCTGATACAACATTTTTATTTCACTGATTTTCAGGAACTCTTCTACCCCATTGGCAGACGGGGTAAGCTGAAACAGGACAATATTGCTGTTATCGTCCGGCAATGTGCTCTTACCATCACTGCAAGCGGCTACCCATAACACAATTGTGAGTGTAAAAGCAAAGAAATATAGTTTTTTCATTCCGCCACCTCCAGGAAAACGAATCAAGGTGTCACCTTACATCCGGTGTCATTTAATAACCCAAGAGGGGTTACCGCACCGGGTACCAAGCCCATAATTCCCATTAAATCATCTGCCGATGCAAAGGATAATGGTCTTGTATTGTTGTTTTTACGAAACTCTTTTAAATTCACTCGTTTATCGCCTTTGACAGTAATGAGATAATAATTTCTTTTTTTGTCATCCCGAACAAATAGATTTTTTGCATCGTATTCAGGATATGGTATCTCTATATTAGAAAGTTCCGCCATATTGTAAACAGCCTCGTGTTAACCTGGAATTTACACTTCTGAAATATTTTTGATTTGTTCTAAATCACCACTGCATAAGACTTCAAGGTTTCTGAATATCTTTTCAGGTGACCAATCCCACCATTTTAGTTCCTGCAAATATGAAATAATTTTATCATCAAATCGCTTTCTAATAATTTTACAAGGATTTCCGCCTGCGATATGATAAGCAGGAATATCTTTTGTTACAACTGAATTTGCCCCAACGATAGCCCCATCACTAATATGAACACCTGGCATAACAGTAACATTTTGACCGAGCCAGACATCGTTTCCAACAATTGTATCGCCTTTGTATGGCAAATCTTCCAAGGCAGGTGTGCATTTTTCCCAACCACATCCCATGATATTAAATGGATAGGTCGTTACGCTTTTCATTTTGTGATTAGCACCGTTCATTACAAATTCAATGCCCTTTGCAATGGCACAAAATTTCCCAATAATCAACTTATCTCCGAGAAACTCATAATGGTGGGTCACATGTTCTTCAAACTTTTCTGCACCATTTACATCATCATAGTAGGTATAATCGCCTATTGTAATATTAGGGCGAGTGATTACATTTTTAATGAAGCAGACACTTTTAATTGCTTCATTTGGATAAACTGCATTTGGATTCGGTCCGTATTGCATATTCAAATCCTCCTTGATAAATTCAAAGTTATTAATCAAAATTATTAAAAACTGATATCCCTAAAATCTTTATATTCCACCCATCATTGTAACCTGTTTCTGATTCTAAATCTAACTGATGATATTTTGAAATGTCATACAAAACTGCTCTATAGCGAACACTGCCGCCATCTTTATATCTTGTTGGAACAGGTATCAAAAGCACAAGTAAAATAATAACTGCAATAATAATTTTTGATTTCTTCTTCATCTACATGATCTCCCGTACAAATTCAAACTTATCAGGCAAAATATTCTGTCTCTATGAAGCCGACTTGCGGGCAGCAACCTCCGCACAGACCAGCCTGGCTATTTGCTCCGCTGTTTCATTTGTCAGTAGGAAGAACATTCCATCATTCCGGCATTTTTTATATGTGTCACCATTCAAGGTATAAACAAAACCTTTCACACAGGTGCCGCTACAAGCATTAGGATCAATCAGTCTCTTGCAATCACGAGAAGCCGTCATTTTCTTTTGCATATCAGCGGGCAGAGAAGCGATTACATCTCTATACCTGCCAGCGTTGTCACCGTAAATCCGTGCTAATACACCCGACTTCCGAAACACCCAATTCATTACTGTTTTCTTCTCTAATTGATATGAAGCAGCATAACCGCTCTTTACTTCTTTAATTACAAGGTTACAGCCTTGTTCTATAAGTTTATAATTAAGTTTCTCGACAAACGCACGGTGTTTTGGTTCAACTGCCGTTAGAAACTCTCTAAATGAAGCCTTTTCATTTGCCATTATCTTTTTCTCCCTCAACTTCCAATTGAACAAAATCGCTGCGCGATGGCCTGCCAAGGCTGTGGCGCAGCGATTTTGTTCAATTCAAATTTATCCAGTTTGTCAAACTGGAAATTCACTAATTGAAATCATGGTTTATAAAGATTAAAACCATGTTCCCGCTGATAAGCTGGTCCTTGTGATTTTATTCCAGCCCAATCCCTATCGCTTTTTACTTTATCAAATAGCCTCCGCAAATTCTTATTTTTCTGCCTGAAAAGCTGGGGATTTGTTATATTACTTCTCTATTGAAATAAACGGAGGAAAGGTGTCCGAGCTATCGTTACGTTGCATGGTTCTTGTATCCACCTCAAAAGACCTGCCATCATATTCATAGTGAAGCTTTTCATTTTTAACATAAAAACGATGTTCCGCTTGAAATGCAACGGGCTTAAAACGCCCTCCCTGTATCGGCTGGTCACGATACAATACTTGGTCTTCTGATAATTTTAGCACATCATTTTCAAGACGCAAATCATAAATACCACTTACGATAGCCTCTGCCGCCACATTTTTTCCCGAAGCCGAAATGAAACGAAAACACCCTGTAATACCATCAGTGCTTTTTCTCTTTGCCAGTTCAAATCGGAACAAGGATACAGCGCTGAAATCTTTTCGTAATTTTTCTCGTTGTCCCTCCTTATCTATAAGCCATATCTTCTCATTTGATACAATAAACATATCCAACTGAAATCCACTCTGAGAATATTTTAAATTAGAAAAAGATATTTGATCAGAGTAAACGCCCTGTAACGCTCCATTTTCCAGCTTGTAAACTAATTCATTTGTAAACAACGTTTTACCATCCACATTCGCTTCAATGAAGTTGATAATTTCTTTCATTTTCACCTGTCCGCCCTTTCAATCTGAAATACACCTTCTCTGCAAAAAAAACGTAGCCCATTTATCGTTGGATTAATTATACTTCATTTTGCCATATATGTATAGCGTGAGCGTGAAAGAGCCCATGGCCTCTACAGGATAATTCAGACTTGTGAAACAAAGCAGTCAGGGGGCTGATATTGCTTCAATAAGTAGGCGTTATAGTAACAGTATCCGTCAATCCAGTACCAGCCATTTTCGAAAGCTGCACCGTATGTGCCATCATGGATCGGGTAAAAAAACACCAGATACCACTAATAAGATGCCACCCTTCTGCCAACTGGCCGCTTTCATCCAGATAATAAAGTTTTCCATGTCCTGGCAAAAGCCGTCATACACTGAGACACTGTAAGCAGCACAATAAGCGGCTTTCCTACTACTTTCCTAATCTTCATAGATTGACCTCCTTTCTCTGATAATTATGGAGGCCAACTCTTTTATTTTGGTTCTGCCAGCAGCAGGTCGGGAGTTTCCGTATATTTCGAAGTGTACTCAGTCACATTGAAAATCCGATTTTGATATGATATGATGATTTAAGCAAAAGCCTATGGAAAACGACCACAATTAAAGTTATACCGCTTCGGCGATATGATAAATAAGAAAAAAAGAAGGAGTGATTGCGATGGAAAAAACAGTTTTCTCATTTACTATCAAACAAAAAGAAAAAAGGAGAAATTACTATGAGTACAATCACTTATCAAAAACTATGCAAAAACCATCTGCATGATGAGGTTCTCGACAAATTTAATCGTTACCAAAAAGTCAGCCGTTGCTGGAGAAAACAAAATGATGAATGGGTTCTGATAGATCATCCGTATATTGAAGATTGGGATTTAGAAAAAAAACGGAATATTGTATCCGAATTGGTTAATTGCGTTAACAACAACGGAGTGGTTTATGGAGCGATTATTGACAACACGTTAATAGGGTTTTCCTGTATTTCTGCTGATTTTTTCGGCAAAAATAACGAGTACCTTGAACTGTTAATGATGCAAGTTTCTACAGAATATAGGAACAAGGGCATTGGCAAACAGCTTTTTAAATTAATTGCCGATAGTGCAAGGCAGCTTGGTGCAAAGAAAATTTATATTTCTGCACATTCTTCAGAGGAATCTCAGGCTTTTTATCGAGCAGTTGGTTCTGTAGATGCAGTGGAAATCAATCAAGTTATTGCCCGAAACGAACCCTTTGATTGTCAAATGGAATATGTACTTTAACGACAAAACTTAAGTAGCAGAAGCCAGCCCGCCCTTATCAACGATAAAATGAACGTCATGCCGTTGTTGACAAGCTCGCCAGCCTCAGCTTATGTGGCAATTAAGAGGGCGAAAGCAAAGAGGGCTTTCGCCCTCTTTCTATGATGAAATGAAAGTCACGCAATAGGAACCAGTACAGCCTTGATTTGAGCGGTTTTCAAGATACAGAAAACACCCAGTATCCATCGTATGCATATCCTGTTTTACCAATCAGCAAATCTTCCGTTTTAGTAAATACAACTTTCTTAATAGCATTGATTCTATCTACAGCATATATTTGAGCCTTTGTAAACACGCCTTTACACCCTAACAATGCATCAATTTCTGGTGTGATAAGCGAAAAAATATCATACTCTCTTCTATGACAAAATCCGGAAGCGGCCGCGGCCGCACTTCAATCAACGTATCTCTCCGAACACTGTTAATTTTCATATTACCAATTTTAGGATTAATATAGTTATATATGATATTTCGGTACGATACATATGTTCCGTTTGCTATTTTAACATCATCAATCATATGGTAGTAAAGCCGATAATCATAAAACTCTTTTACTGTTACTTCAAATGCAACAAATTCATGATTATGTGATTGTACGCTCATTTTTATATTGCCATAGTTTCCAATACACAGAAATTCACCCCCCACCGTACTCCACTACTTTCCCTCTGCCGGAATTCTTAGCCATATACATGGCGGCGTCCGCGCGCCCGACTAACTTACCGAATGTGTATGCCTCCTCCTCAACCCAGGCCACACCGGCCGATATTCTGATTGGCAGCTGCTCACCATCAGGCAGGACGATTGGATGCCGGTCGAGTGTATCAAAGAAAGACTTAATCTGCTCATGGAGAGCTTCTCTGTTCTCATAGCCGTACAGCAACATGAAGAATTCATCCCCTGACCGTCTTCCCACCACAGTATGTTCCTTTGGAATTTTCATCATGCACACGGCCGTCTCTTTAATATAGAGGTCACCGTACTCATGGCCAAGCCGGTCGTTGACTTTTTTCAAGCCGTCCAGATCCATCATAACCATGGCCGCTGTGCCGATTTCCTTTTGCTGGCGCAGCTTCTCCTCCGCGCATTTCCGGAATGCCTCCCTGTTATAGATCCTGGTCAGGCTGTCATGATCACGTTCGTACTGAATCCTCCGCTTCTCTGTCATGTCCGCTGTCACATCTTCTATGATCCCCAAGGAGTTTCCCTGGTGCTGCGACATTGAAATCCGAATCCAGCGCTCCGTTTCACCGTCCCTGTAGACATCCCTTTCCTCCGGCTCCGGATTTTTGCGCACCTCATCCAGTCTGGCCCAAAATGCCTCATTGTCCACATACAGGCGGCCTCCGTCCTCCTCCGGCAGGTTCAGAAGGCCAAATATCTGCTTTGTAACCTGGACCTCGCCGCCCTCCGGACTATATTCAAAGGCGCCGATCGGTATACCCACAAGATCCATAATATGCGACATTTTTAACGTGGAATCCAACAGGTTTTGGTTGGATATTTCCACTGCCTGCGACAGCAGATCCAACTCCTCAAGCCCGGTCCGCTCCAGCTTTATTTTCCTGGTAAAATCAAAATTCCGAACCTTTTCCGCCAGTTTTGTGATGGGTTTCGTAATCCTGCGGCTGATAATGCCGGCCGCAATGGCACCGAGAACCAGGGATACCAGCAAAGCGAACAGGAATATCCGCAAAATGGTGTATGGAAAGCTGAATAATGTATCCCCCTTCATCAGGCCGACCACCACCCAGTTTCCGCTGTCGTAGGGCATATTTTTAGCATTATACAGATCCAGACTTTTGATGCAGGCGTAGATCTCTCCTCTGCTGTTCGCATTCTCCACTTGGCAGATCGAATACTTACCGTCCTCTCCTTTCACCTCCAGGCGGTCAACATTTCCAAACAGCCGCTTTTGGTACTCCCCCTTCCGTATCAGAGGGATCAGGTAATTTTCCCCCTCCGGATAAACGGCAATCATGTAACCCGGTGAATCCTGTGTCGCTAATTCATTGGCAGGCAGAAGCTTTTTTATATACTCCTCCGATACCTCCACGCCGACAACGCCTCTCACCTCACCGCCCTGGTCAAACAACGGCACCGTATAGGTGATGACAGGTACGTCTCCGGGTGTTATTGAAAATGGTTCGCTCCAATACCCCAGCGCCCTATAATCCAGGGACTGACCGGCCGCGCTGATTGGCATCCTGTAAAAATCCTGGCTGCCGCCTTCCTGGGAGAGACCATAATGCCAGACACTGTCCAGGGGAATCTGATATTTTCTCGAAATATCAGCCGGTCCCAACACCTGATACAGATCGCTGTTGTCCGTGCTGTTCGTCTCAGGATCATAGTCCCTGATGTACAGTCCCGCATGGCTCTTCGCCTCCCCTGTTTCATGCAGAATCACAAATGTTCCTGTAGTTCCGCTGACCCTGAGCATGGAGATAAGAGTATCGGCAACATCCGTCAGATATGCCTTCTCCTCATTTCCATCCCAGTCAGCAGGCAGTTTCCGGGACAATTCCTGGACATAAGGGTCGATATTGGTCCATCGGTTGTCAATCTGATCCTTCAGGGAACTGGCTCTGAGCGTTACAGTAGACTCGAAGGACTGATACACTGTTTCCCTGGCCTGTTTTATTATTCCCCCGGCTATCAGCATCCCCAGCACCAGCAGCGACTGTGTCAGCACCAGGCAGACTGTAAATAAAGAGTATTTTGAAGCAATGGATTTCCATTTCCATTTCATATTAATAATTAACTCCCCACTATTTTTGCCATGTTATTAAGCCAGCCCTCGTACCATATGCGAAAATGGGCTTCGTCCGTCACCAGTTTTTCCGCTTCCTCAGGGGGCATCCCTTTTTTTGTTTCTTCCTGAACCTTCATGCGGGCACTGTTGACCGTTGTCATCATGTAATCATTGTAGAACTGGCGCATTTCATAGCTGCCGCTAAAGGGCGGATTCGAATAAAAATGATATTCCGCCAGCATTTTCTGAGTTGCCTGCGCAGAAAGCCCAACTGCCGGATTCACCTCCGGAGCCTGGGAATAGGATTCCATTGCCCTGGTATATACCTGCTCCAACGCTCCGTTTTCAACGGGCAGATATCCGCTGTCCACCGCAAAATCAAGATTCTGTTCTTCCTGGGTAAGCCACTTTAAAAAGACCGCTGAGGCATACTCATGGGCCGTGTCGCTTTTTCCCATAGCAAATCCCGCGCCCTGCACCATCGCCCAGGGCTTCCCCTCCCGGAAACAGGGGTATGGAAGCACAGCACTTTCGATGTTATAAACCTTATCCTGACTTAGGGTAACCTCCTGGGGAAAATAGGCCGAGCCTGCGCTGGAACCCACATACATCAGAATATCCCCCACCTTTTCATCATCAGAGCGGAACTTGCCCAGATTTGCGTAGTATCCCTTCACATATGGCACATACAGATTTTCCCATATAATACGGGCCAGTTCTTCATCAAATGAAAACTCTGCCTCATTGTTCTCAAATTTGTAGATATTCCGGTCCGTCTGCACGGACGCGATAATGATATAGTTGGCCAGACTGTCAATTCCCAGCAATGCCTTGCCGCCGGACCACTCATAATAAGCTTCCGCTGTCTCTACAGTTCCCTCCCAGGTAGAAAGGCTGCCCAAATCGGCCCCTGTTTCGCCGGAAAACTTATCCCAATCCGTCTTGTTTAAAAATAAATTCTCCGTGGACCGCACCACCGGCATGATTTTAAGACCATATTCTCTGCCGAAGCTGCAATCCTGTAAAAAATCGGTCCGGTAAGCACTCAGCTCTTCCTCCGAAAAATACTGGTTCAAATCCACCAGCATTCCCAACTCCTCTATGCGGTAGGCGTTCTCCGGATATGCCGCGAACAGATTGGGCATCGCATCCGCCCCCAGCCTCTTGCTGGCCGCATTGAACGTTTCCTCCGCAAGCTGGTTAACATCTCCGTGGCTGACGCTCTCCACTATAATTCCCTTCTCCATGCCTACCGTATCGTTAAACCGTGACACCAGATCATCAAACGCACTTTTTGTCCGTCCATTGTAATAATTCCAGACCGTAATCATAACCGGCTGCTTAGGATCCAGCTGATGTTCAGCCTCCCCACCACGCGAACAGCCGCTTCCCGCAACTAAAATAACTGCCATAACCACAGCCATCAGGCGGGCACACCGTTTTTTTATCATACTGTGCCTCCCTACTATTCTATAGCTTTTATTTTATCATGTTTTTAAATTTTAGGAAACTGGCAATTTAACCGGCATACCCCTTCGAAAATAACGAAAATCCCCAGCACAGCTGTTATGAATATTCAATGCAGAATATTCAACAAACATTCAGCCATGCCGGGGATTTCCTTATGATCAGTTCCGCCGTAATTCATTTTAATCAAACATTAATCCGCTCTGCATACGCCTGTGGGCGAGATATTTACTTTCCCTTCTTGCATTGATATCCAGCCGTAAGTCTATCGGTTATGCCTACGCAGCTTCTATGACGGCAGAACTGGCTGTAGAGGCCGTAAGAAACGCCTGCCTGAATGTGAAGGAAACCAGAGGAATTCTTCTGCATACATACGAAGACGCTAAGGAAGCCAGGAGGGCAATTTTCGAGTATATAGAATCCTGGTATAACCGAAAAAGGCTTCACAGTGCAATTGACTATATGACACCCCAACAGAAAGAAGATGAGGGATTTAAAAAAGCAGCGTGAGCTTTCAACTTTTTTTGTCCAAAGTATTGACATAGGTCCAGACATAGACAGTAAACAACTTATGATGAAAGGACCTCAACCGCACAGCTATGTTTCTTATCCACCTTATCATAGCTAATGCCGACAGCAAGAATCCTTCCACCATACTGTGGAGTTTCTCCCAAATGCCTCCTGAACCGGAGTGCATATTCTTTATCTTTTATTTGTTGGATCGCCTCCTGAGGTGTATGGCCTACTTTCAACTCTAATATGATACAGTCCGCACTTTTGTCTCTCTCCGGATAAAAGATAAAGTCCACATATCCCTTTCCGGCCTTGTCTTCACGTTCCACTTTATAAATATCGCGTGCCGCCAGGTATACAAGATTTACGATTGCGGTTAATTCCGTCTCATAATTATAGATTAAAAGAGGTACCTCTGTATTGTGCGTCTGCTCCAGAATCTCAGCCATCGTTTTCGTATCTGCATCAAGAGTGGCCCGAAGCATACGTCCGGACTCTTTTGCAAGATTATATACATATCCCAAAGTTGGTTTCTTTTGCAGCATGTCTGAAATTTTATCCATCAGCTCTTTGTTTGGAATCGATACCTTCCCATTTTCAAAGCTTAGGAATCCATAAACCACCATGGCAGAGAATATCTCCTCCCTGGTACTGAGATTCATCGATGTTGCCGCATATTCCCTGATTTTGATAGAGATTGCCTCACCGGAAACCATAAGTGCCAGGTCGTCACGAACTGCATCCACACACATGGGTTCAGGCCCAGCAGGATACTCTGGAGCATTTCGGCAGTAAAAAGCTGACGCCTGCTCCCGTCAAACGCCTCATACTCAGCTTCCATGAAGGCGTAAAGGTCAGGCAGGATCGGATAATCCTCCGGATCCCTCCATCGTGATCACTCTGGTCACTGATGTTCCATCTGGCATAATTAATATGTAATGCTACATTTATGTTATTTTCTCCCTTCCTACTTTGGGCCAAATTGGCCGAAGCTACAAAGGCTGGCTGTCCAGGCTGTTACTCTCCTCCTCCACATGATTCACAGTAATATAAATCCTGCGAACCGGCAGGGTCTTATCGATGATCCTGTCGTACAGATCCATGGTGGCGTCCATAATCAGTTTTGTGGAAGAAGTCTGCCAGTTTAGATTCGCCGTTCCATGGGCGTGTTTCGGAACCCTGCGGCCATAGTGATCTGTGGTGACGGCTCCCTTATACTGTTTGTTAATTTCCGGTCTCGTCAGATTCTCTATATCGCAGCCTACTGTGAGCACCACTTGGTCTGTTACAAGCCCTTTATCAACTAAATCCAATACCAACAAATCCGTCATCTCCTGGACAATTAGTTTTGCTTTGACATGGTCTATAAGAAGCTCTGCATTGATGCCAGCAGCTTGTAGAGCATATCGTTTGCAAGGAACCACCGAAAGTTTTCTCCACAATATTCCGGCTGGCATTCTGTACTACCTGTTCTCGCAAAACACAGGAACGCACGATTAAGTTCTCGTTGATTAGAACTCCCTTGACCACCATTTTTTTTAACTTGGTACATGTTGTGGATTTCTTCCAGCCCAGCTTTTCGTTACATAATCTAACCAATTCAGAAGACTGTACCGGCTCGTTTTCCCACACGATGTCTGCCAGGTGAAATTCGCTCTCCCATAATCTCAGTAGTTCTTCATTCATAAATCGTCGCCCCCCTCAGTCTATCATTGTAATTCAATTATTCGCAAAAGGTCTATTAAAGAAGACCTTATATGTCGATACATTAGCATACTCCTTTTACATATATTTACATGCAATTAAAAAAACGAAAAGAGTCCAATTTTTAGAACTCTTTTCGTTCCTTGACTATATGTACATCAATCTCTTATACCTGGCTCCGCAGAAACTCCAAAAACTTCTCCACGCCGCCGCCCAGCACCTGCACCTTATCTGGTCTGGCGCCAGCCGCCTCTGAGACATCAAAGAAATCCCCGTCTCCGGTCAAAGGCGTTTTCATATAACTATCACTGCCAAACAAACCATCATCCAGCCCAATATATTCGTCCCCCCAATAAGCGCAGTCCTTCGGCGCTATTGCGTCTTCTTCCATCAACAGTGTCAATATAGTATTCACATTGTCACTTTTGCTGGAGACACCCACTTCCAGGTATTTTGCATCGGTCGTAGATGCAGCTTTTACGCCGTACGCCGCCGCCGTCTCATCCGCCAGCTTCACAAGTCCCAGGAGCCCTCCGTGAAAATTATGGGCCTCCAGAGTCTGTTTCACCTGATCAAGTTCGCTGGACTGGAAGAACAGCTGATCACCACGGTTATTATCCACCATCAGATCGATCTTGCAGTAATTGGGGCGGCTGAACACCACATCGGTGGGATAGCCGTATTGCTCTAGCAATATACGGTGAATCGCGTAGGCCGTATCATGAATGGCCAGCATCTCCTCTTTTCCAGGGATGCAGTGCTTCCAGATATACGGTGAACCGTCCTCGTGATAACGGTAATTATATGCGCCTCTGCCCAGACCAAGCCACAGATGCGTTAACTCCTCCGGTGTAAAATATTCATGCAGACGCCCCCCAGCTATATTCTCATATGTTGTACCGCTGACCACCACCAGCTTTATGCCTTTGGCCAACAGAGGTTTCATCACTGCTACCGCGTCATCCACCGGCGCCTTCCGCGAGATGACAGCAGTGCCATCCCAATCAAAGAAAATTGCTTTATATTGTTTTTGACTCATGGACGATATCCCCCTCCTTTGCGAGATGGTATTCCGTATTGTTAAGTTTAAATGAGACAGCGTTTCCCTGCTCCAGTGTGATCTGGGTGCCATCTTCCTTTACAGATACTTCCAGGCGGCTTCCCTGATAATTAATCTTAAAGGTATAGCCTTTCCACTGTGACGGCAGATACGGAAGTAATTCCAGGTACCCGGCATTCGATCTAAGTCCTGCGAAACCATTGACGATCGCCTGCCAGGTGCCGGCCATATTGGCCGCATGGATTCCTGCGTAGAAGTTATTATGATAATCATCCAGATCCATTCTCGCGGACTGGGTGAAATATGTGTACGCTTCCTCATAATATCCGATTTCACAAGCCAGGATACCGAAGATGCAGGTCGAGAGCGAGGAATGATGTAACGTGACCTCCTGATAGAAATCATAATTTCGTTTTAATTCCTCTTCCGTAAATAAGTTGCTGTGCAGATACATGCCTAATATGGCATCCGCCTGCTTTGACATCCTCTGGCGGTACACAAAAAGCGGGTGGAAATTCTCATACAGCAGATGACGTTTCTCCGGGGCGATCTTAGAATCATCCCAGGGCTTGCGCATCATAAAACCGTCATCCAAAGGGTACACCTGACGTTTTTCATCATATGGGAAATACATATTATCTATGATCCGCTGCCAGTAGACAGTCTCGTCACTGGTCAGTCCAAGCTTTTCTATCAACTGCTGACAGGCAGCCGGCTCATGCTTTTTCAAAAGCTCCAAAGCTTCCAAAGCATTCCTTAAGTTCTCTCTGGCCATCAGATTGGTGTAGAAGTTATTGTCAACGATAGCATTATACTCATCCGGCCCGGTGACCGCGCAGATACAGTACCGGTTCCCCTTGCATTCCGCAAAGCTGCCCACATCTGCCCACACTCTGGCCGTCTCGCACAATACCTCCGCCGCGCAATCCTTCAGATATTCCATATCTCCGGTCACAGTCACATAAAGCCAGAATGCATATGCGATGTCCGCATTGATGTGATACTGGGCTGTTCCCAGCGGGAAATATGTGGATGCTTCCTCACCATTGATGGTTCTCCACGGGTAGAGTGCGCCGGTCTGGTGCCCCAATACCCTGGCACGATCCCTTGCGATATCCAGAGTATTGAATCTGTAGTCCAACAGTTTTTTCGCTATATCTGGAGCTGTGTAGATAAATACCGGCATAACATACATTTCCGTATCCCAGAAATAATGGCCTTCGTAACCCTCTCCAGTCAGCCCCTTGGCCCCCATGCCGGTCTTCCCGTCACGCCCGGCGGCCTGCATAATGTGGAATAAATTAAAACGGATTCCCTGCTGCAGAGCATCATCTCCATCCACTGTAACATCAGCGTTTTTCCAGAAATCATGGACATAGTTCTTGTGAGATGCGCTTAGTGAATCGTAACCTTCTTTTTGTGTTGATTTCAATTTGCATAACACAAATTCATGCAGATCATCTTTTGCCATGTCCAGATCTGATGTATAGACGATAAATTTCTCCAGGCACACAGTCTCCTGCTCTGCTATTTTTATCTGATAATCAGCATCTGCCGTGTATTCTCCTGTTTTAAAAAATACTGAATAATTTTCTGCCGGGTACCCCGTTAATTTATGCCCTTCGGGCAGGGGCACGACCTGCGACAAGGTATGAGTCGCCCCGCAGGCCATCGTCAGTCCGCTTTTCAACGTATGCCCCTGATAAAACAGCCCATCATCGCCTGCCTCCAAAGCTTCCGGCACAAGCCTTCTTCCAAATGGTCCATAATCCACAAGAGGATTCGTCACTCTGGTATGATTTTCCACATCCCCATTCAGTTCAGATACAAACCGGATCGTTCCGCTGAAATTCAGCGCTGTCACCCGATACCTCATCGCCATCAGATTCTTATCCGTGAATGATACAAAGCGTTCCAGTTCCACCTTCACACTTCGTCCTTTTGGTGACGTCCAGACGAACTCCCTTGTTATGGTGCCTTCCTTCATGTGAAGCGCGCGGCTGTACTCAGTCACAGCCCCTTCGCGCATATCCAGCATCTCATCATCCAGATACAGTCTCACAGCCTTTACATCCGGGAGATTGAGCAGCGACTGGCTCTTTTCAGGGAAGCCAAAATTCCACTCCCCGTACCGGATATCCTCGCTCTCATAGAATCCATTGATAAAATTCCCTTCCAGCCCTTCCGTTGCAGGGAAATCATAGGCTTCCTCATAGGTTCCTCTGGTCCCAATATAGCCGTTTGACAAGGCAAAGGTTGTCTCATTCCGGTAATTATTCTGTGGGTTATATTCTGTCTCTGTCACATCCCATGGTTCGATGGGATAGATCGGTTCTCTATACTGTTCCATAAAATCTCCTCATTCCTTACTCTTTTACAGCCCCCGCAGTCAGACTCTCCATCACCTGTTTCTGCAGAATAATAAATATAACAATAGTCGGCAACACCGTCATGACTACAGCCGCAAACAACGCCGAATAGTTATTCGCAAAGGTACCCATATAATAATTCAAAGCAATGGGGATCGTCCTCGCACGGTCACCACTGGTCAACATAAGTGCGAAATAGAACTCATTCCATGTATTGATAAACTGAAGCATAGCTATGGTTACCAGCCCCGGTTTCGCAAGCGGCAGAATAATATAGACAAATGTTTTGAAAAATGTCGCTCCATCAATATACGCGGACTCTTCAAGCGCCGGAGAAATGGTTTTATAATAACTCATCATAACAAAGAACGACATAGGAATTCCCATCGCCGAATACACAATCACCAGTCCCAGCTTCGTATCAAATATCTTAAGTGCCCTCATAATCGTAAACAGCGGCTGTGAGATCGCCTGTGCCGGCAGCATCAGAGATGCAGAGATCAGAAGCACGATCACTGCCTTCATTTTAAAATCAAACCTGGACGTCACGTAGGCGCACATAGCCACAAACATCACTGTCACCAACACACTGCAGCCTACAATCATCACACTGTTAAAGAAATATTTTGCTATCGGCGCATACTGGAACGCGGAGGCATAGTTCTTAAATGTAATGCTCTTTGGCAAAGAGATTGCGGAAGAGTTGATCTCCGCATAAGTCTTAAAGGAGCTTAAAAATGCCCAGATGAGCGGACCAATGGCGATAGCAACGAAAAAGATCATATAAGCATATTTAAAAATGCTGCAGATTACCCGAATCGATTTTGGAGTCTCTCTCATCTTACTTTACCTCCTTCTTGATCTTTTCCTTGCCCATGGCAAACAATCCCTGAATCAGAACAACCAGCACAAGACCTACGAGAATCTGAACAACACCTACGGCGTTGGCTTTTCCGTAGTTATTCTCCAGCGTGGCCGTCTTGTACAGATAGATCGGCAGGTTCAGCGTCGCAGTGCCGGGGCCGCCTTTTGTGGTCACATAGATAATGTCAAACTGTGATACCATAGCTACAGATGCCAGAACCACACAGGTTCCCACCACATTTTTCATAAGGGGAAGCGTGATGTAACGGTCAAGCTGCCACGGTTTGGCGCCGTCCACTCTGGCCGCCTCATAGATCGAGGTATCGATAGCTCCCATCTCTGCCAGGAATATAATCGTGTTAAATGCAGAGTAGAAAATCCAGGTGCAGGTCACAGTCCAGAATGCAAATTTGGAGTTGCCGAACAGGTTGGGAATCTTTGACATATCAAGGCCGAACACGCCGTACATAGATTTGAGGATACCAAAGCTGGGGTTTAACAGAAGTGTAAACATAACGCCGGTCGCTGCTGTCGGAATAATATTGGGAATCATGTAAGCTGTTCTCACAAACTTCCAGCCCTTCGGTTTTCTTCTCAACACCAGAGCCATCAACAGTCCCAGCATAACGTGGAATGTAGACTGCAGAGCTACCCATACCAGCGTATTTTTTATCGAGATCAGAAAATCCTTATCGCCGAAAATAAGCTGGAAGTTCTTCAACCCTGAAAATGCCGGTTTCGTTGTGATTGTGTAATCGCAGAATGAGGTGAAGAGCACCGTCACGATAGGCACTGCATATACAATACAGAACAGTACCATACAGGGCATAACAAAAAGCGTGATCCACAAATTCTTTTTCTTAACCATAATGAACTCCTTTCACAATTCTTTCGTGGAAATATGTAAATATAAAAATGTGTAATTTACCAAACCATTGTAAACAAATATTTATATGAGCATAAATATAGCGGGAAAGGCCGACGGCCCTTTCCCGCCCAGATTACAAGCATTCTACGCTCTCGATACCGGGAGTTCGAGGGCAGAGCCCTCGAACTGGAATCACGTAGGTGAAATTCACTTCCGCACGTATCCTAAAATTTATGGCGCAGCCATGAATTTTAATTTTTCGCTGCTGACTCACTAAGCTTGTTGCAGAACTCTTCCGGTGTCATATTCTTATATGCCAGCTCTGGAAGTACGGTAGAGAATGTATCGATTACGTTCTGATACCAATATGCCTGGTTCTGTCCATATGTATATTTTGCAAGCGGCTGTAAATCAAGTACCTCTGCCATCAGAGGATCACTGCTCTTTAAGCTGTCAGGAATGGTGATCTGAGAGGATACTGGCTGTAAGCCTGTCATCTCAAGCGCTTTGACCTGATTTTCTACGGTTGTCTCAAATTTTAAGAATGCAACTGCTGCATCAATCTTAGCCGGATCTTTTGCGCCTACCATGTCGCCAGGAGTTGGAACCATCTCCATACCGCTGCATGGAAGAAGCATAACGCCAACCTTGTCATAGAAGCCTTCCGGAGCTTTCTCTGTGTTCTTGAAATCCGGGATCATCCAAGGGCCATTCGGGAACATAGCAACTTCGCCATTGAAGAAATGGGTAGCCATCGGATCGTATTTGCCGCCAACTGCATCTGCTGTGGTGTATTCGCTCAGCATTTTCTGTAAATCTGTGGTTGCTTTGATCACTTCCGGTGTAGCATAATCTGTCGGGTACATGGTGTTCATCCAGGTATTTCCTGCATCGCCGGCAGTTCCGATCAGTCCGCTGTACCAGAGGTTGGTCAGCCAGCCGCTGTCTGCTGTATCCATACCTAACGGGATACATCCTGCTGCTTTTAACTTCTCACATGCTGCAAAGAAATCATCCCAGGTAGCAAAACCTTCTTTTGGAGCCTCGATACCAGCTTTCTGGAACAGTTCTTTATTATAGTAGATGTAAGAAATCTCTTTGGAAACCGGAACACCGTAGATCTTGCCGTCAACCGTATTGAATTCCAGAGATTTATCATCAAATAATGCTTTCCACTCAGGATCCTTCTCAAAATATGGTGTCAGATCGGCTACCTTACCGGATTTAGCTGCCATCTCAGTGATATTATTTCCACCGTTCAGAACGATATCAGGTAAATCTCCGCTGGAGATCAATAATTTAATTTTCTGGTTGTAAGCATCTGTTGTAGGAATTTCCTCAAAGTTGAATTCTACATTCTTGCCTGCGTCCGTCTGCTTGAATGCGTCAAACAGATAGGAATAATATTCTGCTGCGTAATCCGTACCTACGTGGTAGTTGATCACATTTAATGTTACCTTGTCTGCAGTAGTACCTTTATCTGCTGAACCACTCTCCTGCGCTTTTGTAGCTTCAGCCGCCGGCTGTGTGCTGGTACCGGATGAACACGCTGTCATACCTGCTGCCATCACGCCTGCCAATGTCATGGCTGCTGCACGTTTCAGAAAACTTTTTTTCATATCATTTCCTCCTTGTATTATATCGTTATGATCGTATTATATCGGTTCTGAGAGTCCATTTGAATTCAGATTCTTGCCCGTTTCTATGAAATATTTGCATAAGTTTCGATTGATTTTGTACGAAATTAGCACCATTTTACTAAAACTATGAAAATCTTGACATTTTCTGTGAAATATCTGCGCATTCTTCAAATTCCGTTGAATCCCCCCAATTCCTATGAGATAATTAATGCAATTACTTTCATTCACTGGAAGAGGGGAATCAACATGAAAATCAACACGCTTCGTTCCTTTATCACACTGGCTGTATCCGCAACCGTGGCTGCTGCTCTGTTTTGTGCCGCTACTTTATTTTATACGAAAAGTGCGGACACACTCAAGGACAATTACAGTAAAGATATCACCAGACAATTGAATCAGATCAATAACCAGGTCGAAGATCAGATCGACATCATAGATTCCGTATATCCACTGTTCATGTCCAACAATCTGATCCGTGAATATCTGGACCCGGCCAGCAGTGTATACACCAGCAAAAGCCCGGTAGAGAAGCGGCTGGAGATCGAGCGCCAGATGAGCTACCTTCTGATCAGCACTTACCTTTGGGATGAAAAGTTTGTCAATTCCGTCTATATATTTGATATGAACGGAGGCTACTCCAAAGTATCCTTATATGAGAATAATTCAGAACTGGACCAGGTAAAAACCATATATGACCAGGTATCCAAGGAAGGTGCCTCCCTGCAGATCAAGACATTAAACAGCGATAACCACTCGATCTATTTCTCGCGGAACGTGAACAGTATGTACACAGGCAGTCAGATTGGCACCATTATCCTTGATATCAGCCAGGATGCCTGGAAGCAGTCATACAGCAGAAATACGGACGAGAACTGGCTGATCTGCATCTTTAACAAGGATATGCAGGTGTTAAGCCATGCACAGTCCAGCAACACTGCCGTATTTCAAGGTCTGATGGAACAGGCTTCCACCGGAGGAAGTCCATTCAGGGAAATCAAGCTGGACAAGACCAGCTATTTCATGGCCTCCCAGCAGTTGGGTACCAGCGGGATCACCTCCGCTGTGGCAGTTCCAAAACCGTACTTATTAAAGGATTTGAACCAGACGCTCCGAAGCTTCCTCTTTATCTTCCTGATCATCATCTTGATTACACTGGTTTTCACCATTCTTCTGAGCCATCTGATCACGGCACCCATCGAGCGAATGATACAGCACATTAAATGTATCGCCGATGGCAAACGGGAACAAGCCGGAAGCGCTCCGGTCAGCCTGTATTCAGAATTTAATGATCTGGCGGGAGCATTTGAGGCCATGCTTGAACAGCTTGATATCTATTACAATGATATTTACCAGAAACAGCTTTTGCTGAAGAACTCAGAGATCAAGGCACTCCAGTCACAGATGGATCCCCATTTTCTGTTCAATGTTCTTGATACCATCGCCTGGAAAGCACAGATGAGTGGAAATGAAGACATTTACCAGATGATCATATCCCTGGGTGAGCTGCTTCGCTCCAACATTCTGTCCCACGAAAAGGATTTTGTAAGTCTGGAAGAGGAACTTACCTATGTAAGATTCTATATCTACCTTCAGCAGACCAGATTTGAGGACAAATTTACCGCGGAGATCCACGCAGACCTGGACGCAAAACACATCACAGTGCCGCGTTTCTGCATTCAGCCGCTTGTGGAGAATTCCATCGTCCATGGGCTGGAACCGAAAGCAACCTTTGGCAGACTGGCCGTGAACATCATTGAACAGGATGATTTTATAGAGATCAATGTGGCAGATAACGGCGTAGGATTTGCAGATTCCAAATCTTCCACAGAGCACGGCAGTGCAGACTCACCGCTTAATATTGATACCTTGAAACCCTCGAAGGAAGACTCCCGCACCCATATCGGTCTGCGCAATCTAAACAAGCGCCTGATACTCCTGTATGGTGAGAATTGCCGTCTGCAGATTATGAGTATCCCGGACAAATGCACCACTATTACTTTTAAAATTCCAAAAGAAAGAGGAAACGAACTATGACCTTTCATCTGATGATAGTAGATGATGAACCTACCATAAGAAAAGGATTATCTAATTTTATCAAATGGGACACCTTAGACAGTATCGTGGATGCCACAGCCTGCGATGGAGCTGAGGCCATGGAACTGATTCGCCTGAAGCAGCCGGATATCGTAATTACAGACATCCGTATGCCTCAGGTGGACGGTATCGCCCTGGCTAAATTCATATACGAAGAATATCCTCAGATCAAAGTGATCCTGCTGACGGGCTACGCCGATTTCCAGTATGCCCAGTCGGCAATCTGCTATGCCGTCAGCGATTTTTTACTGAAACCAACCTCAAAGGATAAGCTGATTGAAGCCGTGAAGAAAGCCCAGGCTGCCATCGCAGAACTTCGGAACCGAACCGTCATCCAGAAGGAAGACTTCTCCTACCTTCAGGAGCAATACCTGGCGGAGGTCACCAGCACCCTCAGAACCGACATCGAGCTTCTGGAGCGCAGTTCAAACTATAAGATTGAATTAGACAGGTATTACGCCGCAGCATTCCAGATCAACGCACCGCACAATCAAGTAAACGAACATGATATCTCCGCCCTGAAGAGCATTCTCGCAGGGCAGTCAGAGACTGGCTACGTCTATGGCTATGAGAACCGTCTGCTGATCTGGCTGTACCGGACAGAGCTGGCGGATACAAGGCGGCTTCAGGAGCTAAGGAATACCTGTGATGAACTGCTGAGCAGTATGCAGTCCCTCTATGATATCCGATTGAACGCCGGAATCAGTCTGCCTCACCGCGGACTGGGCGAATTATCTGCTGCTGCGATTGAGGCCATCGGTGCCCTAAACATGAATTTTTATAATGACGCTTCCATCTCCGTCTTTGAAACAAGGGTGGAGAGGGAGTATTTTGACACGGAATCGGAATTCACCATGGAACTGTACCATTTTGAAAATATGATGAAAGAATGGGCTTTTGAGGACGCCCGAAAATGGATTCACGTCCTGTTCTCAAGGCTCCGCGTCAATCTGACCCGCTCCTTTGACGTGAAAAGTGTGTGCGTACAGATCTATTATATATGCTCCCGCATACTGATCAAAAAGAATCTGATCCCGCCCTCTCCCGCAATGATCGAGCAGCTGCAGTCCTGTACCACGCTGAGCCAGCTGGAAGATAATATCAATCATCTGTTTGACCAGGTAACCGAAATGCTGGCCAACAAAGGTATGGTCTTAAGCCCATTAATAGAAAAAGCTATGATTTACATTCACTCGCATCTGGATGAAGCGTTGTCGTTGGAGACCATTGCAGACTATGTCCATGTGAACCCAACGCATTTGAGCCGGACGTTTAAAAAAGAGTGTGGGGAAAGTATTACAGAATTTATCAATAAGGTGAGAATAGAGAAGGCCCAGGAGCTGCTGTCTTTTTCGAATACATTGGCTTATGAAGTGGCCGAGAAGGTTGGGTTTAATGACCCGTCATACTTCTCTTCTATCTTCAAGAAATATACCGGGCTGAGTCCTAAGGAATTTAAGCAGATGCACTCTATATGATGGCTTTAACCGGGGGCTAAGGAGGACGCCATAAAAGCCGCAGGGGGGGAGAGCTAACCGTAGCACCCAAAGCTTCTGGCTTCGTAGGCGGAAGCGGCTTTTACCACGTTCCCAGCAACACCGGCTATTGCAGCCCCCGCTACTGCACACTCTTCCCGCTTGGATCGATATAATTCGGCGTTTTCAGGATAACAAATATCATCATATGGAATTGAGTATACTTCATTATTATTTAATAAAAAACGTAACATATATACTTTTCGTTGTATAATAAACGACTTTTTCGTATAAACCTATCAATAATCTTATTTCTTGATAGAACCCATGTATTATTGATATCCTCGATAACTAGCGCATCATATTCTTTGGGAAAATTAGGTAAAAACGTTTCCTTTATTGGTATTGAATAATGATAAAGTCCGTTTTTTAACATAAGCCCCTCATTCAGAGCTAGATCACAAGCCTCCTTTAATAATTTTCCATCATAGAATTCAACATAAGGACTTTTGTTTTTCTTTAAGGTCATCCCTAAAATCTATGGATCTACGCCGCACCATCGACTTCTATAGCCAAAGTTCCAATTCAAGAACTTTTCACTGCTAAACGCAAAACAACCTCTTCCATGTAATTTATAATTAATACCATTTACATAAAATTCCATAATATGAGTCTTGCTAATATATTCAAAAAAATCCCACTTTGTTTTAAGTTTTAAATTTTTCTGTTCATTTCCCCCTTCCAGCAATATACGTATATCATTTACATTTGCAATATATTCATCAATAATAAAATTTATTTTATCCTCCACAGTATCATCTCCCACAAATTTCAAATTATCGAACTCCTCGCATTGTCCTCTTGCTCTTGTAAAGCAACATGACCGCCCGTGTTGCTTTCTGGCTGGCTTGGAAAGATCCACCTATATCGACTCATTGCCCCGATGTGAAATAGTACCATTGTTCAGATAAATTATGAAAAAATCGTAAGGTTGAAAAGTGTGCGGGTTAAAGTGAAGAAAACTACCCATACATTTAAACCGCCATAAGCGGGGAGCAGACTCCCTATAAAGTCACCATTTTTAACCTGTACTTTATCACTGGACACAGAGATTACAAAATCAAAATTAACAATGAAGGATTTGTGGATCCGTATAAAATTGGTATGGCGCCTGTCCATCTGTTTGATAAATTCCTCCAGCTTACCTTTTACAGATATAATTTCATGAACTGTAATCAGTTTTACATAATGCCCATCAGACATTATATATAGTATTTTTCCATATTCAATATGTTGAAAACTCTGGCCGCCATTAAAAGCTAAAAGTGCCGCCCTTCCATTCAGCTTATCAATGGCTCTGGAAAAGGAAGAAAAGAATTTCTCTTCACTGATTGGCTTTCCTATGAAATCAAATACATCCGCTGGAAGAAGGGTTATCAGAACCTGCTCATGATTTGATACATATATCAATATGGCATCCTTTGTGCCCAGTACTTTTCTCATCATCGCATAGCGCAATATTAATCATTTAATTTTACCCATTATTAGGAGTATAGCAAGAACTGCGACCGCATAGAACATACTTCCACTGATTTACGGCTTAAACTGATAGAGGACGGCCATGAAAACAAGTACGATGACCAGTCCTAACCGCGTCCGTCTCCTATATATACATAGTTCAGTTTCAGACAGGGGTTTATTACTGCTTTCCAATGGAACAACAAAGAAAATTATACCAGAGGATACAGCCATAATGAACAGAAACACCCAGAAATCCAGTTCCATATATTTCAGCCCCAAGAGGGACACAATAACAATAAGGATAGAAAATAGGTAACATCGAGCGGGAGTCTGTGCATGATACCCACCAGCATAACTGCGGATGGGAATGGAGGTGAGCATGAAAACCATGCATTGCCACCCCATTCCCATTAACAAGCATCAGGCCATACCTACAGAGTTCTTTTACTTCTGCTGTGATTTTTCCCTGCTGGAAAAGAAATTCAGTTATTTTGTCCGATAAAACCCGGATCATTTAATTTTGGTGAAATTATTACTATACTCTCCTTTTTCAAAATTACTTTAGGGCAGGCATTTACAACGTTCTTAAGAGATTATTAATTGAAAATCCCCCTCTGGTATGATAGGGTAATATTGAACTTTACAGACGATTCCAAAGCATTCAAATCCTATCATGAAAAGAAAGCAAAGGGAGTCCATTATGATAAAATCACTGAACCTTTTCGTTCCTGCTGTCCTGGCGGCCGTCATGCTGTCAACTGTTTCCTGCGCAAAAGCGCCGATTTCCATCGACAGTGAATCCGCCTCTTCTTCCCCTGCTGCCGTTCCTGACATGCCCCTTGGGACGGAACCTGTCCAGACTGTCAGTCCGCTGGAGGAATACCTTTCCGTCGTTGAAAGATATATTGACGATGTCATATTTCAGACAGCGGACGAAGAAGATGTAAGACAACTATCGGACAAGCTTCAGGGGCATTATGAGATCACCGGACGGACAGACGGCGGCGGACTGGAATATTATGTAGCTGTCAGACGTGAGGATGCTCCGGTATATGATGACTACGATTCACTGAATGTGGGTGAGCTCGATGCTCAGCTTTATGTTGGTTATTATGACCAAAATTCCGATCCTGTCGTCCTCTATGAGTTGGGAGGCTACTCCCTGCTGGACATGCCTTTTGGGTATGATACCGGTCTGGACAGCTTCTGTTTTGGAAAATACGATGATGACGCCTTGACAGAGAACCCATCCTTTCTCTATGCATTCAGCCAATCCGGCAGAGATATGCTTGATTTCATGAAGAGCAGGCCGGAACTGTCCTTTTACCAGGAAGGACAGTCTTATGTCCAGTTTTATTATCAGGATGAGAGCACGATAAAATTTTATTCTGAGCCATATACCTGCAGCATCGCCCTTACCGGCGCGGAGCAGGAAGAACTCCGCCAAAAACTGGAGACTTCTAAGACCGAAGAAGGCATCGGGAGCTTCCAGGAAGCCATGACTTTTATGCGTAAAAGGGGCGGTATAAAAGACGGAATCTACTCCACAGGTTCCTCCCTGCTGCTCGACGGCCACCGCTATAAGAGCTTCGGTAATTCTGAGTTTCCAGGATATTTGATGGTTTTGGATGAGGAAACGGGCGATCTTCTCTCCCTCGAATATAACGAGGATATCTGCCGGTTCATCAGGGAAAAAGTGAAGGCGGCCGTCGGTTTGGATTATGGATATGTGGATTCCGGCTGGTTTAAGACGCCGCTCAAGAGTGCTTCTATTGCATTTCCAGAATATATGGGGATAAGCGGCGCCGAAGAGGCCCAGCTGCGGACACAGACTATAGAAGACAGGACTAAGCTGGATGCCCTTGAAAAGCTTATGGATCAGGCGCTGAACAACGGAGAAGTCTACGGATTTTCCGCCTGCCCTTACGTTGCCCCTGTTGATTTTGTCCGGGAGGACGGCGAGACGCTGCGCATATTCGTTGCCACAGATTCCTGTGATTCCATGGCCTATGAGGGCCGGATCAGCTTCGAATACGGCAGGCAGGCCGATTTGGCAGCCATCTTTGATGAGGCGATGGTGAAACGGCTGGAGGAATAGAACATAAAAAGGAGGAGCATACATTCGCTCCTCTCCATCAAATGACGCCAGTTTATACTGTTTATTTCGTTATTCTGTCAACCATGCCAATAACTCTGATTTCACCTGTTCCAAAATCTGTTGTCCAATGATTTCGTCTCCTGCACTTCCTGCTAAGGTACAGTTGAATGTGCATACATCCCGAAAGGTACTAATTGTCAATTGAAAATATGGTGGAAGCCGAAATGTACCTGCTAAAGAGCAGCTTACAACATCGATATTTTTAAAATAAAGTCTCATATTAGCTATGGTTAAATGGTCAGGCTCTGATTGAAACCTGCGCAGATCAGCCGGACAAGGAATGACAACCTTATTGATATGTTGGAGACGGGCAATCACGCGAACATAGGCCGTCATAAAAACATCGTTGAGGCTTACACCGCATTTTTTTGCTTTCGCCTGAAGTGCTGTCAGATCATCGGACGTAATGCTGCAGTTTAACCAGAAATAGTTCTTCCCATTTGAAACAGGCCGCAATGGCGGAACGGCGGTATAGCGCCCTCTTCTGGTCTGCACGGTTGGCGGCTGAACATGAATATTTTTCAAGAGAGGGGCAATCTCTCTCTTGTTTTGTAAATGAACAGCTGGAGACTTGCCGTTATATAAAGAGGCCAAAAGGTACAGATATTGTAAAAATCCATTGCCGTCTGTTAGTATGTGGCTTATTCCAATCAGAACCGTATCTTTTCGCTCTTCTCTATAAATGGTAATTCGAAGCTGGGGGCACTGACTTAAATCCCATCGCAGAGCTTCCACCAGATCGACTTCCACCAGATCGTATTGTTTGATAATAACTGTATGATCCGCAGTAAAACCTTGATTGACAAAGCACCCGCGCCTGAAATTGTAAGAATATAGAACCTCCGGTACGATTTTGCTGGATAAGTGTATCGC
Source organism: Hungatella sp. L36 (assembly GCF_014288035.1). Taxonomy (NCBI): domain Bacteria; kingdom Bacillati; phylum Bacillota; class Clostridia; order Lachnospirales; family Lachnospiraceae; genus Hungatella; species Hungatella sp. L36. The sequence goes on along the minus strand of NZ_JACOPC010000002.1, from coordinate 579,535 downwards.
GTTTTTTAGGCGGGCTGTATCGAGATTTCCCATTGTTTCCATGCGGCAATACAGCAAGGGATATACCTGGTTCCTATGGGTGGCTTCTACGAAATCCATACATTCACATTTTGTGATGTTGTTACTTCCTTTCCCTGTCTTCCTGCGGCAAAAGCCGATGACGATCTTTTTTTGATTTTGAGTTTGCTTATCCATTCGTTTGATCTCCGTTTTCTTCGCATGATCTCCGTTTTTTATTTTGTCACATTGATGTCCCCATTCTTTGTTTCCAACCCTATTTTTACGTCAGCGTCATTGCCAATCGTTCCCCCAGCTGTTTTTTCAGTAATGGATAACAATTCCGGAAAGGACGTTTGGGTAGTGCCGTTTTGGGTTGTGGCAGTAAACGCAAAATGCAGGCTATCTGGAATTACCAGCGTAATGCTGCCGTTTTTGGTGTATGCGGATAGGTCGCCGGTTACTTCCGCAAAAGTAAGCTTTAAGCTCCCATCTCCTGTTACTTTAAAGTTTCCAGAGCCAACGCCTTCGTCCACTGTCAAATCTCCGCCTTTCGATTTGTATTCAATCATGCCGGTTATGGAATCCAGCCGTGTATCTGCATTGGTAGTATCAATTGCACAAACTTGCGCGGAAATATTTTTTGCCGTCAGCTTTCCTCCGGTGCTTTTAAAAACAATTTTGTCAGCGGTAAGGTTGGAAACTTCAAGTTCGCCGTTGGTCGTATCGGCGTGGAAACTGTCTAATGTCAGGGCAACACCGGATAAAATGTTTCCGTTCGTTGTATGAATGGAAAGGCTGTCCTGATAGGCCTCCGGCAAATAAAGCTCCATATAGGAATGCACGCCGTTCCCGATGGGACGCGCGCCCTCGGATATGGTTAGTACGCCTCCCACTAAATCTATTTTGGCGAAATACGATTTTTGGGTTTTATCCATATACTCCACAACAACAATTTTGTCAGAATTACACTCTTTCATGGTCACGCTTTCCCCATCATAATCGACCATAATTGACTTCACATCGGTCAGTGAAAACTCTTTCGTTTGGGTGGGACCCTGCGAGCTGGAACAGCCGCCGGATAATGCAGTAAGACACAGAAGACTTGCCAGTGCGGCAGCGATTTGCGTTTTTGAAAACATAATAATTCCTCCTATAATTGAATGGTTCATTTAATAAAATGGGTATTTTTATACGGGGTCTCTCTGCGCCCCGTATAAATGATTTATTTCTTGTAGGCATATAAAAGATTATCCATACAAATCTCTTTTGCCACAGAAACAGGAATGTTCTTTTGCGTTTCAAATGCATCGTTCTGGACGTGCATGCCCCACCAGGCTAAGGTTTCGACAATTTGTTGCGCAGTCAGCTCCGGGTATTTAACCGCCCGCATCTCTCCGCTGTGAAGATAGATCTTGACGTAGCGTAAAATATTATCAAAAAAGCTTTTACGGTATCTTTGATAGTAGTCTCCCAATACGCCCATATCGTTTATGTTTTTTTCTAATACGAGACAGCCGGTTCCATATCGCGCTATTGTATCAAAAGCGTCAGAAATCATTTGTTCAAATAAATATCCGTCTGCTTCTCTTGATAACGGTTGGCTGAATTTTGCGTGGCTTTCATTCAGGACCGTAATAATTTCTTCGGACAGCCTCTCGAAAAAACGTTCATCAATCGGATATTGAAATTCCTGCTGTATAAAATCAGGGTCAATGGTACATTTCAAAATAAAGTCCAAGATGTCCTTTTTCCCCTTAAAATATACATACAGCATACCTGTTGATAAACCAATCTCCTTAGCGATATCTTTCATTTGAGTTCTCATATATCCCTTGTTGATAAACAAAGAACTTGCGGCTTCATAGATTGTCTGCAGTCTGTTCTCCACGGGTGCCCTCCTTTTATTGAACTGTTCATTCAATTACAGTATACACTGCTCATTAGAAATGTCAAGTGCACCAGATGTCAATCGCGAAAATTTCCTTTTGTTGTGGTTTCAAGGGCTGTGATAGAGCATAACAGTCCCAGCCGTATTCCTCTTGACCGCAATCTCTTTTCGCGTGATCACTCCGCGCGATTGCAGGAAGCTTCGAAAGATTGTCAAAAATACATTCAGACAATTGGTTCGGGCGGTATGACAGTAAGATTATTATTATAAATGTCCAGCTCCGTAATCCAGCTTCGATACTGCTCATATGCGGCCTTCTGGGAGACGTAATTCTGCTCTTCCGCAATGCATTCCTGTATGATCGTATTCTGGCTTTCTATTCTTTCTTTCAGGGAACTGCGCAGGAGATGGTTATTCTGTAGAGCAGCGGACACCTCCTCACGGACCTCCGTTTTGTCTGTCGAGCAAACCAACTGATCGGATATGGGACAGACGGGTTTGTCAAGGCTGGAAAGTGTCGTATGGAAAAGCTTAATATTACGTTCAATCACCATGAGTTCGCAGTTCATAGCCATTCTTCTGCTTTCTGCTTCTGCTTTTCGCGAACAGGTATCTATGAACTGGCGGTCAGACGGCTGAGCAACCGGCACCTCTCCGATCAGCTTCTGAAGCTCAGTGATCCGCCGATTCTGAACAGCGCGCCGTTTGACCGCCTCTTCGTACTGATTCCATTGTTCCAACACACAATTCATACAGTTTTGCTGCATGGTTCGTTCTGGCAGCAGGTTTCGGATTACTGACAGCACGCCCTGGCAGGTGAGCTTCCGAAATAAAACCCTGACCCTTCCATATCTGCGCCGCTGCCCCGGAGGGTGCCCTGAAATCCAGCCGCGGTTCTGAGGGCTGACCACAGAGGCGTCTCTGGGAAGCATGGCCAGAGACGCATAGTCTCTTTCTGCTTTTATTTTCAGGCGCTGATCCCCGTATTGTTCTGTTGTTTTCTGCTGCCTTTTTAATTTCTCGGCTTTCGATTCCTTTGCCATTTTCAGTTCTCCTTTTTGAGGGTTAAAAGTATGGATAGACATACTCTGTTGCCGGTTTCTCTGCTTTGTCAATACTCTGTGCTTTCAGCATCAGGGTCTCGCCGTCCGCGCTGGCTTCGAGCGTTCCTTTTACGACCACCCAGTCGTCCTCCTTAAAATCCAAAGTTCCGCTGCAGTCTACCAGGAAGCCGATCGGTGATAAATCCGCCGCGCAGCACCACATAGACAGACGAACCAAAGCGAAATCACTGATTTTTTCTATCTCAGGGTCTTTGTATATAAATCCTTTCATCACGACGGTGTAGCCCTCATACTTTTCGTAGAAGGAACTCAGCTCATACATCCAGGTATAGTAATCTTCGTCTGCGATTGTGATGGTTTTTGTATCCTCGTCCAAACCGTTTAAGTCGTACCAGGGACTTTCGTCTTCGTTGACGGCTGTTTCATCGGCTGTTTCATCGGCTGTTTCACCAGCTATTTCATCGACGGATTCATCAGCGATTCCTTCCGTGATTCCTTCCGGGGATCCTGTGTTTTTTGTGGCTGTTCTGTTTTCAGACGGTGTATCGGTTTCTAAAGCTTCCTGGCTGTCTGCCACGGAATCCTTTTTTTCACTTGGCGTCTTCTGATTTCCTCTGGCAGACAGAAGCCCGCCGCCATTTCCTGCTGCCATCGAGATCCCGGGACCGTCGTAATTTTGAATCATACTGCTTCCTCCCGGTGCAGCAGGACGGACGGCGAGCAGCAGAATCGGTATAATAAAAACGAAGGAGCGTGACAGGTTTGCCTTGTACTGCGGTGTCAGCAGTTTCCTTCCCTCCAATACAGTCCAAAGAAGCATCAGAGCCGACATTCCGTAGAGGTACGGCTTCATTCTCGGCGTCACATAGTTCAGATACTCACCCGAGTATGTCAAACGAAAAAGCAGATATCCAAAAATCAGATAACAGCAGCATTCCGTCAGCACCTGGAGATTCCAGCCTTTTCCTTTCAGCATCATATCCATATACCTCCGCTTCCGCACAGCATAAACAGTGCGACTACAATGAAACAGACAAGAAACGCGGTCACGGCCAGCCGGACCACAAACTTCGACCGAAAGCCCGACAGCAGCATGGCAGCATTCTTAATGTCCATCATCGGTCCGAATACCAGGAATCCGATCAGTGGCCCGGCAGGGAGGCTTCCTGCCATACTTCTCGCCACCACCGCGTCGGAGGATGAGCAGAGTGACAGAATAAAGGCCAGCCCCATCATCAGAAGAAGGGCTTTCCACGGGGCAGACCCGCTTCCGGCCAATACGGCAGAAGGAATGAGGTCCTGAAACAGCGTTGATACAAAAATACCGGTGAGAAGATATTTTCCCACGGCAAAGAACTCGTTCTGCGCATGACGGATCATCATGGAAAAACGGGCCGCCCGGGTATTTTCATTACCGGTGGGAAGACTGTAATCTCCACAGCCGGATTGTACCGGCACGGCTTCCTCCAGCAGATAATCCCCCGGTGTCCGGATCAGATAGGTCAGTCCGCAGATCACCGCGCACAGAATCCCCAGACCGCAGCGGACCGCAATCATCCGGTAATTGCCGTTAAAGGCATACCAGGTGGAGAGAATTACCACAGGATTAATAACCGGGGATACCAGCATAAAGGTTACCGCAGAAGGCAGAGGGACGCCTTTCTTAACCAGACTTTTAAAGACCGGGATGGAGGCGCAGTCGCAGACTGGCAGGCAGAAGCCAGCCAGAATCGCAAACAACTGGCCTGTCAGAACTTTTTCCGGGAACCTTCTCTGAATCCAGTCCGGTGGTATATAAACCTGGATGGCGGAGGAAAGCAGGACTCCGATTGCCAGAAACGGGGCTGCCTGTAAAAATACTCCGAGAAATATGCTGGCATAACGCCCAACAGGAACCCCGAAATCTCCGAGCAGGTTAAACGCAAACAGATAAGTCAATGCAGCAGTCAGAACAATCAGGAACCAGTGTCCTGGCTGTGCGTTGAAGTGAAACATTTCACGGACAAATCGCTCCCATTTCCGCTCGGAAAACACCCGGATATCCGGATTGCAGTTATAAAGGAGCCTGGCGTCTGTTTTGCTATGTAAGTGTTTTGTGGCTCTGATGTAAGCGCAGTCGCTTCCTGCAATCTGCGAGAATGCCGCGGCTCCGGCATCGGGAATCCTGTACTGCAGTCCGGTCTCATCCGCCATATAGATTACTTTTTCCACGCTCACCATCGGTGCGGCTGAAAACTGGAGCAGCATTTCCTCCAGCTTGTGGAAGTGCTCCATCCCGTTCCATTCTACCAGCATTAAATCCGGATTGTGCTGTTCTAAATACTCCAGAATCCGGTCGGTAATACTCATGGGTAACTGCTCCAGCTGGCTCTTGGAGAACACCAGCTTCTGAATCTGTCTGTCATTTCGGAGCGCCTCTTCCCCGGACTCGAACTGGATAACCAGGACGTTCAGCTCATGCAGCTCCTCTTCCATCAACTTGTTAATCAGTGTTGTTTTTCCCGAATCCAATAATCCGGTTATGACCCATGCGGGTGTCCTCATATCACAATTCCTCGCTGAATAATGTCTTGATCTGCTGCTCGTCAAGCCCTGTTCCGATAAAACAAAGCTGGTTTCCTTCTATATTTGCAGGCACTATCTCCAGGCTGCCCGGCATAAAATGAAAAATCAGACTATGAGGAGAACTTTTTACAATTCCCTTTCCCCTAAGAATCTCTCCATCCGCCTGCTTTACGACATGCAGCACCTTTTTTCGAAGCTGTTCTTCTGAAAGCGGCTCCGTACACTCCAGCGTTACTGCCGAAAAAACCTCTCTGGCAAAATGACGGTAAAGAATCCCTTTTTTCTGTTTGCTGTCCTTCCGGTATCCCGTTCTGATCTGAACCGGCTTCATGGATACCGTCTGCTCCATACCCAGCTTAAACAGGGCAATATTTCGCGGCCCATACTGGAAGACAGGGCGTGGAATGGAATCCCAGAAGTCCGCTTCAATTCTGGCTTGCGGATTGATATCCAGAATACTTTTTTTTACCCGTCCGATTTCTTTCTGACACTCCTCCTGGTGGCTCAGCAGGATTAGATCTGCATAGGATATCTGGTCCTTAAAAAACTCTCCATAGTTTTTCAAATACTTATCAAAGAAACGGATATCCACCACGGTAATCGTTCGTTGAAGGTGAAGGTTTCCCTTATCCTCCTGTTTTAAGCATAGTCTGGCGATGTCAGAAAGCTTCCCCACGCCGGACGGTTCCACCACAATGGCGTCCGGCGCATAATCCTTCTGAATCCGTTCCAAGGCTTTTTCAAAATCGCCGGTCAGGCTGCAGCAGATACAGCCTGCATTCAAGCTGGTGACCGTCAGGCTGCATTCCCGAAGCAGCCCCGCGTCAATCCCCGCCTCCCCGAAATCATTTTCAATGACAACGATCTTCTTATCCCGGAATACAGAACGTACCATGGTTTTAATTAATGTTGTCTTACCCGCGCCTAAAAAGCCGGATATAATATAAATATCTGTCATTTACTCTCCTTTTCCGCCAGCCTTCCTATCGCGGCAGGCCGGCTTCCTGTTTTAGCTGACCTCCAATCCTCCGGAACAGCCTTTTTCCTGCAAATACCAGAAGCAGGAATATGACGCCAACTAAAACAATGGTTCCTCCCGGTTTTAATCCCAGATAGTAAGCAGCAAACAGTCCGGTAATCATAAAGGTCACATCGAGTCCCACCGCCCATAAAACGGTCTGGCGGTAATTTTTACCGAACTGCATGGCGCAGGCCACCGGAACTACCATCATGGAGGACACAATCAACGCTCCCACGGTTCTGGCTGCGACGGAAACCGTCACTGCGATCAGAAAAGTGAACAGAAAATTTACCGTCCGCACCGGCACGCCGGCCAGCCTGGCGCTCTGTTCATCCAGGGACACGTAGAATAATTCTTTATACAGCAGCAGGAACATCAGAAGCACTGCGGCGCTGACTGCCACCACGAGATGCAGCTCCATATCACTGATTGCCACGATGCTGCCAAACAGAAAGCTGTTAAAGTTTGCCGCATTCTTTACAAATCCGGACAGGACGCCAGCCAGCCCCACTCCTGCGGACATGATGATGGCAATGGACATCTCGGAATAACGCGGCAGCTTCCTGCGGATCAGTTCAATTCCCAGGGAGGCGGTGATACAGGCAATCGCTGCTGCCGCCACCGGATTTATGCCCAGAATCAGTCCGGCCGCAACTCCGGCCAGAGAAGTATGGGACAACGCATCACCGATCATGGACAGCCGTTTAAACACAATGACAATTCCAATACAGGGAATAACGGCCGCAAGAAGGATTCCAACAACAAAGGCACGCTGCATAAAGCCGTAATTAAAGATCTCCATGAGCGCATTCCCCCTCTCCGGCCCGTATCAGTTCCATGCCCCCATTCTCCAAAAGCCAGATATCATCTGCAAAGGCTTCCAGCCGTTTCCGGTCATGGGTAACCATCAGTACCGTTACCCCCTGTTCCAGGTTAATCCTCTTTACCAGCTGGTAAAAATCCTCCGTGCTCCGTTCATCCATCCCCGTTGCCGGTTCATCTAAAATCAACAGCCTGGGTTGACTCACCAGCGCCCTTGCCAGAAGGATTTTCTGCTGCTGGCCGCCGGACAGCCGTCCAATCAGCCGTTTTGCATAATCTTCCATCCCAACCTGGAGCAGTGCCTGGCGGACCTGGTCTTTTTCTCTTTTTCCGGCAAAACGAAAGAGTCCGATCTGGGCATATAGGTTTGCCTGGACGATCTCCTCCACAGAGGCCGGGAAATTCTGACAGGATGCCATGCCGCTCTGGGGGACATAGCTTAAGCACTTCCAGTTTTTAAACTGCCGGATATCGCATCCGAAGATAGAGATTCCCCCATTTTTTTCACCGGAGGATAGTTCCCCCAGCAAAAGCTTTAACAGAGTGCTTTTCCCTGCTCCATTTTGCCCCAGCAGAACCGCAAAGCGGCTCTCGGGAACTGTAAAATCAATTTGTTTCAGGACCTGAGTGCTTCCATAAGAGAAGTTCAGTCCTCTGACTGCAATGGCATCCATCCCGTTATACTCCTTGTCTGTCTTTTGTCATTTTTATTCAGCCTCTCTTATTTCAGCGCTGCCTCCAGCTGTTTTAAGTTCTCCTCCATTACCGAGAAGTAGTCGGCGCCGCTTTCCAGTTCCTCATCGCTTAAGCCTTCCAGCGGATTTAACACCTGTACTGACGAACCGGTTTCCTTTGCAATGGTTTCGGCAACCTTTGGGCTTACCAGCTCTTCGAAAAAGATAACCCTGACATGATTGGCTCTTACAAAATCGATGATCTCCGCCATTCTTGCAGGGGAGGGCTCAGAATCCGGGGACAGTCCCTCGATTCCCACCTGATTGAGACCGTAGGCGTCACAGAGATAGCCGAAGGCTTCATGGGATACCACAATATCCTTGTTCGGCAGGGAAGACAGGGTATCTTTAAATTTCTGATTTAAGTCAGCGAACCTGGAGGCGTACAATTCGTAGTTGGCTTCATAGTAATCCCTGTTGTCAGGATCTGCTTTTATGTAGGCATTCTTGATATTTTCCATCTCTTTTTCCGCATTCAGAGGGCTGAGCCATACATGAGGATCATACCGCCCCTCTTCTTCCGGTTCCCCGGCGCCTTCCTCCTCCTCATGGCTGTGGCTGTGGCCGTCTCTAAGCGCCACCCCCTTGGAGGCCTCCACCGATATCAGATTTTTGTTATCTAAGCTGGCCAGCACATCGTCCACCCAGTGCTCCATTCCGGCTCCGCTGTAAATGAACAGATCGGCTTCTTCCAGATTCCTGATATCGGCAGCAGCCGGCTCCCAGTCATGGGGTTCTGTGCCGGACGGAACCAGGGTAATCACTTCCGCCTTGTCGCCGCCGATTTTAGCTGCAAAGTCGTACATGGGATAAAAGCTGGCCATAACCTTCAGCATTTTTTTGCTCTCCATGGCATCTGCTTTGGCTGCCGGGTTCGGCGCAGCGGCTCTTGTGCAGCCGGAAAGCATGGTAGCGGAAACAAGCGCTGTCATAGCCAGCGCACACAGCATTTTAATCGAATAAAATTTCATAAAATAAATCCTCCAGATTGTGTTTTTTAGTCATTCAGCCCTTCGGGCAGAGAAAAAGGGTACACAAAAACAAGGCAGATTTCATGACAGGCGTATCCTGTCAAGCCATACACAAAAAGTGAACGGCTAACTGCCTTGCGCGAGGATGATTCAATTATCTAAACGGATTTTTAAGCTGACCAAAGATACCGGGCACAGAAAGAGTCCGGTCTGACAGAGTGATAAGATTTTTGAAATGACAAGATATGCAAAGATGACAGCTGCTCCTGTTCCAACTGCTTTTGACAACAGCTGTATTGTACATACGCAGGCTTCGATCTCCGCGCAGACAAGGCAGTCTTCACCCGTACAGTCATGCTCAGCATGTGTGACGATAAAAAGACCGGAGAGAAGCAGCACTGCGGTCACAAGAAACGCAGCAAGAAATGCATAGAGTCGTTTGTTTTTATTAAAATAGTTCACTTCCTCTCCTCCTTTCCGTCTCACTGGCATTTTCAATCCAGCATTTTTACATTTTATATATTATAACAACAGTTATGACATTGTCAAGGAATCATTTTCGCTTCCGCTGCTAATAGGGATACACATACCCGTCCACCGGTTCCGCCGGCATGATATGGGATACCATAATCAGAGGATTGGCATACTTGTGTCCGCCATACTCCTCGTAGGCTGCCGTAAGCGTTCCCTCTACCGTCACCCAGGAATCTTCTTTCAAGTCCGACGCACCCGGATAACTGCACATCAAACCAGCCGGGGCTAAATCAGCCACACAGCAGGTCATGGCAAGGCGGGCGGCTGCGAATTCATCTTTCCCGAAGGACTCCGGATCTTTTAGTACATATCCGGTTATGACAATCGTGTATCCTGTATACTGCTCCATGTGTAAATACAGTTCAGAATACCACATGCCAAACAGGTCATCAGATATTGTGATCTTCTTCTCCGCCGCATTCAGCCCGGGCAGCTCCGCTCCAGTCTCAGTTCGTGTACTGATTAATGAATCCGCCGGTCCATGGAAAATCATGAACAGAAGAAACGGGATTATCAGCAAAAAGATCACCTTTTTCAATTTAAAGTTCGTTTTTCCCGCATCCAGACTTCCTGTGACAACATAAACGGGGCTTTTCATAGTTCTCCTTATAAAAAAGTTCTCCCTAATGTTGTATTCTCTGTTTTTAGAATTTATACACGTCCTGCTGAAACATAGTTCCCCCTGTTCCTGCATACTATAAAGAGAAATTTTATGTTGTGAGGCTTTCTATGAACCGTCTTAAGCGTTATACACTGGCTGGAATCCTTTTTGTTTCCGTGTTCGGTACTCTGTCACATTTTCTCTATCAGCTGTCAGGAAACAGCTTTCTGGTCGGACTGTTCGCTCCCGTAGGGGAGTCTACCTGGGAACATATCAAGCTGTTATTTTTCCCGATGCTGTTCTATTCTCTGTGGATGTCAGTTCGTCTTCGGAAGGAAGAACCCGGTGTCATACCGGCGCTGGCAGCCGGAAACCTTGCGGGCTGTGTGCTGATCCCCACCATTTTTTACACATACTCGGGAGTCCTTGGATTTCATCTGCTTTCCCTGGATATCATCACCTTTCTGGTGAGCGTTTTGGCCGCCTTCGCCCTTGCCCTGCGTCTGACTCCAAATGGGAAAATTCGAAAGTATGAACCTGTTCTTGTGGCCGTAATTGCGCTGATTGCAGTGCTGTTTTTCGTTTTCACATACGGTCCGCCGGAAATCGGATTATTTGCAGAACCGGGAATCTGAATAGAAAGCCGATAAACTCGTGAATAATCACGGTTTATCGGCTTTCTTATCACAGGAAATTTAGCCATTGGTCCAGCGTCCGCCTCAACTGTTCCAGATTAATGGGTTTAGCCAGGTGCTCGTTCATTCCGGCTTCCGCCGTCTTCTGACGGTCGTCGGCAAAGGCATTCGCGGTCATGGCTATAATCGGAATGCGTTTGGCATCATCTCTCTCTATGGCCCGGATTTTCCGGGTCGAGGTGCAGCCATCCATCACCGGCATCTGCATATCCATAAAAATCAGATCGTAGTATCCGGGAGGGGATTCCATGAAACGCTCCAGGGCAACTTTCCCGTTTTCAGCGAGTTCCACCGTAACTCCCAGCATTTTCAGCATTTCTGAGGCAATTTCCTGATTCAGATCGTTGTCTTCCACCAACAGGATTCGTTTTCCCATAAACAATGAGCCGGTCTGCGTCTGCTCTTCCGGCTGAGCGGTGCTTTCGCTGTCCAGAAACTGCTTCAGCTTCGAAACCAGGCGGGAGCGGAACAGTGGTTTGGTAATGAAGTCATTGGCTCCTGCCGCCGCTGCCCTGTCTACATAGGTCGAAAAATCATAGGCGGATATCAGAATAATCGGTATCCGGTTCCCCAACGCCTCCCGCAGCCTCTGTGTCGTCTCGATTCCATCCAGTTCCGGCATTTTCAGGTCGAGGATTACCGCAAAGTAATCGCGGCCGCTCTCATGCATCGCAGAGGCCCGTTTTATCGCCTCCTGGCCGTTTAACACCCATTCACACCGGATGCCAAGCGCTTCCAGGCGGGCGCAGGTGTTGATGCAGGTGATTTCATCGTCATCTGCCACCAGGACAGACAGTCCCCTGAGCGCTTCGTCGTCAGCGATTCCGTCGCTTCTCCTTAATATCACCGAGGCGGTAAACCTGCTGCCTGCGCCGTACTTGCTCTCCACCTGTATGCTGCCGCCCATCTTTTCTGCAATGCTCTTACAGATGGCAAGGCCTAAGCCAGTGCCCTGTACGGCGTCGATCTGCTTCTCATCCGCCCGTTCAAACGGCTCAAAGACACGCGTCAGAAATTCGCTGTGCATCCCGATTCCGTTGTCCTCTACCACGAACTCATAGCAGCTTTTCTCCGGATCGTTTGATGGCTTTTCAAAAATCTCCAGCCGGATTAACCCTTCCGTCGGGGTGTATTTGATTGCATTGGTCAGCAGATTCATGATCAGCTGCTGGAGCCGCTGCACATCACCAAGCACAGATTCATGCTCTATATCGTTGAGATGGATCTGAAACTGCTGCTGTTTTTCATCGACCAGAGGCTGTACCATGGATACCACACTGTGAATCAGCTCCGCCAGATGAACCTCCTCCTCAGACAGCGTGATCTTACCGCTCTCTACTTTGGACATATCCAGAACCTCATTGATAATACTCAACAGCAGCTTTGCCGAGGAATCGATCTTATCGAGACAGTCCACCAGACGCTCCTTTATCTCTAAATGAGCTCTCGCAATGGACGACATCCCCATGATCGCATTCATGGGGGTACGGATGTCATGGCTCATGCGGGACAGAAAATCTGATTTTGCCCGGTTGGCTTTCTCTAAATCTGCTGTTATCTGTTTCTCTTTTTGAAGCATCTCCATTAAATTCGACTGGAGGCTGATCTCCTCCGACATATCTGTGTAGGTAGCGTAATAGATGCGGCACTCCGCGGTTGACTCCCGCAGGCTCAAATCGGATCTGACCCACACATACGTACCGTCACCGCGGAGCAGCCGGTACTTCTTGACACTGAAATGATCCTTTTTGAACCCCTCCTGATAATCCTGCCGTACCCATTGATTGTCCGGTTCCGGAATATTGGCGAAAAAATCGTCAAAATACTCACTTTCCAGAACTGCGGCGTTACGGTCAGGAACAACGGCGTCCTCCGCGGTCCGGGGAATTCTGAGGATCCGGTACATCCCCAGATTGGCGTACAGCGGTTTTGCCCTGCCATCCGGATAGAGACGCACGAGAATGACACCCGATGAAATGGAATCCAGCAGATCGTATGCGGCGTCCGTCCGTTTCTGCGACGCCAGAAGCGATTTCTCCAGTTTATTCTGGTAATCTCCATTGATCTGTTCATACCGGGTTTTCAGCAGGAAGATACCGATGATCTGGGCGATCGTCATGACGCATTCCCTGGTCTTCGTGTTGCCTTCCCAGTCTGTACGGAAACGGACGGAGTCGGACAGGCCAATGCAGGCGGCCAGATGGCCCTGAGCCTGAATCGGCGCCTGAAGTAACGAACGGGTGCCGAGCCGTTTCAGAATCGCAGCCGATTCCTCAGGCAGGGTATCCGTGCTCCAGAAAGCGGTGGTACTGCCCATGGCGAAGGCCCCCTTCTGTGCGGCCAGCCTCTTCTGATTGGTGTCCTTCCTATTCCAGGCGGAATCCATGAAGCCTGGTGCGGTCCAGAGATAGGTGTTGATAAACTGACTGTCGGAAACGGAATATTCCGATATGTAGACACTATCAGCTGAAAACTCGTTTCCTACTAATATCAGCACGCGGCGGACTGCCGCGTCAAAATCCGTTTCGTTCCATAGAATGTCCAGGATCCGCGTTTTTAACTGGCTGTAATTATCTGTATTCATATGCTCCTCCGCATGATTCTCTTATCTTCTGTTTCGAGTCCTGGCTCTTCTTATCCTTGTAACGGGAAATGTCCCGGCAGCACACAAGGCATGCTTCCATCCGGTTCCACTGTACAATCGAGGCGTCAGTCAGAATCCACATTCCCAGAATATCGTTGTACAGCTCCATGGTACTCTGCCCGGTCTCAAGGGCTTGTTTAAGCGCACAGTTTTCGCAGGGACTGTCCCGCTTATAAAACACCTCATAGCAGGGCCGGCCGGGTTCTGCTTCCGGCACCAGTTCCTTTGTCTTTCGGTTGAGGTAACGCAGGGTGTAGGTATCCGGATCCAGGACATACAGCCATACCTCCTGCTGATCCAGAACACTGTGCAGGTTCAGCACGGATTCACTCAGGGCATCCTGCGTCCGGTACTTGAGCAGGAACACGGACAGCAGCTTGCCTGTAAAGGTCAGCGCCTCGATCTGCTCCCTGGTCCAGAAACGGCGGATTCCGCAGTCATCAAAGCCTACCAGACCGTAGAAGGTACCATTTTCCCGTATGGCGTACTGCAGGGTGGACAGCACTGCCCGCCCCTCCAGAAATCCCTTTTCCCGGTCCGCCAGTTTGCTGATATTCTGACAGTAAAAGAGTCCGTCTTCACCAAAGTTCTCCCGGTAATCAAAGCCGTTACTCACATAGGGAACCTGCTGGAGGTAATGGATCTGCGGCTCGATGCCTTCGGCGCACCACTCAAAGGTGTTGTTGCAGCGCCGCCCATCTTTGCTGCTTTCAATGATATAAGTCCGGCTGATTTCAAACATCTCCCCGATCAGGGCCAGAATGGACTGCACCGCCCTCCCGAAATCCTCAGCGCCGTATAAAATATCAAACGCCCTCGAAATCAGGGTGGGAAGATTCCACTGCTTCAAACGGTCCGAATCAATCTCCGTGCGGCAGACAGCCGCTTCCGCCTCCGGTCTGCCGATAAGCCCATTCCGCATCTCATCCTGATAGCAGACCGCCTGCTTTTTGCCTGCTGCCTTGGCCCTGTAAAGGGCACGGTCGGCGTGTTCGAATAAATCCCGAAAGCTCAAGGCGCCGCCCCTGGCAAAGGCCAGGCCGACACTGCACGAAAAGGCCATATCTCTCATGTTTTCATGAAGCAGATCCTTCAGAACCGAAAGGATCTCCTCTGCACGCTGCTCTGCCACCTCTTCCTTACGGACGTTTGGCATAAAGATCAGAAATTCATCGCCGCCGATCCGCGCGACCGTATCCTGGCCGCGGAACAGCTTCGCCACATTTGAGGAGAGCTCGACCAGTACCGCATCCCCGAACATGTGGCCGTATCGGTCGTTGATCTGTTTAAAATCATCCACATCCAGAATCATCAGGGCCGACAGGTCATCGGGAGCGCAGGCCGAAAAGTGTGCTTCTATCCTGCCCTGGGCAGAAACCTTGTTATAGAGGCCGGTGAGCACATCGCGTGCCGCCCGGTCCTCCAGGGACGCTTTCTCTGCCTTCTGTGAATCGATATCCACGATCACCCCGACGGCCTTAAATGGCTTGTTGTCAATATCAAACTGAGCGGTGGCGCGCACCAGCCTCCAGCGATAGACGCCGGCTCCATCCGCAATGCGGAATTCGGCTTCCTTATAGGGGATGCCGATTCTCATGGTCTGCATCAGATCCTGAAATACCGGTACATCGTCCGGATGGATGTGCGATATTCTGGGGATCTCACTGCTCACATTCTTTGTAATAGGCTGGTAACCGTACTGACTCTTCCATTTGGGGGAGAGATACAGTTCATCGTTTCGGATATCCCATTCAAAAATAATATCATTCGTCTGTTCCATAATGATATTGTGCCGTTCCAGGGACAGACGCAGCTCCTCCTCCGCCTGATGGTGGCGGGCTGCATCCAGAATTACGCAATACGCAACCTCAGCACCATTCTCCACCGTGATGAGACAGTGATCGGATACCCAGACCGTAAGGCCATCCTTTGCCACAAGACGGTATTCGAGTTGCAGAATCTTTCCCTCGTTGCGCTGTTCCTTAAACTGCTTTGCCAGCTTCTCCCGGTCAGGGGGATATACGAGTTCCATCAGATGGTTTTGAAACTGCGTTTCGATCTCGCGTTCGGAATAATGCAGCAGATTCACGAGGCTGTGGCTGATTTGGATCAGTGTAAAATGCTGATCGCACCGGCACTTCTGAATGCCGCCTAAGAGCAGGTCGGCCGCCGGATAAGCGACCGGCAGCGGTTCGAAAGGAGCCGGATGGCCTGGCTGATCCGGCTGCGGAAATTCTTCCTTGCGCCACACCAGCAGTACCCGGTGCTGACGGGGATTCTCCAGATTGATACGAAGCAGAGAGGCTCTGCACCAGACGTATGTATCCCTGCTGCGGTCCAGGATCCGGTACTTCCGGTCGCGGCAGGTCAGTCCTTCGTCGAAAAGCTCCCTGATATAATTATCCAGCAGGGCTAATACCTGCGCACGGTCTTCGGGATGAACCGCCGCTTCCGTAAAATTGCGGATGGCGTCCTCGAAACGGTTCCCAGACCGCAGCGCGGAAAAATCCTGATCCGCTAAGTAGACCAGATGATAGACACCGGTATCGTAATCCAGTTCCATGACCGTTGAATCCATATGGCGCAGCAGGGTGAAATATTTAAGCTGGCTCTGTTCCAGTGTGTTGTCTCCCGTATCATAGAGGGAGGCGGACGGAATATGCGGAGCCGTCTTGATCTTGCCGGGCAGATGGTCGGCATACTCTGCGGAAAGCTGAGCAAATTTATCCCTCACATTTTTGAAGCATTCCAGAAGCCGCGGAGAAAATTTCCCGCATTCTCCATTCAGAATCATACTGAAGGCCTGGCTGGGGGCGATGGCTTTTTTATACACGCGGTCTGTCGTGAGCGCATCGTAGCAGTCCGCGATGGCCACCACCTGTGCGCAGATGGGGATGCTGTCCCCTTTCAAGCCATCCGGATATCCGTTTCCATCCCATCTCTCGTGATGATAGCGGCAGATCCGGTAGGCATATTCAAAATACTCCTGATCCCGCAGACTGTCCAGGTCTGTGAGAAGCTCGCAGCCTTTCATCGTATGGGTCTTCATGACTTCGAATTCTTCATATGTCAGTTTCCCGGGCTTGTTGAGAATACTGTCGGGAATGGCAATCTTACCGATGTCGTGCAGGGAAGAGGCCTCCATAATAAGCTGGATCTTCCGGCTGTCCAGGTTGTAGACCTGGTAGTTCTCCGCCACGTCCTCCAGCAGAATCTGTGTGAACATCCGGATGCGGCGGATGTGCTGACCGGATTCAAGGCTGCGGTATTCGATGACCGAGGTGAGCATATCGATCACCGCGGCATTGGCCTCCCGCGTGCGCGCGGACTGTTCCGCGACCATCGTCTCCAGCTGCCGCCTGTAGCGGCCCAGTTCAATAATATTTTTAACACGGTTTTTAATTTCAGCGGGATCGAAGGGCTTGGCGATGACATCGGATGCGCCCAGTTCAAATACCCTGGCGCGGTTTCCCATGCTGTCATCCGCCGTGATCACGATGACCGGTGAGTGGTAAAGAAAACGGTTCTCCTGCATCTCCTTTAATACCTCGTAGCCATCTTTTTCCGGCATGACGAGATCGAGGAGAACCACGGTGATTCGTTCGCGGTACTGCCGCAGCAGGATCAGGGCCTGCTCTCCGTTCTCTGCCTCCAGCAGGTTGTATTCATCCTCGAATAAGTTTCTTAATATAGCCCGGTTGAGATCTGCATCATCTGCAATTAATATAGTTTCTTTCCCGTCCAAAGGATCACCTCACTTTTTCTCCGCTGACATATCATATAAATAATTATTATAAAGCATAACCGAAAAAAACTCAACCACATATGGACAGAGTAAATAGCGCGTGAAACAAGCAAATAAAACCGGCAAATGAAACCGGCAAGTGAAACCGGCAGCAGGCGGGACATATACGCATGAAATAGAAAAACGGACTCCGAAGAGTCCGCTGTTTGTAATCCTGATTCTATGGCAGGAAGATGAAAGAATCCCCATCCATCTTTTTTTGTTCCTTTCTATGACAGCATCTGCGACACTACCGGACGCAGCCTTGCAGCCAGCATAATGGCAAGAATGCACAGCAGGCCATCCGGAAACATGGTAGGCAGACAATAGACTGCGAAAATCGCCGCCCAGCCTACGGTGTTCGGTGTAACGACTATAAAATGTGTAATAAAGTAAAAATATAAGATTCCCGTTCCATAATAAATGACGTAACCGATCGCCGCCGCAAGGATCCAGGTCCTGATCTTTGACGAATGCAGGATCTCACATACCTTTCCCATCGCATAGGCCGCAAAGGCAAAGCCCAGCAGAAAGCCAAAGGTCGGCCGGATTAAATAGGCAGGGCCGCCGCCGCGCGCAAAAACCGGAAATCCTACCAATCCAATGACCAGATACGTTGTGACACTGTAAAATGCCCGCTTCGATCCCAGCAGAAGACCTGCCAGAAGCACGAAAAGCCATTGAAGTGTGAAATTCATCGTATCCACGCCAACCGGAATTACAATCTTTAAAAAGGCCCCTACCGCAATTAATGAGGCAAAAAGACCACAAATCGCCATATCCTTCGTCAGTTCTCTTCTTTGAGCTATCACTCCATTTTTCTCTCTCATCTGTATCCTCACCTTTCTGTCTCAGCTTTCGCAAGTGCTCATGATGATTGTACACTTTTTTTATAAATTTTACAATCTTTTTTTAGACGGACTGCGGTGTGAAACGTAGGCGTGTACCGCAGCGTCACAGCCGCAGCCCCTTGATATCCTTGATCCGGGACAGAATCATGTTGCAGCTGCTGCTGAGTACTCCGGGAAGCGGGTCTATCACTTCCTCGATCAGCTGTTCCATCTCCTCTCCCGACGCGGCGACCGCGTGTACATGGAGCTTGTTCTTTCCGGTGACACGGTAGATCTGGGTGATGGTTTCGTTCCGGCGCAGTGTCTCTGTTACCTGGGCCAGTGTGTCCGGGCTTGTCTCAATCTCAAAGTAGCAGGATACGGCTCCGCTGATCTTCTGGGGATTGATAATGGTGGTATACTCTTCGATCACGCCCCGTTTTTCCAGCGACTGGACCCGCATCTTGACGGCCACCCGTGAGATACCGACCAGGCTGCCTATTTCCGAATAGGACATGCGGGCATTTTTAATCAACAGCTGTACAATTTTCTCATCCAATTCATCCAGGCCTTCAAGAAACATGTTATCTCCTTCTTTTACGATCGTTTTTCACGGTCATAGATACAATCATTTCACCAGTTACTCTCCTGATATTATAAAATCAATTGCTGCAAAAGGCAATCTATTAATTGACACACGCTCTTTTAACCGATATAATAATTACGAAACGTAAGTTATAAATTACATATAGAAAGGTTTTGCGCGATGATGAAAGGTGATTTAACACAGGGGCCGGTGATGAAAACCATGCTTCTCTTTGCGGTTCCCATGATTTTAGGCAATCTTTTACAGCAGTGCTATAATGTGGCGGATACTCTCATTGTGGGCCGTTTCCTCGGGCCGGACGCACTGGCTGCGGTGGGATCCGCATTTACCCTGATGACTTTTCTGACCTCAATCCTGCTGGGACTCTGTATGGGAAGCAGCGCCGTCTTTTCGATCCGGTTTGGGCAGAAGGATTTTGACGGGCTGAAAGAAAGTATCTTTACCTCCTTCCTTCTCATTGCGGTAATCAGTATCCTCCTGAATCTGCTGGCCTTTTGGAGTGCGGATCTGATTCTTGTTTTTTTAAGAGTGCCGGAGGAAATACGGGGGATGATGCGGGAGTACCTGATTGTCATATTCTGCGGTATCATGGCTGTGTTTCTCTATAACTATTTTTCCTGTCTCCTGCGCGCCATTGGTAATTCCGTCACGCCTCTGCTGTTTTTAGCTGTTTCCGCCGTGCTGAATATCGCTCTGGACCTCTGGTTTGTGCTGGGACTTCACCGCGGTGTCGCCGGAGCCGCTGAAGCCACCGTAATCTCCCAGTACGTTTCGGGAATTGGAATTGCCGTCTATTCCTGGTTTTCCTGCCCGTGGCTGCGTATCGGGAAAGAACACATGAGAATCCGCCGCTCCTGCTTAAAAGAGATTGCCGGATTTTCCGTGCTGACGTGTGTCCAGCAGTCCGTCATGAATCTCGGCATCCTGATGGTGCAGGGTCTTGTCAACAGCTTTGGTACAACAGTGATGGCGGCATTTGCGGTCGCCGTGAAGATTGATTCCTTTGCCTATATGCCGGTACAGGACTTTGGCAACGCCTTCTCCTCCTTTATTGCCCAGAATTTTGGCGCAGGAAGGAAGGACCGGATTCAGACCGGATTTAAGGGAGCGGTCCTCGTCTCCTTTCTGTTCTGCCTTGGGATTTCCGCGATTATCTGGATCTTTGCGCGTCCGCTGATGCTTCTGTTTGTCAGTGAACGGGAGACGGCTATTATTGCGGAAGGAATGCGGTACCTTCATATTGAGGGGGCTTTTTACTGCGGAATCGGCTGTCTGTTTCTGCTCTATGGACTTTACCGTGCGCTGGGAAAGCCAGGCATGTCCGTGGTGCTCACGATCATCTCCCTGGGAACCCGCGTCCTGCTCGCCTATGTTCTGTCTTCCATTCCGGCGATCGGTGTGGTTGGAATCTGGTGGTCGGTGCCCATTGGGTGGTTTCTGGCGGATGCGGTTGGGTTGGGGTACTTTATCCGGTACAGACGGCGGCTGCTATAGAAGTGCCGGCCAGGACGTTGTAGAAAGGGCATTATAGGTATTACGTGCATTACGGGGATTATGGGTATTATGGGCATTATAAAAAGATGAAGTATGGATCACAGGGTCCGGACTTCATCTTTTTATTTTATGCTTTGGGCGTTCACGTTTCTTTGTATTTTCGATTCCTTACTGCTTTTACAGGCTCATACCAGAGTACAGAAACGGCAGCGATGCAGAGTGCTGTAAAGAATTGGAGCAGGGATAAGGGCGCCAGCTTCAAAAATGAATGAATTGGGCTGTAAAGGCTGACTCCCAGAAGCAGCAACGTCATAAAGGCGGCCAGACGCATGACGCGGTCCCGCGCCAGTTTCTTCGCGGAGCACCAGGCGCTGTCGCACTCGGAAGCATTGACCAGCACAAGGAACAGATTGCCCAGGATCACGATGGAAAGCCCCATGGAGCGCGCCTGCGGGGCAGATTCCCCCTGACTGAGCGTCAGGTAATAGCTTCCGAAGGAGGTGCCGAAAAGGACAAGCCCCTGCACGATACTTTTTGTCAGAGAGGAAAGGCGCAGCAGCTTTTCCGATCGTTTCCGCGGCGGTCTGCACATGACGCACGATTCTGCGGGCTGCCGCTCCAGGATCACGGAGCAGGTCGGATCAATCATCAGTTCCATTAATACGATGTGTACAGGCAGAAACATGAGCGCAGAAGGTGCGATCCCCAGCATGGAGGCCGAAAGGGAGGCCAGGGCAATGGGGATATGGATGGTGAAGATATATCCCACCGCTTTTCGGATATTGTCGTAGATCCGCCGCCCATCCCGCACGGTCTCGACAATGGTGTGAAAGTTATCATCCATCAGGATTAAGTCTGCGGCCTCCCTGGATACCTCACTTCCCCGTTTTCCCATAGCGATTCCAATGTCCGCATATTTCAGCGCAGGCGCATCATTGACTCCGTCCCCGGTCATGGCGACGATCTCCCCGCTATCCTTCAGAGCCTTGACAATCCGCATTTTGTGCTCGGGAATGACCCGCGCGAAGATCGATACCGACTTTACGGTCTGCAGCAGCTCTTCCTCTGTCATGCGGTCCAGCATCTCACCGGTGACACTGCCGCTCTCCCAGTCGATGCCGGTCTGCGCAGCGATGGCCGCCGCAGTTAAGCCGCTGTCTCCGGTGATCATGACGATACGGATACCTGCCCACCGGCAGAGGGCAATATCTTCCCTTATGCCTTCCCTCGGCGGATCATAAAGTCCTGCAAGCCCGGAAAACAGGAGGCCGCATCCAGCCAGAGAGTCCGGGACATTTTCATCCGGGGGCAGGGCCGCAGACGCCATGGCGATGACACGGAGTCCTTCTCCGGACAGCTCCGCGACCTTCTCTTCCACCGCCTTCCGCTCATCTTCAGAGAGGGAACAGAGTTCGAGAATGGCTTCCGGAGACCCCTTGGCAGCTACGAGGCGTTCCCCATCCAGCTCCCAGACATGCCCCATTCGCCTGGATTCGTTGGTAAATGCATACTCCTGAATAAGCGTGCCGCGAAAGAGATCATCCTTTGTAACTCCAGACTTCTCACAGTATTCCAGCATGGCTTTCTCCATGGGGTCATAGGCGTCGGTCTCGCAGGCCAGCCCCATAAGGAATACCAGCCCGCTGTCCCTGGCGGCCTCGGGCCACAACGTTTTCACTTCCATATGGTTCTTCGTGATGGTTCCGGTCTTATCCACACAGAGGACAGAGACGGCTCCCAGAGTCTCGACCGAAGGCAGATGACGCACCAGAGAGTGCTTCTTAGCCAGCCGCCATGCTCCCATGGAGAGAAAGACGGTGAGAACCACGGGAAATTCCTCCGGTATCATGGCCATGGCCAGGGTGACTCCCGACAAAATGCTTTTGATCAGGCGTTCCTGGAAGGGATAACCGGCCAGATTGATGTACGTGAAGGCGCTGACGAGGAGAAACAACAGCGCTGCGATTCCCGCACAGACGGTGACCAGGCTCTTCGTCTGCTTCTGAAGCGGAGTCATCACCTTTTCCGCTTCCAGAACGTGGCTTCCCGCCTTTCCGTATTCCGTGGCCGCACCTGTCTTTTCCACCAGAACATAAGCATTTCCCTGTACAGCCAGGGTGCCTGCGTAGCAGAAATCGTGTTTCCAGTAGCCTTCGCTGCTCTCCGGTTCCGGGGACGGATCGGTATTGGACGACCGGGCATGCTTCCAGACACGGACCGGTTCACCGGTAAGCGTTGATTCATCGACACAGAAATCGCTGCAGGATACGATGGAGCCGTCGGCCGGAATCTTGATGCCCTCGCAGAGCACCATGATATCCCCGGGCACCAGCTCCGCGCTGGCAATCTCCTGTCTGACACCGTCGCGGATTACCGTTACTCGCGGAGCAGACAAATCCCTGAGCGCACGCAGCGTGCGGTCGGTCTTCCATTCCTGGGCCACATCGATGGTGATCATACAGGTGACAAACAGGAGCATCACTGCTCCATCCCGCGGCTCTCCTAAGATGAAGTAGATCACCGAAGCGATCATCAAAAGGAGAAACATGGGTTCCGCCATAACGTGGAGTGCTTTCTTAAAAAAACTTTCTTTCTTTTGCGGAGTCAGTTCATTTCTTCCGTACTTTTCGAGAAGCTTTTGTGCACCGGCGGTTGTCAGACCTTCCGGCATCCCATTGTTCCAAGTCTCCATAAGGAACCTCCCATAATAGATTACGACAAAAAAGGCGCACCTGTGGAACATACTACTGTCCCACAGATGCGCCTGATACCCATCTGCTGCCGTCTCGACGGCCCGGCTTCATGTCATTTACAGACATTGCCTGCTCAGTTTGTACTGTTGATCCCGCATCCTTTCAGATGGAATGCAGTGCAAAGAGATTATCTGATGTTATTTTATGATGGAGGAGAGAAAGATGTGACAAAGGATTTGTCAAGAGGATTGAATGCAGGATTATAACAAGAAAGAGTCCGGCTCGCCGGACTCTCGCGCCGAAGCGCGGTCGCTTCAGCGGCCATACTTCCTTGGCGCGGAGTGCGCATCCTCCCGGAGGTTTTTTATTTCATAGGACGAACTTTCGTGTAAGAAAATAAAAAACGACAGAGGATACCGCACAACGCGGTACACTCTGTCGTTCTTTATAAATTTCAGAAAACCAGGCAGCCCGATTCTAACGAAACGAATTATAAAAGTCTTTCAAATCCGCCTTTGTTTCCGCGTCAAGCTCCGTTTTCTTTATGCCGAGTATGGCTCCCTCCAGCGAATAGAGACGATGAATGCAGGCGGAGTCATCGATGGCCTTGATACGCAGCCAGGCCTGACGGCTTCCGAGCTCCTTAAGTTCTTCATAAGTCGTGATACCGACCTGATTTAACTGTTCCTCCACTACTTTGCCGATATTCGGCAGCTTCGCCAGTTCTCCCATAAAGAATCCTCCTTTAGCGTTCTGCGAATTTTTCTACAATCTTTAGCAGGAGCTCAACCACTTTTTCCATGGACTGTACCGGAATAAACTCATACTTACCGTGGAAATTATAGCCTCCGGTGCAGAGATTCGGACACGGAAGACCCATGTAGGAAAGACGGGCGCCGTCGGTGCCTCCGCGGATCGGAGTTACGATCGGTTCGATGCCGATCTCTTCCATCGCCGCTTTGGCAATGTCGATCAGATAGATATTCGGCTCGATGATTTCTTTCATGTTGCGGTAGCTTTCCTTGAGTTCCAGATTCACGGTGCCTTTTCCGTATCTGTCATTTAAGTAGGCGGCAACACGCGTGATAAACTCTTTCTTCTCCGCAAACTTTTTCTCGTCAAAATCGCGGATGATGTAGTCTAAATGAGCCTCTTCCACGGTTCCGCGCATGGAATCCAGATGGAAAAATCCTTCATAGCCTTCTGTATACATGGGATTTTCAAAGACCGGAAGCATGTTGTGGAACTCCATGGCCATGAGTATCGCATTCCTCATCTTTCCTTTGGAGGAGCCTGGATGAATGCTGGAGCCGTGGATATCCACCTTCGCGGAGGCTGCATTGAAGTTCTCATATTCCAATTCTCCTAATCCTCCGCCATCCACGGTATAGGCGGCATCTGCGGCGAATCCTGCCACATCGAATAAATCTGCGCCGTGTCCCACTTCCTCATCCGGTGTGAAGCCAATGCGGATCGTTCCGTGGGGAATCTCCGGGTGAGCCAGAAGATACTCTGCCATGGTCATGATTTCTGCGACACCGGCCTTGTCGTCCGCACCAAGCAGTGTGGTGCCGTCCGTGGTGACAATGTCCTGTCCCTTATACTTTAACAGATCAGGGAAATCGGCTGTCTTCATGGTGAGACCGGTCTCCTGATTCATCAGGATGTCTCCGCCGTCATACTGTTTTACAATCTGCGGGTGTACATTGGCACCGGAGTAAGCCGGAGCCGTATCCATATGAGCGATAAAGCCGATTACCGGAACCTTCTTGTCCATGGTGGCCGGTATGGTGGCATATACGTATGAGTTCTGATCCACGCGCACGTCCTGTGCATGCATGGCGCGCAGTTCTTCCGCCAGTACCTCCGCTAAGACACGCTGGCTTTCCGTGCTCGGAAATTCTTCCACGTCTTCCTTCGATTCGGTATCGTAGGAAACATACTTTAAAAAGTGATTTAAAACTTCTGACATGATTCATGTCCTCCTTTGAGCTATAGATCTCTGTATCGTTGTGATAAGTATCTGACGGTTTCTGTCCCTTCAGACCTTCTTCTCTCAATTTTCTAATTATAACATAAACACGAACAGGGTGAAAGCCCCTATTATGTGTTTCCTGGCCTGACTAATCCCGCCTGCTGTCCGCTAATTCCGCCCTCACAGCTTCTGGAAATACGTAGTCCCATGAAAGCTGCAAAGCAGGGTTATCCAGCATGTCGCGATAGGGGGCAATTTCATTTTCCCACTGTTCCTTCGTACAGGGATCACCGTCCATCGTATAGGTATTCTTGTCAGGGTCGCCGTCCACCGCAAATTCCACGAGGAAATCACGGGATTCGGAATCGATAAGGAAACCGTCAAAATCCAGTCTTCGATAGTAATAGCAGTCGTAGCTGAGACCGGTTGCCTTATAACCGATCATTCCGCCGTCCTTCAATGGAGTCAAAGGCCTGGCATATCTGTCAGAGCTTCGGAGCAGGGCGAGCTTTCCGCTGCGGCACGTATAGATATTATAGAAATAACCGCCCACGATATGCAGCTCCGGGACCCCGTCTCCATTGCAGTCTCCGAAGGCATAAACGGCATTCCCATCTCCCATTGGATAGTCGGCCGTAGCCGTAAGGGAATACATGGTATCATCCTTTAAAAGTTCGCGGTACAGGCTGACTGCGGTCTCAGGAGAAGTCTGCTGGGAATAGATTTCTTCTTCGCTGGCTGCCGCTGTCTCAGGGCTTACTACTGCCTTTTCATATATGTCAGCCAGTTCCTCCGGCGTATAGACGAATTCGATCACATCTGTCATAAGGATTTGATCCCTGAGACGGTCGTAGCGATAGCAGACTCCATCTATAAGAATACCTTCCGTCAGCGTCTGCTCCAGTATGTCAGTCTCTCCTATGATGATGGGAGGAACGCAGTAATCTTCCTCCAAGCTGGTATAATAAATAAAGTGACTGGTGAAAAAATAATTGCTCTCCATGCGACCGGTCTCACCATAAAGAACCAGTCGGTACCGGTATATTTTCCCCCCTTTATCCGTATAACGGGTAATGGTTCCGCCCTCTGTGCTGAGATCCACGAAATCTCTTGTACTGCCTTTGATATTGATGACAAACGAATCGGTTGGCTCATCGTAATAGACGCTGGATCGGTATTGGCTCATAAAGGTGCTGATCTGTGCGGCAATCTTGCCGCAGGTATCGGGAATGGAGGGCTGGTTGGCTGATGACGACTCTGATGGCTCAAATGTTTCAGATGGTTCCGATGTCGCAGAATCGTCTGTGGTCACGGGCATGGTGGCAGACATGCTTTCTGTCTGTAAAGTTTCCTCACCCATGCCCGGAGCCTGTCTGCACGATATAAGTAAGATGGAGATCAACGGAAACAGAAAACAGGCCAGTGCATACTTTCTTCTTCGTGACATTTTATTCTCACCTGCTCTTTCTGCATTTTGCTTTTTCTGCATTTATAGGGAATAGAGCTGACTTTGTATATTGATACGATATGATATAGCGAAACAATATCATATACAGTAACAGAATCATATACAGCAACAGTATCATATACAGTAACAGTATCATACCCCACATAAAAAGTCACTGTTTACATGAACAGATTTTATCTTTGCAGCCTCCATTTTTCACCACAAAAAATCCTTTAAAAGAAAATAGCATTTATCTTCTCTCAAAGGATTTTTCTATACAGATTAACATAAAATTATTATGTCAACTCATCGCCTCTATCTTATTTCTTACTTACCTGTTTGCCAGTTCCCGCGTAATATCTTCCCAGGTTACACCCTTATCCGCCATCAATACCATCATGTGGTACAGGAAGTCGGAAATCTCATACTTCACTTCCTCCGGGTCAGGATTTTTAGCCGCAATCACAATCTCTGTCGCTTCCTCGCCCAGCTTCTTCAGGATCTTATCGATTCCCTTGTCGAACAGATAATTGGTATAGGAACCCTCCTTCGGATTCTCCTTGCGGTCGAGAATAATGGCGAAAACGTCTTCAAATACCTTTAAAGGATTCGTCTCCTGATACTCCTTCTTTACCAACGTCTGGAAGAAGCAGCTGCGCGCTCCCGTATGGCAGGCCGCGCCGATCTGATTGACCTTTGCCAACAGGGTATCGTTGTCGCAGTCTAAGGAGAGAGACTTCACATACTGGTAATGGCCGGAGGTCTCACCCTTCAGCCAGAGACTCTGGCGGCTTCTGCTGAAATACGTCATGAGGCCGCTGTGAAGCGTCGCCTCAAAGGCTTCCTGATTCATATAGGCCATCATAAGAACCTCGGAGGTCCGGTAATCCTGGACGATCACGGGGATCAGTCCGTCGGAGTTCAGCTTAAAGTCTTCCCACGCCACCGCACTTTCAAAGGTATCAACTGCAATACCGTTCTTCTTTAACTGCTGCTTTAATTCCATGCAGGAAGGTGATTTTCCGGTCATGGAACCGATGACGCCGGATACACGGCCAGAAGCCAACATAGAGGAAAATACAGCCGCATCAGGACAATCAGATGAGAGGATAAACGTCTCTTCCTTCTCCTCCAGCCGCGCGGTCTCCGCTTCCGACGGACAGGCACATCCGAGAATCATGACGGAAGCGCCAAGCTGGCTGTATTCCGCAGTCCGTTCCAGCCAGGTGAAATCCGGCAGCCAGGCGTAGATCTTATCATCACCGAAACGGTCGGAGGCCTCCTTCATCAAGTCTACATTTTCATCTACATCTACATTGAGAAATACGGCCTTTGCGCCTGCGTAGAGGTATTTCTTCACATCCTCCAGACGTCTGACGCGGCCTCCGGTTATAATGGGGACATCGGCCGTTCTGGCGATTTCCTTGATCAGTCCGATGGAACGCTCGTGATCCTCATCCGTTTCGGACAGATCATAGAGGAACAGCTCATCGGCGCCGCTGTCACCGTAATACCGGGAAAGCGCGAGGACATCATTCTCACAGCAGTCTGCACCCCACAGTGCGGCCGCCTTTCCCTCGCGGATACCGAATCCCGGAATCACCTTTTTATATTCGTTCATAACATCATTCTCCTTCCGCACCACTGTCATTCGAATGCTTCCACCGCTTCTTTTAGATTAATTCTGTTTTCATACAGAGCTTTTCCAATAATTGCTCCCTTTACACCAGCCTCATGAAGGCGTCTCAAATCGTCCATGGAAGACATTCCTCCGGAAGCGATGATGTCCATGCCGGTTGCCTCTGTCAGGGCCTTTGTGGCCTCCACATTGGGGCCGGTGAGCATGCCGTCTCTGGAAATATCGGTATAAACCACATGGCGGACGCCGTATTCCTTCATCTGACCGCATAGATCCGATGCCGTTATTTCGCTGACCTTCTCCCAGCCTTCGATGGCTACCAGCCCATTTTTCGCATCCACACCGGCGACGATCCGGTCTGCGCCGAAATGGGTAACTGCGTCGCGAAGGAAAAGGGGATTTTGGACCGCCTTTGTCCCGATGATTACGCGGCTGACGCCCAAATTCAGCATACGCTCGATGGCCTCCTCTGTCCGGATTCCGCCGCCGATCTCGATCGGCTTGGAGAAGGCTGCGACGATCCGTCTGATGGCGTCTTCATTGACCGAATAGCCTGCCAGCGCGCCATCCAAATCCACCAGATGCAGGAATGTGGCCCCCTGTGATTCCCAGTATGCCGCCACCTTCTCCGGAGAATCGGAATAAACGGTGATCTCTTTGAACTTTCCCTGTCTTAAGCGGACACACTGTCCGTTTTTCATGTCAATAGCCGGATATAACTGCATAATATTCTCCTTCTTCCCGGTTTACAGTGTCCCTTTTGTCGACAACACATCCGTGATTCTGGGGTCCGTCTGTGTGGCCTCGTCGAGAGCCTTGGCAAATGCCTTGAAGATGCCCTCAATGATATGATGGTTATTCTCCCCGGACAGCTTTCTGATATGAAGATTCATTTCCGCCGCATAGGAAACGGCGTAGAAGAACTCCTTTACCATCTCGGTCTCAAGCTGCCCGACTCTCTCGGCTGTAAAGGCCGCGTCGAAAACGAAGTAGGGGCGGCCCGATAAATCGATGGCACAGAGAAGCAGGGACTCATCCATGGGAAGAATCATATTTCCATACCGTTTAAGCGATTTCTTATTGCCAACCGCCTCTTTGATGGCGGTGCCCAGCACGATGCCCGTATCCTCGATCGTATGGTGGGTATCGACCTCCAAATCGCCCTTCACTTCCACGTCCAGATCAAACAGGCCGTGGCGGGCAAAGCTGTTCAGCATATGATCAAAGAAGCCGATTCCCGTCTGAACAGAAGCGCTGCCCGATCCGTCCAGGTTCAGCTTCAGGCGGATATCCGTCTCTTTCGTCACTCTCGTTATTTCCGCAGTTCTTCCCATATCCTCGTCCTCTCTTCTCTATTTTTCAAATCTGACCCTGACAGAATTGGCATGTGCGGTCAGCTGCTCTGCCTCTGCAAATGCCTCGATATCCTCATGAATGGCCTCCAGAGCGTCTTTGGAATAGTAAATGATGCTGGATTTCTTCACGAAGTCGTCTACGTTCAGCGGGGAGAAGAACTTTGCCGTTCCGTTGGTCGGAAGCACGTGGTTCGGGCCTGCGAAGTAGTCGCCAAGAGGCTCAGAACTGTATTCCCCGATGAAGATGGCTCCCGCATTTTTCACACGAGTCATGTCTTCAAATGGATTCTTCGTCACGATCTCCAAATGCTCCGGAGCGATTTCATTGACCGTTTCCAGGGCGTCTGCCATGGTGTCTGCCACCAGGATGTAGCCGTAATTATCCAGTGATTTCTGAATGATCTCTGAGCGGGAGAGCTCCTTTGTGAACCGCTTCGCCTCTTCCGATACCTTCTTTGCCAGGTCCATGCTGGTGGTAACCAGAATGGCAGAGGCCAGTTCATCGTGTTCCGCCTGAGATAAGAGATCCGCCGCTACAAAACGGGGATTGGCACTCTCATCGGCCAGGACCAGAATTTCGCTGGGACCGGCGATGCTGTCGATGCTGACATGGCCGTATACCGCCTTCTTGGCCAGCGCCACGAAGATATTGCCGGGGCCTACGATTTTATTGACCCGCGGGATGGATTCGGTACCAAACGCCAGTGCCGCGATAGCCTGGGCGCCGCCCACTTTATAGACCTCGGTCGCCCCTGCAAGATGCGCCGCGGTGAGGGTCACGGGATTGACCTTTCCGTCTCTGCCCGGAGGGGTTACCATGACGATCTTCTCGACTCCGGCCACCTCGGCGGGAATGATGTTCATGAGAACGGAGGACGGATAAGCCGCCTTGCCGCCGGGAACGTAGACGCCGACACTGGAAAGCGCTGTGATCTTCTGGCCCAGTATCGTTCCATCCGGCTTGCTGTCAAACCAGCTGTACGTCTTCTGCTTCTCGTGGAAGGCCCGGATATTCTTCATGGAGCGCTTCATGACCTCCAAAAGTCCCGGTTCCACCTCTCTCATGGCCTCTTCAATCTCCTCTTTTGTCACCCGGATGGTGGAGGCGTCTATCACGGCATGGTCAAACTGCTCTGTATAGGAAAATACGGCCGCGTCGCGGTCACGTTTTACTGTGTCCACGATCTCCTGGACCGTATCTGAATAGGCGGTATAATTGTTCGGATCACGCTTTAATAAGTCTGCGAGAATATCCTTTTTGGAAGTTTCGTCTAACGCAACAATTCTCATTTGTTTTCCTCCTTGTAGTGAGCGTTTTAAAACATCAGCCCATCGACTGCATTAAATTCCTCAAATCATGGATCAGACGGGTAATCCGGTCGTTTTCCCGCTTCATGCTGACCTGGTTGACTACCATGCGGGCAGACAGCGGACAGATCTCTTCCAGCACAGTTAAGCCGTTTTCCTTGAGCGTCGTGCCCGTCTCTACAATGTCCACGATGACCTCGGAGAGGCCGACGATGGGGGCAAGCTCAATGGAGCCGTTCAGCTTGATAATCTCCACGGTCTGGTGCTTTTTATTGTAAAAGTAATCCTTTGCAATGGCCGGATATTTGGTGGCCACACGGATTCTCTCGTGATGCTTTAACAGCTCTTCTGCCTCTTTCGGTCCGCAGACACACATACGGCAGTTACCCAGCCCTAAGTTCATCACCTCATAGAGCTTCCGGCCCTCTTCCAGGATGGTGTCCTTTCCGACCACGCCGATGTCGGCGGCGCCGTACTCCACGTAGGTCGGCACATCGCTTGCCTTGGCCAGGAAGAAACGCATCCCCAGCTCCTCGTTTGTAAAGATCAGCTTCCGGGAACTCTTATCCCGCATCTCTTCACATGTGATTCCGATTTTTTCCAGCAGATCCAGCGACTGTTCTGCCAGACGGCCCTTTGCCAGGGCAAATGTCAAATATCTCATGTCATCCCTCATCTTGTAACAGTTCAGACGGCTCATCTTCTTGACCGAAAAAACGGTCAAGAAGCATCGAATGTCCATCCGATGGAATAATCAGTGCAAAAACGGTCTTATAAACAAGCTTAACGCCCGCCTTTGCACTGATTTTTCCGCCGTCTGAACTGTTACCTCATTTTAAGTATTCGGACAGCGGTATCTCGTCCATCCGGTCTAAGTTCAAGTTCACGATCTTTACGGAAAAGCCCTTCTCATCTAAGTACAGCAGGTTCGTAATGGTGGTGCGCCCCGCATAGGCTTTATACGCCTCCAGCGTCTTGTCTGCCTTCTTAAGCTGAAGCTGCACCGGCATGGAGGTATCGCGGAAGTGCTTCGCAAGCTGGATCGCCTGCTCTCTGGATTCCGGCTCGAAGAGAATCATGGTATTGACCACCCGGACCGGCGTATCGATCTTCTGTCTGGATAAAGCCAGCATCAGATCATCGACGGAGATTCCGAAGCCCACGGCCGGTGCATCCTTTCCGAACTGGACGAGAAGCTTGTCGTACCGCCCGCCGTTTACGATGTAATCTCCGGTTCCGTAAGTATAGGCCTTGAAAATGATTCCGGTGTAATACTGGTACTGGCTCAGCATTCCAAGGTCATACGAAACGTATTCCGACAAATCGTAATATTCCAGAATCCGATTCACCTCTTCCAGACGGTCAATCGCCCGTAAGGCCCGCGGGTTTTTCGTAAACTCTCTGGCGGCCTGGATCTCCTCCAGGGAACCGAACAGTTCAGGAAGCTTTAGAAATGCATCCTTTAATTCCTGTGGAATGGGCTGTTCCATCACCAGCTCCTCCACGCCGAAATAATTCTTGTTCTCGATCAGCTCACGAAGCTTCTCCTCCATCTCCTCGTCCATGCCGGCTTCCTCTAGAAGGCCGCGGAAGAAATCGACCTCTCCCAGCTCCACCTGGAATTCCGTGAGGCCAGCCGCCTTCAGGGCCCGGATAACCATGGCGAGAATCTCCGCATCCGCGTCGGACGAGTCGTCACCGATCAGTTCCACACCGGTCTGGGCCGCTTCCTTGAGCCGTCCCTGGTAGCTGGTGTTATTGATAAAGGTCCGCTCCAAATAGCAGAGCCGCAAAGGCATATCCTCTTCTGTAAAATACTTCGTCACACATCTGGCGATCGCCGGCGTCTCATCGGGCCGGAGCACCAGGGTATGGTTGTCCCTGTCGAAAAACTTAAACATCTCTTTCGCTTTAACGCTTCCGCGGGATTCATTAAAGATATCAAAGAATTCAAAGGTCGGCGTTTCAATGTCCTGATATCCGTACAGATGGAATATCTCTAAGATCCTGTTCTGAATGGCTGCCTTTCGGGTACATTCCACTCCGTAGATGTCCCGGACGCCATCCGGTGTATGTAATAATTTGTTTGCCATAGCTTCCTCCGAACGTTGCTGCATACTGCTTTCGTATGGTAAAGTGCTACCATGATAACGTGTAGTTTATTATAAGGGACACTGCCCGACTTGTCAATCTCTTCTGTCCAAATCTTTCTGAATCATCTCCAGATAGTGGACAAAGATATCCCGGCAGCTGCGTATCTGCCAGGACTTATCCACTTCCTCATAGGTGAAGCTTTTGCGCCCGCCCTCCTCCATTCGAGTCCAGAATCGAAGGATTTCGTCGAACGGAAGATAATATATCTCATTTTTCACCGTATAGGACAGGATGATGAAGGAGATGCCTCCCTGCTCCTCGAATTCACGCATAAAGGCAATCTGATGCGGGTGGATATTGTGCAGGGGAAACGTCTCCACGGCGCACTCCTTGGCGTCAAAACAGACGGGAATCCCCTGTACGGCCCCGATGTAGTCTACCGTACTCTTCTGATCAAAATAAGCCAGCGTGATGTGGCGGCTCTCCTTATCGATGGAGATGGGGGTAATCGGGGTCGGCACCTTCTGGATCAGGGCCAGTTTCTTCTCACGGTAGCTGTCGTTGCTGCGGTTTATGATATCTTCCAGTGCGGAGCCTCTTAAGCCCCTCGTGTTCCATGTTCCCATAGCCTAACTCCAATCCCGGCAGATTTTCCGGAAGGTCTGCGGGAGCGGCGCTGAAAAGGTTTTGCCGGAAAGACCGGTCAGCGGTTCCGGCAGCTGCGGAAATGTCACCGTACAGGAATGAAGCATCTGGGAACGGATATTCCAGCGCTTTTTCGCCTCTTCATTGACCGAGCTGTCGCCGTATTTGTAGTCCCCAAGAATGGGATGGCCGATAGAGGCCAGATGCGCCCGGATCTGATGGGTCCGCCCTGTAATCAGCTTGACGCTTAACAGCGTGCAGTCCTCCGCCCAGCCGAGCGGTTCATATTCCGTCATAATGGGAACGCTTCCCGCCGTTTCCGTTGTGGTGACGGTCACCTGGTTCGTGGCCTCGTCCTTTTTAAGAAATCCGGTAATGACCTGTTTTTCCGTCACACGGCCCTTTACCACGCACCGGTAGTATTTATGCAGGCTTCTGTCCTTGAAGACCGCGGACATAATCTGAAGGCCCGGCAGAGACTTGCCGGCGACGACGAGGCCGCTGGTGTTTCTGTCCAGGCGGTTGCAGACGGATGGGCGGAAGCTCTGGAGCTGTTCTGTGGATAACTGTCCGCTGGATATGAGGTAATCGATGATGTATTCCACCAGGGATTCATCGGTGTCCTTCGCTTTCTGGGAAAGCATTCCCGAAGGCTTGTTGACCAGTAGAATATGGTCATCCTCATAAATGATATGCAGATTCACCTTTTTGACCTCCTGGAGCGTATGAGAGGAAAACTTCTCAATGGTCTCCTCGGAGAAGAACAGCTTGACCTCGTCTCCCTGGACGAGCTTCTCCGAGCCATCGCATTTTTTCCCATTCAGCGTGATGTTCTTCTTGCGCATCATCTTATAGAGAAATCCCTTACCGGCCAGATTTAAGTATTTGGCCAGCAGCTTGTCGAGCCGCTGACCCGATTCATTTTCAGAAACAATGAGAGAACGCATCTTTCAATTCCCCTTACATGGATAGATTTTTAAGCAGCTGGAGCGTGTAGTCCACACTGCCGTCATCCTCGTATTCTTCCGCCGGCTTCAGGCTCTCCATCCGGTGGAAAAATGCCTTTTCATCGAGAATGATCTTCACGCTAAGATCCAGCTTGTGTCCCGCAAACATCTCTTTTAAGAATTTCTCCGCTTTTGCAGTGTCCAGCTTCGGCGAGGTACAGTATAGGAATACGCCGCTGGGATGGACAATGGCTGCATCCGCCGGGATGATAGCGTCTCTGGTGGTGATGATTAAGTCGTAGAGAATGGAAAAACGTCCCTCATACCCTGCCGCTCTCCGGTGAAAGTCCTCGGAGGGCGTCTTATAACGCCAGGCCGCGAGAAGCGGTGAGGCCACGTTGGCCGTGGGAAGAACGGAAAGGATGGCCATGACCGTCAGAATATTCTTCCAGGCCGTGTTGTCCACAAAATATCTTGCGATCAGCTGGGCGATAATCATGGCTGCTCCGAAGGCGACTTTGCCTGTCTCCACTTTCTTATGATGGTTCCGGTATCCGTACTGCCCCTTGTTGTATTTTTTCACAGTTGTCATTCCTTTTTTATCGGTATAGTGTTGATTCAATCCCCGTTTGTTATAGCGCCTTCATGATTCTTAAGATCATGCCGTGAGGCAGAACCTTGCAGAGCAGATGAAATGCCTTCATGGTAATGCCGTAGACCGACACGGTCCGTCCCATCATATTGTCGCGGATCGCTTTCTTTACTACGCGCTTCGGATCCGCCATGACGATCCGCTTGTAGACCGGAATCTCGCCCGTGGTCTCCGCAATATCGAAGAATTCCGTCTTGACTGGTCCGGGGCATACTGCGGTCACATAGATGCCGCGCGGTTTTAACTCCTCGTTAAGCGCCCGGCTGTAGCTGAGTACGAAGGACTTCGTGGCCGCGTAGATGGCAAAATCCGGCTGCGGAAGAAATGCTGCCGAGGAAGCCAGCTGAATGATGCGGCTGTTCCCGGAGAGGTAGGGAAGCACCATATGCGTGACCACGCAGAGCGCTTTGCAGTTTAAATCCACCATACCGGCTTCATCGGCAAGATTTAAAGAACCTACCGGTCCAATCTTTCCGAAGCCCGCCGAGTTGATCAGCCATTTGACATCGGGGTGCTCTTCCTCCAGCGTGCACTGAAAATCCATCAGTTCCTTATGGTCTGTTAAATCCACGGCGAAGATGCGCAAACGCACTGGAACCGTGGATACCAGCTCCTTCAGCCGGTCTTCGCGTCTGGCGATAACCCAGATTTCATCGATTCCGTTAAAACGGTCCGCCAGCTGCCTGACAAATTCTCTGCCCATTCCTGAGGAGGCCCCTGTTACAACTGCAATCTTCATTTGAATCCCTTCTTTTCTCTTTTATTTTTTAACCTTTTTATGAACGTTTCTTATAGTCTTTCTCTTTCCCGCCGGTTTGTCATCCCGCTGCTTTGCAGCCGGATAACCGCCTGATGGCTGTCCATTCCCCGGCCTTTTCCCGCCGGCAGACTGTCCGCCCCCGGAAAATCTGGGACGGATCAGACATTTTTTGTCGTAACCGATTAAGTCGGTGCGTCCGGCTTTCTTCAGCGCTTCCTCCACCAGTTCGTAATTCTTTGGATTGCGGTACTGGATGAGTGCTCTCTGCATGGCCTTTTCATGCGGATTCGTGGGGACGTAGACCTTTTCCATGGTGCGCGGATCGTATCCGGTGTAGTACATGCAGGTGGAGATGGTGGACGGCGTCGGATAGAAATCCTGCACCTGTTCCGGCATGTATCCCAGGTCCCGCAAGTACTCGGCCAGTTCGATGGCCTCGGGCAGGCCGGAGCCTGGATGGGAGGACATCAAATACGGGACGAGATACTGCTTCATGCCAAGCTGTGCGTTCATATCTTTATATTCTTTGACAAACTGTCGGTACACCTTATTCTGCGGCTTGCCCATGCGGCTTAGCACCTTGTCCGCCACATGCTCCGGTGCTACCTTTAACTGGCCGCTGACATGGTACTGGCACAGTTCCTTTAAAAACTTCCGGCTGGGGTCTGCCAGCACGTAGTCAAACCGGATTCCGGAACGGATGAAGACCTTTTTCACCTTTGGCAGAGAGCGAAGCTTCCGGAGCAGTTCAATATAATCCGAGTGATCTGCCTTTAAATTCCTGCACGGTTCCGGGAACAGGCACTGGCGGTTCGGACATGCGCCTTTGGTCAGCTGTTTCTCGCAGGCAGGCGAGCGGAAATCAGCGGTGGGGCCGCCCACATCGTGGATATAGCCCTTAAAGTCCGGTTCTTCGGTCAGAAGCTTTGCCTCAGCCACCAGCGAATCATGGCTTCTCACCTGAATGATCCGTCCCTGATGGAAGGTCAGTGCGCAGAAGCTGCATGCGCCGAAACAGCCGCGGTTGCTGATCAGGCTGAATTTGATCTCCCGAATGGCCGGAACACCGCCCTCCTCTTCGTAGGACGGGTGATA
This sequence comes from Hungatella sp. L36, assembly GCF_014288035.1. Lineage (NCBI taxonomy): Bacteria > Bacillati > Bacillota > Clostridia > Lachnospirales > Lachnospiraceae > Hungatella > Hungatella sp. L36. Next base: position 542,671 of record NZ_JACOPC010000002.1, on the reverse strand, counting down.
GTTCCTCATATACGGAAGGTCGTAAACCTCATCCATCTCCTCGGTGGTTAATGGCTTGGAAGGCGGATTCTGAACGACGTAGCAATTGTCCTGGTACGGTTCCACCAGACGTTTCCCTGTAAATGGATCCGTGTTGCTGTATTGGATATAATAGCTCCTGGCGTATTCTTGTCTTTCCTCTTTCATGGCGCCGTAGGATGGCAGGGTCAGCGCGTCGTAGACGCTGTCCAGGCTGCTGGTCTTGTAGACCGTTCCGTCTATGAAGGTAATGTCTTTGATATCGATTCCGCTGTTTAATGCGTCTGCAATCTCGACGACGGACCGCTCTCCCATTCCGTAGGAGATTAAATCAGCCTGGGAGTCGATCAGGATCGAATGCTTTAACCGGTCAGACCAGTAATCGTAATGGGCCAGCCGCCTTAAGCTGGCTTCGATGCCGCCGATGATGATGGGAACCCGTTTGTAGACGCTGCGGATCAGGTTGCAGTAGACGACCGTCGCGTAATCGGGCCGCTTTCCCATAACGCCGCCCGGCGTGTAGGAATCCTGCTGTCTCCGCTTTTTGGAAACAGAATAGTGGTTTACCATGGAGTCCATATTTCCGCCGGATACGAAGAAGCCCAACCGGGGTTCTCCCAGCACCCGGATGCTCTCCGGATCTTTCCAGTCCGGCTGGGCGATGATCCCCACCTTGTAGCCGTGCGCCTCCAGAAGCCGGGTTATGATGGCGTGTCCGAAGGAGGGGTGGTCCACATAGGCGTCACCGCTCACATAGACAAAGTCACATTGGTTCCAGCCGCGGATATTCATATCGGCGCGGTTCATTGGCAGGTAATCGTGTATCATATTGCAGCTCCATTTCTGTTTATAATATCGTAATAATCGCGGATAAAGTAGTCGGCCAGACTCTTCTTCTCCGCTTCCATATGCCTGGAAAATTCGTCATCCACAGCACAGACCGTCATGCCGGCCCGTTTTCCAGCCAGTATTCCGGCGGGTACGTCTTCGAAGACAAGGCATTTACCAGGGGCTACGCCCAGACGGCCAGCTACATTCAGATAGATGTCGGGCGCCGGTTTTCCGGCTGCCACCTCGCAGGCGGTGGCGATAACTTGAAAATAGTCTCCGATCTTCAAAGTATCGATGACTGCGTCTACCATCTCTCTTCCGTTGCTGGTGGCAATGCCGGCCGCGATGCCGCGGGACTTCAAATGGCTGAGAAATTCACGGGCACCGGCCTTTAACGGCACCTGATGGCGGTATTTCTCAATGGACATCTCCCGCCAGATGGCTTTGATGTCTTCGATGGATTCCCTCAGTCCGAACCGGTCCTTGAAATAGACGGCGGTCTCGGAAAAACTCATTCCCTCGATCTCCTTCTGCAGCTCCGGAGGACAGTCGTGTCCATAGTTTTTAAGGAACTCAATGTCGATATCCTTCCACATCCACATGGAGTCCACAAGCGTTCCATCCAGGTCGAATATGACCGCTTTTGTCTCTTCTATCATCATCATTACTCCTGATTTGTCTTTTTTAGCAGTTCCAGTTCCTCATGGGTCAGCGGCCGGTACTCTCCCGGCTTCAGTGCCTCATCGAGCACGAGCATCCCCATGGATAACCTCTTTAAGTATACCACATGACACCCCAGTGTTTCAAACATCCGTTTTACCTGATGGAATTTTCCTTCATGAATCGTAAGGCGGATCTCAGACAGCTCACCGGAGTCCCCTCGATGAACGACTTCCAAATCAGCAGGAAGCGTTTCCGTTCCGTCTGAGAGAACCAGGCCCTCCGCCATACGGTCTTTCGCGTCTTCTGGAAGCATTCCCTCTATTTTGGCGTAGTAGACCTTGTCCACGTGCTTTTTCGGCGAGAGCAGGCGGTGGGTTAAATCTCCGTCATTGGTCAAGAGGAGCAGCCCCTCTGTGTCGATATCGAGGCGGCCCACAGGAAATAAATCATCCCGTTTCCTGTCGGTGATCAGATCCACCACCGTCTCATGCAGCCTGTCTTCCGTCGCAGAGACGACGCCCTGCGGTTTATGGAGCATATAGTATTCATATTCCACATAGGACACGTTCCGTCCATCTACGGCAACCGTGTCGGAGGAGGGAGAAATCTTACGCTCACTCTTCTTCTCCGTTACACCGTTTACAGCGATGCGTCCCTTTCTGGCCATCTCTTTGATCTGGCTTCTCGTTCCCTCGCCCATCTCCGTTAAATATTTGTCCAGCCTAATGGTATCCTTCATCACTGCCACCGCCATCCCGGATAGTATTTGTTCTTGAGCGCCATGCCCGTTCCCTTGGCAAACCCCAGGGGATAGCCGTCCACGCAGACGAGGCACCAGCCCTTGACAGGCCCTTCCTCCGGCGTCAGGGAGATCGTTTCTCCCTTTAAATACCGGATGACGCGGTCATCCTCCTTTTTCCAGGAGATAGTCTGCCTAAATTCTTCTGCATGAAGGGTCATGGCAAGAACCTGTCCAGGCTCAAAGCGTTTGTTCTTCAGTTCGCCCAGGAGAAGCCCCGTTCTCAGATAACGGAGTTCCTTTGCCGGAACAAAGTTTTCCGGCAGATAGTAGACAGAATCATTTTTAATCATGATTCTGGAGTCCTCGAATTCCCGGTTCATGAGGGCGAGAAAATCCGTAAGCTCCGTTGGAAGGGCTGGGGCCTTTTTCCCCTGCGGCTCCGTCCTGGAACGTTCCCGGCTGCCAGCAGCCGTCCTCTCCGCTCCACCGCCATTTTTCCGCAGCAGGGATATGAAATGCCCCTCGCCCTTTATCTTATGAGGAAACAGACGGATACAGCCGTCGAGGCCGATTCCCCCCGATGCGCCTTCAAACAGAGGGAGCCTGATCAGTTCCATCTCCTGGTGGTTCTCCAGAATATGGCAGATAATCTCCTCATCCTCACAGCGTGAAAAGGTGCAGGTAGAGTAAAGCAGCAGGCCGCCTGGAGCCAGCATGCGGACCGCCTGGTCCGTGATCTCCTTCTGGATTTCACTGTAGTACTCCGGTCCGCGCTCCTCATAGCTTTTCACCATATCATCGTCCTTGCGGAACATCCCTTCCCCGGAGCACGGCGCGTCGATCAGAATCTTATCGAACCACGGGCCGAATACATCGGCCAGTTTATCGGGAGTCTCGCTGGTGACACAGATGTTGGAAATCCCCCAGAGCTCCAGGTTTTTAAGCAGCGCTTTCGCCCTCGAATTGCTGATGTCATTGGAGATAAGGACGCCTTTTCCAGCCAGCTTAACACCCAGCTCCGTGCTCTTCCCTCCGGGCGCCCCGCACAAATCCAGGACCCGGTCTCCCGGCTTCACCGGAAGAAGCATGGCCGGAGTCATGGCGCTGGGCTCCTGCAGGTAATAGAGTCCGGCGTAATAATAGGGATCCTTGGCCGGACGTTCCGTTCCCTCGTAATAAAATCCGTTTGGAATCCAGGGCACCGGTTTTAAATCCCAGGAAACCAGTTCCGGAAATGCTTCCGGCGTGACCTTTGCCGTATTGACCCGCAGTCCATACAGCCGTTCCTCGTCGAAGCTTTTTAAATAGGCGGAAAATTCCTCTTCCCCCAGTAAGTCTCTCATTCTGTTTAAATACTCTTCGGAAAGTTTCAATTCGCTCACGTGTGTAACCCCTGCCTTTCTCTATGGCAATCTTAATATACTAATAGGAATATTTCAACCGGTATTTCTGCAGATATTTTAATACCCAGTAGGGATTTAAGCTCATTTCGTCTTCATGGTCCGTCTTCATATAGATCCCGACATGAAGATGAACTTCAAAATTACCGGTGGTCCCTTCCACCGTGCTGTACCCGGTGTCACCCATGAAGCCCAGCAGTTCTCCGGCCTTTACGGCATCGCCCTCCTGCCACTGCCGGCTGTAGCCGTACAAATGGGCGTAATAGAGATAAGCGCCGCCGGGAGCGCGGATTCCGATCCGCCATCCGCCTTTCTCCAGCCACCCCACCTTTTCCACAACCCCATCCGACATGGAGACAACGGGATAATATCCCCGGGGCCGCTCTGTCCCCATGATGTCACAGCCCTCGTGGCCGCGCTCTCCGCCGTACGTGCGCTTATCCATCCAGCCGTTTTCAAAGGTGACGGGGGGAGATGCGGCGTTCGTATTTTCCGGGATGGGAAAGAACTTTAAATCGCCGAGGACAGTCTCATACGCCTGTTTCAGCTTCCGGTATTCCGCCGGTTTCACGGCCAGCAGGCGGTCTGTATGGCAGGCGGTATCCTTGACATCGGTCAGATCGTAATTGTGCTCGATCATCAGGGAAGTGAGCAGATCGTAATCGAGGGGACCGGATTCTGCGATCAGGTTACCCAGCCTCATACTGCGGAAATCATCGCTCTCACAGGTATAGGCGTCCAGCTGGTAATAGGTAGGATTGTTGTAAAGGTAATCGATCATGGTCACATGAAAGAAGGAAAGAAGCAGGATTAAAAGAAGAATCATCATCATATCGATACGGCCTCATCATATATTTGTATAAAACAATCTATTCAGGTGCTCATGAAAAAATCCTTCTTCCGCTTCTGTTCCGTTGCGGTGCTCTGCGTTCTTCTGTTAAGTCCGGCGGCCGCGACTCAGGGGGCAAAAAACGGACTGGTTCTGTGGGCCACGGTAGTTCTCCCCACACTCCTGCCGTTCATGATCTGTTCCAACGTCATCGTCGCACTGGACGCGATCCATATTCTTACATTTCCCTTCCGCGGGTTCCTTCGTAATTTTTTAAAGCTTTCGGATGCAGGAAGCTACATTCTCGTCTCCGGCCTCCTCTGCGGCTATCCCATGGGAGCCAGAAACTGCAGCGATTTTCTCGATGGGAAACGGATCACGAAGGCGGAAGCCAGATACTTATTAAGCATCTGCAACCATCCCAGTCCCATGTTTCTGCTGGGCTACGCGGCTTCAGAGCTGCCGGGTGCCGTACCGGTGTGGATGCTTATGGCCGCTGTTTATTTACCGGTGGTCCTGATCGCCTGGCTGTCCCGGAAGCTCTATGGAATCCAGACAGTCTCTCCGTCGCTTCCATATTCCAGGGAAGCACAGCTGACCTTCGATGAGAGTCTGATGGATTCCTGCGAGGTCATGGTGAAAATCGGCGGCTATATCATGCTGTTTTCGATTCTTGTCTTTTATATTACGGAACTCCCGTTACATAATCCGGCCGGAAAAGCGGCACTGCTTGGTTTTGTGGAGATCACAACAGGAATTCGCGCCATCTCCAGTTCGATTCCGTCCATGGCGGGGGGCATGTGGATCGCCGCCGCTACCGCCTTCGGCGGGCTGTCCGGAATCTTTCAGACAAAGAGTGTCATAAAAAATGCCGGATTATCCATCCGGCACTATGTAGCATGGAAAGCGGTTCACAGTCTGCTTTCTGCAGCAATCTTTATTCTATTGGCATGCTGCCGTCAGCTTCCGTGGGCGGCATAACCGCGCCGGTCAGCTCCTGACGGTTGGAGGAGACAATATCATAGCTGGACTGCATGGAAGTCATAAAGGCATCAAACCTGCCCTGTGCTCCTTCCATGGAGTGGCTGATGATGGTCTGAAGGCTCTTTAACATATCGTCCGTGTACTGGACAGCGCTCTGGCGGATATCGTTGGCGTCGGAAACGGCCTTCTCGACGATGTCCTGGGCCTGTAAATTCGCCTGATTGATGATCTCATTGGCCTGGGCGTATGCCTTCTGCATGATCTCATGCTCGTTTACCAGTTCATCCGTATGGGCGGATGCCTGGGCGAGTATGGAATCTGCCTGCTGATGAGCCTCGTTTAAGATCACGTCGCGGTTGCTGATGATCTTCTGATACTGTTTGATCTCATCCGGAATCCGAAGGCGCAGCTCCACAAGAAGCTCTTCCAGTTCGTCACGGTTTACGACGATCTTACTGTTGGAAAGCGGCTGGTACTTACAACCATCGATATATTCTTCAATTTCACCAATTAACTGTTCAATTCTACTCATCATAATGCGTCTCTCTCCTTACCCGTTTTTCTATCTATTTTCTATCTGCCATCTTCCTCCTGATGCATTCTGCCACACTGGCAGGAACGAATGCACTGATGTCTCCGTCATAGAACGCGATTTCCTTGACGATACTGGAGCTCAAATAGGAGTATTTTAAATTCGTTGTCAAAAATATGGTATCCACTTCCGGTGCGATAACCCGGTTGGTCTGTGCCAGCTGAAGCTCGTACTCAAAATCAGTGACGGCACGGAGTCCGCGGACTACGACATCAGCCTGATTCGCCCGCACAAAATCGATCAAAAGCCCTGCAAAAGCTTTCACTTCCACATTGCCTAAATCTTTCGTTATTTCCTTTAACATATTAACACGTTCTTGGACAGAAAACAACGGAGTTTTTGAATTATTATTCAAAACTCCGATAATTAACTGATCGGACATCCGGGCCGAACGCTCGATGATATCGAGATGGCCCAGCGTCACCGGATCGAAGCTTCCCGGATATACGGCCGTTTTCATAAAACCACTCCTTTTGCTATAAAAACATGTTTATTCGTCTTATAGATCTTTTCTCTGCGGCATTCGTACCCCAAGGATTCCAGATATTCGAAGCCGGTGTTTAAATCCGCTTCCACAATTAGGAGCGTGTCCTCTGAAATAAGCGGAGAAGATGCCAGATACTCTAGAACCTGGCGTTCGGATTCCTTCCCGTAGGGAGGGTCCATGAAGACGAAATCAAAGACGTAATCCTTACCCTCCAGGCGGCGCAGGCCGGTGATAACGTCACAGTTCATGACAATGGACTCTTCCTCCAGCTTCGTGGTCTGTAAGTTCTCCCTGATGCATTCCGCGGCCTTTGGATTCATCTCGATAAAGACTGCCCTGTCGGCTCCGCGGCTTAAGGCCTCGATGCCGATGCCGCCGCTTCCGGAAAAGAGATCGAGAAAGGTGCTGCCCGGCAGATCCGGATTTAAAATGTTGAATAAAGTCTCCTTGATGCGGTCTGTGGTGGGTCTCGTATCCTGACCCTCTATGGTTTTTAAAAGAAGCCTTCTGGCTTTTCCTGCTATTACTCTCATGAAATGGTGTCCCTCATTCTTCTGGTGTTATGTACCATTATAGTATGAAAACGGAAGATATACAACCCAATTACAGTAAAAAAGAACCTTCAGTTTTAAACTGAAGGCTCTTCCTTATTGTTTCTTGGCTTATTTACCAGCCATCTGTCTTTCCTGAGCTTCGATCATTTTCTTAACCATATAGCCACCAACAGAACCGTTCTGTGCAGAGGTTAAGTTTCCGTTGTAACCGTTAGTTAACGGAACACCGATCTCGTTTGCAACTTCCATTTTGAATCTGTCCATTGCTTCTCTTGCTTCTGGTACGTTTGTTGTGTTAGAAGATTTTCCTGACATATTGATATGCCTCCTTTTCGTCTATCACCATGCTTTTGTTTTGTGTTTTTCATGGTGTGTTTTGTGCTACACTCCTATTATGGCTCTGAAGGAGAATAATACACTAGAAGGTTTTTCCAAAATTTTATGTCATAGAATACAGACTTTTCTAAAAATTATCTTCCATATGAACAAACTGTACCTTCATACCCAGCGCCCGGTAAAAGGCGGCCGCGCTTTCGTTAAAATTCCAGACGGTCAGTTCTGCACCTTCTGCACCAGACAGAACCGCAGCCTCTTTGATTTTTGCATACAGCATACGGCCAATGCCCCGACGCCGAAACGGTTCCGATACAATAAAATCTTCAATATAAAGAAATTTCTTTTTGCAGAGCAGTGGGGAAGCGGTTTCCGTCAGCTTCGCAAAACAGAGCCCGGCCGTTTCACCTCCGCTGGTCCTGGCCATATACAAGAAGTATGTATCATCTTTTTGCATGGCCTCATACTCATCTTTTGTTAAAAGAGTCCCACACGGCTGAAAAATATCAGGACGGGCCGTAACGTGCATCGCATGTTCCTCGGTGATCAGACGGCATATCACAGAGTAATCGCTGGAAACTGCTCTTTCTATATGAAACGGTTGAGACTGCTCTTGACTCATGACTGCCTCCTTCTTTTTTCGCAGAAGATCCGACCGCGTTTACCGTTTCCCACCAGTCAATACGGTCTTCACGAGATATTCTGCCCTCTCATACTCTTTTTTTTCAACATAAAGGTAATACTGTCTTAAGACGGATTCATCCATAAAGGCAGTTCCCAGCGTCCGGCGGCCCCGTCTTCCGCAGTCAGGCACGGTTTTCCAGTCATACGGGATCTGATTCGCAGCCAGAATATCCTTTACACGGTTAAAATCGTTCAGTGAAAATGTAACCAGAACTTCTTTTTTCTGCCAGAAAAACATGGTTTGTGTCCTCCTATTGATCCGATGGTTCTCCCAGTATTTTTTCGATCGAGGTCTTTACCAGCTGGAAGGCCACTTCGTTCATTCCGCTGTTGATGATGATGTCCGCCAGCGGTTTGGTAGGTTCTACATATAAGTAATGCATGGGCTTGACGGTCGTCAGATACTGTTCCACTACGCCCTCGATATCCCGTCCGCGCTCCTTGACATCCCGGATCACCCGACGCAGAATCCGTTCATCCGCGTCCGCCTCCACAAATATCTTGATGTCAAACATATCGCGGAGCCGCTGGTCGGCAAATACCAGAATTCCCTCCACCAGAATTACCCTTTTTGGAAGGACTGTGAGAAACTGATCCGACCGGTTGTGCTGGGAATAATCGTATACGGGACATTGGGCGGACTCGCCGCGCTGCAGTCTGGACAGCTGATCCAAGAGAAGCTCCGTCTCAAACGCCTCCGGATGATCGTAATTCATTTTTTTCCGCTCCTCAAAGGGAATGCCATCCTGCTTTTTATAGTAATTATCGTGATAAAGGACGGCGATATCATCGTGAAACGCATCCTTTAACCGGTTGGTAAATGTGGCTTTCCCTGATCCGGTTCCCCCTGCGATTCCAATTAATATGCTCTTCATAGATTTATTCCTCCCGCGTTTTTTTGTATTTACTCTCTGTATTCTTTTGATTCGATCTGCGAATCTCATTCAAACGCTCCAAATCCTCTTTGGTGCATCCATTTCCGTAACGCGCCTTCTCGTATACCTGATGGTAGATCCCGCAGAGGGAAGGCTCCTCCGGAAATCCGCTTTTATGTTCCAGCTCCTCCGGTGTTTCCGTCCGGGAAATCCGGCCTCTGCCGTCAAGCCGTCTTAAAATTTCTCTTTTATACGCCCTGCGGATTCTTCCCTCAATGGTAAAATCTCTCCACAGAGGCGTCCCCTTCGCCTGTCCGGTATGGATCCTGCTGAAAACAACGGCCGGTTTCATGAATTCCTTTTCATCTCCGTCTTCTCTCGGCTTTAACAGACGGATCAGCAGGAAGAACAGCTGTCTGAGCAAATATACAGCGAGAAGTACTATGAAAACGACGGCAACGGCTGTGAGAGCCGCATCCAGGATTTTTGCGATGAGCGAAGGCGCCGCCGCCTCTTCTCCCAGCTCCGGAGGGATAAAGCTCCCGGAAGGCATGGATTCCACCGGCTCGTTTACGGCTTCCGGAAGAAAACGGGCCAGAAAGCGAAGAATGGCGGTCAGGACAGACTTTAACCCGTTCACCAGCCACTCCAGGTGAAGAAGGGAAAACACAGCCATGAAAGCTCCTGTTACAGCCAGAAACACGGCCATGTACACTCCATTTACCAGCTTCATCTGCGATTTCGGAATCTGATCCGTTGCCGGATGCATGCTCAGAAAACTGTCGCAGGAATGGAGCTGCAGATGAAGCAGATAGAAAAGGATTACCAGAAATAATCCCGCATACCCTGCTGTCATGAGCCGCGAACTGGGAATGAAGTATCCAGCAATGTAGAGGAAAACAGACACGACGGCCAATATTATATGGATTCCGCTTAAATCGGCGGTAATCCAGCGGTTGATCCATTTAAATCTTGTCATAAGGCACCTCCCACTTCATCGTCAGTGCAGCCGGGCAGAGGGAAAACACTGCCTCATCTTCCGGCCGCAGCGGTGCGATCCATAAGGATCCCGGACTATAGCGGCAGAATTCCTGGTATGCCGTCTGAAGCTCCGGCCGTTTGCAGGATGAGATCATGATATATAGACAGTCTTCCGCCTTCTTTTCCAGACTTCCTTCCCTCATCAGTGTCTCGAAGGGAGTCAGGGAAATGTCATAGCGGAGACGGCTGAGCGCCTCCATGCACCGGGTGACGTGGCCCGCTCCCGCCCCGGCGGGGACGAAGGAGGGCTCTTCGGCCGCCGCGTCGATGCCGTTGCTGAAAAATCCGGTTGGAATTCCCGCGGAGACAAAGGCGTCAATGAAGGAACCGCAGATCGAGATGGCCTCCTCCCGAAGCGCCTCCGACGCCCACGGATAGTCCGAATCCATATTCAGAAAGAGGAAGATATTCTGGGAGGCCGTGGACTCATGGACGTTGACCTTTAAAGCGCCGGTTCGGGCCGTGGCCTTCCAGTTGACACTGCGCATGGAGTCGTAGGTCTGATACTCCCGGATTCCCTTCAGTTCAAAAGGATCGGTAACCAGTCTGCTTCTCGACAGGCAGGTGCCCATCATCTTCTGAAACGGAACATTCAGACGGCCGCAGTCCGCAGCCGCCGGATAGACGTATAAATGAGAATCCAGGGACAGAGTCTCGATGAAATGGCCGGAAAAGAACAGATCATGGCTGACCAGATCCAGACTCTTTATTTCGTAATATCCGCGTTTGCGGCAGTAGAACCGCAGCTTTCTCGTGATCTTCTGATAAGGAAAGACGGAGAAGACGTCGTTGCGGTACGTATAGTCGGAGACAGCGGAGTTCTCCCCCGTGACGAATTCCAGTTCTCTGCCGATGCGGAATTTGACCCGCAGAATCGAGAGCGGAAGAAACTTCGCATTGACAACGGTCTCCAGGAGATACGCCTCTCCGCCGCAGACCGCGGGATTTCCCTGAAACGCAGCGTCCGCAGTCAGCCCCTTTTTCCAGAACCGCTCGTATAAGACGCGCTGAAGGACATAGAGAAAGCAGGCCCCGAGGGCCATCAGGATCAGTTCCATTTATGTATTCCACTCCTCTGTAGGCACAAAGACGGTATTTAAGAGCTGTTCGATAATTTGGCGGCCCGTACTTCTTCCGGTCAGCGTTCTGGCGAGAACCAGCCTGTGAGCCAGGACGGGAACGGCCAGCGCCTTGATATCTTCGGGAACCACGTAGTCCCGCCCCTTCACCAGGGCATAGGCCCGGGCTGCCCGGTAAAAGGCCAGGCTGCCGCGGGGACTGACGCCCCCTTCCACTTCGCTGTGCTTCCTGGTGGCGAGAACCAGTTCGACGAGATAATCCATCAGATGGGGATGGACGTATACCGCCTCCGCCTCCTTCATCAGGTTTAAAAGCGCCTCCCGGCCACACACGGCGGTCAGGCTGTCATAGGGATTCTCTTTGCCGAAGCGTTCAAGGATCTGCCGCTCCTCCCCCGCGTCCGGAAGTCCCATGGGGATCTGCATCAGAAAACGGTCCAGCTGGGCCTCGGGGAGCGGATACGTCCCCGCCGTCTCGATGGGATTCTGAGTCGCAATAACGAAAAACGGTTCTTCCAGCTTCTTCGTCTCCCCGTCGATGGTCACCTGGTGCTCTTCCATACACTCCAGCATGCTGGACTGCGTCCTGGGCGTGGCCCGGTTGATCTCATCCGCCAGAAGCAGATTGGTAAACACCGGACCGCCGCGAAAGACGAACTCTCCGGCCTTCTGATTGTAATAGTTGAGGCCGGTTATGTCAGACGGCAGCAGGTCCGGCGTAAACTGCACCCTCGAAAAAGACAGCTCCATGCTCTTTGCCAGAGATTTTGCCAGCATGGTCTTGCCGGTTCCGGGAACATCCTCCAAAAGTACGTGGCCTCCTGCCAGAATCGCAGAGAGAAGTAAGTCCGTCACCTCTTCTTTTCCCACCAGTACCCGTCCTATATTTGCCTTGATTGCTTCGATCACTTCTTTCATTCCAGTGCCTCCTGCCATAATATGGAAATTATAACCTTTCCTGCTATTTTATCAAATTAACCGCAGGCATACAAGAAGAACCGCCTCTTTCCGGATAAAGAGGCGGTCGTTTTTCCTGGTTATTCAGTTAATTTATGGTATCTGCATTCTCATAGACCACGGAAACCGGCTTCAGTTGGTTGTAGTAATTGGCAAATGTAACCGTCATATACGGATATACATAGATATACGCCAGACCGCAGGTAACGCCGCCAAGCAGCATCCAGAAGAAGAAAGAGAGCTCCAGGATAAAGTATTCCATCTTGTGGCCGGCCATCATCTCCTTGCTCTCGCGGATACACTGCATAATTCCCTTATTGGGATCCTCAACCATGATGAAGATGGCCTGGGAATAACGGTACGCTGCAATGATACCCGGTATTACAAGCAGTATACACCAAAGCAGGACAAAAACCGATATCATAAGCGTCAGCCCTACGGCTTTCAGCAGATAACGAACCGATGAAAACAAATCTCCATAAGACATGGACCCATCCCGGTTTGCCACTTTCAGGCAGTAGCTGCTGTATCCAAACTGTAAAATCGTGCTGATCACTAAGTAAATGACAAAAAATACGAGAGAAGATACGATATACGTGCTGGCTTCCCCTGTGTTTACGGAAGATCCCGTGCCGATGATATTGCCCCAGAAATCGAGAATAAATTGAACACCCGACAGAACCATGAGGATCACTCCCATGATGAGCGTAACCACATAGGGGTTAACAGCCGCCTCCCGCATCTTATTTTTTGCGTCAAATTTTAATTCCTGCCTGTTCATTCATGCCCTCCTTATATATCGTTGAACTATTATATTTTTAACAGCATAAGTCTATCACGCCGACTTACTAATTTCAACCATTTTCTGAAAATGTACTTAATTTGAAAGTAATACGTTTACAGATTTAGCTTGTCATAACTTTTTTCCAAATACAGATTGAGTTTTTTGCCAAGCTCGGCGTGATCCTCTGAGCTGAGCTCCGGATCCTCATCCAACAGCCGGTTGACCTCCTCAGACACCGTCTTTAAGATATTGGCATCGGTAAAGATGTCGGCCAGCTTGAATTCCAGATCACCGCTCTGTCTGAGCCCGAAGATGTCTCCCGGGCCGCGCAGCTTTAAATCCTCGGAGGCAATGAAGAAGCCATCGTTGGATTTGCTCAGGATCGTCAGACGTTCCCTGGTTCCATCCTGGCCGGAGCCGTCCACCAGGATGCAGTAGGACTGGTGCTTTCCGCGGCCGACACGGCCCCGCAGCTGATGAAGCTGGGCCAGTCCGAAGCGCTCCGCATTTTCAATCATCATGACGGTGGCATTGGGAACGTTGACGCCTACTTCCACGACGGTGGTGGAGACGAGAACCTTGATCTCCCCGGCGGCAAACCGTTCCATGACCGCATTTTTCTCTTTCGCCTTCATCTTACCGTGGAGATATTCCACCGGAATCCCCGGCAGCGCGCTCTGGAGTTTCTTCGCATAATTCAGAACATTCTCCGCCTCGATCATCTCACTGGCCTCCACCATGGGGCAGATCACATACGCCTGACGCCCGGCGGCCACCTCCCCTTTGATAAAGGAATATGCCGTGTTCCGGTAGCTGGTGTCCACGACACAGTTCTTGATGGGGAGCCGGTTGGCCGGCAGTTCATCGATGATGGAAATATCGAGGTCGCCGTAAATGATGATGGCCAGAGTTCTGGGGATCGGCGTCGCACTCATGACAAGAACGTGAGGCTCGTCCCCTTTCCCGCCCAGCATCTCCCGCTGGCTGACACCGAACCGGTGCTGCTCGTCGGTGATGACGAGGGCCAGCTTGTCGTAGACCACCTTCTCCTGTATGAGCGCATGGGTTCCGACAATGATATCGGCTTCGTGGGAGGCGATTTTCCCGTAGGCGGTCCGCTTCTCCTTTGCCGTCATGGAACCGGTTACCAGCACCACCTGTTTGTCAATGCCATTTTCCTCGAACAGGGAGAGCATGGACTCGTAGTGCTGTCTGGCAAGAACCTCTGTCGGCACCATGAGCGCGCCCTGATATCCGTTGTAAGCCGCCTCCAGCAGGGCGAGGACGGCGATAATGGTCTTTCCGGAGCCGACATCACCCTGAATTAACCGGTTCATCACCTTTCCGCCTGTCATATCGCGAAACACCTCCGTAAGCACCTTGTTCTGCGCGCCCGTAAGCGCGTAGGGAAGATTTTTCACGAGGCTGATCACTTCATCGGAGGGCGTCATCCGAAAGTGGCTTTCCCGGTCCACACGCCTGTCCTTTAGACGGCGAACAGCCATAAGAAACAGGAAGAATTCGTCGAAAACGAGCCGTTTCCTGGCGAAGAGCAGTTCCGTCCGGTCTGTGGGGAAATGAATATGTTCGATGGCAAAATTATATTCCGCCAGTTCATGGCGGATCCGCAGATCTAAGGGCATGTAATCGCGGACCATCTGTCTCACCGACAGGGCCTGCTTCACTGCCCGCACAATGGTCTTGTTGGGAAGCCCCTTTGTCTGTCCGTAGATGGGCTGCATGGAGTGGATAACCTCCCCGTAGGCATCGCCCAGAAAGATCTCCGGCTGCTCCATCGTAAGGCGTCCGTTTTTCTTAACCACCCGTCCGCGGAACACGGCGCGCATACCGGCCTTTAAAGTGGCGTGCAGATAAGGCATATTGTACCAGGTAAGGGTCAGGGAACCCGTAATGTCCCTGATCATGGTGGTAATCACCTGAATATGGCTGTAACGCTTCACTTCCGCGCTTTTAAACAGCACTCCGGAGACTGCCATCACGGTATCCGGCTTCAGTTCTCCGACAGAGACCGGTTCCTCGTAGGCATCATAGGCCCGCGGATAGTATTCCAGCAGTTCATCCACGGTTCCGATACCCAGCTTCCCAAACAGTTTTCCGGTCTTCTCACCAATGCCTTTTAAGGTATCCAAAGGTTGTTGATTCATGTTTCTTTCACCTTTCCCAAAAAAGTTCCCGGGCAGATTGTCTGCCCGGGAGCTGTTCCTGTTTCTTCTGTTCTACTCTACGGATATCAGATAATAGTAGATTGGCTGACCGCCCGGATGGAGCTCTACTTCACAGTCGCCGAACGATTCCTCTGCCTTCTCACGAAGCGTCTCCGCATCTTCCTCCGACACGTCCGCGCCGTAATAGATGGTAATCAGCTCAGATTCGTCATCCACCATGGATTTCAAGGATTCCAGCGCCGTGTGCTCGATGGCTTTCCCCACCGCCAGGATTCCGTGGTCTCCGAGAGCCATGATGTCACCCTCGGTGATCTCGATGTTGTCAATCATGGTGTTGCGCACCGCATAAGTAATCTGTCCGGTCTTGACTCGCTGCATCTCCTCGGTCATTACTTTCTCATTCTCTTCCGCTGATAAATCCGGTGCGAAATTGATCAGAGCGGTAATTCCCTGCGGGATCGTTCTGGACGGAATTACGATGACATGCTTATTCTTTGTAAGCTTCTTGGCCTGTTCTGCCGCAAGTATGATGTTCTTGTTGTTCGGAAGAATATAAACCGTATCGGCATTGACACGGTCGATGGCGTTTAACATATCTTCGGTGCTTGGGTTCATGGTCTGGCCGCCCTGAATCAGGTAATCGGCTCCAATTCCCTTAAAGATCTCGTCGAGCCCCTCGCCGACGGATACGGAGATGAAGCCGTAAGGCTTTCTCGGTCCTGCGTTCTTCTCTTCGTCCGCTTTCTGCTGAGCGGCCAGCTTTTCCGAATCCTTAATCAGTTTTTCCTGATGCTCTTCCCTCATGTTGTCGATCTTCATACGTGACAGGGAGCCGAAGGTCAGTGCCTTCTGAATCGCGAGTCCCGGATCGTTGGTATGGACGTGAACCTTGACGATATCGTCATCTGAAACGACAACGATGGAATCGCCGATGGATTCTAAATATCCCTTAAATTCATGTTCGTTCTTCTCATCGTAAGGCTTCTCCAGATTCACGATAAATTCCGTACAGTAACCGAACTTGATATCGAAATCATCGGTTACCGCAGCACCGCCTGATACGCTTCCGGCGCTCGCTGCACCTTCCACGGATAAATCCAGTTCCTTGCCCATCAGGCAGTCGAGAGCGCTCTTTACGACCTGCATAAGGCCCTGTCCGCCGGAATCGACGACACCGGCCTGTTTCAGCACGGGAAGCATCTCCGGAGTCTGGCTCAGCACGTAATCGCCGTGTTCGATGACCTTCTGACAAAATTCGATGATATCTTCCGTCTCTGTCACCAGTTCCACAGCCTTGTCCGCCATCCCCTTGGCAACCGTCAGGATCGTTCCCTCTTTCGGCTTCATAACGGCCTTGTAAGCCGTCTCTGTCGCTCTGACGAAGGAATTCGCAAGAGTCGTCGTCGTGATCTTATCCACCGTCTTTATTTCTTTTGTAAAGCCTCTGAAAAGCTGGGAAAGAATAACGCCGGAGTTGCCGCGGGCGCCTCTTAACGAGCCGGAAGAAATGGCCTTTGCCAGAGATTCCATGTCCGGATGCTCGATGGCCGCCACTTCCCTTGCCGCTGACATGATGGTCATCGTCATATTCGTACCCGTATCCCCGTCCGGAACCGGGAACACGTTGAGTTCATTGATCCATTCCTTCTTAGCTTCCAATCCTTTTGCACCGGCCAGAAATGCTTTCTTCAGCATCTCTCCGTCTATATACTTCATACCCACAGGTAGTTTCCTCCTTAATCTATCACTCTTACACCTTCAACGAAGATGTTGATCTTATCTACCGTCATGCCGGTGAACTCTTCTACTTTGTACTTCACATTTTCGATCAGATTGTCAGCTACCGCCGAAATGCTGATTCCATATGCTACGATGACATGGAAGTCGATGGTGATATGGTTGTCCTGTATATTCACGTTAATTCCGTGCGTCAGACTTTCGCGTTTTAAAAGCTTAACAAGGCCGTCCTTCATGCTGACAGCCGCCATGCCGACAATACCGAAACATTCTACTGCAGTAGTGCCCGCGTACATAGCGATAACATCAGGGCCAATCTGGATTTCACCCAGTTTATTATTGATGTAACCCTTCATAATTTTTACCTCCTATCATTCTGACTGATTTGATTATACATTATTTTCCCAAAAAAAGAAACAAATTTTTAAATTTCACTTGCAAAAGTATGCAATTTCTGTTATCATACATTTGTTGTGGATTTTTATAACAGAAAATCCAAGTAGCGTTTAAGGAGGTGCAATCATGGCTAAATGTGCAATCTGTGAAAAAGCTGCTCACTTTGGTAATGCGGTGAGCCATTCCCATAGAAGATCTAACAAGATGTGGAAAGCAAACGTAAAGTCCGTTAAAGTTAAAGTTAACGGAGGCAACAAGAAGATGTACGTATGTACTTCCTGCTTAAGATCTGGTTTAGTTGAGAGAGCTTAATCATTTAGGAAAACTCCAGGCTGATAATAGCCTGGAGCTTTTTTTGTATTGCCGGAAAATGCTCCTGCTGAAGCAGTTTTAGAACTCTTTATTTTAACTGGAAACGGGTATCAGCGCATCTCTCCCGTTTCCAACAAACACTCTCTACCAACAGAATAAGTTGTATCCCAGTACCATACAGGCGATGATGAACAATATCGTCATGATTGTTGCCGGGATAAAAAGCAGAATTGCCATTCCTGCGCCAAAGCAGAACAGCATCAGACCACATACTCTCTTCATATAATCCCTCAATCCATTTACATGCTATATGATATAGTATGCGGCTTATCCTCTTCTTATTCAGTTTTTTCCTCGTCTGCCGCAGCCATCTCTTCCGCTACCTTTAATGCCTCAGGGGAAACATCTTGGGACCCCCCTGTAAACTTATTGACAAAATCAGGCACCATGTCCAGGATCTTCGTCATGGCATCCTGCTGTTTGATGTTGACCAGCTTCGTTACGCCGTTCTGAATGATTAAAATGGCGCTGGGGCTCATCTTGGCATTCATACCGCCTGCGCCCTTCTGCTTTGCGCTTTCAGCAAATGAACCGGCAGCCATGCCGCAGGTCACATCAACCAGAGGAAGAATGATGGTATCGTCCACCTTTACTGCCTCTCCCACTACGGTTTTTGTCGTTACAAAGGTATCCATACCCTTGAACAGAGCCTCCACTGTAGATGTAAAATAATTATCTGCCATCTGATCTGTTCCTCCTTTAACGAAGCCATTTTCTTAACAGGCCTCTGAAATTCTTATCGAGCAGCATCCTCCCCGCAATGAGAAGCAGTGTGCCGGCCCGGATTCTTCCTTTAAAATGTCCCTCTGCTGTAAATACCTGTCTGTCAAATACCGGGTAAATGTCAAGCTGCTTATGGCAGAACGGGTAAACCGCACTGACCGCAGTTAAAACCTGACCGGTCGTATAGGGATCGTCGAAGCCGAATACCACTTCGCCCTTTCCTTTTTTGGGAAGGAGGTGGCGGATCAGCTTCTTTAACTGCCTCAGAAGAAGACGGATTGTCTTTCGGTTATTTTCATTGGAAATCCAGGCTTGAATCTCTTCTTTTTTCTCTTTTATGGTTTTTAGTTTATCACAGATCCCCTCGAAAGAATACTTAAGTTTTGCGAAAATTGACGAAAGCCTGTCGACGGCCGCCAGGGCCTTTCCGCCGATTGTCTTTTTACTTTCATGTTCCTTGTCGGAACTATTCTGATCTGAACCTTCCTGCACTGAACCATTCTGATTTGAATTACCCTGACTTGGCTCTTCATTCAGCCGTGACGTTTTCTGCTGCTCCATTTTCTGCGGCTCTTTGCGCTTTTCTTCTGAATTTGTGCGCTCGCTGCCAGAAGCATTGTCTTCGGGAAGTTTTCCTTCTTCCGTGAGCCGTTTTTTCCCGGAGCGTTCCACATCCTTCAGGATATCGCCGGAGAATTCTTCCGCATCCTCGTCAGTCACTTCCATGGCGTGGACCAGCATCTCTTCCGCATCCTCTCTGCTCTCTTCCACGGGTTTGAAGAGCCGGAAGCCGAACAGCCGGATGAGAATGGAGAACTCGTCCTCATAAGCTGCCGTTACAGAGACAATATGTAGCAGCCATGTGACACGGACTTTCCCTTTCAGCCGTTCGTAATAAGAGCCTTCGATCCGGTATCTGACCGGTACGAAGAGAATCAGAAGGAGCACGCCGAGAACGAGTCCCAGCAGAATCAGAACCAGAATTCCCAGCAGTTTTAAAATAAATAATATGATAGGAAGCATGGACACCTCACATCTCGCCGGCTTCTGGAACATGTTCAGACATGTTTCGGGCCTGATTGTCGCGGCCGCTCGTACACGGAGCGTGCGAGTGATCGTTTATATAACCGGTCAAATCGAAGCCGCCGGTATTCCGGTACAGTTCATCTATAATCTGCCTTGTCACCTCCAGGGCCTCCCAGTAGTCGGCAGCAATTCCGATGATGAAGAACTCCTCATCCCTGTACCACGGGGCCGAAAGCTCCATGGCCGGATAGATATCAAGTACATTATTCCCACTTAATGAGGGTGTAATCACATAGGCCCCTGAAATCAGGCGGGAATTTCTGATTGCCTGAATGATTTGATACCGTTTCTTTTTCGCTTTGTCACCCACATATAAGTGGTCATACCAGCTTATCTTCATAATCCATCAGCTCTTCCAATAATTCCTTGCAGGTTTCTTTTTCCGCCTCGTCCCCGCAGCTTTCCAGGC
This sequence comes from Hungatella sp. L36, assembly GCF_014288035.1. NCBI lineage: Bacteria > Bacillati > Bacillota > Clostridia > Lachnospirales > Lachnospiraceae > Hungatella > Hungatella sp. L36. The sequence goes on along the minus strand of NZ_JACOPC010000002.1, from coordinate 522,909 downwards.
TCCCTCTGATGTAGGATTTGATCTCATCAATTGAATTAAAGTACACCGGAAGGTCCGAGAGCACTTTCGCCATAATGGCGCGCATGACTGGTCTGGAGGTGCCGGAAAATACGGTTTCCAGCTGACCAAAATATGCTTCTGCGGTTTTTTCCAGGTACGCCCTGTCTACCAGCTCCTGCGTGCCGTCCTCTTCTTCGCCGCTTTCTGCGGTGACCTTCTTTAAATCCATAAAGGAACTTCCGGAAAGGAGAAGATCAACGTTGCCGGCTCTCACATAATCGGGATCGGCGAGCAGCTCCGGTGTCTCCGGCGGAAATTCCGAACGGAGATATCTCTCATAATAGGCTTCCTGACGCCCTTCCAGCTGCGTAAGAAGCGCCGTGAAGGACTCTTCCGCTTCTCCGCCGCCATTTTTCGTTAAGCCATTTAACACTCCGGTGATGATGGAACGATAGAGCTTCTCCTCGCTGACATCGATTACTGCGTCGCTCTTAGCGAGAGAAAGAACGTATAAGTCGTTGATAATTTCCTGCAGGCTTACGAAGCATTCTGCTTCTTCATTCAGCTCTGCACTCACACCCATAAGCTTCGCCTGGGCTTCCGAAAACGCCTCCGGTGAAAGGCTGCGGTAATCCATATGGCCGAACTGCTTAAGCGTCTCATATAAGGATCTGCGTCCCTCCGCCATCCCTTCCGGAAGGGATGCCATGGATTCGGTCTTAAGCGTATACATCATGTCATTTAAGCTGTCCACAGGAGAACCGGTATAAACCGAGAGCCCCTCCAGCACGAGGCTGTAGAATTTCTGCTTTGTCAGACGAACAGGGAGCTGGCCGATGATCTGGCGGATGCGCCCGTTCATAACGGCAGATTCCTTGGTATTCGTGATAAATGCCATCAGCATATCCGTAAAGGTCTCGTCGTTGTAGCCGGTTTCCGGCAGAGTCTTATAGGATCTCTCCAGCCGGTTTAACACGTATTCGTAAATCTGAAAGCAGTCTGTGTAAGCCGTCAGAATCTCCACCTCACGGGTAACCTCTTCCCGAAGCTGGTCCAGCCGGTTAAGGATCTCTTTCCCCTCCAGATACGCTCCAATGAGCTCATTGAGGGTCAGAAGAAACGCGCCGCCTTTTCCGGGAAGCTCCGGTTCCTCTGTCAGGGTTTCGTATAAAGTATAGTAATTGAGTGCCAGCCTCGTATAAGAATATTGATACGCCGCTGTCATCTGTTTTTTTATGAAACGGGTTTCCAATGTATTATCCTCCTGAAGACTTATCCCCGATAATTTGCGAGTATGGACCTGCGCAATAGATCGAGAGACTTTACGACGGCCTGCTCTCTGATCTTATCCCGGTTGCCCTTGAAGTGGTACTCTTCCACTTTCACCTTATCTTTCATATAGCAGGCAATATAAACGAGCCCCACAGGCTTGTCTCCCTCGGTCGAAGGTCCGGCGATTCCGGTGACGGCGATACAGACATCGGCGTCGGTTGCAAATACACCGCCTGTGGCCATCTCCTTCGCAGTCTGTTCGCTGACGGCACCGTATTTCTTGAGGGTTCCCTTGCTGACATCGAGAATTTTCCTCTTTGCCTTATTGGAGTAGGTGACGAAGCCCTCACGAAATACTTCGGAGGCTCCCGATACATTAACCAGGCGTCCGGCGATCAGGCCGCCGGTGCAGGACTCCGCGGTAGTAACCGTGAGCTCATACTTTTTAAGAAGACGAACGACCGCCATCTCCAGGGTCTCCTCTTCCTTTGTGGTATAGATATCATCACCGAAACGGTTCTTGATCTCCTTTACGACAGGCTTAATCAGGCTCTTGGCCGTCTCGTCATCGGCCGCGCGTGCCGTTACACGCAGATGTACCTCCGCCGTCTTTGCGTAAGGGGCGATGGTCGGATTCGTCTGTGCGGCGATCAAATCCTTGATCTGGTCTGCCACCTGGCTCTCCCCGTGGCCGCAGATCTTGATCATCTGGGAACGGATTACCTCAGGCTGTAATTCCTGAAGATAAGGGGATACCGCGTCCAGGAAAAGCGGCTTTAACTCATTAAAGGGGCCGGGAAGGAGAATCGCTGCCTTTCCTGCCTTTTCCAGAATGAGTCCGGGGGCTGTGCCGTTATGATTGTCAAGAACTTTGCAGCCTTCCGGAATAAGCGCCTGTTTCCAGTTGTTTTCCGTGATAACCGGATAGATGCTATTCTTAAAATACGTCTCGATCCGCTCTCTCGTATGAGGGTCTTCCACCAGCTTAAAGCCCATAACCTCGGCGCAGACTTCCTTTGTGATATCGTCCTCCGTAGGTCCAAGGCCGCCGGTCAGGATGATGATATCCGCCCTTTGCAGAGCCGTGTTAATATCTTCTGCCAGCCGTTCCCGGTTGTCTCCCACTGTTACCTGATGGTACATGGAGAGGCCGAGTGACGCGCATTTCTCCGCGAGAAACTGGGCGTTGGTATTCACGATATTTCCGAGTAAAAGTTCTGTTCCGACTGAAATTAATTCAACAACCATAATGATTTACAGACTCCCTTCCGTAAGAACACGATAATTTTTCGCAATGTAATCGATCAGTGAAACCACTGTCAGAACCAGCGCGATGACGCTGAAAATGGTGGTCAGAATGGACAGTGCCGGGATATTTACAATCAGCAGCACAGACATAATCATCTGAGAGACGGTCTTAAATTTCCCCCAGTAGCTGGCGGCAATCACGACACCGTTGTCAGACGCTACCAGACGGAAGCCGCTGATGATGAACTCGCGGCTGATGATGATAATCACGAACCAGGCCGGAAGCTGGCCAAGGCCGACGAAACAGATTAAGCCGGAACAGACCAGAAGCTTGTCTGCCAGCGGGTCCATGAATTTTCCAAAGTTGGTTACCAGATTGTATTTCCTGGCGATCTTTCCATCCAGTAAGTCTGTAAAGCTGGCTACGATGAAAATGACCGCGGCGATATAGCGGTACGTCTGGCTCACACCGCCGTCAAGCAGCATAAAGAGTACAAAAAACGGAATCATAATGATTCGAAGAATCGTCAGTTTATTCGGTAAATTCATCTTCTATCTCCCCTATTAAATCGTATTCCAGCGCGCCTGTCACCCTGGCCCTTACAAAGGCTCCGGACATCAGCTCCTCGCCGGTCTGGATGAAAATCATGCCGTCCACGCCAGGGCCGTCCATATAGGTTCGTCCCACATAGGCGTTTTCATCGGCAACCTTGCCTTCGATCATGACATCCAGGGATCTTCCAACCATGGACTGAGAATGGTCAAAGGAGATTTCCTGCTGAAGCTCCATGATGGCATCGCGCCGTTCTTCCTTCACTTCCTGCGGAATCTGATCCGGGAATCCGGCCGCCGGAGTGTCTTCCTCCGCGGAGTAAGCGAACACGCCGAGGCGCTCAAACTCCATCTCGTCCACGAATTCCATCAGCGTCTCATGATCCTCCTCCGTCTCTCCCGGGAATCCGGATATGAGGGTCGTACGGATTGCGATATCGGGAATCTCACTGCGGAGTTTACCGACGATCTCCTTTAACTGCTCCCTGGAAGTTCTCCTTCCCATGCGGCGCAGGATGGTATCGCTGGCATGCTGAATCGGCATGTCAAGATAATGGCAGACCTTTTCCTCTGTTTTTATGGTTTCGATCAGCTCATCGGTGATCTCCTCCGGATAGCAGTACTGAATCCGGATCCACTGAAGGCCGGAAATGCGGCATAGTCTCTTTAAAAGCTCCGGAAGCGACTTCTTTCCATAGAGGTCCACGCCGTACAGCGTCGTCTCCTGGGCTACCAGGATCAGTTCCTTTACGCCCTGATCGGCCAGTGACTGTGCCTCCGATACCAGCCGTTCCATGGGAACACTGCGGAAATTGCCGCGCAGGCTGGGAATAATACAGTAGGTACAGTGCTTGTCACAGCCTTCGGCAATCTTTAAGAATGCGTAATGGCCTCCGGTAGTGATTACCCGGTCTGTCTTCACCTCAGGAATGAGATCCAGATCGTGGAAGCACTGGACGTGCTCCCTGCCGCCAAGCGCCTCGGCCAGCACATGGGATATCTCGTCATAGGTGGTGGTACCGAGGATTCCATCGACTTCCGGAATCTCATCGATGATCTCCTGTTTGTAGCGCTGAGCCAGGCAGCCGGTAACGATCAGCGCCTTACACTTCCCCACTTCCTTCATCTGCGCCATCTCGAGGATTGTGTTAACGCTTTCCTCCTTGGCGTCACCGATGAAGCAGCATGTGTTGATGACAATGACATCCGCATCGTACTCGTCATCCGTAAAGGTATAGCCGTCCTTGTTTAAAAGCCCCAGCATCATCTCCGTATCCACCAGGTTCTTATCACAGCCCAGCGAAATGCATAGTAATTTCATAAAATATTATAACTCCTGTCTTTTCGTATGTCTTTTTGCATCTTTATTTCGTATCATGTATTTGCATCATTGCATCATTGCATCATTGCATCATTGCATCATTCATTTCGTATCTTTGTTTCAATCCTCGCGGCCAGTGAACTGGCGGACATGCTGCTGTCCGTAACACCACGGTGAATGGAAAATGGAAAGGCCATCTCTGCCAATGTGGAGACGGCCTTCAACCCCGGGCACTGTTAAGAAGTAACGCAGCCATCTGATTTGTCTAAAGCTCCATACGCCGCGTTGTCGTCAATCGCCGTACTCCGTACGCCTCATTCCTCCGCCTTGCGCATGAAGCTTTATCCTGCATCATCTGTCCAAGTTGTTTCTTAACAGTGCCTTATCAATCGTCTTCTTCCGTTGCGTCCGCTTCGCTTAAGATCTTTACATCGCCGTCATATAATTCTTCTACGGCAACGGAAAGCGGCTTCTTTCCAGCGGTTGGAAGATCAGACTCAGCTCCTCCGATGATCTGTCTCGCTCTCTTTGCAGCGGCGATCACGATGGAATAACGGCTCTGAACAACCGGCTGTTCTCCTGGCTCTACCTCGCTGTTTACTACTTTAATTAAATCTGAATAAGATGGATGTAACATCTTTCATTCCCCTTTCCTAATAGCTATATATTCTTTAATTCTTCCCTGATCTGGGATAAAAATGCCAAATTATTTGAAACTCTGCTGTGCTGTACCGCAATCATCTTATGAAGCTGCTCTGTACAGGAGCTGATTTCATCGTTGATTAAGATATAATCGTAGGAATCCATGCCCTCCGCCTCTTCCACTGCCCGGCGAAGTCTTGCATTAATCACATCCATGCTTTCCGTGCCTCTGCCGATCAGGCGTCTCTTTAATTCTTCCGCGTTGGGCGGCATGACAAAGATCAGGATGGCTTCCGGAAAACGCTCCTTTACTTTTAAAGCGCCCTGAATCTCAATCTCTAAAAGCACGTCTTTTCCCTGTTCCATCTGGCTTAATACATACTCCTTCGGAGTTCCGTAGTAATGATTGACGTACTGCGCGTATTCGATCAGCGCATCCTGTTCCATCATCTCTTTAAAGCGGTCTTCCGTCACAAAAAAATATTCCCGTCCATCCACTTCTCCCTCTCTGGGATTCCTGGTGGTAGCGGATATGGATAACGCATAATTGTCATACTTCTCAAGCAGAGCCTTCATAAGGGTGCCTTTTCCGGCGCCTGAAAATCCCGATATGACTGCCAGCACACCATGTTCGTTCATAAGTTTCCACCTCGTTATGAGCACTTAGCGCCTCTACTTAGCGTCTGTACTCTATTCTATGTTCTGAATCTGTTCCCTTACCTTCTCGATCTCGGTCTTCAGCGCAATGGCCTTATCCGAAATCTCCAAATCATTGGCCTTCGATAAAATGGTGTTGGCCTCCCGGTTCATCTCCTGGGCAATGAAATCCAGTTTCCTTCCCACGCTGCCGCCGGCTTCCAGCTCCGCCTTCGTATTCTCAATGTGGCTTCTCAGACGTACGGTCTCTTCATCCACACAGATCTTATCGGCAAAGATCGTCACCTCTGTGGCGATTCTTCCTTCATCAATGGTCGTATTGGAAAGCAGTTCTTTTACCTTGTCTTCCAGCTTGGTGCGGTACTCCTCCATAATCCGCGGGGAGCGCTCCTCGATAAAATCCACAAGACTGGTCATAAAGCTTAACTTGCCCTGTAAATCAGCCTTTAGATTCTCACCCTCCGTGACTCTGGTATCAACAAACCGTCTGGCGGCCTCTTCAACCGTCTCGGACAGAAGCTTCCACATGTGTTCCTCATCTTCCGGAACCTCCTCCATCGAGAGAACTTCCGGACATCTGGAAAGCGTGGATACTGTCACATCATTTCGTATACCAAACTGAGTCTCCATCCTGGCAAAATAATCCATATATTCGGCGGCAAGCGCGCTGTTATACTTCAAGCACAGCTTGTTCTCCGTGTAGTCTTCATAAGTAATAAATACGTCGACTTTTCCGCGCTGGATATAATTCTTCAGCAGATTCCTGATTCCGGCTTCAAAAAAATTGAACTTCTTTGGCATCTTGATGCTTAAATCCAGGTATCTGTGATTGACCGCCTTCATCTCGACGGAAATCTTATATTCATCCGTGACGGTTTCGAATCTTCCAAAACCTGTCATGCTTTTTATCATTCCTTGTGCCTTCCTTTCGCCATAGATACCATCCATTATAAGTCATAATAAAAAACAAGTCAAATAGTTTTCTGGACGGTTCTTTCTCGTATATAAACCTCTTTGCAATAATAGGCTGCTATTGCGTCTTTAGCAAAATAGCAGACCTGTGAAGGTCTGCTATACAAATATTGCTTTTAATATTAACTACTTTTAAACGCTCATCTATTCCCGTGGTTATTATACATTTATTGTCTTATAGGCTATATCGCACCGTTTTTTATCATGCGCTATTCCCACACACAGAACTTCACCAGTCAGTCCCGTATAATATTGGTTGTCAAGGATTTGTTTTAACGCCTCCTCTTTTAACTGGTCAATATTCTCTCCCTGTTTAAATTCCAAAATCACATTGATATTCTTTGGTGATACCGACTGCAGTGTAATATCGCTCCGACCATAACCGGCTTCCAGATTACTTGTCACCTTATAGGATCCGCGCAGAGTAATGCACATCCCCAGAAACAGCATATGGTAAGCGTTTTCCCTCGCGTCCATGTAGCTGGTACAGGAAAGCACAGTATCCTGATACAGTGAAAGAAACAGATCCATGTCCTTATTTAAAAGGCAGGACATCATCTGCTGCAAATCCAGTCCATCTATGCCGGATAGCTCGGCAATCAGCATCTGAAATTCTGACATCACCTCGTCATTTGGAATACGCACCACCACTGTGTTTTGGTCTATCCGCCGTATTGCTGTCAAATAACCGGAATTTACTAAAAGCCCCCACAAGCTGTAATTACTGTCCCTTTCTACATATGAAGTTTCCAGTGTAATCCACACAGCAATTTCTTTCCCTGCAATCAACTGTTCAAGTTTTTCCCAGAACCTCCGGTCCGCTTTTTTTAAAGCCATTTTCACGAGATAGTTTGAGGAAGTATTTATCCAGTAATTATCCAGGCTTCCCAGATCGGCATAATTTAGGATTGACCAGGGATTATACATCTCAATATCCCCAAACCGATATCCGTCATATTTTCTGCGCACACTCTCGTCCATCTTCAAGCCGTAGTCAGCTAAAAGCTGCTCTGTCTCTTCAGCGGTAAGTCCAAAATACGGAGCATATGTTTTATGCAGCACCGTATAAACCCTGGCATTATTAAACTGTGAAAAGACGCTCTCTTTTGCAACCCGCTGAACTCCTGTAAGAAGAGCCTGCCCCAATGCAGGGTTTCCTTTCATGGCGCTTCCATACAGATTGGAGAAAAACTGGCCTAACTGATCGTGATAACCATATTCATGACTGCTCATGATTGGCTGGTCATATTCATCAATCAATAAAATTGGCGAAATACCGTAGCTGTCTTTCACAAATTGTGTCAGCATCTGTATTGAAAAGGAATACTGCCCATGGTTGGCCTGCGGATCCCTCAAAACATCAATCATTTCATAAAAATCCCTTGTTTCAAAGCAATCCTTATCTAATTTGTTTCGAAGGATTTTTTCGTATTTCAAGTATTCCTGGTACAGATTCCGCTTAACAAGGTACAGCAGTTCATCAACCGTGGCACCTTTGCAGTCTTTAAATGTAAAGTAAATGACCGGGCGGGAATTAATCTGCTCTGCATATTCCGTATCCATAATTGCCAGTCCTTTAAAAATGTCCCTGCTGTCTTTTGTAATATCAAAGAATTCCCGGAGCATCGTCATGTTTAACGTTTTGCCAAAACGTCTTGGACGGGCAACTAGCGCAACCTCGTCCTTCATCTCAATAAAATCTTTTATCATCCGTGTTTTATCTACATAATATGCATCATTCTCTCGCAGTTTTCGGAAATCATCATTTCCAATGGGTAAAATTTTTCTTCCTGCCATATGCTGATCCTTCTTTCCCATTCACTCATCTGTCCTCATCATACCATATATCCAAGCGGCTTTCCATAGATATCTTTTCATAACGTAACTGGACGAAAGGTGGATTCCATAGTATAATATAGCCAGTTTCATTCAGTCAGTTAAAAAGGAGAACAGCTATGAAGAAGGAAAGTATGATCTGGTACGATAGAAAGCGTCTCTGGTGCGGACTCCCATGGACCTTTACGAAGTATGGAATGGACGAGGGCCGGCTTTTTGTAGAGACCGGCTTTTTAAATACGAAGGAAGAGGAAGTTCGCCTCTACCGCATTTTAAATATCAGTTTGAGCAAAAATATTATCCAGAGGATTTTCGGACTGGGTACGATTCACATTGACAGCACGGATCTGGATTTAAAATGCTTAAGAATTACCAATATTAAAGACAGCGACCACGTGAAGGAGATGCTCTCCAAGAAGGTGGAGGAAGAACGCTTAAGGAACCGTGTCAGCGCCAGGGAATTCATGAATCACGGCGAGGACGGCGATGATACAGAGGCGGACTTAGACTCGTTTGAAGGGCATGAACATTAAGCGGACATAGATATTAGACAGACATGGATATTAGAAGACAGGAACACGGAAGGATCGAGGTACGACAATGGCATTAGACGGAACTGTAATGGCCAGTCTCACAGCGGAAATCGGAAATCGGCTGGAGGGCGGAAAGATTGCGAAGATCGCCCAGCCGGAAAAGGATGAACTGCTGTTTACAGTCAAAAATCAAAAAAACACATGGCGCCTGCTCATTTCGGCAAGCGCCAGTCTTCCGCTTCTCTACTTTACGGAGCAGAACAAGCAGAGCCCTATGACAGCGCCCAATTTCTGTATGCTCTTAAGAAAGCATATTGGAAACGGCCGTATCATGAGGGTCAGCCAGCCAGGGCTGGAGCGAATCATCTGCATGGAGATTGAGCATCTCGACGAATTGGGGGACAAGCGGATCAAGAAACTCTATATTGAGATCATGGGCAAGCACAGCAACATTATCTTCTGCAATGACGAAGACATGATTCTCGACAGCATCAAGCATATTTCGGCCCAGGTCAGCTCCGTTCGTGAGGTTCTGCCCGGACGGCCCTATTTTATCCCGCAGACCGTGGAGAAAAAAGACCCGCTCACCATATCGGAGGCGGAATTTACGGAACTGATCGGCCACACGGCCGCGCCGGTACAGAAAGCGCTCTATATGAAGCTGACAGGCATCAGCCCGATCGTCGGCACGGAGCTTTGCCATCTGGCCTCCATCGACGGCGATGTGTCAGCCAATGAACTGACGGAGGCAGAGCTTATCCATCTCTACCATATGTTTTCCCTGATGATGGACGACGTGAAAAGCCGCAGCTTCACCCCGAACATTATTTATTACCAGAACGAGCCGGTGGAATTTTCCGCTCTACCGCTTACCTGTTTTGAAGGAGAAAAGTACCAGGCCGTAACTTACGATTCCATCAGCACGCTGCTGGAGGAATACTATGCGTCCCGGAACATCTTAACGAGAATCCGCCAGAAGTCCGTGGACCTGCGGAAAATCGTCCAGACCGCTCTGGAGCGAAACTATAAAAAGTATGACCTTCAGATGAAGCAGTTAAAGGATACGGAAAAACGCGATAAATACAAGGTCTACGGTGAACTGCTCAACACGTACGGCTATGAGCTGGAGGGCGGCGAGAAAAAGCTTACCTGCCTGAACTACTATACGAACGAGGAAATCACTATCCCGCTGGATGACCAGCTGTCGGCCCGGGAAAATTCTCAGAAATTTTTTGATAAATACAACAAACTGAAGCGGACGTACGAGGCCCTGTCGGAACAGACCCTGGAAACGAAACGGGAAATCGATCATCTGGAATCGGTCAGTGCCGCGCTTGATATCGCGCTGAAGGAAGAAGATCTCGTTCAGATCAAGGAAGAACTGATGGAGTATGGTTACATCAAGCACAGGCGCGCCGGAGACAAGAAACCGAAAATCACCAGCCGTCCCTTCCATTATATCACCTCAGACGGATTTCACGTCTACGTTGGCAAGAACAACTACCAGAACGACGAACTCACCTTCAAGTTGGCGAATGGCGGCGACTGGTGGTTCCACGCAAAGGGCATTCCCGGCTCCCACGTCATTGTAAAGACGGAGGGAAAAGAGCTGCCCGACCACGTATTTGAGGAGGCCGGCGCCCTGGCCGCTTACTACTCCAAGGGCCGGGAGAACGAGAAGGTGGAGATCGACTACATTCAGAGAAAGCATATCCGGAAAGTGGCCGGTGCTGCACCGGGATTTGTCATTTACCACACGAATTACTCCTTGGTGGCCGAGCCGAAGCTGCTTCTCGAGGAAGTCAGCGAAAAAAAGAATTCCTGATCCGGGAGATGATTTTATACAGATAAGAATTTGCCCATTTCATACAGGCGGCATAGAATCAGGCCGTCCTGGAGGAAATGGGCTTTTTTGTGTTATATGACCGCTGAAACGGCCGCGCTCCGGCGCGCGGGTCCGGCTTAGCGGACTCTTTGTGAAAGAATAAACTTGACATGAAATGTCGTATTTCGTATGATAGAGCCACTGGAGGTGAAACGTTTGAAGAGTGACCGCATGTTTGGAATTCTGTGTATTCTTCTGGAACGGGAGAATGTGACCGTAAGAGAACTGGCCGGATATTTTGAGGTTTCCACACGCACGATTCACAGGGATTTGCTGGATTTATCCGCTTCCGGATTTCCGGTGGTGACGAGACAGGGAGTCGGCGGCGGTGTCTCCCTCCTGCCGAATTTCCGCTATAATAAATCGGCGCTCAGCGAAGATGATATGAAAGTGATACTGGCCGGCATCGAGGGGCTGGCCACCATCGATGACAGCGCGCGGATGAAGACGCTGCTGGCGAAGCTCCGCTTCAGCGACGGCAATCGGCTGCTGCTGGAAAATGACATCATTCTGGATTTCACTTCCTGGAATCAGAACAGCTCTTTCCTATCCAGGATCGGGATGCTGCGGAAAGCGATCGCCGGGCATTTTATCGTGGAAATGGGTTACTGCAGCCCCAGCGGCACGGTGACGAGACGTGTCGAGCCGTATAAGCTGATTTTCAAACAGGAGACGTGGTACCTGCTGGCCTTCTGTCTGCTGAGACAGGAATTCCGCATGTTCCGCCTGAGCCGGATTACGGATTTAGAGGTCAGTGATTCCGTCTTTGATGAACGGAGCGATTATGAGATTCCTTCGATGGAAAGCCATTTTGTCAACGACGGAGGCCAGACGGTTACCGTGAAAATGGACCGTTCTCTTGAATTTCTGGCGATTGATTTCTTTGGCCGCGAAAATCTGGTTTACCGGGAGAAGGATATTGTTGTTACATTTCTCACCGGAAGGCCGGAATGGGTTCTGAGCACTTTTTCCGGATTCGGAAACAAAGCCGAGATTCTGGCGCCGGACAGTCTCCGGCAGGAAATGAAACAGTATCTGGAGCAGATGGCAGCATTATATTAGACGGATAACGTGAAATATGACAGGACGCTGTCATATTTAAACAGTTATACTTGTATCAGAAAGATCTGAATGTTCTCAGACATTTACAGAATATGTTCTCAGACATTTACAGAATATGTTCTCAGACATTTACAGAATGAAATCGATTGGAGGTACCGTATGGCAGTTGATAAAAAATACGAGGCGGACGTGGCCGCGATCCTCTCCCACCGCTACGACCAGGGAGGCACGCTGTGGGACACACCGGATCACCGCCTGCAGAAAGGGGCGCCGTTTTCCACTCTGGACTGTGTGAGCTATCTCCTGGAGCTGGGGATGGACCCGGAAGAACCCATATTAAAGGAGGCCGCAGATCTGATACTCAGCGCATGGCAGGAGGATGGCCGTATCAGGCTTTACCCGAAGGGAAGTATTTATCCCTGCCATACGGCCTGTGCGGCGCAGGTGCTCTGCCATCTGGGATATGCGAATGACGGGCGGCTGCAGACCACATTCCGTTATTTTCTGGATACCCAGTATCCCGACGGCGGCTGGCGATGCAGGAAATTTTCCTTTGGACACGGTCCTGAGACGGAATACTCCAACCCGCATCCGACACTTCTGGCACTCGATGCCTTCCGCTTCAGCGATTATTTAAACCGGGAACCTGCATTGGACCGGGCGGTGGAATTTTTACTGGAGCACTGGACGATCAAGAAGCCCATCGGCCCGTGCCATTATGGAATCGGAACGCTGTTCATGCAGGTAGAGTATCCGTTTCGGAACTATAATCTTTTTGAATACGTCTATATCCTCTCCTTCTATGACCGCGCCAGAAAGGATCCCCGTTTCCTGGAGGCATTTCACGAGCTGGAGGCGAGAACGGTAAACGGGCAGATCGTGGTGGAACGGGTCGTGCCGAAGCTGGCTAAGCTCACCTTCTGTAAAAAGGGGGAGCCAAGCGAACTGGGGACAAAGCGCTTTATGGAAATACAAGATCATTGGAGGAAGATGCCATGTACGAATTGATTCCGGTTACAGAACAGAGCTACTATATTCAAAACCCCTCAAAAATCGGACTGGTCAGGTTAAATGATACCGACGTGTGTCTGATAGACAGCGGAAACGATAAGGACGCCGGGCGTAAAGTGCGTCAGATTCTGGAAGCCCATTGCTGGCGTCTGACTGCCATTTACAATACGCATGCGAACGCCGATCACATTGGCGGAAACAAATATCTTCAGGGGCAGACCGGATGCAGCGTCTATGTCCCGGAGATCAACTGTGAGTTTACAAAGCATCCGGTGTTAGAGCCGGCATTCCTCTACGGAGGATTTCCGCCGGAAGACCTGCGGCACAAGTTCCTTATGGCACAGGAAAGCGATGCGTCGCTTCTGACTGAGGACACGCTGCCCGAGGGCTTTGAGATCATTCCTCTGCCGGGACATTACTTCGACATGGTGGGTTTTCGCACCCCGGACGACGTGGTCTTTCTGGCCGACTGCTTATCCAGCCGACAGACACTGGACAAATACCAGATCAGCTTCATTTACGATGTGGCTGCGTACTTAAAGACGCTGGAGATGGTGAAGTCCTTAAGCGGGAAAATGTTTGTTCCCGCCCATGCGGAGGCCGTGGAAGACATCGCGCCCCTTGCACAGTACAACATCGATAAAGTATGGGAAATAGCAGAAAAAATCACGTCTCTCTGCAGAGAGGCGCTCAGCTTCGAGGATCTGATGCAGAAGCTGTTTACAGAATACGGTCTGGCTATGAATTTCGAGCAGTACGTTCTCGTGGGCAGCACTGTCCGCTCCTATCTTGCGTGGTTAAAGGACACGGGCAGAATCACGGTCTCATTCGATCAGAACAGGATGCGTTGGACAACCATCTAAAGACAATAAAAGTATCCCCGCCCTTTCGGCCTTGCTTTACAGATGGCCGAAGGGGCGGGGATATTTTTACTAGTTTTTCTTTTCCTGCACTGTATCGTCTCTGACTCTGTCCCACAGAAACGGGTCCTCTGTCAACTCCAGATAATGCTTCAGCCGTTCCCGAAATGCCAGGATCCGCGCATCCGCACAGTCCTTTTCCACTTCCAGGGGATTCATTTCATACGGGTCAAGCTCTCTGTCATAGAGAAGCTCTCTCTGCGGCTCATCGGGAGTGTAGCCATTGGTGATGACGTAGGTATACCGTTTGTTCCTGATACCCCGCCAGCCATAGGCTTTGTGCGTCAGACCGCGCTTTGAAAATGCGGCAACCATGTCCGCGCCCCCGGGATAGGAACAGATCAGCATATCTTCCGGTTCGCCGGATACTGCACTGCCGGCCTCTGCCGGAGTCGTGGTCAAACTTCCTGCGTGGCTGTAACCCTCGCACGTCTCCGGCACCTCCAGATCCAGAAGCTCCAGAAGCGTCGGCATGTGGTCGGGACTTGCGAAGATCGCCTCATTCTTTCCGGGCTCCAGTCTTCCCTTCTGCCGGAAAATAAGCGGAATGTGAAGCGCCTCATCGTACCAGATGTTCTTGCTCATAAGTCCGTGAGAACCCAGCATCTCCCCGTGATCGGCGGACAGCACCACCAGCGTGTTTTCCTCCATGCCGTTTTCCTTAAGCCAGGTCAGGATTCTGCCAAACTGTTCGTCGATTCCATGAACCGCGGCTAAATACTGGCGTGTCTGCGTCTCTAAGAGACCGCCCTCTTCCCGCATGGATTCCGGCACATTGGGACGGTAGCGAACCTTTAAATCCTTAAACTTTTCATAATAGCGCTCCGGCACCAGCTCATAAGGCAGGTGCGGCGGATTATAGGATACAAACAGTGCGAACGGTTCGTCTTCGTCCTTCTTCTGATCCATATATTCGATGGCTTTGTCGGTCTCATATTCCGCGGACCATTTGCCGGGCCTGATCTGAGTCTCGTCATTCAGCCAGTAGTGGGGATCGAGGTGATCGTCGCACGCCCCGTAGGACAGGAAATAGTCGAAGCCCTGTCTTCTCTCTCCCGGCGGCGTATAGGCGTCCCACTCTCTGGCGCCGGACTTCGGATGCGGACTAAAATTGAGCTCCGACGCATCCAGATGCCATTTGCCGATATAACCTGTCGCGAAGCCCGCGTCTTTTAAAACATTGGCGATACAGGTCTCCTGGGGCTTCAGCATGATCTTCTCTTCCAGACCGATCTTGCAGTTCGTCCACATTCCCACGCGGAACGGGTATTTGCCCGTCATGAGCGAAGCCCGGTGCGGGGAACATAAGGGAAAGGTGCTGTACGCATTGGTACAGCAGACACTTTCCTCTGAAAAACGGTCAATATTCGGCGTTACTGCCTGATCGCTTCCGAGAGCGCCTATGGCCTCAGCGCGCCACTGGTCCGCGAAGACATACAAAAGATTGGTTTTCATCGATGTCTCATCTCCTTTACCAGTATAACTTCCAATCCTTCGAAAGCCGGGTCAGGGCTTCCATATAGAAATAATCTCCCCATGTATTGCATTCATCCACACCGCGGTTCGTGCAGGTATTCTCCCTGGAATCCCGTGCATACGTACCGTGGAGCAGCAGTCCGTTGGATTTCGTGATGTCTGTGTTGGCGCAGTGATCCACGAGGGCCTTAAGCATACGGTCCGCGGCCGTTAAATAGCGGTCAGCCTTCTCCTGATCCAGATACTTTGCCATCTCCAGGATTCCGCAGACAGCGATGGCCGACGCGGAGGAATCCCTCGGTTCTGTGCTTCCCGTGTCGAAATCAAAATCCCAGTAGGGAACGAGATCTTCCGGCAGATGTTCGATGAAGTAGTCCGTAACACGGCAGAATAAATCGATGTATTCCGGGTTCTTTAAATAGCGGTAGCTGAGCGCGATCCCGTAGACGCCCCATGCCTGGCCTCTCGCCCATGCGGAACCGTTCCGGTTGCCCTGATGGGTTACGCCGTAAGTGGGCTCTCCCGTCTCCACATCGAAGAAATGGGTATGGTAGGTGGAATTGTCGGGTCTCAGGATGCATTTCATGGCGGTTTTGATGTGATGCTCCGCCTTCTGTGCGTAGGACTCATCTCCGGTCACCTCCGTCGCCCAGTAAAGGATGGGAAGGTTTAACAGACAGTCGATGATCAGCCGGTACTCCTTAGGCTCTCCCGGATTTCCCCAGGCCTGAAGGAAGTTTCCTTTCTCCCTGTAGCGCTCCGCCAGATGATCGGCCGCCAGAAGCGCCGCCTTTTTTGCGTGCTCATTGCCGGTCAGCTTGTAAGCAGCCACACAGGACAGGCTGTATAAGAAGCCCATGTCGTGGTGGTTTACGTCGATTTTCTTCTCGATTCGCTCTAAAAAGCTTTCCACCTGAATGTCGGCGGCCTTTTTAAATGCCTCATCCCCGGTATGCTCATAGGCCAGCCAGATCGAGCCGGTCCAGAATCCGGTGGTCCATTCCACATTTTCCGTCGGCTCATAGAAGCCGCCGAAGCTGTTGGAGGACTGAAATTTTTCTGTAAATACAGGAAGGTTTTCCCGGATAACAGCTACGGCGCCGTTAAGCGCCGTAGTTGTCATCCCCTCTTCCATGCCCGGATAATTCCGGATTGTGTTAAGGGTCTGTGCCATAATCAATTCTCCTTATTCTTTTCCTTTCATTTTACCCCTTAATTCCGCTGGCTGCAACGCCTTCCACGAAGAACTTCTGACAGCTTAAGAATACGATGACAACCGGGATCAGGGAACAGACGGAAGCCGCCATGATCCATGCGTAGTCGGCACCATACTGGGAAATAAACATACGGATACCTAACTGAATCGTCTTTAATTCTTTTGTCTTTAAGTAAATGAGGGGTCCCATGAAGTCGTTCCACACATTGGTGAAGGTGAAGATCGTCAAGGTCGCCATCGCCGGTTTTCCCAGCGGAAGAACGATTCTCGAGAAGATGCCGAATTCATTTAAACCATCGATTCTGGCGGCCTCGCAGAGCTCATCCGGGATACTGATATAGAACTGACGGATTAAGAATACGCCGAATGCGGAGAATGCCTGCATCAGGATCAGTCCGATATGAGTATCATTTAAGCCCATCTTGGAGATCAGAATGAACTGAGGAATCATGTATACCTGCCACGGAACTGCAATAGTGGTAACATACATCAGGAAAATCAAGTCTCTTCCCTTGAATTTCGTCTTTGTGAAGCCGTAAGCCGCAAGACAGCTGGTGAACAGCTGGATTACGGTGGTACAGATTGTCAGCTTCGCAGTATTTAAGAAGAAGGTCGTAAGCGGAAGCTTTTTCCAGATAATCTGGTAATTGTTCCAGTGTATGGAATCCGGCCACCATTTCATGGGAATGGAGAATACGTCCTTGTTAAGCTTTAAGGAGGAAATCACCATCCAGTAGAAAGGAACCAGCATGAATAAGGACAGTAAAACTAATAAAATATAGATCAAACCTTTGTATGATTTCTGTTTTGTCTGCATACCGTTTCCCTCCTTTACATTAAGTCCTGAGACCATTTTTTCTCACCGGCGAACTGTACGAGCGTGATGACAAGTACAACGGCGAAGAGAATGATCGCGCCTGCGCTTGCCGGCCCCAGCTGCCAGCTGGTAAATGCTTTTTCATAGATGTAGTTGACCAGGGTCTTGGTCGCATTGCCAGGGCCGCCGCCGGTCATAACGTATACTAAGTCGAATACCTTGAAGCACTGGATCGTCAGCATGATCAGGACGAAGAATGTGGTAGGTGTCAGCATCGGAATCGTAATGTAGCGAAGCTTCTGCCAGCCGTTGGCTCCATCGATGCTGGCCGCTTCGTAGAGGGAGCTTGAGATTCCCTGAAGGGCTGCCAGGTAAACGATCATGTAATACCCCATGTATTTCCAGATACTGACGATGGAAATGGCCACCATGGCCCAGTTCACATCGACCACCCAGCGGGGTGGATTGGCAATTCCTATGAATTTCAGGAATTCATTGACCGGTCCGAAATCCGGCTGAAACAGCATGTTCCAGACAGCTCCCACCGCCACGATGGAGGCGATATATGGGAAATAGATTGCCGTACGGAAAATGGCGATTCCTTTCAGCTTATTGTTTAAAAGAACGGCCAAAAGCAGAGAAAGCACCAGGGTCGGAAGGACCGTCATGAGTGCGTACTCGATGGTGTTCCAGAAGGACTTCATGAATATTTCGTCCTGAAAGATCTGAGCGAAATTGGCAAGCCCGACAAACTCCATGGGAGCCTGGGAGGCATCCCATTTCATAACACTTAATACAAAAGAAAAACATACGGGAATGAAGATGAAAATCGCGTAACCGATCAGATTCGGCAGTATGAACGCGTAACCGACCATATTATCGCGGATCACTCGTTTCTGACGCGAGGAAAAACCTTTCTTTTTTTTCTCTTCCATTTATTATACCTCCTGGCTTCTGCACTTTTTCCCATAAGAAAGAGCGCTCACTATAATAAGTTTACAGAGGCGCTCTTTCTGTCATGGGAACCTGTTAATAATTAGTTCCAGCCCTTTATTTCTGCTACACGTTTGTTCAGTTCTGCAATACCATCATCGATGGAGTAAGCCTTGATCATGATCATCTCATGTACTTCGTCTAATGGCTTACGGATCTCTTCGATCTGCGGATCAAGAGGACGGTCAAATGCGTAATGTGTATAGGTTAAAGCTTCCTTGTTGCTGTCGCCTTCCGGGAAATACTCTGCGGATGCGATGGTGTTGATGGATTCGTCTGTCTGGATACCTGTGAATACGCCCTGCTCAGCAAGAATGTTGGCTGCTTCTTCAGAGGATGCAAACTTTACGAAATCCCATGCTAAATCTTTCTGATCTGTGTAAGCGCTGATTCCGATTGGTGTTAAAGCACCTACGGTGTAACCGGATTCTGTATCTTCCGGATGAGGAATTCTTGCTACGCCCCAGTTGAAGTCTGTCTCGCCTTCTGCCTGAGCCTGCATCATGGTTGCGATGAACCAGCTGCCCATCGGCATCATGGCACACTGCTGATTTTTAAATACAGATGAATAATGAATGTTGGCTGTCTTTAATGTGGAGTAGTCCTGCATATAACCATTTTCCTGTAATGCAAGTGCTTCCTCATAATATGGCTTTAAGAAGGAGTAATCTTTCTCAACAACGGTGTGCTTTCCGTCCTGTACAGCCCAGTTGGTAACGAGCGCCTGCCATGTATGGTCATGTGTTCCGTATACCTTTGCGCTTCCCTCGCCGGAGGTCATCTTTGCTGCCAGTTCGTCGTACTCTTTCCATGTCATGTCGTTGGATGGATACTCTACGCCGGCTGCGTCGAATAAATCTTTGTTATAGTATAATACGTACCAGTCTGAACGGTACGGAAGTCCGTATGTAGTGTCGTTATACATTAACTGCTCTGCTGCGCCGCTGTATACGGATAAGTCCAGACTGTCTGCTTTGATCATTTCATCTAACGGAAGCAGCTGGCCCTTATCTGCCATCTGAAGCATGGAGCCCATGTCCTTCACCCAGATAACGTCAGGATCGGCCTGAGCAGCGGATAAGCTGATTCCCAGGGAGTTGTTGTACTCATCTGCGGAAGTGTCGATTACCTTGATCTCTACGTTTGGATTCTTTGCTTCATATGCTTTTACTACTGCGGAGAACTGTGGGGTTGTGTCGTAATCCCATGTGGTTACAGAAAGAACCTGCTTCTCACCGCTTGCGGCCGCTGTGGTCTCTTCCTTGCTCTCAGCCCCTGCCGCTGTTGTGGCCTCTTCCTTCGCTGTCGTCTCAGGTGCCTTTGTTGCTGTGTCCTTGCTTCCGCATGCTGCGAGTGATGTGCATACCATACCGGCTGCAAGTGTCAGTGCTGCAACTCTCTTTAACTTCATGTTAAAACCTCCCTATTCTTGAATCACATTTGTCTGTGTTCCTTTGATGACATAAGAATACCAGATTTTTCCCTTCCGTTAAATTAACGATTTTTATAATTCTGTTACTATTTTTCTGATTTGGGAAAATGGAAAAGAGAAAAAATATAATATTTGCAGATTCTTGTATTTTTTTCATATCAGGCCTTTCTGGCAATTGAAATCCTGCTGTTTTATTAGTATGATATCCATAAGAATGTGGAGAAAGGGATGGAATATGAATAAAGAAGAGAGACAGAAAAACGGGAAAATGCCGAAGACATTTCAGAAAAAACTGATCTTATATAATATGCTGGTCATCATCTGTATCGCAAGCGCGGTAAGCTTCTATAACTATCGCTCCTATTGCCAGGATGTCATCATCAGCGAGACCAATAACTCCGCAAACCGTGTCCGCACCCTGTCTGAACGTCTGCAGGTTGCATACGATGAGATGGTGAATATCGTATTAAACTGCGCGGAGCGCAAGTCGCTGTTTTTCGCCACCACGCTGGACAGCCCAAACAAGCCTTATAATACCTCCATGACCGTCTACGCCTCCGATGTGCTCCGGGATTTCTGTGCCATCTCCGGTTACAGCAGGTACATCAATAAAATCGTTCTCTACCATAACGGTCTCGTCCTTCAGGCCGGGAATTCCTTCGGTGCGTCCATGGATGTGGAAAACATTATGAAAGCCCCATGGTTTTCCTCCCTTTTATACAGAGAGAACGCTCAATATACCCTCTCGCTGGAGGACAATCCGTTCAAGTCCGGCAAAGGCCGGCCCACGGTACCGAAGCTTCTTCCGCTTCTCCGGCCCCTCCAGTACAGCGCACGCAACAAGCCGGAGGAATCCTGGGTCTTTTTAGGGATTACGCCCACCCTGTTCTCCGACACGTTAAAAAGTCTGCCTTCGGATGTCCTCGTATACGCGGTTACCGAGGGAGGGGATATCATCGCCTCCACCGACGAGGAACAGGAATTTGATACCTCCCCTATTATAACCAGACTCCTGGCTTCCAAAGAGCAGGAAGGCAATTACCAGATGAAGCTCCATCACGAAAACTGTGTGATCACCTATACGAAGCAGCCGGTCAGCGGCCTTCTTTTCTTTGAAATCCGGCCTGAGAGCCGGATGCAGCTGGATCACGGCGTCATCAGGAGAACCGTTCTGATCATATTTTTCTTCTGCATCGCCATCGGGCTCACTCTCTCACTTCTGATCTCCCGCCAGTTAGGCGCGCCCATCAGCCGTCTGACGAAGCGCCTGGAGCTGATATCAAAGGGGGATTTCGAACCGGATCACTCCATTGAGACGGACGACGAGATCGGTATGATCGGGCGGCAGATCAATCAGATGTCGGGACGCATCTCCAACCTTTTAGAGACCAGGGTGGAAAGTGAAAAAGAAAAAAAGGATCTGGAAATCAAGATGCTGCAGGCGCAGATCAATCCCCATTTCCTCTATAATACACTGGATTCCATCAAATGGATCGCCACCATGCAGAAAAACAGCGGAATCGTGTCCGTAGTCACGGCCCTCTCCTCGCTGTTAAAGAACATGGCGAAGGGCTTCAATGAGAAGGTTACGCTTCGCCAGGAGTTGGATTTTCTTCAGAATTATGTTATTATTGAGAAGATTCGGTATATTGAACTGTTTGATATCGATATTATTGTCGATCAGGAGGAGCTCTACGATGCGAGGATCATTAAGCTGACGCTGCAGCCCATCGTGGAAAACGCCATCTTCAGCGGCATTGAGCCCAGCGGTCGCACCGGTCTCATCACAATCCGCGTCTGGGTCAAGGCCGGCGTCCTGCACATATCCGTCACGGACAACGGCATTGGCATTTCTCCGGAAAACATTGAAAAACTGCTGACCGATACATCCAGAATCACCCGCAGCAACATGAGCGGCATCGGTCTTCCCAATGTAGACCGCAGGTTTAAACTGGTCTATGGCGAGGATTACGGCCTTACGATTGAAAGTGTCGTTGATCAGTATACCACTATTACCATAACGCTGCCGCTGGAATTTTAGAGGCTGGCCGCAGGGAGGAAAGTAAAATATGTACAGAGTTATTATCGTGGACGATGAACCGCTCATCCTGGCTGGTATTGCATCTCTTATCACCTGGGAGGAGTATGACTGTACCATCATCGGAAAGGCCACCAACGGCCCGTCTGCTTTCGATATGATCATGGAACTGAAGCCGGATATTGTCATCACTGACATCCGGATGCCAGTGTTAAACGGACTGGAGCTGGTGGAGAAATGCAAGGATGAAGGCTGTACCTTCTCCTTCATCGTGCTGACGAATTTAGAGGAGTTTCATCTCGTTCGGAAGGCGCTCTCCCTGGGTGCCTCCGACTATCTCGTCAAGCTGGATTTGAATGAGGAAGCGCTCGCCGCCTCCCTGGCGCGGGCCAAAGACGCCTGCGAACTGCTTGTAAGCCAGAAGCAGCATCAGCTGCTGAATGATCTGATAAAAGACAATCAGGAGAATTTGTCTAAGAACTATTTAAGCCAGCTTCTGCTGTCCGGGAATGCGCCGGAAGTGCCGGATAAGGTGAAGGAGGAGTATCCGGAACCATTCCTTCTCCTCTTTTCCGTAAGTCCCATCAATATCGCGTTTGAGACGGATGACGATCCTTACGATTTCCACCAGATCAGCAAACAGCTGATGGATATTCTGGGCGGAATCGCTACCAGAACCTTCCTGCGCCACACGCTTCTGGAGTTCCGGACGGATACGTACTTACTGGCCGCTTCCTTAAAGGACGGCGATGTGTTTGAGACGGTTGTATCGGAGTTCTGTCAGAAGATGGCGGTGGCTCTAAAGACGTATTTCGAGTTCAGCGCCGTATTCGGTGTGAGTACAAGGAAAAAGGAGATCCCGCTTCTCACAGACGCGCTGGCAGAGGCGCAGACCGCGCTGGAAGTCTACTATTTCGAGTCCAGCTCTCCGGTGGTCTTCTACCAGGGGCAGAGGTATCACATGAGCCGGGCAAAGGATTTCAATATCAATATTTTTAAAAAAGATTTATCTGCCGCGATTGCGCAGAATGACAGCGATAAGCTGGCGGCCGTCTTTGAACAGATCATCACCCTGTTTAAGGAAAACCAGCCGGGCAAGGAGCAGGCGGCCAGCGCATGCATCAACCTATATACGTATCTGTATTCCTATTTCGAGAGTGCGGACAACAGCTACGGCGATATCTTCCCTTACGCCATCAATGTGGCGGGGCGGCTCTATCAGTTTAACAGCCTGGCCGATATACTGACATGGCTTCAAAGCTTTTGCAGCAAGCTCTGCCGCCTGTTGAATGACCGCAAATCCACCCGTTCCGACAAGCTGGTGGAGCAGGCCAGGGCCTATGTGGACGAGCATTATATGGAAAAGCTGACCCTGGCCGATATCGCGGACAGTCTGAATATCAGCGCCGGCCATTTGAGCAATACCTTTAAAAAGCTGACCGGCAGCACCCTGTCCGATTATATCGCCGCGGTGAAAATCGAACATGCCAAGGAACTGATCGATACTCACCAGTATCTGATGTATGAGATTTCAGATATGCTGGGGTTCGACAACCCCTATTATTTCAGCAAGGTATTTAAGAAAGTGACGGGAATCTCGCCAAGAGAACATGAAAACAGGACGCCTGCCTCGTGAAAACCGGCTCGTAAAACCTGTCACATATAACCTGTCTCATAAAACGGCGGGGGCGTCTCCGGTACCATACGTTTGCAGTATGGACTGGAGACGCCCCCGCTTTTTCCGGGATATTGCAGTTAGAGGTCGTCGTCAGCGCCTGGGATCAGGAACAGGAAACTTTTCTTCCCTTCCTTGTAGGCCCGTTTGGCCAATTCCTCACACTGATAGGAGTTTAAGGCTTTAGCGGCGATCGCGAAAACCTGCTCCCGTCCGTCTTCGTAGGCCCGGTATGCGTATTTTATCTGGTCTTCCTCGGGGAGATCTGAAAACAGGAGGGAAAAGAAAGAGATTTTTTCATCTTGATACGCCTGCTCTCCGGTCTCTTTTAAGAGATCCCCGTCTGCCTCATCCATGAGAATGCTGAAAAATGGGACCTGGTCATCCTGATAGGCTTTTTTCAGATACTGGCGCCTCTCCTCTGTCGTCAGAAGCTTATCTGACAGACTGAAACAGGGAATATTCTTCTCCTGATAAGCCCGGTCGATCATCGTGTTCTGCGTCTTCTTCGATGCTTTTTCCAGCACAGCAGAATAGTAGTCTAACTTATTTCCTTCATAAAATTTAACGGCCAGCTCATCGTATGTCTCCCGATAGGGACCGTCCACTCCCACCACGACCGGATTCGTCATGATAAAGTTTGTGACCCACTGATTGGTGGAATTCTCTTCTGCCTTGCGTTCCTCCAGAATGGCCAGACGAATGGCTTCCAGAACCTCCGGATCCTCCGCATACTGTTTCATCTCCTCGATAAAGGACACCGTATATACGTCTCCGGCCGTGACCTGGCGGGTCGTCTGGTACAGGGAGGAATCGTTGTTCCACGCCAGACGGATTCCGTACTTGTTTGCGAAAAAGCCTGTGACTTTAAAGCTGTGCCGCCATTTTTTGCTTTCGGGATTCTCCGAGTCGTTGAGCCAGGCATCCTTTTTCTCTGAACTTTTCTGCACCTTCAGGCCCGTCTCCTGCGCTCCTGCCGAAAAACCGCCGAGGACCAGAAGTGAACCGGTTAAAAGTGCGGTTATCATGAGTGATGCCATCTTTTGAATTCTTGTGGTCTTTCTTGTCTTCATAACAGCCTCCAGTCTTTCTTTAAGCATATGGGTATTTTCACAGAGCGGCATGGAAACCGCGTGTCCGGCTGTTCCGTTTGTTCCCTTCAGGGAGAAAAGGAGCGTATCGCCGTAGGCCATCCGCTGTTCCGCGGACAGGCCGGAAATCGCTTTCTCGTCGCAGGAAAGCTCACACGCGTGATCGCATTCCCGGCGCATAAAATAGACGAGCGGGTTAAACCAGTGGATGGAGACAGCAAGCTGGATCATCCATTTATAGAGAATATCCTTCCGCTTGTAGTGAATCAGCTCGTGGCGGAAGATATCGTATAGCTCAGACGGCATAAGGTCGATCTCCGGAAGCAAAATACAGGGCTTTAAAATCCCCGCCAGCATGGGAGAAAACGTTTCTTTGCAGTAAGACACCGGGATCCTGCGCCGGATCTTCAGTTCCAGCGCCACACTGCGGCAGATTCCGGCGGCCGCGGTGTCTTCTGCGGACACAGAGACCGACCGGAGAAGCTTTAAACATCTGCGGTACGCGAAGATCTGGCGGCAGAAAATCAGCAGCGCAGGGATAAGCCAGATAACCCACAGGAACGAAAACGCCCGTGAGCCGACGGCGGCCATTGCAACAGGATTACTGAAAGGCCTCTGCGGCCCGGAATCGCCTGCTGTGAACGGTTCTTCCAGGTCAGACATCTCGTCATCGGGCTGCGCGTATCCATCATCCATCGGAGAAACGGGAATCGTAGAAACCGGAACTGGAGAAACCGGATCCGTAGAAATCTGATCTTGGGGAGCCATGACAGCAGAGACGCCTGCGGCCAGACGCTCCGAGCCCCAATCGGCGGCGCGGCCGATCATGCCGGGAGCCGGGGACAATGGAATCAGCAGTCTCATCACAGCCAGCAGCCAGATATAGTACTGCCATGATTTGCTGAACCGGCGTTTCCACAGCGGCCGGCACAGGAACAGTACGGCGATAATGACAGAGGCCGATAAAGAAACGGATAAGTAGAGGTAAAAAAGCTTCTGCATCAGGACTCCTCCTTACACTTCTCCCAAAACCGTTGCAGCTCATCCGCCGCTTCGGAGTCCAGCTGCTCCTGACCAAACAGGGAGGTGAGCAGATGCTTGACACTGCCGTCGAAATATTCCCGTACAAACGTGTGGGCCTGCCCTGACAGATACTCTTCTCTCGTCACCGCGGCCGTATATTCGCTCATTCTGCCGCGGCGGGTGGAAATGATAAATCCCTTTTCAATCAGACGGGTGATAAAGGTGCGAATCGTGGTCCGCTTCCAGCCCCGCCCGTTCTCTTCAGCTTTTTCTAACAGCTCGGCGATATAGATGGATCCGCCGCTATTCCAGATAATTTCCATAATTTCTTTTTCCGCATCGGACATTCCCTGTATCTCTTCCATAATGGCACCTCTTTTTTATTACATGATGTAGTCATACTTTGATATTACATCATGTAGTCATTAATGTCAACACCATTGTGGAAAATAATGGCCGGATGCACAAAGGGCCGGGGCGCACAAAAGTCGTCCCGGCCTGCTGATATCACTGATATGGTTCAGAGAAAATATGGTTTTTTGTTACAGACTGCAGTATCCGACGATCTCACAGTCTGCCGGCAGTTCATACCCGTTCAGACTGCCGATGGCCCACTCTGTCGGGAATGGACGGCGCTCGTCGAGAACCGCCGCAAAATTCAGCATGACAGCCCCGCAGTTTAATCTGGCGTCGAGTTCTCCGGTCATGGAGTCCATCATCTTCACCAGGATTGCTTTTCCGTCTGCCAGAAGGAGGCGGAAGGACTGGCGGTTTAAAAAGGTAGGCGCGTAGCTTGCCGCATATAAGGCCTCTCTGAGGCCGTCATCGATATACATCTCATCTAAATCGGCTTCTTTTCCCCATGCATCGCCGTATACCATCTGTGCAAGTGAAATCTTCGGGGCAAGATGGCCCTCTCTCGTGATGACATCCACATCGGAAATACTTCTGATATGCAGTCTCGTTAAGCTTCTCTCTTTTTTTCCATAACCAAAGGCTGTGACGGCCGCCACCTTTTTGCCGTCCCCGATCTTTAACGCCGCCCGGAGCGCCGGATCGTCGTCAACCGTCAGCCAGCAGCTGTCGAGTCCCAGGTCGGTCATGTGAAGAATCATATCTTCATTCATATAGCCGGCGTTTTCAAGATACCCCGGCTTCACTTCCGACAGGAGAAGTAAGTAGGCCGGCGCCTCGAACGTAAGGCCTTCGTATCCGGCATTCCCCTGAAGCTGGCCGCATTCTGATCCATCGAGTATAACCATGTCTGTGCTGATATCTGGTACAAGACGCCTGCATTCTGCGAAACATTTTGTGAGTGCTGCTTTCAGTTCCCCGGATACTGGTTTGTCCGTAAATTCTCTGATTGATTTTCTGGCTTCCGCCGCTTTTCTGTAATCCATATTGCCCTCCTTGTTTTGTCATTCTTTTTTTATTATAACACTGCCCTTCCTGTCGGGCAAGACTAATGCCTGCGCTTCTTTCCGGAAGAGCCCTTACGTTTGGCAAGCAGGGCCTCGAATTCTTCCGCCGAGCAGCCGGATTCCTGCATCCACTGCTCTCTGCGGTGTTTTCTCACGGCAGCGACTCTCGCCTCCCTGATTTTCTGCCTTTTTAAGAAGAACAGAATACCACATGCGACGGCGGCCAGTGCAGCGGCAGCTCCGGCAGCCAGGAGCCAGCCGCGGGACAGATTCATCCGGAAACGCCCGCCGGGGGCGGCCTGGTCTGACAGGCCTTCGGGAACGGCGGATCTGGTGAGACGGCTCCTGACCGCGGGATTGGGGGAAATCCAGGCGTGGCCGACCGTCCGCTCTCCGTATAAGTAATTGACCGTGACCACGGTTCCCGACGGAGTCAGGGACGTCTCATCATAGCTCACAATGGGAACGACGGCAGACAGATCCGCCTCCTTCGGCAGCACGATCCGGCTGTTCTGGTTCAGCAGAAGAAGCGACTGATCCGTATTGGAATCCGAGTAGGTCAGATGATTCTCCGGTACGAGGCTGCCTTCATAGTCGGTAAGCTTCATGGACTGAAAGCGGCTGAAACCGAAATCCAGCAGCTTTTTCGTATCGGTATAATGAGTCTGATGGCCGTTTAAAATGACAGCGATCAGCGTCATATCGTCTTTCTTTGCATAGGTCACCAGCGTGTTGCCGGCCAGCGATGTAAATCCGGTTTTTCCGCCGAAAACCCTGGAATCATAGGCGGCATCGTTCTTCTTAAGCATCTTGTGACCCGGCGAGATTGTCTGTCCCTCGGGAGCCTTCTGGGAGGGCGGAATCTTATAGACTCTCGTCCCCATGATTTCAACGATCTCGGAATAATTCAGCGCCGCCCGGGCGATCAATGCCATATCGTAGGCCGTCGTGTAATGCTCCGGATCGTTCAAACCGCTGGGATTGACGAAATTAGACCCGGTACAGCCAAGCTCCTCTGCCTTTTGATTCATCAGCTTTGCAAATTCTTCCGTGCTTCCGGCCGCATGCTCCGCCAGCGCATTGGCAACCTCATTGGCAGAATGCAGGATCAGGCCGTACAGGCTGTCCTTCACCGACATCCGGTCTCCCGTATCCATGCTCAGGCTCTTGCTCCCCTGTTCCACGTTGTAGACTGCATTCTGTGAGAATTCCACTGTTTCATCCAGTTTACAGCGGTCCAGCACTACCTGGGCCGTCAGAAGCTTCGTGATGCTGGCCGGATAATACGCCTCGTTGATATTCTTCCCATAAAGGATCGTTCCGGTCTCCGCGTCCATCAGGATTCCGCCATCCGCCTCGATGGCCACCTCGGACGGCCAGTCTGCCGCCCCGTACGCTGTCATGGGCATGAGGCTCGCAAATACCACTGCCAGACAGAGTACAAAATAACTCCAAATGTTCTTTTTATGCCGCATAATCAAGTCTCCTGAACATAAACATATTCATTTTCAAAGGAATATTCTTCCCGGTAACGGTATCCTAATGCATGAAATTCCTTTAGCCCTTCGGCGGTCCTTACGCCGTTTGCGGCCATGAAACGCACCATCTCGCCCCTCGCCATCTTCGCGGCGGTCGCTCTCACACGGACCTTTCCCTCCTGCTCTGTGCCGAAGACACAGGTGATGAAGGTGTCGGAAGCGGTAAGCCACGGTTCCACCGCGCGGCTGTACTCTTTCGATGCGAGATTGACAATCACGCCATCCCCATCTGCCGTCAGCTCCTCATAAAGCCGGTTTCCCCAGAAACCATACAAATCTTTCTTTCCATCGACCGGGAGTCTGGCCTGCATCTCCAGCCTGTATGGAACAACGCCGTCACATGCCTTTAAAACGCCGTAAAATCCGCTGAGTATCCGTAAATGTTCCTTCACATATTCCCACTGGGAACCGGTGAAAATATCGGGAGCCATGGACTGGTACTGGAGGCCGACATAAGCCAGTACGGCCGGTGTCAGGCTCCTCTCTAAATCCATTGTCTGGTAACGCTCGTAGTTCTGCTTTGTAATCGCGTCATTGGCGCCGAACAGCTTCTTCAGCTGCTCCATGGAATACGCCTTTAAAATATCGTGAAGCCGTTTTGCATCCTCTAAAAAAACAGGCATGCCCGTCTCCTCTATGATGTCTGTCTGTACCCGCATCTTCTTGGCCGGGGATATGATAATTTTCATTCGCATTCTCCTTGTTGTATAGTCGTAACTATTCAGCCGTGCAGCGGCTCATCCTGCAGTAAATCGTAAGCAATGGCGGAAAATACCCGTATTCCTTCTTCCAGCACCTTTTCGTCGAAATCGAAATCTGCCGTATGCTGCGGTGCTTCCATGGCCGTTATATTCCGCATGCAGATGGCCTGGCCGCCATGAGATTGAACACGGTTCATCATCAGGGATATGTCCTCACTGCCCCAGTTTCTGGCGCAGCGCACACTGCTGACCCGGATATCGGGAAGCTCCCGCTCAATAACCGCAGCGGCCCTGTCTGCCAGCGTCAAATCGCTGTGGTGGGAATCGGCGGCGCCCATGCAGATCATCTCACAGGTACAGCCGTACATGGCCGCAGCCGCCTCACAGACGCGTCTGGCGTTCTCTGCCATATACTCGTTGATCTCAGTCGTCTCCCCTCGCAGCTCTATCTCCATTTTTGCGTAATCGGGGATGACATTTCTTCCGGTGCCTGCGTGAAGCGTCCCCACATTGACCCGGCTGGCGCCTTCGCTGTGACGCGGTATCGCCGCTAACCCCATCGCTGCGCAGGCCGCCGCAAGAAGGGCGTTTCGTCCCTTTTCAGGGAAGCCGCCCGCATGGGCCGGTGCACCGCGGTAGATGACGTCGTACTTGGTGGTCGCAAGGGAGCCATAGGTCGCCGGAGTCACCGCTCCGTCATCGGGGCCGTCCAAAGGCGCAAGATGCGTTCCGACGAAATAATCCACATCGTCCAAATGGCCTTTGGAAACGATGGCTCTGGCTCCCCGCACGCCTTCTTCGGCGGGCTGAAAGATCAGTTTTACCGTTCCGTGCAGCTGTGCCCGCAGATTCATGAGCACTTCCGCCACGCCGAGGCCGATGGCGGTATGGCCGTCGTGGCCGCAGGCGTGCATGACGCCGGGGCACTGCGATGCAAAGCCCTCCCGCGCCGGTCTGTGGCAGGTGTTTTCATCCTCCAGGACGCCGAGGGCGTCGATATCAAAACGGAGGGCGCATACGGGGCCCTGCCCGCAGCGCAGGATTCCGATTACCCCGGTGTATCCCGCCTCCATCTCCTCTGTCAGGTATGTAAGGGGCGTATCCCAGCCTTCCCTAACCAGCTTTGCGTGCTCCCGCCGTGCCTCGTCGGATGGAAGGCCCATTCTGGCTCTGTCATCCACCACCTGGCGGCCAGTCAGCACTTCATAGCCCAGATTCGTTAAAATCCCGGCGATGACGGCAGAGGTGCGCATCTCCAGCCAGCCCATCTCCGGGTGCCGGTGCAGGTCTCTTCTTAGCGCCACGCTTTTCTCATAAAGTTCCTTTGCCATAACTGTGATCTGATCGTACATCTATCTTCATCTCTCTTCTTTCGTATTTAGCAGTTCCCTAAAAGTTTAACATAGGAAACATGGAAAAGCAATTGAAGGAACTTCCAGTTCCGCGTATAATAATCTTAAGTTTTTATAACGAAAAAATTAGGATACCGGAGGCACTTATGAAAAAAATACTGGTTGTCGGTTCCACCTGCGTGGACATCATCCTGAAGCTGGATCATCTTCCCATAACCGGAGAAGATCTCCATCCAAAGAGTCAGACCATGGCACTTGGGGGCTGTGCCTGCAACGTGGCGCACGTGCTGCTGTACTCCGGCTCACAATTCACCTTCCTCTCCCCGGTCGGCGGCGGAATATACGGCAGCTTCGTCAAGGATGCGCTGACTGCTCATGGTTTTCCCATCCCGGTTTATCTCCCCGAAAAAGAAAATGGCTGCTGTTACTGCCTCGTGGAGGCTTCCGGGGAGCGGACATTTCTCTCTCTGCACGGGGTCGAATACACCTTTCAGAAAGAGTGGATGGAGCCTTACCGCATGGAAGATTACGCCATGGCCTATCTCTGCGGACTGGAGGTAGAAGAACCTACGGGGGAGGCGCTGGTGGAATATTTCGAGAAAGAGCGGGGCCCGCAGCTCTTTTTTGCGCCCGGCCCGCGTGGAATCAGACTTTCCGGAAACCGGCTGGACCGGATCCTGGCACTCTCGCCCGTGCTCCATATCAATGAGCAGGAAGCGCTGGAACTGGGAGGCCGGGACAGTGTGGCAGACTCTGCGGCCGCCCTCTTTCAGATCACGGGAAGTCCGGTAATCGTAACCCTGGGTGAACGCGGCGCTTACTGCCATGAAAGCGCAGAAGTCTCCTATTCGGTCCCAGGAATCCCTTCACAGGTCGTGGATACGATCGGAGCAGGCGACGCCCATATCGGGGCGGTTCTCGCCAGCCTTCAGAAAGGAAAAAGCCTGTACGATTCCATCGCGGCAGCCAATCGGGTGGCGGCGGCCGTGGTGAGCCAGGAGGGCGCGATCCTTCCAGAGGATTCGGTTTTGTTTAGAGAAGGCTGAAAGAAAAAATCGACTTTTCCATGATGCAAAATAAAGGCATCAGAGCCGCGGTATCGTCATTCCCCGCAGTTCTGATGCCTTTTTATAATCTTCTAATCTGCATAATTCTAATCCGTATAGTTTTAATCCGCATAAGTTCCTTTGGATTTCACCAGCTTCGGACGGTATCCTGCCTCGGTGAGCGCGGCCATGATGGAGTTCTTGTGGTCGGTGCCGTAAGCCTCCAGTGTGATGCGCAGTTCCACAGCCGAGTTTCGGTTGATGCTGATGAACTGGTTGTGTTCCAGACGGATTACGTTGCCCTGCTCTTTGGCGAGAAGTGTGGAAACCTTGGCCAGCTCGCCTGGCTTGTCCGGAAGCAGGACGGATACGGTGAAGACTCTGTCTCTCTGGATCAGGCCGTGCTGTACGATGGAGGCCATGGTGATGACGTCCATGTTGCCGCCGCTCAGGATGGAGACGATCTTCTTGTTTTCCACCTTCATATGCTTTAAGGCCGCTACGGTCAGAAGGCCGGAGTTCTCCACGATCATCTTGTGATTCTCCACCATGTCGAGGAAGGAAACGATCAGTTCCGAATCTTCGATGGTGATGATGTCATCCACATTCTCCTGGATGTAGGGGAACAGCAGATCGCCGGGGCACTGCACCGCCGTGCCGTCCGCGATGGTGTTGACACCGTTTAAGGAAACTACCTTGCCCTGGCGCAGGGATTCCTGCATACAGTTTGCGCCAGCCGGTTCCACGCCGATTACCCTGATCTTCGGATTGAGCATCTTCGCCAGAGTGGCAACGCCGGTACAGAGTCCGCCTCCGCCGATGGGAACGAGTATGTAATCCACGGTCGGGAGTTCCTTGATGATCTCCATGGCAATGGTTCCCTGGCCCGTAGCTACGTCCAAATCGTTAAACGGATGGATAAAGGTAAGGCCTTTTTCCTCTGCCAGCCTGTAGGCGTAACTGCAGGCTTCATCGAATACATCGCCTTCCAGAACGACTTCCGCGCCGTATCCCTTCGTCCGGTTTACCTTCATGAGAGGCGTTGTCGTCGGCATCACGATGGTCGCGGAGATTCCGGCCAGCTTCGCGGCGTATGCCACGCCCTGAGCATGATTGCCGGCGGAAGCGGTAATTAATCCCTTCGCCTTCTCTTCCTCGCTCAAGGTGCTGATCTTATAGTAAGCGCCTCTTACCTTATAAGCGCCTGTATACTGCATGTTTTCCGGCTTGAACCAGACCCTGTTGCCGGTCTGGGAGGAAAAATATTCGCTGTACACCAGCTTTGTCTCCTGCGTTACCTTGCTTACAACCTCTGTTGCCTCTTCAAATTTCTCCAATGTCAACATAACTTACGCCTCTTCTTTCTCTTCCACATGGAATAATGCATTCACAAACTCCCCTGCGTTAAATTTCTGCAGATCGTCGATCTTCTCTCCAACCCCCACGTATTTGACTGGAATTCCCAGTTCCGACTGGATTGCCACGGCGATTCCGCCCTTGGCGGTTCCGTCCAGCTTCGTCAGGATGATTCCTGTGATATCCGCCACTTCCATAAACTGTCTGGCCTGTGAAAGTGCATTCTGCCCGGTCGTTCCGTCCAGCACCACCAGCGTTTCCCGGTATGCCTCCGGGAACTCCTTGTCGATGATCCGGTTAATCTTCTTAAGCTCTTCCATCAGATTTTTCTTATTGTGAAGCCGCCCCGCCGTATCGCAGATCAGAATATCCGCATGGCGTGATTTGGCTGCGGCCACGGCATCATAGACGACAGCGGCCGGATCGGAGCCTTCCTGCTGGGCGATGATGTCCACGCCCGCCCGGTTGGCCCACTCCGTCAGCTGCTCAATCGCCGCCGCACGGAAGGTGTCTGCCGCCGCGAGAATCACCTTTTTCCCGTCGTCCTTTAACTGGCCGGCCAGCTTGCCGACGGAGGTGGTCTTTCCCACTCCGTTGACACCGATGATCAGCAGAACGGACTGGCGGTTCTCGTATTCATACGCATTTTCCCCTAAATCCATCTGATCCCGGATGCTTTCCATCAGAAGCTCCTTGCATTCGGCCGGGTCCTTTATTCCCTGTTCCTTTACTTTCTTTCTCAAATCCTCCACAATCGACATGGTGGTCTGAATTCCAAGATCTCCCATAATCAGAGTCTCTTCGATCTCCTCATAAAACTCATCATCGATGGCTGAAAAGCCGCTGAAAATGGAATCCATCCCCGATATAATATTATCCCTTGTCTTTTGCAGTCCTGCTACCAGTTTCCCAAAGAATCCCTTTTTCTCACTCATAGACGGCCTCCTTTTACTTATCTAAATCTTCTTCTATCAGATTTACCGAAACAAGCGTTGAAACGCCTTTCTCCTGCATGGTAATACCGTATAAACGGTCTGCGGCCACCATCGTTCCGTGACGGTGGGTGATAACGATAAACTGTGTATATTTCGTCAGTTTATGTAAATATTTTGCGTATCTGTCCACGTTCGAGTCATCTAACGCCGCTTCGATCTCATCCAACAGGCAGAACGGAGACGGTTTTAAGTTCTGAATTGCAAACAGCAGCGCAATGGCTGTCAGGGCCTTCTCTCCACCGGAAAGCTGCATCATGTTCTGCAGTTTTTTGCCCGGCGGCTGGGAGATAATCTGAATGCCCGCTTCCAGGATATCCTCATCTTCCACCAGCTCCAGAGTGCCGCGGCCGCCGCCGAAGAGCTCCTTAAACACCTTGTCGAACTCGGTGCGAATCTCCCTGAATTTCTCCTCAAACTGCCTTCTCATGCCGGTGTCCAGCTCCTCGATGATCTTAAGCAGCGTCTCTTCCGCCGTGACCAGATCGTCGTGCTGGGTCTTCATGAACACATAGCGCTCCGATACTTCCTTATAATCCTCGATGGCGTTGACATTGACATTGCCAAGCTTTTTGATCTCTTCTTTCAAGGATGCGATATGCTTTCGGATCTCCGGCAGAGATTCCTCCTCCCCGCCCTTAAGCTCCAGTGCGGCGGAATAGGTCAGCTCGTACTCATCCCACATGTAGTTTGCCGAGTTTTCCAGGCGCTCCTCCAGCTTCTCCTTCTGACTCTGCAAACGGAATAAATCCTTATCCAGACGGCTCATTCGGTCGGAAAGCTCTTCCCGCTTCTGGAAGAGTTCCTTCTGCTGTCTCGACTTTTCCTCTCTCTCTGCCGTCTTCTCCGCGATCACGGCAGAGAGGCCGGCAGCACGTATAACGGTATTCTCAATCTGTGCCTTTAATCCGGCGATTTCCGCCAGTTTTTCTTCAATAATCAGGTTGGAGTCATCGGTGCCCCCGGATAGGCCGGAAAGCTCTTCCTCCAGGCGGCGGACGTCTTCCCTGACCCGCCGGATATTCTCCAGTTCAAAGTCATCCTTCTGCTTGAGTCCGGACGCCTCCAGCTGGACGGTGGAGAGCGCTTTGGAAGCGTCCTCCCGTTCTGCCTTGGCCGTGTCAAGACGCTCGTGGCAGGAATCCAGACGGCTGTTGATATCCTGATTCTGCCCCTCCAGCCGGATGACCTCGCCTGCCAGCTCGTTCCGGCTCTTGCCGATCTCCCGGATCTGATCCTCCAGCTGGCTGTTTTCGCGTTCCAGATCGCCATAGGATTCCCGGATCTCTTCCTTTTTATCCTCGGTCCTGGAAATGCTCATGCGGACCGTATTCTGGCGCAGATAGCTCTCCTGCTTCCTGGATTTCAATGATTCCAGCTCTTCCCGGCTTTCTGCCAGGAGCGCCTCATTCATCACCAGATCCTGTTCGATCCGGTCCACATCGGTCAGCGCCTTGGTGCAGGCGGCTTCCAGTTCCTCGATCTCACGCTTTCTGCCCAGCAGGTTGCTGGTGTTCTTAAACGCACCGCCGGTCATGGAACCGCCCGCGCTTAAAAGCTCGCCCTCCAGGGTGACGATCCGCAGGGAATACTGGAATTTCCTGGCCAGTGCAATGGCGTTGTCGATGGTATCCACCACCACGACCCGCCCCAGCAGATACCGGATCAGCCCTTCATACTGGCCGTCTGTCTCCACCAGACTGTTGGCTAGTCCTAAGACACCAGGCTCCTTTAACGCCTTGTCCTGATTAAAGGTGTTCCTGTTGCCGATACTGGTAAGCGGTAAGAAGGTCGCCCTTCCGTACCGGTTTTTCTTCAGATATTCGATCAGCTGCTTTGCCGTCTGCTCGGAA
Organism: Hungatella sp. L36; assembly: GCF_014288035.1. Taxonomy (NCBI): domain Bacteria; kingdom Bacillati; phylum Bacillota; class Clostridia; order Lachnospirales; family Lachnospiraceae; genus Hungatella; species Hungatella sp. L36. The sequence continues at coordinate 486,978 of NZ_JACOPC010000002.1, read as the reverse complement.
TCCGTCACAATGTTCTGGATGCTTCCGCCCAGCGCCGTCTCCACCGCGATCTCATACTTCTTCGGAACAGTGATTAAATCGGCCACAACGCCGTGGATGCCGTGAATGCGGTCTCTGACCTCCATGACGCGGCGGATGCTTCCGCCGTAGCCCTCATACCGTTCCGCTATATTCTTCAGCGATTCCAGCTTCGTATAGCTGGTGTGGTATTCCTGCTGCCTGTCGTTTAAATTCTTATTCAGACGGCGGACCTCGTGTTCCAGCTCCTCCGTCCTCGTCTCAGCCGCCGCCTGGGCGTCTCCGAGACTGGCGATCTCGGCTTCGATCTCTTCCAGCTGACGGTTTAATTCATCTAGCTGGCCGTCCTGCTCCGATTCGTCGCTTTTGTACTTTAAAAGCTTCTGACACACCTCGGAACGCCGGACATTTACCTGTTCCAGCATGGTTTCGTACCGCTGCTGTCTGGCGTTAATGGAGGCCTTCTCGTTTAAGGTGTCGATGATGCTGCCCTTGCCGGATTCAATCTCTTCTTCCAGCGCCCGGATCTCCTCATCCTTCTCCTTAAGCGCCTCTTCGGCCGCGGCCAGACGCTCTAAGGATTCCTTAACCTGGGCGGCAATGCCGCTTCGTTCTTCTTCGTAGGCGGAGACCTTCGTCTTCTTATCCGCGATTTCCCCATGGATCGCTGTCATTCGCTTTCCAATGTGTTCCGCGTTCATCTTTTCCGTGTTGATCTGCTCGTTCAGCACGCCTACACGGCCTTCGAGGGTGCCCTTTTCCATGTTGGTCTCGCTGAGAGCCGTTCTGGCCTCGCCTGCGGCTGCCTCCAGCCCGGATAAAAGGGCGTCCAGGGTCTCATATTCCACACGGATATGTTCGGAAGCCTGCCTCGTATCTTCCAAATCCTTCGATACGATGGCGGCCTTTTCCTCCGTCTCCTTTAACTGGCTACGCGTTCCGGCTGTTTCCAGCAGGAACTGGTTCACATCGTATTTCTTTAAGTCTTCCTTTAAACGCAGATATTCCTTCGCGGCCTCAGACTGTTTTGCCAGAGGGCCGACCTGTTTCTCCAGTTCCGTTAGAATATCGGTCACACGGACCAGATTCTGTTTCTCATCCTCCAGCTTCTTCTGGGCGATGGCTTTTCTGCGCTTGAATTTTACGATTCCGGCCGCCTCGTCGAAGAGCTCCCGCCGTTCCTCCGGTTTACCGCTTAATATCTTGTCGATCTGGCCCTGTCCAATGATGGAGTAGCCTTCCTTGCCGATACCGGTGTCGTAGAACAGCTCGTTGATATCCTTCAGGCGGCAGGTGCTTCCGTTGATCATATATTCGCTTTCACCGGAGCGGTAGACACGTCTCGTGACCGTCACCTGATCGTAATCGATGGCCAGCTGGTGGTCAGAGTTGTCCAGAGTGATGGCGACGCTGGCAAAGCCCTGGGGCTTCCTCGTCTCCGTGCCGGAGAAGATGACGTCCTGCATGCTGGAGCTTCGAAGCTGCTTCACCTTCTGCTCTCCCAGCACCCAGCGCACCGCGTCGGCGACATTGCTCTTGCCGCTGCCGTTGGGTCCCACGATACCAGTGATTCCGTTATGAAATTCGAACACGATCTTGTTGGCAAATGATTTAAAGCCCTGTATCTCAATGCTTTTTAAATACATACTTTATGTTGGCAGACGTCTATGCCTGCCTTTCCTTTTCCATTTTCTTAAGCTTTAAAATTCCGTGATAGGCGGCTACTGCTTCCGCAGCCTTTTTCGTCCTTCCGGTCCCCCGGCCGATCTCTTCCTCTCCAATGAGTGCCCGGGACTCAAAGATTTTATTGTGATCGGGCCCTTCTTCCCGCAGCAGTTCATAGGCAAGCGGTTTTTCCGTCTGACTCTGTACGATCTCCTGCAAGATAGTCTTGCTATCAAAAAAGAGCTGTTTATGCTCGATGTCGTTCATGATAAATCGAAGGATAAACTCTTTTGCATTAGCAAAACCACCGTCCAGATATATGGCGCCGATGAGCGCTTCCATGGCGTCCGATACGACTGAGGCCCTTCCGCGTCCGCCGGTCGCCTCTTCTCCCTTTCCCAGCAGTAAGTAATTTCCTAATTCAATGTCCTCGGCGCAGTAGGCGAGCGTCGGTTCGCATACGATGCTGGCGCGGATCTTCGTCAAATCCCCTTCCGGCTTATCCGGATATTTGTGATATAAAAAATCGCTGGAAACGACCTCCAGCACGGAATCACCTAAAAATTCCAGCCGCTCATTGCATTCCAGCTTGTTTAAGCGGTGTTCGTTGGCGTAGGAGCTGTGGGTCATGGCCCTTGTAAGCAGCTGCCTGTCCGAAAAACGGTAGCCAATCCGCCCTTCCAGCTCATTCAGTTTTTTGTTCATTGCGGTCCTCTTTCCTTTACTATGAAAGAAGGTGTTGCGGACAGGCGGCATAATGCCGCCCTGCAACACCCACATCTATTAATTCAGCGCGTTCTTAATCTGTTCTACCGCATCACCGACTGTAGCGATCTTCTCCGCTACCTCGGACGGTATCTCGATATCGAATTCTTCTTCGATACCCATGATGATCTGGAATACATCCAGGGAATCTGCACCTAAGTCATCTACGAATGTAGAAGCCATGGTTACCTCCTCCGGTTCAACGTTAAGTACCTCTGCGACAATATTCTGTAACTTTTCAAATTCCATCTTTTCCCTTCCTCTCTCCTATTCTTTATTTTCCTGATTTTCAGCAGTCAGGCTCTCTCTTATCTTATCATTAATCCCCTGTTCTTTAAAGGCCACGCATTGAAGAATGGAATTACACACTTCCTTTGCCTTGGAATTCCCGTGGGTTTTCACCACCAGACCGTTCAGACCGAGAAGCGGTGCTCCTCCGTACTGAGACGAATCAAAGGATTTCAGTGTCTCCTTAAGCGCTGGTTTTACAAGCAGTGCTCCAATCTTACTTCTTAAGTTCACCATCATGCCGCTCTTGACCTTACTGATCAGAGTGGCACCTACTCCTTCGTAAAGCTTCAGGATTACGTTGCCTACAAATGCCTCGCATACGATAACATCTGCGCCGCCATGCGGAATCTCCCTCGCCTCAATGCTTCCGATGAAGTTTATGTCCCTGCATTCCTTGAGAAGCGGAAACGTCTCCTTAACAAGTGCGTTTCCTTTCTCTTCCTCTGCCCCGATATTGACGATGGCGACCCGTGGGTTCTTCACCCCCATCACATGTTCCATGTAGATGGAGCCCATGCGTGCAAACTGTACCAGATGGGAAGCCCTGGCGTCGACATTGGCACCACAGTCAATCAGCAGAGACGCGCCCTTTTCAGTGGGGATTAACGGCGCAAGCGGAGGTCTTTCCACGCCCTTTATTCTTCCGACAATGACCTGACCGCCAACTAATATGGCGCCGGAACTGCCGGCTGAAACGAAGGCATCCGCTTCCTTCTTTTTCACCAGATTCATGCCAACCACAATGGAAGAGTCTTTTTTCTTTCGTATGGCATTCACCGGAGGTTCTTCCGTCTCGATTATCTCTGTTGCAGGAACAATCTGTATCTGTTCCGCCGGAAAGTTATGCTTTTTCAGCTCCTCAGCTACTGCCGGTTCCTGCCCTACCAGGAGAACGGAGATCTCCCTGTTCGCGTTCACCGCCTGCACGGCACCTGCTACCATCTCAGCCGGTGCATAATCGCCGCCCATGGCATCTACAGCTACTTTTATCATCACAATTCCCCTTTCAAGTCTGGCCTAAGATAACCTATTACATAATATACTAAATATTATTCTATAAATCAATATTAAATTTAAGAAATAAGAGTTCCTTATAACGGTCCTTCTTCTTTCCCTGTCTCTCATCATAGCAGATATTTCCAGTTAAAAAAACCCCTTTTTACGAAAATATACCCGCTTTTCACAGAAAACATTCCACTTACCCTGCCGTGACGGCCACTTACCGGAAAAGCGTGGATATTTTCCCAAGCGTACCTTATAATAAAACCAGATGAACCGGCGACCGCTGTGCGCATGGTAAGAGATCAAAGAACAGAAGGCAGGAGGCGGCAGACATGAAAACGTTGATCAGAGAAATTCCACAGGAGGAACCGGAGCACGCGGATCTATATGTGCACCGCAGGGATCAGGCGGTTTTGCGCCTGGCAGAATACGTGGAGCAGGAAGAGTTTCGCAGTGTCATCCTGACGTGCTTTTGCGGAGAGAAAATCGAGAGGATTCCCAGCAGTGAGATCGATTATATCGAGACGGTACAGGAAAAACAGCTGGTGCACACGGCTCATGGAACATTGGAAGTGAGGAAGAGGCTGTATGAGCTGGAGCATCTTCTCCCTTCCGGCTTCATACGGATCTCAAAATCCGTCATCATGAATATGGATCACGTAAAAACCTATAAACCGATGGTGAACGGCCTGATGGCGGCGGCATTTACAGATTCTTCCGTCGTCTATATTTCCCGGAAATACTTAAAGGACGTGCGCAGTCAGATCATGGAGGTGCGAAATGAAAGAAAATCAAAGGAAAGAACATCGATTCAACTGTAATTTTATTCAGGAAGAAGGTCTTACAGAGATTCTGAAGAAAGGGAGTCTTCTGGGGATGATAATGTTTATCAGCTCACTTGTGACGCTGCGCCTGGCGGCTCCGGAGGGACTTGAGACATTCTGGTCACTGCTCCTTGTAATCCTTCTTTCTTACCTGGCAGCCGGCTGTCTTCTGCAGCTCATCCGAGGCTTTACGCCGCAGCTGGATTCGGCATGGTTTCGGGGAGCGGCCGCCGTGTCCTGGTGCTATCTCCTACTGTTCTTCCTCTCTTTTCTGACATGGCGCCTTCCATCGTTTGTGCGCGCCATGCTGCTGACCAGCGCCGCGGTTCTTCTGCTGCTTATGGAGGCAGAATACCGTTATTTGAAAAAGGTGGCAAAGGACTTGAACAGCAGCGCCGCGGGAAGGACGCTCATCATCGATCTGGACGAAAAGCCGCGTTCCCCGGAAGCGTTTTTCGATCTTCTGGAAACCTACTGCCGGAAAAGCTCTGTTACGCTGGAATACGTAAAGAAGGACATTCCGGCCACCGTGAAGCTTGAAGGCCGCCTGCACACGGTGGCTCTTACGGAGTCCTACATGTACGGCGGCCCTGTCTGGTCTATGGAAATCCGGGAGATTTTATGATGGGACCGTGTCAGCCCATGCTTTCCGTATCCTTGAAGCCATTTTCTGCGAAGTTCGCATGCATCCTCGCTAATGCGCTGCGCAGAACAACGATCTCATCCCCCGGTATCCCCTGATACTGAAGCTCATAGATCTTTTCAGAGATCCTGCAAAGTGTGGCCGCCAAACGTGCGCCCGGGTCCGTCAGGGCGGCCATGGTCACCCGGTTGTCCTCCGGAGCCTTTCCGGTCTCCACATAACCGGATTTCACCAGCTTCTTTACGAGGCTGGTAACCGTCTGAGGCGTCCTGTCAATGTGGCGCGCCAGTTCGTTCATGGGCAGCTGTCCATGCTTCATCAACTCTACGATAATGGCACCGTGGGAAGGCACAATATCTGTGATGCCTTCCTTCGCCAGTTCTTCCGTAATAAAACGGCGTATCTCCCCGTCTATGCGGCTGATCAGTGTAAAGGTATTGTCGATCATTACGCTTCCCTCTGTTTCTTTCCCACATCCAGCATGGCGCCGTTCAGCTTAAGGGTCTCGCCGTTTCCTCTCAACTGTCTGGCGCACGCCAGATAATAGTGGCGGGCATTGGCGCTCGTCTGCCTCCGGCCAAGCTCGGTCAGCGCATCGGCCTTGAGACCGGAAGCTGCTTCTATCTCCTGGCCGCAGTCTAACAGGAGATCACACAGCTCTGCGGCCCACTGCGCCTCTCCGCGCTCCAGGGCGGCCTTTCCCTCAGCCAGCACCTGACCGGCGCCTCCCATCATCGCAACCGTCTTTTCTGCCCGTTCCTTCGTGTTCATATGACCCAGCTTCGTTGGGTTTCCGTCAAACCACCCCAGATAACCGGTATAAATGGACCGGACAGACCACTCCACGGTTCCGTAGTACTCCTGTAAATAGGAAAGTGACGCCAGGTGCTCAGGAAGGCGGACGCTGTCAGCCAGTTCATCCGGTGTCCGGCCCTCATTCATGCCGTGAAGCGTCTCTGTCAGCACGTATTCCAGCGCATCCCGGTAATTTTTAAGCGTCGTCTCCACCTCCGCGCTTCCAATCACGGCTCTGGTGTGGCCGGGAAGCAGATAATCGGCCCTGTACTCCCTCATCTTATCCAGGGAATCGATCCAGCCGCTGATATCCCGGTACTGGCCGCCGCGGATGGCGTATAAATTAGGCCAGGATTCATAATAGTTGTCACCGCAGCAGAGAACGCGGTGCTGAGGGAACCAGACAAAGATCTGATCGTCCGTCTCCCCTGGGGCGGCCGCGAGTACGACCTTCGTACCGTCGATTTCCAGCTCCAGCAGCTCCTCCTCGAAGAACTCCCTGCATGGAAGACTTCCTTTTTCCCCGTTGATTTCATTTCTCGGCCCGATTCCCACACAGATGTTTTCCTCCGGCGTCAAGCCGACGCCGAACTGTCTCGCCCCGCGCACGCCGCAGATGTCCTTGATCAGGCCGGTCCTTCCATACTGGGGATACGTCGGCTTTCTCCCGATAATCCGCGTATCGGGGCCTGCGAATACCGACGCGCCCGAGGTGTGGTCGAAATGAAAATAGTGCGTGTAAATGATCGTCCGGACAGGCTTATCCGTCAGCTTCTCAAATTCTTTCCTGGCTTCCATGGCCGGTGCAACGCCGTTTAACGTATCCACCAGAATGCAGGACTCCTCCCCTATCACAAGTGTACACGTGCTCCCGCCATATCCCAAAGCAAAATATACACGGTCACAGATCTTCGTAATCCCTTTTGGAAATCCGTTTTCCGCCTGTCTTTTTAATTTTTCCTCGCCCTCATAGATCATGGTCCGGCCTCTCTTTCCCGATTTACTTCGATATCGAATGTTTTTCTTTTATAATACTTCGATATCGAAGTAATGTCAACAAAATCTCGCCACTTCCTTATTTCACAGGACCCGCCTTTTTATGAAGGAAAAATACTGCCGCCAGGATGGCGCAGACAAATTCCGAGACGACCGGCGAAAGCCAGATTCCGTTCTCTCCCAGGAGAACGACCATGACGCCAAGAGCCGCAGCCAGGAAGAACAGACCTCTTCCCGCCGATACGGCAAAGGACTGCCAGGGACGCTCCACTGCGGTAAAGTAACCGGCCGACACCACATTAAATCCAAGAAACAAAAACGACAGCGAATAGAGGCGCAGCGCCCTCATGGTATAGGCAAACAGTTCACCCTCCCCCCGGTCCAGAAACGCGCCGACAAAGATCTGCGGAAACAGTTCCAGGACAAATACATAGACAACCGACACGATCACCTCCATCAGGAGCGAATACTTTAAGAGCTTCCGGCACTGACCGAATTCTCTGGCGCCGTAATGGTAGCTGGTAACCGGCTGCATCCCCTGGGCAATCCCCGCCATGGTGTTCAGCACCAGGGTATTGATATAGGAAATGACCGTATAGCTGACGATACCGCTCTCCCCGATCACGCGAAGAATGATCTGATTGAACAGGAACACCACAAGACCGCCCGAAAGCTCCGTGAATCCATTAGCCAGGCCGAGGGGAATAATTTTTTTATAAACGCCCGGATTCCATTTGAATCTGCGGAAACAGAGTTTCTTCCGAAAGCGTGTAAAATATGTAAAGAATATGATTGTGGAGGCGACCTGAGCCAGTCCGGTCGCGAATGCCGCTCCCCAGACGCCCCAGTGAAATACCATGACAAAGACATAATCCAGAATGACATTGGTCAGTCCGCACACCATGACACCGATCGTCGAAACGACAGGCGTTCCATCCGTTTTCACCAGTGCCTCCATATTATAGGACAGGATAAAAAATACGGCAAAGGCCCCGATGGTCCCCACATAGCTCTTTACGTACTCCAGGTTGTCCGGCGAGGCGCCGAGAAACACGGCGAGAGGCTCCAGAAACAGAAACGTGAGCACGGTCACCACAAGGGAGACAATGGTTAAGACGACCAGATTCATGGTGAACAGGCTGCTCGCCTCCTCTTCCTTCTTCTGTCCCAGTGCAATGGAAATCAGCGTGGAGGTCCCCGTCGCCATCAGCAGGCCGATGGAAAAAATGCAGATCACATAGGGCATGGAAAGATTCACTGATGCCAATGCGCGCTCACCGACTCCCCATGCCACAAACATCCCGTCCACCATGGTATACAGTGCAAAGATCCACATGGATACAATCGATGGAATTACGAACTTGAAAAACTTCTTTAACAGCAAGATAAAACCTCCCGGAGGGAACTATCCCTCGTTTTTATAGTGTCTCAAGAATTGCGTTCAAGTAGGAGAGGCTGTTTTTGGCGGCTGTTTCCGTATCCGGATCATTCGTGATTTCCAGTGCCAGCACGCCGTTGTACCCCACACGGCTTAAGGCTGCCAGTGTTTCCGCAAAATTATAGTGCGCATGCCCCGGATACCAGCGGTTATTATCCGCCACATGGACGTGGCCGATGGCGCCGCCGGCGCTTTCGATGGCTTTCCCGATATCATCTTCCTCAATATTTAAGTGTACCGTATCCAGGTGAAGCTTCAGCCGGTCAGAGCGGACCGCGCGAAGAAGCTCTAATGCCTCTTTGATCGTGGTTCCATAATCGCTCTCGAACCGGTTCATCACCTCGAAGCCTAAGGTTACGCCGTGAACCTCTGCTTCTTTCGCACAGAGCTTTAAGCTCTCCGTCAGATTTCTTTTAAATGCTTCTCCATCCTGACCGCAGTCGGAAAATCTTCCCGCGATGAGACCAATGATAACTATACCATGAAATGGAGAGGCTGTCACCATGTGCCCGGTCAGGCGGCGGATAGCCGCAGCCCGTTTCTCAGGATCCAAGCTGCCGAGACAAATTCCGTCTCTCTCGTAGGCAGAGCCTGTACCGATGGAGGTGAGGACCACGTGGTTCTCCTCCAAAAGCCGGTATAACTGTTTCCGGTCGATCTGATCCGAGTCGTAAATGTGAAGTTCCACGGCGCGGTACCCCAGCGCGGCCATCTGGGGAATCGTCTCTTCAAACGGTCCCCGAAACAGGATGGGATCATCCCCGCCTGCGGATATACTTGCCGTAGCGGCAATCGTCATGCTCATGTCTGTTCTCCTTCCGTGGTGAAGCCTGAATTTCCGGTTATTTTATCGATGTTTTCCAAAAGCAGCGGTTCCCCGTCGCATCCGCTTATGGAGACGTCGTTCAGAACCAGTTCCTGTACATTGTTGATGTAGAGGCCCATCTTTGCAGTCAGCTGGATGTCATCCATCATGGCGGGCTCATCCGGTTCCGGGTTCTCATCGTAATCAATGGTCACATGGTCAAACTCCACGTAATCCACCTTCCTCTCCGGCAGTCCGTATATAAATGCTCCGGCCACGTGGCAGTTATGCGCCTCAATGTTTCGGAAAATCATCTGCTTCACCGATGGGGTCCGCTCGTCTGCCGGAAGCGGCGACTTGCATTTCACATAATCCGAATGGCAGTCGGGATCACAGCAGTTGTAGTAGGAATTCAGGACAAAGGGCGTCAGCACATGGTCCATGCGGATATTTTCAAAACAGATATCTTCGACGACGGCGTCTTTTCCTCTTCCACGTCTCGTCTTGATCCGCAGTCCCCGGTCGGTGTGCAGGAACAGGCAGTCTTTCACATGGACGTGTTTCACGCCCGCTGCCATCTCGCTTCCGATAGTCACCGCCCCGTGCCCGTTGTTCATGCAGCACTGGCGAACCTCGATGTTCTGTGACGGCACTTTGTATTTATGGCCCATATAATACTTTCCGGACTTAAGTGCAATACAGTCGTCCCCCAGGGAAAAATAGATGCCGGCGATTTCCAGGCCGTTCACCGATTCGGGGTCCATGCCGTCTGTATTCGGGGAATCCCAGGGATTTAAGATGGTCAAATTCAGGAAACGGAGATCATCTGAGAAATAGGGATGGATATTCCAGGAAGGACTGTTCTGCACGGTGACCCCATGAAGCACCACGTGATCGCAGTGGTTCAAAAATACCATACGGGGCCGGAATGCGATGATTTTCGCCCTGTCGTCCTCCCACCAGTCCTGAAAGGTGGCATTCCCATCCAGGATTCCCTCTCCGGTGATCACCACATTTGAGACATGGATTCCCGTAATCATGCTGGTAAAGATATCGAGGGGATTTCCCTCCCAGGATCCGAGATTGTACTCCGCTGTCTCATCGTAGCTCTGAATCATACCGGGAAGCACGCCGAACCGCTCCCGCTCTGCATGGCCCAGGAGCACGGCGTTCTTCCCGATATCCAGCGTGAAGTCACTCTTTAAAAACAGGCTGGTTACGAGATACGTTCCCTCCGGGATAAACACTCGCCCGTCTTTCGGACAGGAGGCGATCGCCGCCTGGATGGCCAGTGTATCGTCATGGATTCCGTCTCCCTTTGCTCCAAAGTGCCGCACGTTCAGCGTCACAAACTCATAGTCGGTACGGACTGAAAACTCCGCGTAAATCTCTCCGCCGCACCGCAGGGATACGCGGTATTCCGTGTCGGGCGTAAGGCCCGATACGGTCTGGATGACGCGGCTGCCTGTTAAGACGAACCGGTCATCCAGCCATACTTCATACTCTTTTTCTGTATAGAAGACTCCGAAGTCCTCCCATTCCAGAAGGAACTTCCGGGAAGTCTTAAAAATCACGTTTGCTTTCATTTTCTTACCCCTTTACACCGCCTGCCGCAATGCCGTCCACGAACTGATCCTGTGCCAGGAAGAATACGATCAGAGACGGAAGCAGGGTGATGACTGACAACGCCAGAACCTTATTCCACTCAAAGCCTGTCTCCGCATCCGTCAAGAGACGGAGCCCCAGGGAAGTCGGATACTTCTTTACACTGTCGATATAGATTAACGGTCCCTGGAAGTCGTTAAACGCCCACATGAACTGGAACAGCGCCACCGAAACGATGGTTGGCTTTACCATAGGCACCACGATGTAGACCAGCCGTTCGAAGGAATTGCAGCCGTCGATCTCCGCCGCTTCCTCCAGCTCCCGCGATACAGACCGCATGAACTGAACCAGCATGAAGATGAAGTACGGCTCGGCTCCGAAGAAGGCCGGAACCACCAGCGGCAGATAGGAATTCGTCCATCCCCATGTCCGGAATAAGAGGAACTGGGGTATGTTAAGCACTACCTGCGGCAGAAACAGCGTCGCCAGCAGGATGGAGAACCAGAAAGTCTTTCCCGGAAACTCGAAACGGGAAAATCCGTACGCCGTAACGACGCTGGCCACCACCGCTCCGACCACCTTCGGTATGACAATCTTAAAGGTATTGATCAGATAAAGGCTGTATGGATTGCCTGTCGCGGTCCAACCGTCAATGTAAGCCTGAAACGACGGACTCTTCGGAAGAAAGCTGATGGTTGAATAAATCTCGTTGTTGCTCGCCTTAAACGATGCGCCCACCATCCAGAGCATAGGGTAAAACATGACGAAGCCTACCAGGATCAGAACGGTATAGCGAACCACGGTACTGACCTGTTCTCTTGTTTTCTTACTCATCTCAATCGTCCCCCTTATCTCTCATCATCCGAGTAATACACCCAGTACTTCTGGCTGGCAAAGGAGGCCACGGTCAGAGTACAGATGATGATAAACAGCAGCCACGCCATTGCACTGGCAAGCCCCATCTCATACGTACGGAATGCATTCTGGTAAATCAACAGGGAGATCAGCGTCGTCGATCCCAGCGGTCCGCCCTTCGTGATGATAAATGCGCTGTTGAACTCCTGGAATGCCTCACAGAGCTGTGTGATCAGGTTATAGAAAATAACCGGCGTAATAAGCGGTACTGTGACGGAGAAAAACTGTCTCCATTTGCCGGCTCCGTCGATGGAGGCGGCCTCGTAAAGCTCCTGCGGAACGCCCTTTAACGCGGCGAGAAAGATCACCATGGCGGAACCGAACTGCCATACACGAAGCAGACAGATGACGAAGAGCGCATAGTGCGTGCTGCCGAGGAAATTAATCTTTTCACCGCCAAACATCTGGATAAACTGGTTAATCAAACCGTCTCCCTGGAAAATGAATTTCCACACGACTGCGATCGCCACGGAACCTCCCAGGATAGAAGGGATATAGTAGATGGTCCGGAACATTTTGACGAATTTCAGCTTAAAATTCAAGATATATGCGATGAACAGGGAAAATGCCAGTTTCAGCGGCACCGTAAGAAACGCATATTGAAACGTAACCTTAAATGCCTTTATGTATTTCTTCGTATGAAATATACTTAAGTAGTTGTCGAGACCGACGAATTCCGTTCCCGGCTTAAATAAGCTGTAGTTAGTAAAGCTGTAAAACAGGGACATGATAAATGGATAAAACTTAAAGATCATGAATCCGATGATCCACGGCAGGATGTAAAAAAATCCCCTGTATTTGCGGTAAAAATTCTTCCAGTTTCGTGTCTTTGCGGGCTGTGCTTCCATACTCTCACTCCTATCATTCCATTTTCATCAGTTCGGCCGTTACCATCATAAGTACCCCCATGGCCTTTACATCATCATCGACTACCGGTTCAGACAAGTAGTAGGCGATGCTTCCATCCCGCTCCGTGCGCGGTCCAAGGCCTGCCACTGCGCATGTGCCGGATAAATGGTATGCGCCGTCGTCTGCCTGGTATATTTTCTGCTCCAGAACAGCATTATAGATTTCTCTTCCCCTTGCGGCATACTTTTCTTCCAGAAGCACCCCCAGGCGGCAGCCTTTTAAGACCGCGTAAGCCACCATGAGTGATCCGGAGGTTTCCAGGTAATTCCCCTCCTGCTCCGGAAGTGCAGGAAGCTGGTAGAAAAGCCGGCTCTCCTGATCCTGATACGTTAAGATTCCGTGAACCGCTTCTCTTAAAAGCTCGCCAAACCTGGCTTTTACCTCATAGATCTCCTCGGAGGCCAGCTCGCAGCAGTCAACGAGAGCCATTAGATACCAGCCGATGGAGCGGAGCCAGAAGTTCGGGGAAAGCCCTGTTACGGGATCGGCCCATTTTCTGTCCTTGTACTCGTCGTAAGCGTGGTAATACAGGCCGGTCTTCTCATCGAACAGAAGCTTCCTTGCCTGGTTAAACTGATTCATGATATCGCTGTAATTCTTCCTCTCGTTAAAACGGTTTTCATATTCCATATAAAACGGCTGTCCCATATAAAGGCCGTCCAGCCAGACCTGGAAGGGATAGATCAGCTTATGCCAGAAGTTTCCTGTAGTCAGGCGGGGCTGGTAGATCAGCTGGGTCATCAGGGTATCGCACGCCTTCCTGTACCGCTCCTCTCCCGTCTCATCATAGAGAAAGTAGAAGATTTTCCCTGCATTGATAAAATCCAGATTGTATTCTTCACGGTGATAGCTCTTTATGGTTCCGTCCTCTTCAATGTAGGGACTCACCATCTTAACGATAAAATCCAGATACTCACGGTCTCCCGTCAGCTCGTAAAGACGGGAGGCGCCGACAAATAAGCAGCCGTCCTCATAGTTCCATTCATACATGGACTGGCCGTCGATTTTCACCAGATAATCGTCAAGCCCCTCGTAATTTTTCATGTATTCTTTAAAAAATGGCATCAGATTCATAAAATGACTTCTCCTTTTTTCGTTGAATACAAAAAGGAACGCCGCCCCGGCAGCGCCCCTTTCTGTTATATCCGATCACTCTTATTAGTATGGGTTAGCCGCATTTACGTCATTGATGGAATCGATTAGGTACTGGGCCATCTCCGCCGGATCTGCTCCCGCGCTTAAGTTGTCAAATACTTCGTAATAAGCGCCGGTACGTTCCTTTAACGCAGAGTTTTCGAAGTTCGGATCAAAGGTATAGTGACAGAACGCAAGCACCTTCTGGTTGCCTTCCAGAGTTTGTCCGCCTAAGATATCCGCATCCTCCAGAATCTTCTTTGCCGCCGTGTTGCACACGGTGCCGCGCTCGGTTCCCATTAATTTTACGCCGTTTTCATTGGAAGTGATGTATTCCAGAAGTAAGGCGGCCTCTTCCTTATGTTCGGAGGTCTCTGTGATGGCGAAGCCCTGGGAAACCTTGCTCATGCCGGCTGGATTGGACCCCAGATCGGTCGGGTAGTCTCCAAGTACCAGTTCCTGGCCTTCATCTAAGGAATCGGCGATTTCCTGGACGTTGGAGTCGTATTCGGTCAGTCCGGCATAGTGGCCGTCCATCCACTTCTTGTTGGATAAGAAGTTTTCCGCACCGTCTCCGGCGATCGTGGAAATCTTTGGGAATACGTGGTCTTCTTCCAGAGAATTGATCCATTCCATGCCCTCTGTCGCTTCTTCCACCGTGTAATTGACGGATAAATCCTTAATCCATTCTTTTCCGTACTTCTCCTGAAGGTACATTACCATCCAGATCATTCTCTCGTAGCCTTCCTCAGCCAGCGGATAGTAATCATCGCCGAGTTTTTCCTGAAACGCCTTTCCTGCGGCGCGAAGCTCTTCAAATGAGGTGGGAATGGCCACGCCGGCCTTGTCAAAGGTAGTCTTGTTGTACATCGGAAGCTTTCCCGTGATGGAAACCGGTACGCCCTGAAGCTTTCCGCCGACGGTCATGGCCGCCAGGTTGGTCTCCGACCAGTTATCCAGGGAAACAATGTCTTTAAACTGATTTAAATCTGCGAATTTGGAGCCGTCAGATGAAAACTGGTAAAGCCAGTTCCAGTTGACCTGCATCAGATCCGGAGCCGTTCCGCCTGCCAGCTGGGTAGCTACCTTATCGGTCCAGCCATCCCAGGAGGAGTATTCACATTCTACGGTTACCCAGGGATATTCCTGTTCAAATGCCTCAACGGCCGCCATGGTCGCCTTATGTCTCGTCTCCCCGCCCCACCAGGAAAAACGCAGGGTAACAGGTTCTTTTCCGTCCGTCGTGGATGCGCCTCCCGCAACGGTGGCCGCCTCCTGCGACGTCTGTGCCGTAGTCTGTGTCGTCTCTTTCGCGGCATTGCCCCCGCATGCCGTAAGTGATGCTGCCATTGCTGCGGCTAAAACCGCAGCTGTCATTTTTTTCATCATGATCATTCCCTCTCCTTTTATCGGTTACCGCGCTTTTTTTGCTTCCAGCTCGGCTTTCGTCAGCTCAATTTCAAACCAGACGTAGTTTACATTTTCATCCTCTTCGATTTCGATGGCATGCTCAATATCGGTCGGTATAAACGCCCAGTCTCCCTCATGAAGCTCGATTTCCTCATCCGCCGCGCGGTAGATGAACTTCGTTCCCGGCATTCCGTAATACCACTGATATAGGTTATCATGGCTGTGAGGAGCCGCCTTGTTCGGTCCCTTACCGATGATAGCGCCCATGGTCATGCGGGTGAGGAAATGGGTATCCAGAATGGAAAGCGCCTTGATGCCTTCCGGACGGAAGCCCTCGATATATTCGATACAGCCGCTTAATGGACAGAATCTCGGCAGCGCAATGTGCCAGTGATCAAACTGCTCGTAATCCTCCGGAAGCATGACAGAAGTCAGCTGTAAAAATTCCATGTCTGTTGCGGCGTGTAAGATATTCGCTTCTTTGTCCATGTTTGGGATAAACAGAGAAGGTTCTTCGATATTAAATGCCTTCTTCGGTGTGGCCACATAGCCTTCGCCCCTGGTAAAGTAGTAAATCTGTGTCTGATCGCCAAAGGTTTCCAGCGTAACTACGGTACCGGCTGCCACTTTGCATTTGTAGGTATGTACGCCGTCTACCATCCCCGGAAGCATCTCCGCTCTTAAAATTCCGTCTCCTGCTGTCTCAAATTTCATGTCTTCTTTTTTCTGGTAATGAATCACTGACATCTTAAATAACCTCCCTAATTATGTTTCATATAATCTTTCCAGAGAGATTGATAATCCTTTAAAACCTCCTCCCGGCTCAAATCGCCGGTCAGATAAAAGCCCCAGAGTTCAGCACTCTTTTTTTTCAGTTCCCCGGGAAGACAGTTTACCACGTCGAGCGCGGTCCCGCCTTTCTTGATGCTTTCCTTTACTTCGGCCGCCAGAGGGGACAGCCCCTCCAGGCTTTCGTCGTTCATGGCCATGACCGGAAGGCAGCCCATCGTCTCTCTTAAATACCGGGACGCCTCTGTTGAAGTGGCGAGCCAGTATAAGAATTCCTCGGCTTCCTTCGGATGCCGGCTGCTTTTCACCACAGACAGTGCCTGGACTTCCACGATCAGCTTATTTCTCTCCGCTTCCTCGTAGAGGGGAATCGCTCCGATGGAGATATCCCGTTCCAGAGCCGGTTTGGACTTTGCCAGAACCGGCGCGAGCCAGCTGCCCTCGTCATTCAGCATTGCGTATTTTTCAATGAAGAAGTAATCTCTTGCGGTCGGGGCTCCGGTTGTTAAGGAATCCCGGTTTCCGAAACGCAGGGTCAGATCAAAATAGTCCGCCAGCGCCTGCCAGTTCTCTTCATACTCCTGCTGACGGTCTTCCTCTAACAGAGATTCCATATACGCGGTGGGATTGTCCTCCGCCATCGCAGGAAGCATGAATAAATTGCCCGCCATGGTAAGCAGCGTTTCTTTATAGTGGTTCATCATGGGCTTTATGTCCTGTTCCTCCAGATCCAAACATAACTGTTCGAATTCGGATTTCGTTTCAGGAAAACGCTCCCAGCCGGCTGCCCTTAAAAGCTTCTGGTTATAGGCGATACCGATCCCCTGAATCTGGAGCGGTACCGAGTATACCGTTCCCTCCAGACTTCCCATGGTGCGGTACGGCATCGGAAGCTTCTGCAGTACGTTTTGATCTTCCAGCGGAAGCAGATGGTCCTTCCACTCTTCCATGGAACCCTCGAAGCCGACGCAGATAATATCTGGAAGCTTCTGAGACGCCAGGCTGACCCGCAGCAAATCGGAATACATACTCCGGTCCACCAGATTCCATTCGATGCTCCCGATCTCCGGGTGCTCCTTTCTGTACAGATCCGACAGTTCCTTCACATATCCGCTCCATTCGGAAGACGGCATGCTTACGGTAAGTACAATTCCTGGTTCTGCGGCTGCTTCTGCCGCGCCGGTTTCTGTGATTTGACTTTTGCATCCCGCTGCAGCCAGCACAATACCTGCTGTTATTAAACCGATTCTAACCCTTCTCTTCATCGTAAAACACTCCCCCTGATGTGTTGTTGTCACAGTATTTTTTATAGTATACCATGACAGTTACAGGGGCGGAAACTAAAAATAACCATCACTCTGTTTCCAGGATTTTCTCTCTCTTTCTTTGTTGTGCCTTCATTGTAATAGAACGTGACTTCTTTTTACACTCATGTTTTTGATATGATAGGAGGACTATTTTGACTTCATGCCATTTTAAGCGGGTATGTTTTGTAAAACGCTGAGTAAAAGGAAATGTACACGGAAAAATGCGGCGTGATCTTCTTTCTCGGAAAATAATAAGGTCTTTCGCGTGTTTTCTGTTTATGGTATAATTATTTATTATTGTTTCTATAAAGATATAGGTAAAGGAAAGGAAAAGGGCAGATACAGGGGAAACGGAGGAACAGTCCCTTCCATAGCTGCGTCGATAAGCCCCGGTGCGTTCTATGAAAAAATATAAGCTGCAAATTTCCTATGTAATACTGCTTACGCTGTGCCTTCCACTCAGCGCCCTCTACTTCACACTGTTCGGCGAAACAGCCGCCGTGGCGGAGAATGCGGATTCAGCCAGTCATCTGTTGTCTGCGTATATTCCCTTGGGTTTTGTATACTGGACAGGTGTAACGGTTTTGGGAATTTTCAATATGATTCAGTCATTTCGCAGTTTTAAAGCGGGCAGTGTTTCTGAGTGCGTCAATGGGATGCTCATACATAAATACGGTCTGGTTGTCTTTTTTGTCATCAACTTCTGTACCATAGCGCTGCTGATGTTTTCCACCGGTCTGATTGCAATGATCGCAAGTCAGGGAACGATTATTTTTGCACTGCCCTTTCTGCTGCCCTGGCTATTTGCGGCTTTGATCGCGGCTTCCTTTTTTACCTGGCTGGCCATGATCCCCGGCGCCTTCTGGGGAATCCAGGTAATCCGCTTCACCAGAGTTCAGCGCGGCATGAGTATGGGGAAAGCCATTTTTCATGGATTCCTGCAGTTTGTTTTCATGGCGGATGTACTGGATGCCGCTTATCTTTCCGTTAAAAAATGGGGACGCGGAAAACGAAGTGCGGCAGTCATCTGCGCTCTGTATGTGCTGCTGGTCGCAGGAGCTGTCTGGTCCATCTGCCGTATTTTCGCATAAAAAGATTAGTCACCGTGAAGCAGCACCCGGTCAGGTCCTTTGCGAATTTACTGTTATGGCAGAATGATGCCATTTATGTGTTTTGGGGGAAGTAAGTATGAACAGTCAGCGTTTTGTCAGTATCCGAATCAAATTATTATCACTGCTCTTTATCTGCATTCTCGTTCCGTTTCTGGTATACTGGTTTTTTTCCTATGAGTATATCAAAACGTCACTGGACGAGGAGTTCGTCTCTCAGACGACCGATACGATGCGCGCCACCGGGAACAGTATTTCCGATTACGTGAAGCTGGTGGATTATACGGCGCGCGGCCTCTATTTTAACTCTGAGGTCATGGACATCCTGTCGGAAAAGGAACAGTCTGTATCCAGCTACCGCCTGCTTCAGACGGAGTCCCGCATCTTCGATTTCCTTCAGACCCTTTATTCCAGTGTGCCGGATGCCTCACAGATCCAGCTTTCCGCATTTAATTTAAAAAAGTCCCTGCTGCTCCAGTCCGATATGCAGCGGTATGAAAAGGACCATATCTATTTAAGCCAGGAACGGCGTTTCCCATGCGAACCGTACCACTCCTATGTGACGTCAGCCCACATGCAGTCCAACTATAATTTTCAGGAGCTGTCGGGGCGGGAATTTTCCCTGGTTTTTTCTCTGCATATGCCCATTTATCAGATTCCTTCCGTCACCGATTCCCTGGGAGAGATTACCATCGACATTCCCATATCGGTTCTGGATTCCATCTGCTCTCCCCTGTTCAAGGAAAAGGAGTACCTCTGCCTGGTGGATGGAAATGGCAGCTATGTCTACAGCAGCACTCCCGCAGAGATCGCCACGCAGACCCGCAATCCGGTTATTCAGGATATCCTCTCCTCTTCCCTGGAGCCTGGCGTCCCGCTGGTTCTCGACACGGATTCCGAGGACATCGTCATTTGCAGCCGCATTCTGGAGGATCCGGTGGACTGGTATTTAATCAAGATATCTCCGAAAGCCTTTGTCTATGAAAAGGCAAGCCGCTTCTTCCACATGATGCTTTACTCCTTTATCATCGTGACTCTGGCGGAGATTCTTCTGATCGTTATAACCGTCATACGTTTTACTGCGCCGATCCGAAAGGTGACAGCCTATGCGGAAGCCGTCAGCGCCGGTGATCTGGATGCCAATATGTCGTCCTACATCACATACACGAAAAATGACGAGATTGGCTCTCTGCTCATCACGATCCGCAAGATGATGTACTCCATCAAAAACTTTATCATTCACCAGTACCAGCTGGAGCTGGCAAACCGGACAAGTGAATTAAAGGCCCTTCAGGCCCAGATCAATCCTCACTTTATCCACAATACGCTCCAGTGCCTGGCGACCAATGCCCTGGAGGGCGGCAATCTGCCTCTGTACCAGTCCATCACGGCCCTGGGACAGATGATGCACTACTCCATGGACACCGCTCACAATCTCGTGCCCATAAACGATGCGCTCCATTACATCGAGCTGTATCTAAAGCTGCAAAAGCTGCGTTTTCCCAACACGCTGGAGACAGAATTTGACATATCCGATGAGGCAGGCGCCATGCTGATTCCGAAGATGACGCTGCAGCCGCTGGTTGAAAACTCGATCCGGCACGGTAATCTTCTGAAGCTTGACAACAGCCGCCTGACCATACGCGCTTTTGTGGAAGGCAATTACCTCCATTTGTTCGTCAAAGATACCGGAACCGGCATTTCTGCTGAAAGACTGGAGGAGCTCACGCACTCGCTTCAGCAGGTAAAGGCAGCTGCCTCCTCATCCGATGCGGAAACCTTTGTCGATGCGCTCAACCGTTTTTCCGAAGAACGTCCCGTTTCCAGAACCGCTGATATTCAAAGTGAACAGCAGCTGGAGACAGACCGGGAAAACCGATACGTGTCAAACAATATCGGCATGCGCAACGTCTACCAGCGCCTCCTGTTAAATTACAAGAACCAGTGCTCCATGGAGATCAGTTCTGATGGAAAAAGCGGGACGGTGATCCATATCCAGGCAGATTACCGGATGCTGGAGCATCACTGAATATCACAGAAGAATGGAGAAAATCATGAAAGTCTTAATTGTAGATGATGAAGCCCATGTCATCAGGGCCGTAAAACTCCTGGTGCCGTGGCAGGAACTTGGAATTACGGAAACTTACGAGGCGCTCACGCCCCAGGATGCGATCCGCATCATTGAGGCGGAACAGCCGGAGATCTTAATCACCGACATTGTCATGCAGGATTTAAGCGGAATCGACCTGATGAAATATATTGCGGGTTCCCTGAAGCATATCAAGGTCATCGTTATTTCCGGCTATAATAACTTCGATTATGTGAGAAGCTCTCTCCAGCATGGAGGTGTGGATTATCTTTTAAAGCCACTGGATCAGGATCAGCTGATCGAGGCCGTAAAGAAGGCGGCTGACGCCTGGAATCAGGAGCACGATTTATACCATACGGCTCAAATCCACAAGGACCAGATCGATTCCATGGCCACCCTGTGCCGTGAGAATCTGCTGTCGCGTCTGATTCACGGCGACCATCCGGAGCAGGCCTGCAGAAAACTGATGGAGCTGTCTCCCGAGCTTTCCGAGCTTACCGCCTGCGGATTTACCTACTGCAATCTGGAACCATTTATATCCGGGGAAGAAGCTTCCTGGAACGAGCCCTTTCACCGCTACAGAGACGCGCTCGCCTGCTTTCTTGCCGATTCTGGTGCGGGCTTTCTGCTGCCTGCGGACAGCCGTTATGAGATCGCTGTTTTTCTCACCGATTACAGTCCGGCCTTTCAGGAGCAATTAAAGAATTTTTTGCAGTCTGTGCGGCAGTCACTGCCGTTTCCGGTCTGCATGGGGGTGGCAGCCGGTATTTTTCCCGGAGGAATTATGGAGACGTACCAGAAGGCAAGAGCCGCCTTTGGAGCCTGCAATATGGCGAGCCTCTCTCCTGTTCTCTGCAGTCTGGAACCCGGTTTCCACAGGCCGTTCCATGGTTTGACCGAAAAACAGAAGGAAGTGGATGACCGAATGCTGCTTTCCGCTCTGCTGACAGGGAATGAGCAGCTGATTGACGACAGTATCTCTCTCTGGATTCGCAGCCGCATTCCGGAAGATGCTCCGCTTCTTGCCATTGTGCTGGAAGCGGTTCAGGATGAAAACCGTCTGTTTGCCTCTTGGGCCGAACTGTTCGAAAACCGTCACAAAGGATTCCGCCATCAGACGGAGTATGTGGTCTTAAACTTCCGCGACATCATGGACGGATCGATGCGGATATCCTTCGAACGCTTCCGCCGCCGAATGCGGGCGGATATCCTGTTTCTCTATGGGGAGCTGAAGTCCATTCACTCTCCTGAGGCCGATATGATCTATCAGGTCGCACACTATATCGAATTGAATTATAACCAGCCTTTCAGCCAGGCAGCGTGCGCCCAGACCTTTTTCGTCAACCAGGAATACCTTTGCCGGAAATTCAAGCAGACATTCCACGTGACCATGATCACGTATTTGAATGATCTTAGAATCAACCAGGCCAGGCAGATGCTGAAGGATCCCATGATAAAAATCCGCCAGATCGCCCACGAGGTCGGTTTCGAAGATGAAAAATACTTTTCACGCCAGTTTAAGAAGTCCACAGGGATGACGCCCAACGACTACAGGGCGCGCTATCAGGAACAGCTCGGTGAGTAAAATCTGTATTTGCCGGTAAAGTAAAAGGTGCAGCCGCATCAGGCAATTCATATGCCTGGTGCGGCTGCACCTTTTCTATACCCATTATCTGTCCTTATCTGATAAACTCAATCTTTCCCGCAGTCACACATTTTCCGGACTTGCGGTCAAACAGCAGAATATCATTTCCTTCAATATCCACACCCGTCTTCTCTCCGATCTGATAGGTAACGCCTCCGAAGATTACTCCGGTCAGCAGGAAATCGCCGACGCGCAGTTTAACGGTGGACTCCATACCGGTAGGCATGGCGCCGTAGACGGTGGCCTCTAAGCTTCCCTGGCCGGCGGGACTCAGTTTCAGGCATTCCGGTCTGACACCGATGACAAAGTCCTCGTCTGTGATCACGGGATCGTCTTCCACCGCGTAATCGCTTTCGTCTACCTTCGCAATATGGTATTTAAAGGTCTCATCTTTATTTCCTTTTTCCACGGCCTTCTTGTCTTTTAAGACTTCCTGTTTTTTCTTCTCGGCCTCCTCATCAGCCTGGTTCCGTTCCATAAACCAGCGATCCATGGAAAGCGGTTTTTCCGGCAGGAATACGGCTTTTTCACCGTCCAGGACGGTCAGCTCCATGGAACCATCCGATCTCTGTCTGCCCTTTGCCTCCATGAAGTTGATGGAAGGATTGCCGACGAAGTCTGCCACAAAGAGATTGTGCGGACGGTTGTAAACGTCTAAGGGCGCCTCATACTGCTGGAGTACGCCGTTGTTGATGAGGCAGATCTTTGTAGCCAGTGTCATGGCCTCCATCTGATCATGGGTAACATAGACGAAGGTACTGCCCGTCTCCACATGCAGACGCTGAAGCTCATAACGCATCTCCAGACGCAGCTTGGCGTCTAAGTTCGACAGCGGCTCATCCATGAAGAGCACCGAAGGTTCAGGCGCCAGGGTTCTGGCAATGGCGACTCGCTGCTGCTGCCCGCCGGATAGCTCTGCCGGGTAACGGTTCATGAACGGTCCGATCTTGACGATGCGGGAGACACGTCTCACCGCCTGCTCCACCTCTTCTTTATGGAGCTTTCTGTTTTCTGTCAGCACTTTTCCGCCGCTTACCACGGCGAAGTCATTGTTTAATTCCTGGCCCTTGCCCTTATAGGAAGCACGGAGGGAATCCAGCTTTGCCTGAAGCTCTGCGGCCTTTGCCTTCGCAGCGCCGTCCGGATCAGAGCTTTCCTGAATATTGAAGCCGAACAGTGTCTTTGCTGTGTAGATCGACAGTGTGTAGGCGTCGATCAGCTTTAAATAGACCTTATCCATATCCAGCTTGCCTTTTTTGTCACGGCACTCTTCCACCAGTTCACCGATTCGTTTTCCGCTCTTTAGGGCCTGGATCAAATCATTGGTGGTCTTTGCCTCGAAATCAATCTGCGGCAGTTCCTCCTTGATGTTGCTGAGCCCAAAGGAGATGTTCTGATAGACGGTCATATTGGGCCACAGCGCGTAGTTTTGGAATAAGAATCCCACTTTTCGTTTGTTGGCCGGCACATTGATGCCTGCCTCACTGTCAAATACCACCCGGTCGCCGATGGAGATCCGGCCGCTGGTAGGTGTCTCCAAACCTGCGATCATACGAAGGGTTGTCGTCTTTCCGCAGCCGGAGGGGCCTAGCAGGGTGATGAAAGAATTATCTTCTATATCGAGGTTCAAGTTGTCTACTGCGTAGAACTTCCCCCATCTCTTTGTCACATTTGTCAATTTTATTTCTGGCATGTTAATTACCTCCGATACCGTCGTCCAGACTCGCTCCGGTCAGTTTATTTACTAATGTATTGAATATCAGGATCGTTACGATCAGGATTAAGTTGATGGCGCTGGAAAATGCGTATAAGCCCATCTCGTCAAAGTAATCCAGAGTCGTGGAAAGAATGAAGCCCTGCGTACAGAGAAGCAGGAATAAGGATAGCTCTCTTAAACACGTCATAAACGGAAGCATGTATCCGCTGATGATGGCCGATTTCTGAATCGGAATGATGATCCGGAACATCCTCTTAAACCACGGCAGATCCTGAATAATCGCCGCTTCCTCGATCTCATTGCTGATCTGCAGCATGGAGTTTAATGCGCTCCTGCTGGCAAATGGTATGTACTTGATGGTACCTGCAATGATTAACAGCGTATAGGTGTTGAATAAATTGATCTTCTCATTGGAAAAGAGAATGAAGAACGCCGCGCCTACTGCGATGGACGGCATTAAGTATGGCAGGAAAGCCATTCCGTTCACGTAGTTGGCCCATTTGCTCCTCCGGTTCTTCGATACCGCGTATCCGATTAAGGTACCGATCGTTCCGGCAATCAGTGCGCAGCATATGGAAACGAGAAGCGTTCCCCAGAAAGCGTGCCAGATCGTGGAGTTATATAGGATTCCCTTCTGGCCGTACATTCCGTTTTCCGTGATATTTTCACTGGTGATCCACCATTTAGTCGTTAAGTTGCTTAAATTTCTCGTGTACAGGAAGCTGTAATCTCCCGGGTTCGGAAGGAAGGTCTCCAGTGCGAAGGAAAGGATCGGGAAAATACTCGTAAAGAAGGTTGCCACGATCATCACGATACCGATGACATACTTTCCCATTTTCCCGAGATTGATCTTGGAGAGCTGGCCCGATTTACCGGTAACCGTCGTGTAATTCTTTCTGCTCTTTAAACTCACCTGGTTCATGGTCAGGATCGCCACGCCGAATACCATCATAATAATGGCAAGAATACTGGCTTCACCGGTATACTTGGAGTTCATGGAGATATACTTGGTGGAAAGCGTCGTAAAGCCCAGATAATGCGGTACCGGATAACTTCCCATGGCGCTTCCGAATACCAGAAGAACGGTGGAGAGAATCGCCGGTTTTACCATTGGAAGCGTGATCCGGAACATGGTTTTCCATTTCGGCGTATCGAGAATGGTGGCCGCTTCCTCCAGGTTGGCATCCATGTTGCGGAAAATACCGCCGATCAGGATATAGGCGAATGGCGCATAGTGAAGGCCCAGGACGACCGCACTGGGAAAGAGTCCCTGGCATACCCATTTGGGCGCCAGAATCCCGAACAGCGAAGCCAAAAGCCCATTGGACGTTCCTACAACCGCGTTGCTGTTAAATAAGTTCTGCCATACGACCGCCAGTGTCCACTGAGGCATAATGTACGGGAAAATGAAGATAGAGCTTAAATACTTCTTGAATTTTAAATTGGTCCTCGTGACAAGGAATGCGAACACGCCGCCATAGAGAATCGAGATAAGACAGGTCAATACCGCTAAAAGCAGCGTATTCCATAACGGTTTCCACAGATTCGTTCTGGCCAGCCGGCTGGTAAATAAGTCAACATAGTTGACAATTGTATAGCCAGATGCCTTTCCCGTTAAATGGGCATCGATGGTTCCCGGATGGATCATGAGCGTATCCTTCACAATTGCCACGATTGGTGCAACCGTTGTAAAAGTCAGCACAATGCCGAACAACAGAAGGATGACATTCTGCGGTTTGGAAAAGTATGTCTTGATCTTATTAAGCACGATGACCTTATTGTTTGACTTACGATTAACTGTCTGGTCCATAACTAACTCCTTATAAAATGGGCTGCCGCATTAAGAACAGCCTTAATGCGGCACACCCGTTATCTCATTGCTGCGGTGACCCGCTTAAGCTTCTGCGAGTGATCGTTTACTGAGCAGAATCGCTGTATTTTGTCAGCAGCTCAATCCAGCTTCCTACTGTAAAGGATACGTCCGCACAGTATTCCGGATCTTCCAGAACCAGTTCGCCGTCAGTGGTCCACCACTCATATCCTCTGTCGTTCTTGCTGTCGAATTCGTTCTCGCCCTTGTCATTGTAGCCGCCCTTGCTGTGGCCGTAGATCTTTTCGGTCTCTTCCATAACCTTCGGGTTAGAGGAGTAACCGCCCATATCTTTGCCCCATGCGGAGAATCCGTCTGCTGTGTTGGTCATATAGGCGATGAATGCACAGGAGGTCCACGGAAGCGGGCTGTTGTTAGTCAGGAATAAGTAATGGCAGTAGCCGTAGCCGCCGATGCCCTTGTAGCCATCCTGGTAGGCTGCAACTTTAATATTGTTGACGGATACTTCCGAAGATTCCTCAACGGAACGAAGCTTTGAATATACGAGAAGTCCGCACTGGTCTGTAGCAGTCTTGGATACCAGGGTGTTGCAGATCGGGCCGTCATCGGTCTGTTCATTGTAATTTTCTACCCAGAGTTTGATCCATGCCAGGGCGTAGGCGCCATTTTCACCGAGTCCCAAATCCTGAGCATCGGTTGCCATCTCATCGACCACCGGCTTGAAATACGCCTGTTTGCTGCTGTCTAACGCATCATATGCCTCTTTTAACCATCCGGCGTACGTATCTTCTGTCAGCATGTATAAGAAGTTCTTTCCTACAACCTCTGAATCAATGTCCATGTATAACGGGTGAACACCTTCTGCCACGAAATCCCAGCAGTTATTGAATTCCGCATTTCCGGTGGAATTGTACATGAATACCTTGTTCAGTGTCTGCAATGGAAGGAACCCTGTGTAAGCGTCTGCTGTAGTGCCGTTGGCATCTGCCCATTCCTTCGGAATAAAGGTCTTTAAAATACCGGTCTGAACCATCTTGGATTCGATCTGGTTGCCATCCTGGATCAGAGTCATGGCAAATGTTCCCGAAGACTTCAAGGAGTCAGCCGACAGCTGTTCGAAGATCTTATTATTCTTCGGCTGCTGCAACTCATATTCCATGGTATAGGAAGGATCGATGGACTGTAAGTATTCGATGAACAGCGGTAAAGCGGTCTTTCCACGGCTGGAGTTGCCAACTCCGTAGAAGGTCTTTCCGTTGGACTCTTCGATTGCCTTTTTTGCCAGCTCTTCCATGCTCATGGACTCGGCTTCTTTAATGATCTTTTCCACTTCCGAAAGATTTGCGTCGTCCACTTTCGGTTCCTCTGCTTTTGCTTCGGTCTCCGGGGCCTTTGTCTCCTCCCCCTTCGCGGCCTCTGTCTGAGCCGCTGGTGCTGCGGTCGTTGGATCCGCCGCCTTAGAACCGCATCCGGCAAGTGTTGCCGCCAACATGGTACTGATTAGAACTGCTGATAAAATTTGTTTTTTCACTTCTTACTCCTCCTTCTTATTTCCTGCCTTTTCGATGCTGTAGCATCATCTGATGTAATTATTATATCTGGTCTCTTCGTCATTTTGAACTGGACAATACTGTTATTCCTTTGTGTATTCTGATATTTTTGTATGTTTTTCCTGCTATCCCATCAAAATTATTATATATATTGTACATTACATAGACATAACAACTTAATACGACTGTGTATAGTGGCGGTTTTTGCCGGTTTTAACTGTTTTTGTACTGCACTTTTATTTATACCGTTTGTTATTTATACCGTTTGTTATTTATGCCGTTTGAGAAAAGGACATACCTGTAAACATCGTTGGGTTTAAAGGTTATTATGCGCTAATGCGGTTACGCTTAAATACTGCCATACTTTTCGAAATCCCCCGCTTATGCTATACTTGATACAATACAGAAACAATCTCCCCAACATTTATTTCCAATCATTATTTCCACATGAAAAGGAGCCGTCATCCCATGAAACATTATATCATTGTAAAATTTTCTGAAACCGTCAAAGAGAAAGAAGCCCTGTATCCGGAAATAGAAGTCCTGTTTAAAAAGGCAGAAAAAATAGAAGGTATACACCAGGTATCCTTCTATCCTTCCGTGATTGATCTGCCTAACCGATACGATTTCATGATTTTAATAGAGCTGGAGCGCGAGGCGCTTGCTGTTTTCGACGCTTCCGATATTCACCGTGACTGGAAAGCAAAGTACGGCAGCTTACTCACTGCCAAGACGATCTTTGACTGCTGCTAAAGCGTTGAATGGCCTTAAGAATGGCCTTAAGAATTCGCAGCCTGGTATTCGGAGGGGGTGACGCCCGCTATTTTCTTAAATGTGCTGGAGAAATAAGTGATATCGCGGTAGCCTACCATCTCTCCCACCTCATACACCTTATAGCGGCAGTTGGTCAGAAGCTTCATCGCCTCCCTGATTCTGCACCGGGTTATATAGGCCATAACAGTGTAATCCGTCTCTTTCTTGAACAGATGGCTTAAGTGTCCTTCGCTGATTCCAAGAGATTCGGCGATCGTTCCCACACTTAAGTCACTGTCATTGTAATGCTCGGTTATGTAGGCGATTGCCTCTTTGATATACCGGCTCTTATCACCCGTCTTGATTCCGGGAGAAAGAATCTTTGACTCCTCCTGACGTTCCTTTTCTTCCCGTTCTTTTACCAGCTTATCGCGCACCCTGCTGACTGCGTCCTCCAGTTCGCCATCCTCAAACGGTTTCAGTAAATAATCGAAAGCCAGCAGCTTTAACGCGTTTCTGGCGTATTCGAATTCGCTGTAGGCGGTCAGAAAGATGACGGAGACATGGTTTCCCTCCTCCCGAAGGACTCTTAGCATCTCGATCCCATCCATCTTCGGCATCCGGATATCGGAGATGATCAGATCTGGGTTGTATTTGCGGCACGCCTCCAGGCCCTCGAGGCCATTGGCCGCCTCTCCGGCCACCATGCAGTCTAAGGACGCCCAGTCCGTCTCCATGACAATTCCTTTTCTCACAAATACCTCATCGTCAATTACCAATACCTTAAGCATCTCATAACTCCTCTCCCTGTCTGACCGGAATCATGATGGTCACCTTCGTGCCTCCTTCTTCCGGCCTGCAGACCGACAGCCCATACTCCGCACCGTAGTGCAGCCGGATAATCGTATCCACATTGTAAAAACCGATATGTCCGAGCTGGAGCAGATCTTCCTCTCCGCCCTCTGACGGTACGCCCGCTCCTGCTGTCCGATTATTTAAATGGTTCAGTACCTCGTCGCTGATTCCGCAGCCGTCATCCATCACCTCTATAAAGAGCCGCTCCTCCTTCGAAAACGCCCTGACGAGGATATGGCCTTCCTCACAGTCTCTCAGCCCGTGTATCATGGCGTTTTCCACAATTGGCTGAACGACCAGTTTCGGAACCACACAGTCTGCAAGCTCCTGCGGAAGCTCGTAATCGAAACAGAATTTCCCCTGAAAACGGATCTTTTGTATCTCCGCGTAGCAGTCCACAAGCTCCAGCTCCTCCTTCAGGGTGATAAACTGGGCGTTGGATATGCTGGTCCGCAGAATCTTCGCCAGCTTTGCCGCCAGGGTGGCGATCTCCGGGATGTGGTTCGCCTTGGCGACCCATTTCATCGTATCCAGTGTATTGTACAGGAAATGGGGATTCAGCTGGGCCTGCATCATTGCGATCTGTACCTCGTTCAGCTTCTTCTGCTGGCTGACCTGCATTTCCATATAGGCCTTCAACTCCGACGCCATGGTGTTGAAGCTGCCGGACAGCTGGCCAAACTCATCATCCCTCGTGGAAATGACCCTCGCGTCGAGATTTCCGTTCTGCACCTCGTGCATGGCCTCATTCAGGCTCTGGATCGGACGCGACAGATGGTTGCTCATCTTCGCTGCCACCGCCACACAAAGCATCAGACTGGCGGCCGTCATGACGATCAGCACGCTGTACATGGATTTCGTCGTGTCAGCCGTAAATACCTTCGGCCGCAGAAAGACGCTGTAGAGTCCCGTCCCGCCGATCTCAGAAATATAGATGCTGTTATTATGAAATGGCTCATCAACTGCCGCGCCCGCCATCAGTCGGTGCCTCAGAACCGTCCCGATCTCCTCACGGACCGCGGTTCCCGTACTGTAGACCGTTTCCCAGAAGCTGTTTAAGATACAGACGCCATCCTGGCTGCCGTAAGTTCCGCCCAGGATCTTTTCAAAATTGGAGCCATTGATACTCACAAGAACATACCCCACGCTGCTGTCTTCGGAATCCAGGATGGGACGGGCGGCCCGCAGCAGAATATTGGACGATCCTGAATATTCCTTCTCACGCCGTACGGTCATCTCGTCCGGGTGGGCCTCCGCCACCTTTAAGATTCCCCAGTAAACCGGAAGCTGGGTATGAAACATGCCTGCGCCGGTAGAGTAGAGGCAGACGCCCTCTTCTGAGTAGAGATCAAACTGAGCCATCTCCCGCAGGCTGGCAGTCTCCTCGTACAGCTTCGCATAGACCGCGCTTCTGCCCCGGTTGCCGGATTCCCTGATGGAAGCCGCAATCTCCGGCTCTTCGCTCAGACGCAGCGTCACCTCATCGATGGTCTGAAACAGGGTGGTCAGCTTTTCTTCCATGACAGCCGCCTGTTCCATATCTTTTTTCTGGTAGTCGCGTTCCAGTTTCACTTTGAACATCTGAATCAGGAAGATACAGCTGAGGACCAGAGGAAGCAGCGCGACGGCCACAAAGCTTACGAGAAGTTCCCGTTTAAACGATTTTTTGATAAAGTTCCACATGGCGATTCCTCTCTACCGGATCAGTTCCGACCATAGCGCCAGGATCTCATCCTGATGCGCGCTGGCCCATTCGAGATCAAAATCCATGATCTTCATGTCTTCACCGGCCGTTTTCATCTGTAAATCCTTCCTCACTGTCCTGCGGCAGAACTGGTCCATAATCAGATTCTGGACATCGTCGCTGACCGTAAAATCAATGAACAGCTTCGCATTGTCCTCATGGGGAGCCCCCTTGACCAGGGCACAGCCATCCGGCACGGTGCTGGTGCCTTCCTCCGGATAAATCATGGTGATATCCGCCCCTTTGGCTATCCGCTTTTTTGCTGTCTCCTCCAGTGTGATCCCGACGAGATGAATTCCCGTACTGACCTCATCCACGACCTCCCCGGAACCGGCTGAGACCTTTCCATCCAGAGCGGATACAAAGTCCTCCATCAGCTCCCGCTCGTCCATGTCAAGCACCTGAATCATGGTAGCGAGAGCCGTATAGCTGGTACCCGATTTTCCAGGTGCCGCAAATGCGATTTTCCCCCGCCACTTGTCATCTAAAAAGTCCTTCCAGCTGTGAGGCGCCGCCTCCGCACTTACCAGCTTGTTGTTGTAGATAAACACGATAGGAAGCTCCGTAAACGCGGTCCAGCTGTCATCCGGAGACAAATACCTGTCGTCCAGTTTATCGCTCAGCTTACACCGGTACGGCTCAAAATACTCCCGGTAAGCCTCATAGCTTTCCACTCCGCCTCCGAACATGATGTCACACGTCTGCTGCCCCGCTTCCCGGCCGATGGCCTCTAAAAGCTCGGTGGAACCGCCGTCCCTCACCTCGACCCATATGCCGGTCCGCTCTTCGAACTCCCTGATAATAGGGCCGTATACTTCCTCTTTATGGGAGGTGTATACGATCAGTTTTTTGTCTTCGCTGACTCCGTAACCATCCGCCTGCCGCCTGGCCTCGGTTCTGGCCGCGGCCGCGGGACCGGTTTCTTCTGTTTTGCTGCATCCATATAAAACGGCGGACAGCAGGATCAACAGGGCCATACATATCATGATCCTGACAGCCTGCTTCCGCCGAATTTGTTTTTCCGATCTGATAAACTCGTCCATAAGTCCCTCCCCCTGGAGCATCACTTTTTCCATTATACCATCTTAGGGAGAGATTTCCAATATGGACTCATACTCTTATTTTCTGTAATGTTGATACACTGCATACGATTAGAGAGACTGCGGGTGAAGGAATCGAACCTTCCTTACCGGAGTCAGAATCCGGTGTATTACCGATATACGAACCCGCATGACAGGTTTTCTTTACAGTTTTCTTTCATTTCCTCCTTTTTCATGTTACTCCATTGGTTTCCAGGACTTCGCTGGCAACGATAATATCATTCATGGGAATGCCGAACAGGACGCTTAAGGCGAACATATTGTCCAGACTCGGCAGCGTCTCGCCTCTCAGCCATTTATAGACGGCGTTTGTCGTTGCAAAACCGAAATATTCCTTTAAAAAGGGAACAGAATAACCTTTCGCCTTTCTTAATTCATTGATTCGTGTCCCGGTCGCCTCCGGGTCAATCGCAGGGCAGCTCATACATCTCCTCCTTCCTTCTCTGTTCAGGGCGGCCGGCGGGATTCGAACCCGCATGAACCGGAACCACAATCCGGCGCATTACCAGGTCTGCCACAGCCACTAAAAAAGCCGTTTACCCATTATGGATAAACGGCTGAAGGAATACGAGTGAATTACAGGCAGATACCGCCCTGCATCATACTTTCCGATTATGCGCATACCATAAGGGTAACAAAATAACACGCTGTCTATAAGCGTTTTCCTGTCGCTGGTCCTTATGGCTGTGATGTACAGATAATCGAATCATGATGGCTTCCTCCTTCTCTCTTAACTGACTTTATTCTATCCAGGATGTCTATATCCTGGCAGTATACAGGCGCGGGCGATCGACTGAGAGGCGGATTTACGAGATCCACGCCCCGTCGCTCCCCACATAATACCCATCCGGCGTCGTAGTATTTGCGAGCATCGCTCCGCTGTCGCTGCAGTAGTACCATTTGGAGTTCCACTGGACCCAGCCGGTTACCATGTAGCCGGTCTCATTAAAATAGTACCAGACGTTGTCGATGTACTGCCAGTTGCTCACAGTATAGCTCCGGTCTGCGTTGCAGTACCACCAGCCGATGTCATCCTTTAACCATGCCCCGCTACCGGCCGTGGCCCCCGGACCGCTGGCGCCCGAGCTGCTTCCTGAGCTGCTTCCATCGGAGTTGTCATCGGAGCTGCTGTTGGAACTGATTTCAGCGGCTTCTGCGGAGGTCACATACCAGGACTCCGACTCCTTCCAGCTTCCCTTGTTTGAAGAATTGTAGACTCCGCGCACCTGGAAGGTGTAATATCCGCCTTTCGTTATGTAGCTGCCGAAGTGGTAGCTGGTCTTTGTCGTGGTAATGACGGAGGTGACGGCGGTGCTTCCCCTGTAAAGGCGGATCTCATACTTTTTAGCTTCCTCATTTTCATTCCAGTAGGCGGTCCCATCCTCCGCATCCCAGTCCAAGCCGTCTACATCCAGATCGTACTCGCTCTCTCCTTCCAGTGCCTCCAGGGTGATCGAGACGACGAGAGTGCTGCTGGTACGGCTCACCGAAGTGACCGTGCCGTCATTTCCGGTTAAGTTGACGTCTCCCTTCGAAAAACCGGAGGCAAAGTAGTAATCATCGGCCGCCTCCAGAGTTACCTTGATCTTCGGCTTGTCTCCGTCCTCCCACTCGTCGGAAGGTTCATTCTTTATCTCCACCTCTTCCACATAATACTTGCTGGAAATTGTGGAGACCGACACATCTGCTCCGCTGCTTCCGACTTCAATATCCGAGGCGATCCGAAGGGATACGCCGCTTATCTTCGTACTCGTGGCCGCCATGGCTGTAAATGGACTGGTCATCAGTACTGCCGCCAGGAAAAAAGCTGTCACTCTTTGCACAATACGCATATATGTTCCTCCTCTTTCTGTTCTGTAATAAAAGTACCACAGAAAGCTGAAATATACCTGAAAGAGACAGAAAAGATACTGGCTGTATTTAACCGCAGGCTACGGAAAGCAGTTCCTTCCCCAGAACTTCATACGTATAATCGCCGTTTCCGCCATTTACAGAGAGAAAGATTCTGTTTCCTTCTCTCCGTGCGCAGGCCGTCATCACGGTTTTTCCGGACAGGTCCGTCACAGCCGATGCAGCCTCCATACCATCCTCCGGCAGATACAGAAGGAATTTCACCCCTTCTGCGTAGTTGTAATCAGGCTTTTCGCTGTTTGAGCCAACTGCGATCACACTTCCGGGACGGACCATAAGCGGCAGGGAGAAGTAATCGTGGGTCTCCTTCTGCCAGCGTCCGCCTGTCACGGTTTTACCGGTCAGCAGGTTTACCCAGGTTCCTTCCGGCAGATAGTATTCCACCTCCCCGGATTCCTTGAAGACCGGAGCCGCTAACAGAGAATCGCCCAGCATATACTGTTTATCCAGCGTCTCGCAGGCGCGGTCGCCCGGAAATTCCACGAACATCGGACGCATCATCGGAATGCCTTCCTCGTGAGCCTTTACCGCCTGAAGGTAAAGATACGGCATCAGCGCACATTTCAGCTTAACGAATTTCCGAAGCACACGGCACGCCTCCTCGTCGAAGAGCCACGGAACCCGGTAGGAGGAGGACCCGTGAAGGCGGCTGTGGGAACTCAGGAGGCCAAACTGGCACCATCTTTTGTAGATGTCGGCCGGCGCCGTATTCTCGAAGCCGCTGATATCGTGGCTCCAGAAGCCGAATCCCGCGCATGCCAGGGAAAGGCCGCTGCGGATAGTCTCCGCCATAGAAGAATACGCCGCGGAACAGTCGCCGCCCCAGTGTGCGGGAAACTGCTGGCCGCCCACCGTCGCGGACCGTGCAAATACTACTGCTTCCCCGGTTCCGCGCTCCCGTTCCAGAAGGTCAAATACCGCCCGATTATAAAGGTATGTGTAATAATTATGCATCTTCACCGGATCGGAGCCGTCAAAATATGTAATATCTTTTACCGGAATCCGCTCACCGAAATCCGTTTTGAAGCAGTCCACGCCCATGTCCAGAAGCGTCTTCAGCTTTGTCTGATACCATTCCACTGCGCCGGGATTTGTGAAATCCACCAGTCCCATTCCGGCCTGCCACATATCCGTCTGCCATACGTCCCCGTTTGTCTTTTTCATCAGGTATCCCAGCCTCATCCCTTCCTCGAATAGCGGGGACTTCTGGCCGATATAGGGATTGATCCACACACAGATTTTCAAGCCTCTGTCGTGATAGCGCCGCAGCATGCCTTCCGGATCCGGAAATGTCTTCGGGTCCCAGGTGAAATTGCACCACTCATACGCCTCCATCCAGTAACAGTCAAAGTGAAAGACGTGCAGGGGAATGTCCCTGTCCGCCATACCGTCAATAAATCCGGAGGTCGTCGTCTCATCGTAATTGGTCGTGAAGGAGGTGGTGAGCCACAGGCCGAAGGACCAGGCCGGCGGCAGAGCCGGCCGGCCGGTCAGCTCCGTATATTTGGAGATGGTCCCTTTGGGCGTGGAGCCGTTGATCACACAGTAATCCAGGCGTTCACCTTCCACGGAGAACTGTATACGCTCCACCTTCTCGCTGGCAATCTCATAGGCGGCATCCCCTTCGTTTTCTAAAAGCACGCCATATCCTTTGTTGGTAATGTAAAACGGAATGTTTTTATATGTAATCTCACTGGCCGTTCCGCCGTCTTCATTCCACATCTCAACAGACTGTCCATTTTTTATGAACGGGGTGTAGCGTTCTCCCAGCCCGTAGACATACTCGTCCACGTCGAGGGCCAGCTGTTCCACCATGTAGCATTTTCCGGTCTCCCGGTTTGTCATGTGAGCCATATTCCGAAATCCGGTACTTGTCAGTTCCCGGTCGCCATCCAGAAAATGGATCCCCCAGGAATTTGGCCTCTTGTCGATTACAGCGGTCGTTCGTCCGCTTCGGTAACGGATCTCCTCATCGGTCTCCTCGACTACGGTGTGAGGTGATGTCCCGTAAATCCTGGCAAAGGGACCGCGGCAGACCGTTCCTTCGAAATGGCTGACCGACACCCGGATGACATCCTCCATCGGGCTGGTCAGCCGGATCGTCAGCATGCCCAGGTTCAGACAGTCGCCGCGGTCTGCTATGTGTTTTCCCGGCGCATAGACGATCAGTTCGTTATCGTTCCGTCTGCTGTCCGCATACTCCACCGCATAAAGCGGTGTCATCTCCTTTTTTATACACCAGTATCCTTCTGTAAATTTCATCGTGTCCCTCCTGAAACGGCGTCCCGTTTTCTCTTTCATTCTCTTTTATTATAAGTAATTATAAGCACCGAATATAAATACGGGAAGGTTGAAAATTTACCCACCCCAAAAGGGAAAAATATGCATTATTTTTGCCAATTATTGAAAAAAATACTTTCAAACTGAGCCGCCTTATACTAGAATAGACTGAAGAGAAACCACCCGGACTCAGAAGCGGTTTCTTCCTGTCCCTGACGGACTGAATTATGTATCTATAGATGAGTCTACATTTGTGACAGTTCAGACGGCTCATTTTCTTGACCGAAAAATCCGGTCAGGAAGCATCGGATATTCATCCGATGTGAAAATTGGTGCATAAAGCCGCTTACAAGTAAGCTTGACGCTGCTTCCTGCGCCAATTTTCCCGCCGTCTGAACTGTTACAAACATTTTACAAGGAGGACATTATTATGTCACAGAGAACGGATATTCACAAAGTACTAATTATCGGTTCCGGCCCAATCATCATTGGTCAGGCATGCGAGTTTGACTACTCCGGTACTCAGGCCTGCAAAGCGCTTCGGAAACTGGGATACGAAATTGTACTGGTTAATTCCAACCCGGCTACGATTATGACAGACCCGGAGACAGCGGATGTAACTTACATCGAGCCATTGAATGTGGAACGCTTAGAGCAGATTATAGCAAAGGAACGGCCCGATGCCCTGCTTCCCAATCTCGGCGGCCAGTCTGGCTTAAACCTTTGTTCCGAGCTTAATAAAGCAGGAATTCTGGAAAAATATAACGTACAGGTCATCGGTGTACAGGTGGATGCCATCGAACGCGGCGAGGACCGTGTCGAATTCAAGAAGGCCATGAATGAACTTGGGATCGAGATGGCGCGCAGCGAGGTGGCTTACAGTGTGGACGAGGCGCTGAAGATCGCGGACCAGCTGGGCTACCCGGTCGTTCTGCGCCCGGCTTATACCATGGGAGGCGCCGGCGGCGGTCTCGTATACAACAGGGATGAGCTTCAGACAGTCTGCGCCAGAGGCTTACAGGCCAGCCTGGTAGGCCAGGTTCTGGTAGAGGAATCCATTCTCGGATGGGAGGAGCTGGAGCTGGAGATCGTCCGTGACAGGGAAGGACGTATGATCACCGTATGCTTTATTGAAAATATAGATCCGTTAGGCGTTCATACGGGAGATTCCTTCTGTTCTGCCCCCATGCTGACCATCTCTGAAGAATGCCAGAAGCGCCTTCAGGAACAGGCCTACCGAATTGTGGAATCGGTGCAGGTAATCGGCGGCACCAACGTACAGTTTGCCCATGATCCTGTTTCTGACCGCATTATTGTCATCGAAATTAATCCGCGTACCTCCCGCTCCTCCGCGCTGGCTTCCAAGGCCACCGGCTTCCCCATCGCCCTTGTGTCCGCCATGCTGGCTACCGGCCTGACCTTAAAGGACATTCCGTGCGGAAAGTACGGCACCCTGGATCAATACGTGCCGGACGGCGATTATGTGGTTATCAAATTTGCCCGCTGGGCATTTGAAAAGTTTAAAGGCGTGGAGGACAAGCTGGGAACCCAGATGCGCGCCGTCGGCGAGGTTATGAGTGTCGGCAAAACCTATAAGGAAGCCTTCCAGAAGGCGATCCGCAGCCTGGAGACGGGACGTTTTGGTCTGGGCCATGCGAAGGATTTCGATACGTACACGAAAGAACAGCTTCTCCACATGCTGATTACCCCTTCCAGCGAACGCCATTTCATCATGTATGAGGCACTGAGAAAAGGCGCTTCTGTGGAAGAAATCCATGAGATTACCAAGGTTAAGGCCTGGTTTATCGAGCAGATGAAGGAACTGGTTGAGGAGGAGGAAGCACTCCTCGCCTGCAGAGGCGGACTCCCGTCTGACGATATGCTCACCACCGCTAAAAAAGACGGTTTCTCCGACAAATACTTAAGCCAGCTGCTCCAGATTCCGGAGGAAACCATTCGCAGCCGCCGTATCGCCATCGGTGTGGAGGAAGCGTGGGAAGGTATTCACGTAAGCGGTACTGAGGACAGCGCTTACTACTACTCCACCTACAACGCGCCGGATCAGAACCCGGTCAGCACAGCCAGGCCAAAGATCATGATTCTCGGCGGCGGTCCCAACCGGATCGGCCAGGGCATAGAATTCGATTACTGCTGTGTACACGCCTCTCTCGCTCTTAAGAAGCTGGGATTTGAGACCATCATCGTCAACTGTAATCCGGAGACCGTATCCACCGATTACGATACCTCGGACAAGCTGTATTTCGAGCCGCTGACGCTGGAGGATGTGCTGAGTATTTATAAGAAGGAACAGCCGGCAGGCGTGATCGCCCAGTTCGGCGGCCAGACACCGTTAAATCTTGCGGCGGATTTGGAAAAGAACGGCGTGAAGATTTTGGGAACACCGCCTTCTGTCATCGATCTCGCCGAGGACCGCGATTTATTCCGGGCCATGATGGAGAAACTGGAGATTCCGATGCCCGAGTCCGGTATGGCGGTGGACGTGGAAGAAGCGCTGGCAATCGCGGCGAAGATTGGCTATCCGGTGATGGTTCGTCCTTCCTATGTGCTGGGCGGACGCGGCATGGAGGTCGTCTACGACG
The DNA here is from genome assembly GCF_014288035.1 of Hungatella sp. L36. Taxonomy (NCBI): domain Bacteria; kingdom Bacillati; phylum Bacillota; class Clostridia; order Lachnospirales; family Lachnospiraceae; genus Hungatella; species Hungatella sp. L36. The sequence continues at coordinate 448,483 of NZ_JACOPC010000002.1, read as the reverse complement.
ACGAGAGCATGATCGGTTACATGAAGGCCGCAGTCGGAGTGACTCCTGACCGTCCCATTCTGATCGACCGCTTCTTAAATCACGCGATGGAATGTGAGGCAGACGCCATCAGCGACGGCACCCATGCGTTTGTGCCTGCAGTCATGGAACATATCGAGCTGGCCGGCGTTCACTCCGGTGACTCCGCCTGTATCATTCCGTCCGTACAGATTTCTCCGGAAAATGTGGAGACAATCAAAGAGTACACCCGCAAAATCGCGGAAGAGATGCACGTGGTCGGTCTGATGAATATGCAGTACGCCATTGAAAATGATAAAGTATACGTTCTGGAGGCCAACCCGCGCGCTTCCCGTACCGTACCGCTGGTATCCAAGGTCTGCAACATCCGTATGGTGCCGCTGGCTACCGATATCATCACCTCCGAACTGACCGGACGTCCGTCCCCTGTGCCGACTTTAAAGGAACAGACAATTCCGAACTACGGCGTAAAGGAAGCGGTATTCCCGTTCAATATGTTCCAGGAAGTAGACCCGATCTTAGGGCCGGAGATGCGTTCTACCGGAGAAGTGCTGGGACTCTCCCACTCCTACGGCGAAGCGTTCTATAAGGCTCAGGAGGCGACACAGAACAAACTGCCGCTGGAAGGAACCGTGCTCATTTCCGTCAACCGCAAGGATAAGGCGGAGGTCGTGGACGTTGCGAGAAGCTTCCTTGAGGATGGATTTAAGATTGTGGCAACCGGCAATACCTGCGAACTGATCCAGGCCGCCGGAATTCCGGCGACGCGCGTCAACAAGCTCTACGAAGGACGCCCCAACATCCTGGATATGATCACCAACGGACAGATCCAGTTAATTGTCAACTCCCCGGTCGGAAAAGACAGCATCCATGATGACAGCTATTTGAGAAAGGCCGCCATCAAGGGAAAAGTTCCATATATGACCACCATCGCCGCCGCCAAAGCAACGGCCAGCGGCATCCGGTATGTGAAGGAACACGGGCAGGGAGAGGTTCATTCCCTCCAGTCTCTTCACAGCGAGATCAGGGATAAAGAATAACCTTACTTTTCTAATGTAAAAATCCAAAAGCACCGATAACGGTTGAAATCAATCGTTGTCGGTGCTTTTATGCTTCGGAAAAATTGTTTCACCGGATAACTGCGTGCCTCGTTTTTCCGGTTTCACCATGTCTTCCACCATGGAGATCAGCGGAAACACATCGTTGTAATGCTTCTGTATAAACATTCCGTTTCGTTCCTGGAACAGCCGTTTTGCCAGCTTGTCAACGACTGGTATCACGATTCGTTCATGCTGGCACAGCATGGGGGCCACGTGGTCTATACTGCCTGTCACCTGATAATTCAGGCAGCCGCAGTGACAGTTGCAGCGGCCGATGACGGCACATCCCTTACACTCCTCTTTTTCCAGTTCATTGCGTTCAAACAGCTTCGTGCGCTTTTTCTCATCGATTCCGCCCGCGACATCCCCGATCGAGAACTCTCTGTGTCCCACAAACTGGGTACAGGGATAGAGGAGGCCGTCAGGGGCGACGGATATCTGTTTTCTCCCCAGCTCACACCGTTCGTGGCAGTACTGTTTTCCCTGTATATGGCTGGCTATCTTCACCTCAAAGGGGCTAAAATAAAATTTCTCCTCCCGCTTCGTCAGTTTATAGTAAAAATCAGCCAGTTCCCGGTACTGGCGTCTTAATTCGCGAACCGATTCCTTCGTCCAGTTCCCCGCGTAATTCAGGCTGCAGATGAAGTAATGAAATCCCTTCTGCCACAGCTCCTTCACCCCCTGCGCATACTCTGCCGCTGTTTCCGGCGAGACGGTCATCATAACCGGCGCATAGGGGCGCGAGGCCAGGAGCATGTCCGTCACGGCTTCCAGGCGGTCATACGTGCCCGCTCCGCCGTGATCCCGCCTGAAGAAATCGTGAGCCGCTCTCGTTCCGTCGTGGGACAGAGCGATAAATATATTCTCTTTTCGGGAAAACTCCAGAAATTCCCGGTCCAGCAGCGTTCCATTGGTCGTCATCTTAAAATGAAACCGGACTGGCCTTTCCCTTTCCATGGCCCTGCAGTATGCCACCGTATCGCGAATCGTATCGCGGCACAAAAGAGGTTCCCCTCCAAAGAATATAATACCGCAGGAAGGCTCTCCGGAAGCGGCTGCCAGACGGACTGCGTGTTCCGCGGTGGAACGGTTCATATACTCCGGTTTCTGACATACGTAACAGTAACTGCACTGCAAATTACAGTCATTGGTCAGGTGCAGGGTCATATGCATCAGATTACCCCCTGTCCCTTCAGCCAGTCTATGAAGTCCCTTACCTGCGCCTTTAAATTCTCTTCGGCAGCTGCCCGTGCCATCTCATCCTGCTCTTCTGACATGGCCGCCCAGTAGTTTCCCTCTCTGCCTTCGTACTTCTTCTGGATTTTATTGTATTCTTCGATCAAATCGCCGTAGTCATAAGGATCATAGAATATTCCTACGACCTCTTCCGGAGAGGCCTTTTCCAGGCTTTTTTGCAGCCTCACCGCGGTATCCTGGATCGCATAGCCCTCTACGGTTGCATATACGCCTTCTTCCGTCTCATTCCAGTTTCCGACATCTGACTTGGACACGAACTCTATGGCGATCTTTTTATCAGGATCCCAGCCATCTGTCTGGAGACTGCCTTTCACTGTTTTTTCTTTCGCCTTTTCTGATTCGGGATAGATATGCGTGACGGGTAGCTTTACATTTTTCAACTCCGGCGCGGCCTCCTGTGTCAGTATGAGGCCGCCGTAGCTTTCCGCCTCCGCCCGTATGATCTCAAATGCCTCCTCTTCAGACAGAAAGTATGGCGAAACGACCGCAACACAGCCGTAGGCCCCGCTTCCACCGCCGTGAATAAAGACCGGAGCGACCCGATCCGATGCTCCCTGGGCGCCTTCCGCGCTTGCACCGCAGGCGCTTAAGGATACAGTCAGACCTAATGCCGTCATAACGTATGCGTTCTTTTCCCATCTGGACGGAATTCGTCTCAGCAGCTGCGGATCCGCCAGTATCTCCTCTTTTACCGGGTATCCGGGATTTTTATATCTGGTTACCGTTTTTACCTTCATCGCTCATCCTCCTCTGCGGGAATTCGCTGTGTGCTTCCTCTGTGTGCTTCCGCGTCCGGTTACTGTTTTCTATTAGAAAAGTATACCAAATTGTCCGGACGAAAGCAACATTTGCCCGATAAAGGAAATCAGTACGGTACCTCCGACACAGGAAAAAGCAAGGCTTCTTAAGTCTTCCCCAAAAGCCTTGCTTTTTCCTGTGTCTTCAATAATAGAAATCTGCTTTGACGATCCCCGGACGGAACCATCTCTTCCCTGAATGTCAGTTTAGCGTAGCCTGAATCAGCTTCTCATGGCTGTGAGGCTCCGCCAGTTCCAGAACGCGGTTTAAGTCAAGGCCTATGGCCTCCGTGATCCGAATGCCATACTCTTCATCGGCCCAGCAGCAATGAACGGCATGGCGGTATTTGATATTCTCCGTGACAGGCGCAATATTTCTCGCGGTGTTGCCGATCAGCAGCTCCCGCTTGTCCTCTTTCAGTACTCTCCACAGGTCGCCGCCTGCCCGGAAGCAGTCGTCTGTAGGATCGTCCTGAGGATCGTAGGCATACATCGCCCCGGATAAATCCAGCGGCGGTTCCATGACGTCAGGCTGAGCCGCCCAGTCTCCCATGCTGTTCGGTGAATAGGCGGGAGCGCCGCCGTAATTGCCGTCCGTCCGCATGAGTCCGTCTCTGTGGTAATCGTGAACTTCGACCTTGGGACGATTGACCGGAATCTGATTGTAGTTGATGCCCAGACGGTATCTCTGCGCGTCGCCGTAGACAAATAAACGGCCCTGCAGGAACTTATCCGGTGAAAAACCGATTCCGGGAACGACATGGGCCGGTGTAAACGCGGACTGCTCGACTTCTGCGAAATAGTTTTCCGGATTGCGGTTTAACTCCAGCACGCCCACCTTCTGAAGCGGGAATTCCTTATGACGCCAGATCTTTGTGATATCAAACGGATTTTCATAATGATTCCTCGCCTGTTCCTCTGTCATAATCTGGACATACATAGTCCAGCGCGGATATTCGCCCTTTACGATCGACTCATACAAATCACGGCCATGGCTCTCCCTGTCTTTTGCGATCAGCGCCCCGGCCTCTTCGTCCGTCAGGTTTTTAATTCCCTGCTGGGTAATAAAATGGAATTTACACCAGAATCGCTCATTGTCTTTATTGTAAAAACTAAAGGTATGTTCTCCATAGAGATTCATATGACGGAAAGACGCGGGAATTCCGCGGTCAGACATCACAACGGTCGTCTGATGGAACGTCTCCGGCAGCAGCGTCCAGAAATCCCAGTTATTCTGCGCAGAGCGCATGCCGGTCTGAGGATCGCGTTTTACCGCACGGTTCAAATCCGGGAAATTATGCACATCACGGAGGAAGAAGGTTGGTGTATTATTTCCGACCAGATCCCAGTTTCCTTCTTCTGTATAAAACTTGATCGCCACGCCGCGGATATCACGCTCTGCGTCAGCCGCGCCCCGTTCTCCCGCTACCGTTGAAAAACGTACAAAAAGATCTGTTTTTGTGCCCTTCTGCAGCACCTTTGCCTTCGTAAAAGCGGAGATATCCCCGGTACATTCAAAGGTCCCATAAGCGCCCCAGCCTTTGGCATGCATACGCCTCTCAGGAATTACTTCTCTGTCAAAATGTGCTAATTTCTCCAAAAGCCAGACATCCTGCATCATGACAGGGCCTCTTGGACCCGCGGTCAGCGAATGCTCATTTTCAGCGACAGGTGCTCCTACTTCATTGGTCAGTTTTTTCGCTTTTGTATCCATAAGTACCTCCTTCTTTCATAATTTTATTATATTCCTACATTTCCCAAAAGTCAAAATATATTTGTATACATTGTATATACACATGCCTCCGTATGTGATATATAATTGTCAAATTGCACAATACCCCTTTATAATTTCAAAATCATCTTCTGACAGGGATAATCAAATACAACGAGTTCCTCCGCATCTGTAAACCCGCAGGAATGGTAACATGCCCGCGCTGCGATTCCCTTTGGATCACCGTCCTGAAACGTAACGACAGAGACCTGATCGCCGGCTTTAAAGCACTCTGCCATCTTTCGAATCAGCCCTTTTGCCACCCCATTTTTCCGATAATCCGGATGGGCCGCCAGAAACGTGAGTTCTTTTCCCGCCTTTGTGAATAGAATCAGACCTGCCGACGTGCCGTTCCTGTCGTCTATGAAAGCCTCGTTCTTACCGATTGCCTCACTGAGTGCCGCCAGAAAATCCTCTTCCTTATATCCGGCGAAATCATCTTTCACCAATTCCATCATAGACAGAATCATTTCTTTATCTTCCTGTAGTACGTATCTTACCATAGTCCCTCCTTCTGCCTGCCAATCCTCTGTATTACTACACAGTAGTTTAACACAGGCGACCGTCAGCAGCAACAGATAATTGAGCCGGGAAAGCGCTCAGGATTCCATCGGGATTCCCAAGTGTATGCCAGAAAAAAACAATCGTTCGTGTTCGTGATACAAATACACTTCTTTCGAAAATGTCCGCCCAATACGGAATATTTTTCTTGCTATTTGTCCTGCCGCCCCTTATAATGTAGGTATCAGATACACGGAAACAGTATTTTCCATAATCAAACAGTTTAAAGGGGGTAATATCATGCAGGAACAAACCATGTGGGCATTGACGAAAAAGAAAGCGGAGGAAGGGCTCTGGATGGAGCGCGTGCCGGTTCCGGCCGTTGGACCGAACGATGTAAAAATCAAGATCCATAAGACGGCCATCTGCGGTACGGACGTACACATCTATCAATGGAATGACTGGGCACAGCACACCATTCCGATCGGCCTTACCGCAGGCCATGAATATGTGGGCGAGATCGTGGAGACAGGCGCGGGCGTAACCGGACATCAGGTGGGGGATCTGGTATCCGGTGAAGGCCATATCACCTGCGGTAAGTGTCGGAACTGTCTGGAAGGCCATAAGGAAAACTGCCGGGATGCAAAAGGAGTCGGTGTAAACCGAAACGGAGCGTTTGCGGAATATCTGGTGATTCCGTCCTCCAACGTGTGGCCCTGTAATCCGAATATTCCGGAGGAGCTCTACTCCATCTTCGATCCGTTCGGCAACGCCACCCATACAGCGCTCTCCTACGACCTTCTGGGCGAGGACGTCCTGATTGCCGGGGCAGGCCCTATCGGTATCATGGCCGCGGCCATCGCAAAATTCTGCGGAGCGCGCCATGTGGTCGTGACGGATTTAAACGATTACCGGCTGGATCTGGCGAAGAAGCTGGGGGCTACAAGAACGGTCAACTTAAGAAAAGAGACGCTGGCCGATGTGATGAAATCCATCGGGATGACGGAAGGCTTTGACGTGGGCATGGAGATGTCCGGAAGTCCGGCCGGTCTTTCCGATATGATCCATAACATGAAGCACGGCGGTAAGATTGCACTGTTGGGACTTCAGGGACGGGAAACCACGGTTGACTTAGAGACCGTTATATTCAATGGCCTGAATCTTCGCGGTATTTACGGCAGAAAGGTCTGGGATACCTGGTATAAGATGACCACCATGGTTCAGGCCGGTCTGGATATATCGCCGATTATCACTCACCGGTTTGATATCCGCGATTACGAAAAGGGATTTGAAGCTATGATTTCCGGACAGTCGGGCAAAGTAATTCTGGACTGGTCCCATATCAATGATTAAGGAAAAGGAGATTTGAAGATGGCACGCAAAAACGATATTTTAAGTATTTATACGAAAGAAGTGGAGGACATCAGGGAAGCCGGCCTGTTTAAGGGAGAAGCACCGATCGCTTCCGCCCAGGGCGCCCGCGTAAAGCTGGAGGATGGCCGGGAGGTCATCAACATGTGCGCGAACAACTATCTTGGCCTTGGCGACAACCAGAGACTGATCGATGCAGCAAAGAGAACGTACGACAACCGGGGCTACGGCATGGCTTCTGTCCGTTTCATCTGCGGAACCCAGGACATTCATAAGGAACTGGAAGCAAAGATTTCCACTTTCCTTGGGACAGATGATACGATTCTTTACTCCTCCTGCTTCGATGCCAATGGCGGCCTGTTTGAGACGATTCTCACAGAGAACGATGCGGTTATCAGCGACGAGTTAAACCACGCTTCCATCATCGACGGCGTCCGGCTCTGCAAGGCCAAACGGTATCGTTACAAAAATAATGATATGGCCGATCTGGAAAAGAAGCTTCAGGAGGCGGATGCTGCCGGAGCAAGAATCAAGCTGATCGCCACAGACGGCGTTTTCTCCATGGATGGAATTATCTGCAACTTAAAGGGTGTCTGTGATCTGGCAGACCAGTACCATGCGCTGGTCATGGTGGATGACAGCCACGCGGTAGGCTTCATCGGAAAGCACGGCCGCGGAACGGCAGAATACAACGGCGTGGAAGGCCGCGTGGATATTATCACTGGTACTCTCGGCAAGGCCCTGGGCGGAGCGTCAGGCGGATACACCTCCGGACGCAGGGAAATCATCGATCTGCTTCGTCAGAGAAGCCGTCCATACTTATTCTCCAACACTCTGGCCCCTGCGATCGTCGGCGCCAGCTTAGAGCTGTTTGACATGCTGGAGGAAAGCACGGAGCTGCGGGATCATCTTGAGGAAACCACCGCATACTACAGAAAGCAGCTGACGGACAACGGATTCGATATCATTCCGGGAACCCACCCTTGCGTGCCGGTCATGTTGTATGATGAAAAACTGGCTGGAGAATTTGCAAAGAGAATGATGGCAAAGGGTGTCTATGTCGTGGCTTTCTCGTTCCCGGTCGTACCAAAGGGGAAGGCGAGAATCCGCACCCAGGTATGCGCAAGCCATACAAAAGAAGACATTGATTTTATTGTAAAATGCTTCATGGAAGTTCGGGAAGAAATGGGCCTTAAGTAACGCGGATATTCGGTCTGCAGCCGTAAGGATATAAAGAAAAGGAAGTGATTTCGGCAAATCACTTCCTTTTCTTTATATCATGCCCTCATATCATGTGAAATTACAATCCTATTCCCGCAATCCTTTTCCTTCTCTCAAGGAATAGATTCCATAGGAAATGCTTTGAATCAACATGATCAGGCCTAACAGCAGGATCGACATACTGCCCGTTCCCATGTTTATCTTTCCTATAAATGCGATCACAAGTCCAAACAAAAGTGAATGTCTCGTTATCTGAAATGCCTTATAGCCGCAGCGGTAAATCTGCAGCCGTTCCGCTTCATCACAGCTCTCTTCCCACGTCCTCAAAAAGGACAAATCCGCAGGATCTCCCTTTTTCAGTGGATTCGTCTTTTTCACCTGTTTGATAACCGCTATTTCCACACAGACCATGGAGATTGTGGATACTAAAAATACGACCACAGACAAAAGCGCAAACGTGTTTCTCTTATCGAATCCTATGCCGAATGCCATAAACTGAATGACCAAATTGACATTGGTAAGAGTCAAAACAGTATTCTGAGCGTTGCCTACCTTTTTCTCCGTTACGCCTTCCTCATCGGAATCCATAAGGGGAGACCACTTTTTTGCCTTGTTCATCAAAACCAGGGAGCAGCCTCCCAGTACCAGCCAGACTATCAGCTGAATCCATAAGGCAGACCGCACTGCTCCCACATACAGCAGTTCTGCCAGGGATGCAGCCCTCCCTTTTGCAAATAAGATGGATCCGGCTCCAAGCCCGGCTCCAATCGCCGCCCCTGACAAAGTCCACAGCATTAATTTTAAATATGAATTTTTCACTTTCATTTTGTCTCCTCCTCTTCATACGCAAAAATGTCTTCCACTGTCACGGACAGAATCCGTGCCAGCTTAAGCGCCAATGTCACCGAGGGGGAGTAATCGCCCCGCTCTATTAAGCTGATCGTCTGCCTGGACACACCTGCCAGATTACCCAACTCCGCCTGATTCACGCCGAGCCTTGCCCGGTGTTCCTTCAACCTGTTATATAATGGCATAGCTCTCCTTTCCATATGACAATTACCATTTGCAAATTGACAACTATTCTTGTCACCTCAGTATAGCATTGACAACTTTCCTTGTCAACATATTTTGACAACAATATTTGTCAGCCAACCGCTGCATTTAAGGAACAGATCCCGTTATCAATGAATCAGGAATATAGCGGATCAGGAACACAGTGAATCCGGAGCATACAAAATGGGCTGACGGTTAAATATATTTTTTAACCATCAGCCCATCTCTTTTATCAGATTACCGTTTTATTTATCAGATTACAGGCTTATCCCGTCCGAAAACCTGATCAGGCATGCAATGCCCTGATTAACGCCTCTGAAACCAGGCCTTCATCGTATCCAATACCATTACCAGCTCCGCCTCCTCGATCACATACGGAACCATCGCGTACAGATATCTCAAAAACGGACGGCTGAATACGCCCCGTTCAAATGCGAACTGCTGGTATCCCTCCAATACAGCCGGATCGAAGACCTCCACGCAGACGCAGCCCCCCATCATGCGCACCTCTTTTATGCGGCTGTCCTCGAAGCCCTCCATCTCTCTCCTGGTAATTGCCGCGATCCGGCTGATTTTCGCCATATAGTCTTCCGACTCGAAAAGTTCAATCGATTTTAACGCCACGCTGCAGGCCAGGGCATTTCCCATAAAAGTAGGGCCATGCATCAGCGCCAGGAAGGGATCATCCCCGTAAAAGCCCTGGTATACCTTATGGTTCGCAACCGTCACCGCGTGCCCGATATAGCCGCCGGTCAGCGCCTTTCCCAGCACCAGAATATCCGGGCATACCAGATCGGCCACAAACCGGTGCCCTGTCCGGCCAAAGCCGGTGGCCACCTCATCGAAGATCAGAAGCACATCATACTCATCGCACAGCTCTCTGGCCCGCTTTAAGAAAGATATGTCGTACATAAGCATGCCACCGGCCCCCTGCAGAAGCGGTTCGACGATCAGGCAGTTCAGTTCGTCGTGATGAAGGTAAAATGCTTCCTCCAGCGCCGGTATTTCCGTCGGTATATGAATAACATTCTTTTTCTCCCCGAAGGCGAAGTGGTAATCCTCATCGTCTCCTACCTCCATCGCTTTAAAGGTATCGCCGTGGTAAGAATGAGTCAGAGACAGGACTTTCTCCCGTCTGATATTCCGGTTTGTATAGAATTGCAGCGCCATTTTCAGGGCCACCTCCACCGCCACGCTTCCGGAGTCCGAAAAGAAGCAGTAGTCTAAATCTCCCGGCAGCCATTCCTGTAGTTTGGCCGACAGCTTTTCCACCGGTTCATGGGTCAGTCCCCCCAGCATGACATGGGAAAAGCAGTCCGCCTGAGACTTGACCGCCTCAGTCAGCACCGGATGCTTATATCCGTGAATCACGCTCCACCAGGACGATACAGAGTCTATCAGTTTCCGATCCTCCGTATAAAGACAGACACCCTCCGCGTTGACAATCCTATAAGGCGGTTTCATCGTCTTCATCTGCTGATATGGATACCAGATCATATGGATACCTCCTCTCCCGGCTCATATAACGACGCCAGCGCCTCTGCCTCCATGGCCAGCTCCGTATCGCCGTCTTTGACACAGGCCAGCACGGTAAGGCCTGTCAGCGATTCACACATGTTCCGATTGTCCTCCTCCATCACATCTCCGGCATGGTAATGGTTGAAAATAATTCCTTTCACAGGAATATTCCGGGCGCGCATGTACCCGGCCGTGAGGACCACATCGTTGATTGTGCCGAGCCCCGCGTCTGCGACGATCAGGCAGGCCAGTCCCAGTTCCCGGATCACATCCTCCAGCTGAATCTTTGCTTCGTCGTAACAGAGGGGACAGAGGATGCCGCCGCTGCCCTCCATGGTGACGTATTCATACTTCCGGCCTACGGCTTCGAAGCCCTCTTTCACCACCTGCATCTGCACCGGATTTCCCTCAAGCCGCGAGGCAAGGTGAGGCGAAAAGGCATTTTCATAGATGTACGGACACATTTCCTCCAAAGGCTGTCCGATGCCGGAGACTGTCTTTACATACAGCGCATCCCCCGGTATCAGGCTCCCATCTTCCCTGCGTTCATTTCCGCTCATGGCAGCTTTATAGTAGGCGGCGCTGCGTCCGCTCTCATGCAGCTTTTTGACAATCAGACCAGTCACAAACGTTTTTCCGATATCCGTCCCGGTCCCGGTGATAAAGATATTTTTACTCATCGTCCAATTTTACCTCGTATCCAATGTTTTTCAGCAGTTCCATATCCGTCTGTACCGTAATCCCTGCGGTGGTCAGCATATCTCCGCTTATGGCTGCGTTAGCCCCGCTCTTAAAACACATTTTCCCTTTATCCTCCACCAGCCCCCGGCCGCCTGCCAGGCGTATGGAGGCATCCGGGATCAGAAAACGGAATACGGCCGCCGTCCGGCATAATTCTTCGTTGGTGAGAACCGGATTATGTTCATAAGGGGTTCCGGGAATCGGATTCAGCAGATTTACCGGAATCGATTTAACGCCCAGTCCCCTGGCAGTCAGGACCATATCGATACGATCCTCCATAGTCTCTCCCAGGCCAATGATGCCGCCGGAACAGACGTCAAGCCCGGCTCTTACGGCGGCCTTTAAGGTCTCAATCTTATCGCGGTAGGTGTGCGTGGTGCAGACCTGGGGGAAATAGCGCTCAGACGTCTCCAGATTACAGTGAACCCGTGATGCCCCGGCACGTTTCAGTTTCTCAAACTGCCTTTCTGATAAGAGCCCGAAAGAAACGCATACCAAAATTCCGACCTGCGCTCTTATTTCGCGTATGCTTTCACAAACTGCATCCACTTCCCGGTCAGAAAGCCTTTTTCCGGAGGTCACAATGGAATAACGAAGGACGCCCTGTTCCGCGTTATATTTTGCCTGTTCCACAAGCTTTTCCGTTGACAGGAGCTCATATGCCCCGGTGCAGGCGGTGTGGTAATGGACACTCTGGGCGCAGTACTTACAGTCCTCCGAACATCTGCCGCATTTTCCATTGATAATTGTGCACAGGTCAAATGTGCGGCCGCAAAAGCGGGTACGGATTTCATCCGCTGCTTCGGTCAGCTCCTTTAACGGCGCCTCTGCCAGACACAGCGCTTCTGCCCGATTAATCTGTTCTCCTGCCAATACCCGTTCCTTTAACTCTTCAATCATATTCCCATTCCCCTCATTTTCCTCATAACAGGCTGAATGCGCTTTACAAGATACGCGGCCAGAACGCACAAACAGAGATCACCCGGAACTGCCAGAATAAAGCAGTACAAAAACAGAGGCCACAGTCCGATCGGCGTATTGATGATGAAATTGCAGATAATATAGTAATAAATCATCCCCACGCCGTAAACGATGAACAGACCGGTGAAATTTGCGGTCAGCAGCTTTTTAATCGTCAGTGGATACTGCTTTTCAACCATTTTTCCAGTTACATAGCTTGCCAGACAGAAACCGATGATATAACCGAAGCTGGGTTTTAAAAGGTACCAGAGCCCGCCTCCTTCCGCAAAAATCGGAAGCCCGGCCAAGCCTAATATCATATAGAGGGCTACACTGAGCGCTCCGCCCTTTCCGCCTAACAGCAGCCCCGCCAGCATGGTAAATAAAAACTGAAGCGTAAACGGCACCACGGGCACCGGAATTTTGATAAACGCTCCGGCGGCAATCAGCGTTGTAAACATGGCGGTGTATGTAAGGTTTATCGCCGAGGTGTATTGTAGTTTCTTTTCTGCTCTTTCTGCCATAGTTCCTCCTGTTGCTTTTTTGATTGTAAACTATAATATATATTAAGTTTACAATTGTAATAATATAGATATTACCAATAAATAACGCAAATGTCAACTTATATCATTATAAAGTTTACATTCTCTCCCTGCCAATATAACTGTATTTAAACAAATAATTTAAAGAAAGAATCTCAGAAAACTCCACGCAAAATTCAAAGAGCCATGATATACTGGCTTACAGGAGGAGTAACCTATGAAACGAATTTTAGTTATTGAAGACGAACCCGATATTCAGGAAATGCTTTGTGCATATCTGCGTGACGCCGGTTACAGCGTGTCTGCGGCCAGTGACGGAATCCAGGCGATGGACTGTTTCCACCGGGAAAGCTGGGATTTAATCCTGCTGGACTTAATGCTTCCCAAGATCGACGGCTACGGCGTATGCGAGCTCATCCGCAGGGAATCTGATGTGCCGGTCATCATGGTGACGGCTCTGGATACAGAGGAAAACCAGATCCGCGGATTCGATCTGCAGATCGATGACTACGTGACAAAACCATTTTCCATGCCCATACTTTTGAGAAAAATTGCCGCGGTCCTGCGCCGGACCGGGTCTGATGCAGAAAGCCGTCAGCTCATCTACCGTGACATCGTCATGGACTTAGACGCGTACCGGGTAACCGTAGATGGAGCATTGCTCGATCTGACCACCCGGGAATTTGAACTTTTAAAAGAGCTTTTACAGAATCAGGGGCGTGTTCTGACCCGTTCTGTGCTGTTGGGACAACTATGGAATTACGATTTTATCGGTGATGAGCGCATCGTGGACAGCCATATCAAAAATCTGCGAAAGAAGCTGAACCGTGACTATATTGAAACGGTAAGGGGGGTGGGATACCGTGTTGAAAAGATTCATTGATATCCGGACAAGTCTGACAGCGCGCATTTTCTTGATGACGATCGTGATTCTGCTCATATCCAGCAGTGTAACCTATCTCTTTCTCGCATGGGCGACGCCGATATCCTATCGCTCCATCATTGCCGATAATTTAAACGAAAAGGTGGACCGGCTGATCAGCGATTTAGGGGAAACGACCTTTGAGGAAAGCGGTCCGCTGATCTCCCGTTTTGAGAAGGAGAACAACGCGGAGATTCTGATTACGGCCGGAGACGGAGAAACGTCCCTCCTGCCCGGCAATGCACCGGAGGAGGAGGCTGTGGATTCAGTCATCATAGAAGATGATGGCTCTTCCGTATCCACATGCCGTTCCACTGCTACCGCAGTCGTTTCCGATTCCTCGGAAGTCGAATATACGAGTACGGACTGGGATGCGGCCGTAACGTTCAAGGGAAGCGGCAAGCCGTATGATTTAAGCGTCGTTATCCGTGTTTCCGCTGTCAATGAGACCTCCGAGGCCATGCGGCGTGTGCTGCCCTGTCTTATTCTGATTATGTTTGTCATCTCCCTGCTGGGGGCTCTTTTTTACTCCCGCTGCATCACCCGGCCCATTGTCAGGCTCAGCGGTATCTCCCGAAAGCTGGCGTCCCTCGATTTCGACTGGAAATGTCCGGAGACACGAAAAGATGAAATCGGTATGCTTGGCAGAAATTTAAACGAACTCTCCGATCATCTCAGAGACGCATTGTCGGAGCTCCGGGATGCGAACGCTTCTCTTCAGGAGGACATTGACCGGGAACGCGAGATGGAACACCGCCGGTCCGCCTTTTTTGCCGCCGCTTCCCACGAACTGAAAACACCGGTTACAGTCCTGAAAGGACAGCTTTCCGGTATGCTGGCCGGGGTGGACATCTATCAGGACCGGGATAAATATCTGGCCCGGTCTCTCGCTGTAACCGGCCGCATGGAGAAGCTGATTCAGGAAATGCTGACGATTTTCCGTATGGAACAGGACGACTCCGCTGTCCGCAGCGATCCGGTCAGCTTGACGGAACTGATTCAGGAACAGCTCGATCTGGCCGAGGATTTCGCCCAGCTGAAAGAACAGCAGATATCCGTCTCTTTACCACCAAAAGCCGTGATCCAGGGAGACCGGGTCCTGTTAAGCTGCGCCATATCCAACCTGCTGACCAATGCCTTGAAATACTCACCGGATGCGGCTCTTATTTCAGTCACTCTCTCCGAAGGGGACACGGGGTTTATTCTGGACATAGAGAACAGCGGAGTCCACATCCCACCAGAATCACTCCCCCGCCTTTTTGAACCCTTTTACCGGGTAGAGGCATCCCGCAGCCGTGAGACCGGAGGCAGCGGTCTCGGGCTCTATCTTGCCAGGATGATTCTGGACCGTCATGAAGCCGCGTGCACGGTCATGAATACCGGGATCGGAGTCCGGGTAACGGTGAATTTCAGTTGTCAGAAAGACGACAGTCTCCATGAAAACTACACATAAAATCCATCTCACCTCCAAATGGATCATTTATAATCAATGGGAATACACGCAGGAGGAAAAACAATATGCGGATAAATATTGAACACGTAAATATGATCTATCCAACAGGAAAACAGGCGCTTCACGATATCAGCCTGACGATGGAGAGTCCAAGCCTCATCGGCCTTCTCGGCCCCAACGGCGCCGGAAAATCAACGCTGATGAAGCTGCTGGTCGCAGGGCTTCTGCCGTCCTCGGGAAGTATAACCGTTGACGGCGAGCCCCTGGTGAAATGTGAAAGAGCTTTAAAGGGAAAACTCGGCTGCCTGCCCCAGCATTTCGGACTTTACGACGAGCTTACGGTCTGGCAGTTTCTGGACTATATGGCTGCTCTCAAGGGCTGCCCTGACAGCAGAGCCGCTATTGACGAGGCGCTCGCTGCCACCGGCTTAAAGGAGCTGCGCAAAACCCGTATACGGACTCTGTCCGGCGGACAGCGCCAGCGGGTAGGAATCGCACAGGCTCTGTTGGGAATGCCTGAATTCCTGATATTCGATGAGCCTACCGTAGGTCTGGATCCCGAGGAACGTATTCGCTTTCGGAACTTATTTTCGGAAACGGCACAAAACAGGCTGGTGCTGCTGTCCACTCATATCATCGACGATGTACAGTCTGTGTGCAACCGCCTCATCATCATCAACCATGGCCGGATCCTTTTCACAGGTACTCCGGAGGAGCTGATCCGCCAGGCTTCCGGGCATGTGGGCGTGTTTCTTGAAGATGCCAGTATACGCAGAGATTCTGGCCTTCACATCACCTCCCGGATCAATACGGCAAAGGGTGTGCTCTGCCGCGGCGTGGCAAAAACTCTTCCACCGGAGGCCGAGGCGGCAGAACCCACACTGGAGGACGCTTATCTCTACCTCATCACGAAGGAGGAGCAATAATATGAATGCATCCTCACTCTTTCGTGTGGAATTCGGCCGTCTCATGCGGAATCGTCTGGCCTGGCTGGCCGCCGCACTGACCGCGCTGGCCCCCATTGCCGGCTATTCCTTTTATCATCCTACCATCGGAGATTCTATGGGCGCGCTCTATCTGGCGAATCCGATGCTGACCGGCGGAATGGCAGGGACGCTTCTCTTCGCCCTGCTGATCCTTGCGGCCCTGGATCAGCCCGCCCGCAGCGGCACTGCAGCCCTCATAGAGACGATTATCCCGCCAGTGAAGATGCACGCCATACGGCTGCTGGCTGTGTTGAGTCTGGCTGTCCTGACGTCCCTGGCTGTCGGAATTCTCTACCTTCCGTACACCATGTGGAAATTAAATATCGTGTTCTCCTTCTCAGATTACTGGCTGGCCGTTCTCTTATTTCTGCTGTCAGGTCCTGTCATGGGGACTCTGGCTGCCGCCATGGCGATCCAGATAACCGGACGGCTGGATGTGAGCGTTCTTGCACTGCTGGTCGCTGTGATCTTTTCGCGCAGCCGCTGGTGCAGCCAGTACTTTCTCGCTCACTGGAATATTCCTCTGGTTTCCACCCTGTCCGACGCCTTCGGGAGCGCTGTCGTATGGCGCACCGCGTTCTACAGCCGTCTGGTCTGGCTGTGCCTGCTGGGCGGCGGCTGGCTTCTCTCTCTTCTGTGTGTCCGGCAGTACGGAAAAGGGGCAGCCGGTTCCCTGATTCACAGAATCAAAAGACCGGTACTCCCTATTTTCTCCATACTGCTTCTGCTTCTGGGTGCTGTTTTATGGAACAGGCAGCCCTTTATAGACCACTGTCCCGAGGACTGGATTTCCATGGAGACAGCCGATCGGTTTCATGAACATCTGACCACAGAGAGTACATCCCTGAACGTGACCATCGACAGCTTCCTGATGGGGACTCTATCGGGGGAGGCCTCCTGGCAGATTCGCAACAATTCCGGCAGTCCACAGGAGCTTTACTTCAATTTAAACAGTGGCTATCGTGTCCGTTCCATCACTGCAAATGGGGAGCCGCTTCCTTTCGAGGATCTGAAAAATGACTATATCGCTTCCAGAGAGCTGCGGTGTACGCTGCCTGCGGATGAGGAAATCAGCCTTGTGATTACATACGGAGGCATGCCCCGCATCTGGAATGCGCAGGAACGGGAGCTGTCCGGAAACTACATCAGCAGCAGAGGCATTTATCTTGCAAGCCACCATCTCGCTCCCACGGTAGCAGGCTGCGCCCCCGTGGAGGATGAAGATACGCCTGTCACCTTAACCATCACGCTGCCGGCTGCCATGACTCCCGTCTCTACCGGTTCTCCAAAGCAGCTTTCCGATAACCGTGACGGGACCGTCAGCTGGGTTATTACCGATCAGGGAACCGATCGGATACAGCTGTTTGCCGGAGACTATGTCTATAAAGAGCTGGCCACAGGCAGCGGTATGCCTATCCAGTTTTACTACAGCAAAAAATACCAGTCACGCCTGGAAAACGGAGCCCTGGAGCTGATGGAACAGGCCATCGCCTACTGCACCAGCCACTATGGTCCCCGTTCCTTTACCGAAGACAAACCGTTTAAGATCGTCCAGCTGACTGCATTTCAATTCGGCGGTTTTGCTAACCGCAGCATCAGCGGCATGGGTGAAACGTACTTCAGCGACGAGAATCTCAACAATCCGGACAAAGGACCGGCCAGCGCCGAGGTCCTGGCCCATGAAATCATCCACCAGTGGTGGGGCTTAGGCGCAACGCTGTACGATCCGGAGGACGAGGACTGGAATGACGAGGGAATCACCGTCTATACCACCTACCGTCTTATGAGTGAAATTATGGGCGAAGACTATGCCCGGGAAAACTATACAGACAAATGGAAGGCTGTCATGGAGGATCAGCACGCGTCCTTTTATCAGCGCCATCCGGAATACTTAGACCGCCTTCCCAAACGCTACTCAAATGAGATTCTGGCCTCCAGAAGCAGCGCCAACTGGTATGACGGCAACGCCCTGATGATCTACCGCGCTGCCGAGAAGGCAGGTCCGCAGAAAATTGATGAAATCTGGTCCGAACTCTACACCAGGCAGGCCTCCGGATCGTCCGATATGATCACGCTGAAGGATTTTTTAGATGCCTGTGGCTTAAAGAAAGGGGAGGTGGAACGTGAATAAGATATTCCGATATGAGCTGCGCCGTATGGTGTTCAGCAAATTTTACCTCGGCTTAAGCGCCGTAACCATCTGGTATGGATGGCAGCTATTAAATACCACAACGATTCTGGGCACAGCCCATACCGCGCCCTTTTCCCCCTGGAGTTTTGGCAGCTATCTGTCACAGCTTCTGCCCCTGCTCTGCGTGGCCCTGCTGTTCCTTGTGTGGAACCAGTGCAGCAATACGGCCCGCCGAACAGCTGTGCTGACCACCACGGCCGCGCAGAATCCAAGTGTCTACCGGCTCGTAAAATGCGGCGCTGCGGCCGCTGCCTGGCTTTTGCTGGTGCTTCTTCTGGCCGCCCTGGGAATTGGATTCCTGCTGGCCTTATTCGGCAGGGACGTCCCTGTCGGTGAGTACGTGGTGCCAGCGCTGGCGGCGGTTCTGCCTCCGATGATTCTTCTGCTGGGAACCGGTCTGCTGGCGGGACAAATTCACGCCTCCCTGCTTTTTCCAATGATGGCTCTGGTATTTGGAACAGGCTTTCTCCCGCTTCCCGACAGCCTCGATCTCTACAGCGGCGCTCTTTTCTCGCAGTACCCGCTGACACTGGAATACCTGGATCCCGCGTTTTCCATGCCGGTCTCGTCCGTAGCAGGAAAATGTGCCATGGTTCTCATTGGCGCTGCGGCATTTATTTACACGCAAAGGCCGGAACTGTTTCATATTCATAAACGGAATGTTCCATGGTCGGCTTGAAACGGTGATAGAATTTATCAATAAAATCTAAAGTCCACAGGGCATAATGCCTCACCCTCTATTTCAACAATATCATCGAGGGGAATTACCGTTCCATCCAGCATAATCAGCACGTCCCTGTAACGATCCACTTTCCTGACACGGCCATGGACAGTGACGTAGGAACCGCCGGCTTTTCGCTCGTCTGCAACGAAAAAGATGACCGTTACGGCTGGCTGTTCCTTTATTTTTTCTATCAACAGCAGCAGCTTATCATTCAGGATCTCCTTGCTGTTATCATCAAGTTCAATCTTCTGGTCAGTCAGCCGCGCCGTTTCCTGAATGGCCGCATCATGGCCGGTCAGGGCCGCAAACGGAGAAAACTGTGCCGCGCGGTCAGATACCGCCATGCTGGGATGCGCTGTGGAAACATGGTGGGGCAAATGAATGATGTCGTCATAGCGATCTGGTCGATCCGCCTCTCTCTGCATGGATACCTCCTGTATAATTACGCCTTATGACCGCCGATCTGGTGGTTGCGTTCGATTGTCATGGCCCCCTCTTCAAGGTTCATACCTTTCAGGAGGGCATTTTTCCCGAATTTCTTCTTAATATCCAGGACAGCCTTCTGAAGCTGCCTTTCCCGTTCCAGTTCCTGTTCTTCCAGTTCCCTCTGCTTTTGAAGAGCCTCGTAATCGGTAAACAGGTCCATCTGTTCAAAGCTCTCCTGCCTTGAAATACTGCTTTCCTCCACCACATGATTCACGGTAATGTAAATCCTGCGGACCAGCAGCTCCTGATCGACGATCCTGTCGTACAGATCCATGGCCGCGTCCATGATCAGTTTTGTGGAAGAAGTCTGCCGGTTTAGATTCACCGTTCCATGGGCGTGTTTCGGAACCCTGCGGCCGTAGTGGTCTGTGGTGACGGCGCCCTTATACTTATTACTGATCTCAGGCCTCGTCAGATTCTCAATGTCGTAGCCCACAGTCAGCACCACCTGATCTGTTACAAGTCCCTTATCCACCAAATCCAGCACCAGCAGATCTGTCATCTCCTGGACGATCAGTCTCGCTTTCGCATAGTCGTAGGGACACTGCAGCACCTGGCCGGAGCCGGTGCTGTTCGTCTCCGGTTTATAAGCCTTCACGTCTGCCATCGTACACGGCTCCCAGCCCCACGCATGGTCTATGAGAAGCTCTGCGTTGATGCCGAACAGCTTGTAGAGCAGCTCCTCATTATGGTAATCCGTCGGCTTCCCCAGGGAGCATCTGGCAATGTCCCCCATGGTATACAGACCGGCGGCCTCCAGCTTCTTGGCATACCCCCGCCCTACTCGCCAAAAATCCATAAGCGGTCTGTGTGTCCATAATATGCGGCGGTAGGAATCCTCGTCCAGTTCCGCGATTCTGACCCCATTCTCATCCGGCGCGATGTGTTTGGCTACGATGTCCATGGCGACTTTCCCTAAGTACAGGTTCGTCCCTATGCCTGCCGTGGCCGTAATACCGGTCTCCTTTAGCACATCCATGACCATCCTTCTGACAAGCTCACGGGCCGTAAGCCTATAGGTACGCAGATAGTCGGTCACATCCACGAACACCTCATCGATGGAATAAACGTGGATATCTTCCGGCGCAATGTAGCGCAGATAAATATTATAAATCCTTGTACTGTATTCCATATACAGCGCCATACGGGGCGGCGCCGCGATATAGTCGATGGAAAGGGCCGAATCCGCCTTTAAATCCCGGTCATTCACAGAAGACCCGGAAAAACGGAATCCAGGAGCCCCTTGTCTCCGTCCCGTGTTCGCCTCTTTCACCTTCTGAATCACCTCAAACAATCTGGCACGCCCCGGAATGCCATAGGACTTGAGCGCCGGGGAAACCGCGAGACAGATCGTCTTGCTGGTCCGGCTTGCATCTGCCACGACAAGGTTGGTAGCCAGCGGATCAAGCCCGCGTTCGATGCATTCCACGGAGGCGTAAAACGACTTTAAGTCGATGGCCGCATAGATTCGATTTTCAGATGTTTTCATAGCTGGATGCCTCCAATGCAAACATATGTTCTTATTAAGAATAGAATACCACAATTACTGAAAAATATCCAGTGAAATGATAGTTGGGAAAAAATAGTACTGATGAAAACGGATTGGAAAAATACTTTTGTTTATTATGACAAGAGTATTTATAGACCACAGAAAAAAAAGATATGATTGTTTATTACCAGCCGAAGGCAGACCCCCCGGCTGGTAAAGCTTCCATACAAACTCTTACTCGATGCCAATAGACGCATAGCTGGTGAGTCTGTTCTTATCATGGGACTTCGAATAGTATAACGCCTTATCCGCATACTTAATGACAGTCTGCGGCTCTGTGCTGTCTCCAGGAAAAACAGCGCTTCCTATGCTGCATCCCACCTGGATCCTGTGATTCTCACAGTAGAACGGCTGATTGATCGCCTTGATAATGCGCTGTGCGGTCTGTTCAACGTTGGATGCCGTCATATCAATGGGCGCAATCAGGGCAATTAAGAATTCATCCCCGCCAATTCTGGCGATAATCTCATGACTGCGTACAGCAGCAGTAAGCCGTCTGGAAATCTCGATCAGTAATTTATCGCCGATGTCGTGGCCGAATTGGTCATTGACCGTTTTGAATCCATCCAAATCCATATAAAGGATTGCAAGAGATTGGGCCGACCGGTCCAGCGTATCGCTGCACTGATTGATATAGGTTTCAAAGGCCAGCCTGTTTTTCAAACCGGTGAGCGGGTCGGTGGTCGCGATGGTCTTCATTTCACATAACGCGGCATCAGTTACATTTAAATCGCTGAACAGGTCAGAAAGGGCCGATTCCAGCTTCTCCAACTCATAGATTCCATTGCAGTCAGGCATCGGAACCTTATGTCCCGCTTTTAAAAGCGTAGCCACCTCGGAAAGCTCATTTAAGGGTTCGGTGAGCTTTCTCGATATCGCTCCACCTAGAATCATAAACAGGAACAGGAGAAATACACCGCTGACAGCCAGCCAAAGCAGAAGCTGCACGATATTTTGATAAGCGATATTTACCGGCTGGCGAACGACCACCGTCCAGCCGAGACCGCTATAGTCGTCATAACCGACAGAGGTACTGAAACCAGTCAAATACTTCTGCTTGTCCGGCCATGTGATGGAAGCCCAATGGCGTTCGCTGCTCCTGCTAATGGGGACCATTGTCTGTTCCAGAGATTCACCGATGAGTTCATTCGGCCCCAGCAGAACGTCGTAATCCTTACTGAGTACAAGTACATCCATTCTTTTGCTGTCGCTGAAGGTATCGGCGGTCATTGCAACCCGTTCCTGAGCCCAGTTCCAGTTTAAGTGAGCGGCCAGGACACCTTTGAAATTCCCCTCTTTATCATAGAGAGGAGAACTGATATCGACAAAGCGAAGCGGCTCTCCCGAAGGATTGGGGAGCAGCTCCGAAAGCAGAAGGGCTTCATGGACATCCCCTATAAAATCCCCTTTCGCTCCCTCTATAAATACGGGTCTGGCGGAAATGTCCGAATCTAACAGAATATCGCCGCTGGACGCTTTGACGATGCCGTTCGCATCGGTAACCCCTACCCAGGAAAAGGACGGAAAGGAAGCCTGAAGCTGTTTTATCAGTGTGGAATCGATTCTGTAATTCCCATCGGAGACAAGGGAGCTGGCGGCCTTCAGCATATCGAGCTGGTGATAATGATTCCACATAAACTGGTCGAGCTGCGCGGAGATCTGACCGGCCATATCGGTTAAGTTCTCCCCTGTTTCTGTCTGCAGCTTATAACCAGAGTACCGGCCGATCATCACCGACAGCGTGACAATAATACAAACAATAAATATCGTAAAATACTTGTTTATTTTTGTCTGCAGCTTTTCTGATTTCATAAAGTCCTCATTTCCCATTGTGCGATATTCCGTTTATCGGTTGTTACAGCAGTACACCGTTCTTTTTATCGATCTTAGTCATAGTTTACCACTCCCCTGCGCGTATGTCATCAACAATCACATCGCACCGGTCACAAATACATCACGCCATCCAATAACAAAAACCCCCGGAGGAAATCCTCCGGGGGTCTTCATTGCACTTCATGCTCATGTCATAAAGATTGTTGAAAATTAGTCTTCAACGCTGATGATTTCTTTCTTGTTATAAGAACCGCAAGCCTTGCAAACTCTGTGAGGCATCATAAGTTCGCCGCACTTGCTGCACTTAACTAAGTTCGGAGCACTCATCTTCCAGTTTGCTCTACGTTTGTCTCTTCTAGCTTTAGAAGATTTGTTCTTTGGACAGATAGACATGGTTACACCTCCTTAAACTGTTTAAAAATATCCTGGATGACCGCCATTCTGGGGTCCAAAGACCTTGTATCGCAGTCGCAAGTCTCATGGTTGAGATTTGTTCCACATCTATTACAAATCCCCTTACAGTCTTCACTGCAGAGAACCTTCATAGGCAGATTCAGTATGAGTTCATCACAAACCAACTGGTCCACATCCAGATTATAACCACTTAAATATGGTTGTTCATCGAGATCTTCTACACGCTCTTCCTCAGATTCATTCAAATCCAGAGTGCGGATAATATCAAATTCCAACGGTACTTCCACCGGATCGAGGCAGCGGTCACACGGAACTTTCAGAGTAAGCTTTGCCTTCCCCTCAACTTCCAGCTTCCGGTCACCCAGATTCATAATTCGCAGAACCACCTTATCCTTGGAGGCCACCTCATAATCGCCGTTAGGGCAATGATAGATGTCCATTTCAATATCGGGTGTATAAGTTTTCTCTTTCCCTTCCAGGGTAAACAACTCTGACAAATTAATAAGCATATTAATCTCCATTAATACGCACCTATGCTATTATACACAGGCGCGCATCATTTGTCAACAAAATATTTCCAATATTAAACAACCAGTTATTTCACAAGGGCTAATGTTTCTCTGGCGATGGACAGTTCCTCGTTAGTCGGGATCACGCATACTTTTACCTTGGATTCCGGAGTGGAAATGGTCACTCTCTTGCCTCTTGCCTTGTTGATCTCAGGATCGATTTCGATGCCGAGATATCCTAAATATTCACATACAGCGCCTCTGATCGGCTTATCGTTTTCACCGACACCAGCGGTAAATACGATGGCATCAACGCCGTTCATAGCGGCTACATATGCGCCGATGTATTTGGCTACACGGTAGATGAAGGCCTGGATCGCAACATCTGCCTTATGGTTTCCTTCACTCTGTGCCTTCTGAACATCTCTGAAATCGCTGGATACGCCGCCGGACATTCCGAGAATACCGGATTTCTTATTCAGGATATTCAGGACTTCATTGACATCCTTGCCCTCTTTGTTGCAGATAAACTGAACAACAGCCGGATCGATATCACCGCTTCTGGTACCCATGATCAGGCCCTCTAACGGAGTTAATCCCATGCTGGTATCAACGCACTTGCCCCCGATGGAAGCAGATACGCTGGCGCCGTTTCCTAAATGGCAGACAATAACTTTTGCTGTCTCAGGATCTAATTCACAGTACTTGATCGCTTCTTTGGATACGTAGCTGTGGCTTGTCCCGTGGAAGCCGTAACGGCGAATGCTGTACTTCTCATAATATTCGTAAGGAATCGCATATAAGCTTGCCTTCTCCGGCATCTTCATACCAAATGCAGTATCGAATACGGCTACGTTCGGTGTTCCCGGCATCGCTTCCTCACACGCTTCAATTCCCATTAAGTTTGCAGGATTGTGAAGAGGTCCTAAATCGAAGCAGTCGCGGATTACTTTCTTTACATCCTCATTAACAACGATGGAGTCACTGTAGACAGTCCCTGCGTGCAGTACGCGGTGTCCTACTGCCGAGATTTCGCTGGTATCCTTGATCACGCCGTATTCCGGGTCTACCAGAGCGTCCATAACCATCTTGATCGCTACCGTGTGATTCGGCATCTCTTTCTTAACTTCCAGCTCTTCCTTACCTGCTGCTTTGTGGGATAAATTGGAGCCTTCGATACCGATTCTTTCACACAATCCTTTTGCTAAAACCTCTTCGTTCTCCATATCGATTAACTGATATTTTAAGGAAGAACTTCCACAGTTGATAACTAAAATCTTCATTTTACAGTATTTCTCCTTTTATTATTTTACAATTTCGCCGTACTGTTCTCTGCCACAGGCAGCGGCATTGGATTCATCCGTGTCAATATGCATAGCCAGCGCATAGCTGTCGCTTACACGAACTACTACGTCGCCGAATACAAGGCTTCTGCCGTCTGTATCAACCTTAACGGATACAATGTCGCCGTTCTTAACGCCCAGTGCCTCGGCATCTGCGTTGGTTGCATGAATATGACGCTTTGCAGCGATTACGCCCTCTGCGATCTCAATCTCTCCGCATGGTCCGACGATCTTACATGCTCCGCTTCCAGCGATGTCTCCGGATTCCTTAATCGGCGCAGCTACGCCAATGGCACGGGCATCCGTTAAAGAAAGCTCTACCTGAGTTGCCTTTCTGACCGGTCCTAAGATGGATACGCCGGCTAATTCTTTTTTGGAACCTACAATGGTAACTCTCTCTTCGCATGCATACTGTCCTGGCTGGGATAAATCTTTCTTTCTTGTGAGTTCATATCCCTTACCAAATAAAATCTCAAGATGTTCCTGAGTTAAATGTACATGACGCGCTGACGTTTCTACCAAGAATTTCATACCTATATTCTCTCCTGTTCTTTTTAATAATATGAATGAATATTACAATTCTGCTTCTATTCTATGTGCTTTGATTAAAATTTTCAAGTGCTGTCTCGAAATAATTTGCATTTTTTATGAAACAATTGCATAATAGAGTGGAAAACAGCAAAAAAAGGACGTAATTTATGACGAAAAATGAAAATGCTTACATCGTCGGCATTATAGCGGAATACAATCCGCTCCACAAGGGACATGCCTGGCACATACAAAAAGCCAAAGAACTGGCCGGCGCTAAATACTGTATCGCCGTCATGAGCGGTGACTTTGTTCAGAGGGGCGCCCCGGCGCTTTTCGACAAATACGCAAGAACAGCCATGGCCCTGGAAGCCGGCGCCGATCTGGTACTGGAGATGCCGTCCATCTTCGCCGCCAGCAGTGCGGAAGATTTCGCGGCCTGCGGGATCGCGCTCCTGGACCGCCTGGGCGTTGTCGGTTCCGTCTGTTTTGGAAGCGAATGCGGCAATATGGAAGAAATTTCCCGTGCTGCTTCTATTTTAGCCTCAGAACCGGACCTTTATACGGCGGCACTGAAGGAACAGCTTAAAAAAGGCTTCACCTGGCCCCAGGCGCGGGCGCATGCACTCTCTTTAACCGGCGACTTCGATAAAGAGCTCCTGGATTCTCCCAACAACATCTTGGGAATCGAATATGCAAAGGCTCTCATAAGACGAAAAAGCCCGATCCGGCCCATCACGGTTCTGCGTCAGGGAAGCGGATATCACGACACCGGATTTTCCGACGTCTTCTGCTCCGCCTCCGCAATTCGAAAAGAGCTGGAAGCAAACGCATCAAACGGCGGCGAGGGGCTTCCCGCATCCGTTCTCCAGGGCATGCCATCATTTGCCGGAGACTTCCTGGAACCGGCTTATCCGGTCTTTTTAAATGACTTCTCGACGCTGCTTAATACGGCGCTGCTGCGCATGACGGCGGCATCGGATCCCTTTGAGCAGTATCTCGATGTCTCGGACGACCTGGCGGCCAGAATCAGGAAGGAGCTTCTCTCCTTCTCTTCTTTTGAAGACCGGATAGGCGCGCTGAAGACCCGGCAGTACACCTATACCAGAATCAGCCGCGCCCTGCTCCACCTTCTGCTCGGCATCACGGATCAGGAGATTATGGCCGGCCGCGCCGCAGATTACGCGCCTTACGCCCGTGTCCTCGGCTTTAACCGCGGTGCTTCCGCGGTCCTTTCAGACATCAAAAAAAGAGGGACCATCCCTCTCATCACGAAAACGGCCGACGCCGGCGATCTTCTGGAAGGAACGGCGTGGGAGATGTTTCAGAAGGATCTGTTCTGTTCTCACCTCTACCAGGCCGTCGTTTCCGGAAAATATCATACTCGTTTGAAAAATGAATATACGCATTCGGTCGTCATGAAGTCATGACGGCCGGATGAAATTCTCTATCTTATCTTTATAGAGCAGAAACCTGGATTTCGGAACCACGATTCCCTGACGCCACATCTCCATCAGCTCATCAAACACGACAAACTTCGCATCTACCACTTCCTCCGCCTGAAGCTTTAAATCCTCCAGATTTACATTCTGGCGGGTAATGTACGTATCCACAAACCGCTCCTTTAAACAGATGGAGTGGATCAGATGAAGCTCGTCTTTTGACGCGTGGATTCCGACTTCCTCTGAGAGCTCACGGAGCGCCCCTTCCACGCTGTTCTCACCTGTCAGCACAGATCCTCCGGTACACTCCCACAAAAGGCCGTACGGCTTATCCGGGTGCCTTCTGGTGAGCAGTATCTCCGATCTCTGGTTCACGGTCCAGACATCGGCTATAATATGGTACTCCCCAGGTCCCAGCGGCACGCCCCGCTCATGTGTCTTACCGGTCAGTTTCCTGTTCTCGTCGTAAACATCCCACAATTCCATAGGTTTTTCCTCCTAGAAATTGGCGCCGTTCCAGCCCCAGTGTTCCACTTCCTCGTATTTGATGTAAATCTTATCCTGAGGAATCCCCAGCACCTCCTCATAGATCTGACACAGTCTGGCCGTAAGCTTATCGTAAGCTTCATCCGTAGTTCCGCCGAAAATCTTCACCTCCACATAAGCCAGTTTCGTATCATTCTTCCCCTTGAAATAAAGAGAATAATTGTCCTCAAAGCCAACCATCAGCCAGCTTTCTGATTTCCCCGGAATCAGGGATATTGCCTGTCCCAGCTTACCCTTCAGCGTTTCCTTCTCGCTGTCCGTAAGCGGCACACTTACCTTGGAATTAATAAATGGCATAATTTTACTCCTTCCTATAATTTTCTCTATCATACCACAGTCAAAGAGAAAATGCCATTCTGATTTCCGTAATTCCAGCCCGGTTTTATTCTTCCAGCAGCAGCCCGGCCAGCGTCTGTTCCGTCCCCAAAAACTGCAGGATATCCTCGATCTCTTTCCGGTTGTCCTTCGGCCCGCCCTGTTTCACCGCGCGGATCAGAATGTTTTTCGGAGTGTGTTCCATATCGATAAATTCCAGGATCTGAGTCCGGTAGCCCCTGTTTTCCAGGATCTCCGCCCGGAGGGCATCAGTGTATAAGGCTGCCATACGCTCCTTGATCAGCCCGTACTGGAGCACCGGGCGCAGCAGCTCGTTGTCCATCTGTTTATTCAGCTCATGCTGACAGCAGGGGACAGAGAGAATCACGGAGGCATCCCATTTTACCGCCTTTTCCAGGGCGTAATCCGTAGCCGTGTCGCAGGCGTGAAGCGTCACAACCATGTCCACATGGTCCACGCCGTCGTAGGAAGCAATATCGCCGTGATAAAACTTCAGCTTGTCGAAGCCATAGGCCACGCTTAGGCGGTTGCAGTGGTCGATCACGTCCTGCTTTAAGTCCAGTCCGATAATGCGCACCTCATAGCCCTTCAGCTCATGGAGATAATAATACATGGCAAATGTCAGATATGATTTTCCGCATCCAAAATCGATGATTACATTTTCCCTGCTCTTGTTCAGTCTTGGGAGAATGTCCTCGATAAATTCCAGAAAACGGTTGATCTGGCGGAACTTATCGTAGCGGGAACGGACGACCTTACCATCGGCCGTCATGACACCTAAGTCCTCCAGAAATGCAACATGCTTTCCTTCCTCCAGGATATAGCGCTTCTGCCGGTTGTGGGAGGCCACGTTCGGAGCCGCCACCATTTTCTGCTGATTTTTCTTAACTTTAATCGTGACAGTCCCTTTCTTGCCAACCAACACACGGGCCTGTCCCCTGGACGATTCCACCTCTGCCTGCTTAAAACCGCTCTCCATCAGTCCCAGCAAGTAGGATACGCCTTCTTCTCTCGTCAGATTTCGGTGAAATGCCTGTTTCTCCGTCAGTTCTTCCGCCTGGAAAACCATGCCGCCTTTCAGCATAACCGGGCGTACCCGGACCTTCAGTGCTTTGCACGGGCCTGCACCGTCCTTAAAGGCCGGATTGCTCAGGATTATCCTGAGCAGGCTGTCGTCTAAAAAGTCCTCAAAGATCTTCTTAACCTCTTCTCTTTTTTCCAGAACCATACTGCTCTGCTCCATAAAATATTCCCCTGTCCTCTTAATTCTCCGCCGATACCCAGCTGCTTCTTAAGAGCTCCGGATGCGGCTCCAAATGCGCGTAATCATTAAAACGTTCCACGGTAAAGCGCGCATTGCCCGGGTTATAGGCCACCTCGGTAATGCTGCAGTTTTCCAGTGAATTCCCGAGAAGCCGGTATCTGGCCGGTTCCATGCCTAATAATGCGGAGGTCATGCTTCGGATTACACCGCCGTGAGTGACTACCGCAACCGTCTGATAACCGCTCTCAGCAATCTCACGAAATACCGGCATCACCCGCCGGATCACGTCTCCCGCACACTCTCCGCCCGGATACGGTAAGTCGGCTTCCATCTTTTCCTGTTCCTTCTTAAATGCGGCAAATTTTACCGCAATATCCTCGTCGCACATTCCTTCCATCTCGCCGAAGGAGATCTCGCGCAGCTCCTCCTTTACAATGTGTTCCACATTCCAGAAGCGGTTTGCCGTCTCCGCAGTCTGAAACGCCCGCAGCAAATGGCTGGAGTATACAGCTTCAATCTTCTCTCCTGCCAGACGTTCTCCCAAAAGCTCCGCCTGTCGGAAGCCCTCTAAAGCCAAATCCACATTAACGTTGCACAGCTGGCTGCACTGGCGGCCATGACGAATCAGATACAGTCTCATCCGATCTTCCTCCCAATTTCTCTTCTCTGTTAAGTACGGCCCAGATGGGTGTTCATTCATCTGGGCCTTTCTTTATTTAATCCTAATTTTTAAAGCTGTGGATTGGAGCCGGAATTCTGCCTCCGCGGGTCACGAACTTCTCACAGGAATAGGGATTGACCGGCATAACCGGGGCGTAGCCAAGCAGTCCGCCAAATTCCACCGTATCCCCAATGGTCTTTCCGATCACCGGTATAAGTCTGACAGCGGTTGTCTTCTGGTTGATCATACCGATAGCCGCCTCATCCGCAATAATGCCAGCTATGGTCGTCGAAGGTGTGTCGCCTGGGATCGCGATCATATCGAGGCCTACGGAGCAGACGCACGTCATCGCTTCCAGCTTTTCGATCGTCAAAGCTCCCATGGAAACCGCATCGATCATCCCCTGGTCCTCGCTGACCGGGATAAATGCGCCGCTTAAGCCGCCTACATAGGAGGAAGCCATGACGCCGCCCTTCTTCACCTGATCGTTTAACATGGCGAGAGCCGCCGTCGTTCCCGGAGCGCCTACACGCTCCAGACCGATCTCTTCCAGAATCTCAGCGACACTGTCGCCGACAGCCGGAGTCGGAGCAAGGGACAGATCGATGATGCCGAACGGGATATTTAAGCGTCTGGAGGCCTCCTGAGCCACCAGCTGTCCGACTCTCGTGATCTTAAACGCCGTCTTCTTGATAGTCTCGCAGAGGACCTCAAAATCCTTTCCTCTCGCCGTCTCGATGGCGGTCTTTACAACACCCGGTCCGCTGACGCCCACATTGATGATGGACTCGGCCTCCGTCACGCCGTGGAACGCGCCCGCCATAAACGGATTGTCATCAGGTGCATTACAGAAGACGACCAGTTTGGCGCAGCCCAGAGAATCAGACTCCTTCGTTGCTTCCGCCGTCGCCAGCACGATCTCGCCCATCAGCTTCACGGCATCCATGTTGATGCCCGTCTTTGTGGAACCCACGTTGACAGAGCTGCACACACGCTCCGTAACGGCAAGCGCCTGCGGAATGGAACGGATCAGCCTTTCGTCCGCGTCGGTCATACCCTTGCTCACCAGAGCGGAATAACCGCCGATAAAGTTTACGCCAACCTCGTGAGCCGCCCGGTCGAGGGTCTTTGCAATGGTCACATAGTCCTCCGGACTCTTGCAGGCCGCCGCGCCAACCATGGCGATCGGGGTAACGGAAATTCTCTTATTTACGATCGGGATGCCGAAATCGCGCTCAATCTCTCTGCCGACTGCGACGAGATTTTTAGCTGTAGTGGTGATCTTGTTATAGATCTTCTCATTGACCGCATCTAAATCGCTGTCGCTGCAGTCCAGAAGGCTGATGCCCAGGGTAATCGTTCTGACATCCAGCTTCTCCTGTTCTATCATTTTATTTGTTTCATTTACTTCAAACATATTCAACATATCGGGGGCCCATCCTTTTTCTTATGCTTATTCTTTCATTCCGAAGTGCAGTACTGGCAAAATGCTCCGTAAGTTTCTTCGAAAACGCAGAGTGGTACAGCATTCGCTGCTGTCAGATACGGTGCATCTTGGTAAAAATATCCTCGCGCTGGCATTTTACCTTAACACCGATCTCGTCTCCGATCTGTTCCAGTTCATCGGCAAGCTCTCCAAAAGGTTTTGTGGCGTCGTTCGTGTCGACAATCATCATCATATTAAAGAAATCCTGTACGATGGTCTGTGAGATATCCAGGATATTCACCCGGTTGTTCGCCAGGTATGTGCAAATCTTTGCAATGATCCCTACGGTGTCTTTTCCAACTACTGTGATAATGGTTTTCTTCATGCTGCTTTTTCTCCTCTTTTATATAGTGATAATTTCCGACATCCTGTCTCTTCCCGCAACCGCGATCGAAAAATCGGACGCCTTAAATGGATTATCTCCGTCTGTAATCTCCAGCTTTACGGTCTCGTAAGCCAGCTCCTCATAATTATTTTCCTTGCTCAAATGGCCAAGCAGAATCCGTTTTAAATTATCGTGCAGAATGCAGCACAGAAGGCGTCCGGCGTTCTCATTGGAGAGATGGCCGTGATCCCCTAAAATACGGCGCTTCAGGTAGTAAGGATACGGTCCTGCCTGCAGCATGTTGACATCGTGGTTGGATTCCAGCAAAAGCGCATCGAGTCCCTGCAAATGATCGATTATGTACTGGTCATAGTGCCCCATGTCCGTCGCCACCGCCACCGATTTATGGTCATGCTGGATCCGGTACGCCACCGGATTTGCCGCGTCGTGATCGATCGAGAAAGGCTTTACCTCCAGATCACCGACGAAGAAGTCCACATCCGGACAGATGGGATGGTACAGCTCTCTGGGATACTCTCCCAGATACTTCTGCTTTGATACCTCCTCCAGCGTTTCCTTTGTTCCATAGAGAGGAACACCGTATTTTCTTGCCAGGACTCCCAGTCCCTTTGTATGATCAGAATGCTCGTGCGTGATGACGATTCCGTCGAGCTCGCTGCCTTTTAAACCAATTTCATTTAAGCCCTGCTCAATCCTCTTATTGCTGATGCCGGCATCCACCAGAATATGGGAGTTGTCCGAACCAACATAGATGCAGTTTCCGCTGCTTCCGCTCGCTATACTTACCAGTCTCATGTTTCCCGTCCTTTATCTTTCAATAGGGCCTCCAGCCCGGCTTTTACCTCTTCCACGGTCCCGTTGTTATCAATCACCCGGTCCGCCAGTTCCCGGAATTCCTCATCCGACAGCTGATTCTTCATAATGCTTAGGGAACGCTCTCTGCTGTATCCCCTGTTTTCTTTCAGGCGCCTGATACGATTCTCTTCCGATGTATAAACATACCACATTTCATCGTAGATGTCATCCTGTTCCCTGCCCATAATTGCAGATTCTACCACAATTAAGTCCGCTTGTGAAGAACAAATTTTATCTTTGATCGTTTTCCATACCATCGGATGGATGATTTCGTTCATCGTCTCAAGCGCATTTTGGTCATGAAAAATGAGTGTGGAAAGCAGCGGACGGTCAATGGTGCCATCCGGTTTTAAGAAGCTGTTCCCCAGGGCGCGGACGACCATCTCGTAGCCCTCGTGCCCCGGTTCCATCAGCTCATGCGCCACCTGATCGGCGACAATAATTTCTGCTCCGTACTCTGTCTGCAGGATATCGAGAATCCGGCTCTTCCCGGCGCCGACTCCGCCTGTCAGTCCTATCACTCTCACTTTTTCTCCCTCTCTCCTGTAAGGCAAATAAACGCCCTGGTCCTATTTGGCGTCAAACCAGGAATCTCCGACGTTCGCTTCCACCTCAAGAGAAACTGATAAATCCGCTGCATGCTTCATCTCGTCCACCAAAAGCGCCTTTACCGCTTCCACTTCATCCTTCTGCGTCTCGATCAGAAGCTCATCGTGAACCTGTAAAACAATGCGCGATTTAAGGCCTTTCGCCTTTAATGCACGATCCACACGTATCATTGCGATCTTCATGATATCGGCCGCCGTTCCCTGAATCGGGGAGTTCATGGCCACACGCTCCCCGAAGGAGCGCTGCATAAAATTGGTAGATTTCAATTCCGGCACCGGACGTCTTCTGCCAAACATGCTGACTGCATAGCCGGTCTCTTTGGCGTCCGCCACAAGCCTGTCCAGGAATTCCTTAACGCCCGGATACGTCTCAAAATACTTATTGATATACTCTGTCGCCTCTTTCCTGGATATGCTTAAGCCCTCGCTCAGTCCAAAGGAGCTGATACCGTACACGATTCCGAAGTTTACCGCCTTAGCATTTCTTCTCTGCAGCGGCGTCACCTCGTTCAGAGGCGTATGGAAGACCTCGGATGCCGTGATGGCATGAATGTCATCCGCATGGCGGTAGGCTCCGATCAGCCTCTCATCTCCGGACATATGCGCCAGGACACGAAGCTCGATCTGGGAATAGTCGGCGTCGATAAAGACACAGCCATCCTCCGGCACGAATATCTTCCGAATCTCACGTCCCAGCTCCATACGAACCGGGATGTTCTGAAGGTTCGGCTCCGTACTGCTGATTCTTCCCGTAGCCGTGATGGTCTGGTTAAAAGTCCCGTGAATTCTCTCATCCGGCCCGATATAGACGGCCAGACCTTCCGCATAGGTGGAATTCAGCTTGGTGAGCTGACGATAGTCGAGAATCATCTGTACCACCGGATAATCGGGAGCCAGTTTGTCCAGCACATCGGC
The DNA here is from genome assembly GCF_014288035.1 of Hungatella sp. L36. Lineage (NCBI taxonomy): Bacteria > Bacillati > Bacillota > Clostridia > Lachnospirales > Lachnospiraceae > Hungatella > Hungatella sp. L36. The sequence continues at coordinate 414,236 of NZ_JACOPC010000002.1, read as the reverse complement.
TGCCGTGGAATAACCGGATTTCGTCTTTTTCCCATTGGGCAGCTTCATATGGTCAAACAGAACCTCGCCCAGCTGCTTGGGAGAATTGATATTAAAGGTTTCCCCTGTTTCTTCATAAATCTTCTGCTCCAGCGCGACAATCTGCACCTTTAAACGGTCTCCGTACTCCTTCAGCCGCTCTCTCTCCGCCTTGATTCCCACCTGCTCCATGTGGAAAAGGCTGTAGATCAGCGGCATCTCAATATCGGTAAAGAGGCTGTACATCTCGGCCTTCTTAAGCTCCTCGGTCAGACGGTCCGCACTCATAAAGGCGATATAGCCCATGTAGCAGATGCACGTAAACGCCTTCTTCTCATCGCTCTCAAGCGCCTTTTTAATCGTCTGTTTTCCTAATAAATCGGCTCTGGACGGGACGGTCATGCCCAGATAATCACGGGCAAGATCATCGTAATCATACGTATCCTTAAGCGGATTTAAGAGGTAACCAGCCACACTGGCGTCAAACAGCGGGCTGTCTGATTCGGCTTTCAAAAATGGAAGCAGCGGCTTTAGCTTAAGCACAGATACCCGTTCGCATGATCTGCACAAATCCCTTGCCTTTTCTACCAGATATTCCGCCCGCATAAAGCCCTGGGGGACGAAACAGTAGGTGGCTTCCTCTCCTGTGCAGAGCGCCATGGCAGTCAGCTCATGGTCCTCGATCACAAGTTCCAGGCCAATCTTCGCCCCGGCTTTGCAGGCGGCAAAGATGGCTTCCGCTTCTCCAAAATCGGTGACCATCTGAAAATGCGCCTCCGCCGACGGACTCTCTACCGGCGTATCCGAGAAACGGGAAAGGAGTGATTTAAACTCCAGACGCTTCATATACTGGTAAGCGGCCGGTGTATATAAGTTGTCCGCTTTGGCATCGTCATAGGAAAATTCTATTCCGCAGTTTATATTGATCGTTGCCAGCTCCTTGCTCAGCTGTGCGAGACTGTAATTCTCTTCCAGTGACTTCTTCGCTCTTGGCGGTTTGATCTCCTCTATATGGGCGTAAGCGTTCTCAATACTTCCGTATGCCTCTATAATGGCAGCGGCCGTCTTCTCTCCGATGGACGGTACTCCTGGAATGTTGTCGGAGGAATCTCCCATCAGGGCCTTCATATCGATAAATTCCGTTGGAGTCACATGGTACTCATTCTTCACATCCTCCGGATAGTAGTCTTTAATCTCCGTACCGCCCCTGCTGGTCTTTGGAATCCGGATCTTGATATGCTCGTCGGCCAGCTGGAGCAGATCGCGGTCACCTGATACCACGACCACCTCCACGCCCTTCGCCTGGCTTTCTTTCGCCACAGTTCCCAGAATATCATCGGCCTCGTAGCCTGCCATCGTAAGGATGGGCACCTCCATGGCGCCGAGGACTTCTTTCATCAAATCCACCTGCTCGTGAAGCTCCTCCGGCATGGGTTTTCGCGTTCCCTTATACGGTTCGAACATCTTATGGCGGAATGTGGGTTCCTTTCGGTCAAAGGCCACCGCCACATGGTCTGCCTGCTCTTCTTCCAGAATCTTAAACATAATGTTCAAAAATCCGTATACGGCGTTGGTATGGAGCCCCTCTGAATTTGTCAGCTCAGGAACTCCGTAGAATGCCCTGCTCATGATGCTGTGTCCGTCTATTAATACTATTTTCTCTTTGTCCATGTTCTCTCCTGTCAGATGAGTCCCGACTGCAGCCAGATGCGGCACTGCAGAAGGACCGTAATAATTAATGCCATAACGCTGAGTGTGGATACCGCATAGCGCACGATCTTAACGAGCCGAACGGCTTCCAGTCTTTCCCTTGACTGTTCGATCGCTGTCTCAAGCGCTCCCTTGATGTTGTAATTGCCCGTCTCGGAGTCCAACTGCCGGATTCCCACGTCAACAGTAAAATATATCTCCAGCTCTTCCCTGCATTCCGGGCAATGTTCAATATGCTCCAGAAATTCAAAGAGTTCTTCATCAGTCAGTTCGTTCTTAATATAAGGCATTACAAGGCTTTCCGCTTCTTTACATGTCACCTCCGGACACCTCCTTCCACAAATCTCTATCTATCATACAATATATTTCCACCATTTTCAATTTAATAATCATAAAAAACACTTGCCAAATGGAAAATCCTGTGATAAAATAATCAACGCTGTGATTGTTACGCCGGCTTGTCGGAATGGCAGACGAGGTGGACTCAAAATCCATTGGTGGCAACACCGTGCGGGTTCAAGTCCCGCAGCCGGCACTACACCCTTGGCAGGGAATTGGACTAAAAATAACGTATCTGCGTTATTTTTGGTCCTTTTTTCTATTAAAAAAGGGGACCCGCCGAATGCAGCAGATTCCCTTTTACTTGAAACGCGATACCGTTCTATGATACCGTTCTATAATTCTTTCCGGACGCTTAACCCCAGCGGCTTGGCCACACGGTCCTTTATACTCTCCACTTTCCCCAGCATCAACCATTGCTTTGTGCATTCTGCGCTTGCTCTTTCGCCGTCATCCGGCCACATGGAACGCCATTTTGCAAAACATTTATTCTCCAGCTTGCTGAAAACCATATAGATCATCTGTAATTCTTCTTCGGTAAACTCTAAATTATAAATTTGCTTTTTTATCACTGTATGTACTCCCCCTCCATTGTCAATTATCTTATCCCGACCGGCTCCTGGTATAAAAAGTATACAGCTTTTCTTAAATTCGGTCAACTATATGAATATTTAATCCACCATATAAACATACCATATGTAGTAAACTACTGAAAAAAGGAGAATTGATATGGTTGACTTTGGAAACACCTTAAAAACATTACGATTACATGAAGAAATGACACAAGCCCAATTATCCCAGAAATTAGGGCTGACAAAATCCGTAATCAGTGCCTACGAAACCGGCCTGCGCCTGCCGTCTTACGATGTTTTGATTCACATTGCACAGATTTTTAAAGTATCCACGGATTACCTCTTAGGCGTAGAGCAGAAGGACAGTCTGGATCTGTCCGGGCTGACGCAGAATGAAAAGTCCGCACTGTTGGCACTGATCAAGGCTATGAAAAGCAGATAAGACTCCAAATGATACGCAGACTCTACTATGGGCTGCTGTTAATAACCAGGCTGCATGTCCCGCAGAGAAACGCTGCAGCCTGTCTGACTGCCGTAATAAGGTTCATTGGAATGCGCTGCGATGCATTCCTCCAGATGATCTGAGTTTAAAGAAAAACCAATTCCTTCATCCCTGTAATCGGTATGGTACCCCCCTCATCTTCATACATTTATATTCAAAAAGCGACAGTTCTCTGTATATGAAACCGTATTGAAGATATGCGATCTCCCGATCCTGATAATTGATGCTTTTACTCGTCGATATGGGACCGTCGTCCAAATCCCGATATGTAACTGCCCGGTTTCCGATGATCTTATACTCACCGTAATACGTCTCCTCCTCAGTTTGATTTGTCGAAAAAGCCGGCAATGGAAAACAGAAGCCCGGCCACTCCCACGATTAGAATCAGCCAGTCCATTCCGGACGAACAGAGCGCCAGCACAATTGCAAATAACAGTATTGCGATACCTAATGTGATTTTTTTCATAGTTTTCTGCTCATACACCTCCTCATCCTCAAGCCTCCCCTGTTTCATACGGTATTTCGGCTATATGCAGAATGCCGTCTGTTGAATTTTCCTTCCTGTTATTCTTCTCTGCTTCGTGTTCCACTTAATCTCCCTCCTTATTTTCTCTCAGACGTTTTCACTTTCTTCGTCCTTTTCTTTTTTTAGCTCTCTCGATACCTCATCCAGTTTTTTCATAATCATACAGGTGCAGACAATTACAATGGCCGCAAGAGCCGCAATCCCACTGTAAACCGGATCGACATAAGACTTTATAAATGCATCGCCTCCCGGCACAAGCACAGAGCTTATTCCTGCCAAAATAATAAAATTAAAATAATAAAACACCAGGAACGTTACAATTCCTATTACTGTTTCTTTCATATAGAATTCTCCTTTTTCTCAATAATCCTGCTTTTTTATGGAATCGGCGCATTCCACATTTACCGGATGGGGAACCTGTTCTGAGGTGACATCAAGATACGATATCAGCCCCAGTCTCTTCTCACCATCTTTACCCAGCTCATTATAACACGGCAAGCCCCTTTCCGCATACACTTCATAAGAAACTAATTACATCGAAACAAAATCTTAAGCAATTCTGCAATACATTTCCCCACCATTATGGTATACTATTCCTATCGAATTCAAATGATAAAGGAGGCTTTTTATGAAGCGATATACGGTTATTCTCACCCTTTCACTCGTCTGTGCCCTTTCACTTGCAGGATGCGGTAAGAAGAATCAGGACAAAACAGATTTGACAAGCACCCACACCACGGCGGCGGAGACCATGTCTCCCACCACGACAGCGGCAGAGACGAAAGAGACGACGGCCGCGGACAAAGAGACCACAGATGCGGCTGGCGGCGAAACGAAAAAAGATGACTCGAAGAAGGCAGACAGCGCTTCCAGCGTCACCACATCCATACACACCTACACCACCGGAAACATTTCCGTCGAATACCCGGTTGTCTCTAATTTGAGCAAGGCTGCCGTACAGGAAAAGATCAACAAGCTGCTAAACGAGCATGCGCTGGAATTCATCAAGGCCTATGGCGTGAATGAAAGCAAGGATTCCCTCACCGTGAAATGCAGGGTTGTCTCTGCGGACCGCAGACGCCTGACCGCTGTTTATACAGGTTCCTACATGCCGGAGGGCGGCGCGCATCCGGTCAGTCTCTTCTATACGAATACCATTGACACCGCACTCGGCGAAGACATGGGGCTCACGAACTACGCGGACCCTTATACACTGGCCGGTTATGTGCTGTCCGGTGACTGCCAGTTTGCGGACGCGGATACCGCTTTGGAAAAAGAATTGATGAAGGTTAAGAATGACACGGACATTGAGACGTATACCGAGATGTTCCGCCGCGCAGATTTCCCATGGAAGGCGCCGAAAACCACCTCCAAGAACTCTGACGAAGCCGTGAAATTTCCGGAAGTGTTCAGCTATGAGGAGCAGGGAACCATCTATGTTTCCATACCGGTACCTCATGCTCTTGGCGATTATGCTCTAATAAAGTACACTCCTGACACAAAATAGTGAAAATAGTTGCTATTTAACCCCATATTTGATAAAATAGTACGGAAAAATACAAAGATATGAAATGGGGTAGCAAAATGAGTGAAAAAACGCAACTGACAACACGAGACTATCTGCTCAGCATCCAACACCTGTTTGCCATGTTTGGCGCGACGGTTCTGGTTCCTTTGCTGACCGGTCTCAATCCATCGCTCGCACTGTTTTCCGCAGGTGTGGGCACCTTAATATTCCACTGCTGTACTAAGTTTAAGGTTCCTGTTTTTCTCGGCTCTTCCTTCGCATTTCTGGCCGCATTAAGCGCCATCATTCGACCGGAAGGTGCTGTGGTTGCAGAAAACATTCCTTTAGCACAGGGTGGAATTATTTTTGCCGGTCTGATCTATCTGCTGTTTGCACTGATTGCGTTTTTAATCGGAGCGGACAAGATCAAGAGGGTATTTCCTCCGGTTGTAACAGGGCCCGTGATCGTGGTCATCGGTATCAACCTGGCGAGCACCGCGATCGGTGATGCGACCGGCGGCTTAAGCCTGGCGGACGGCCTTACCTCTGAGATCGCCTTAAACCTGGGCATCGCCCTGTTTACGCTCTTCGTGGTAATCCTCTGTTCCATATTCGCACACGGTTTTTTCAAACTGGTCCCGATCCTAATCGGAATCGCCGCAGGATACGTTCTGTGTATTATTCTGGGCGCGGTCGGAGTCTTCCATATGGATTATTCCGCCATTACGTCCGCAGCATGGATTAATATCCCCTTTGTGACAAAGGATATGAATGGAGTTCCCTTTATGTCTCTTCCGAAATTTGAGCTGGGCGCCATTCTCTCCATCGCACCGATCGCCTGTGTTACCTTTATGGAACACATCGGTGATGTTACCACCAATGGTACGGTTGTCGGAAAAGATTTCTTAAAGGATCCGGGTCTCCACAGAACCCTGATGGGCGACGGACTCGCAACCTTATTCGCCGGATTCGTCGGTGGACCTGCCAACACCACGTATTCGGAGAATACCGGTGTTCTGGCCACTACAAAGAATTACAACCCGCGTCTTCTGCGTGTGACCGCCATCTTCGCGATCATCCTCGGCCTTTTTGGTAAGGTAGGCGCAATTCTTCAGACTATTCCGGGCCCGGTCAAAGGCGGCGTAGAAGTTATGCTGTTTGGTATGATCGCCGCAGTCGGAATCCGCTCTCTCGCGGAATCGGATCTTGATTTCACTCACAGCCGCAATCTAACCATCGTCGGACTGATCCTTGTATTCGGCCTCGGTTTTGCACAGATGGGCGGACTCAATGTCCACGCAGGCTCCATAACGCTTAACATCTCCGGCCTTTTCATCGCCGTTGTAATCGGAGTCCTCATGAATATCATACTGCCTCAGGCAGCCGATACTGTAAAAAACTAAAGAAAGGATTCATATACCATGGAATATCCAATTGAAAATGTAACTGTCTTCAGCCACCCGTTAATCCAGCACAAGATCTCTATCCTGAGGGATAAAAGAACCGGCACCAATGAGTTCCGCGCTCTGATCGAAGAGATCGCCATGCTTATGGGCTACGAGGCCTTAAGAGACCTACCCTTAAAGGAGGTTGAGGTGGAGACTCCGATCGAGACCTGTATGACTCCCATGATCGCAGGGAAGAAGCTGGCCATCGTTCCTATCCTTCGTGCCGGCCTCGGCATGGTGAACGGAATACTCGCTCTCGTTCCTTCTGCCAAAGTCGGTCACATCGGTCTTTACCGCGACGAAGTCACACACGAGCCTCACGAGTACTACTGCAAGCTTCCGAACCCCATTGAGCAGAGAACCATCGTGGTAACCGATCCCATGCTGGCTACAGGCGGTTCTGCCGTCGCAGCCGTGGATTTCATCAAGGAACACGGCGGAAGGAACATCAAGTTCATGGCCATCATCGCCGCTCCGGAAGGTCTGGAACGCCTTCACAAAACCCATCCGGACATTCAGATCTATGTCGGCCATCTCGACCGCCAGTTAAATGAGAACGCCTACATCTGCCCAGGTCTGGGAGATGCCGGAGACAGAATTTTCGGTACGAAATAAGACAATAAAACTGTAAAGCTGACAGAAGCTGTAAAATAAGTTCCAAAAAAAGAAACGCCAGTTCCGGCAAATGCCGGTTCTGGCGTTTCTTTTTAATCTTCTCTTATCCAATTCCTTTGTATACAATGCTCATAATAAACACCAGGACGGCGAGTCCCACGTAAATATATTTTGCAGCAAAGCAAAACAGCTTCCCAACCGGCTTTTTCCGGCCGGTATTCAGCTCCTCTCCGATCCTGTTTATTCCCAGAACCCAGTAGATCATGATCGCGCAGAGCACGGCTCCGAACGGCACGACGTAGATCGTTATCATATCCATCCAGGACCCCATATACGGCTCATACTCGATGAAAAGTCCGATCAGGAACACGAGACATCCCACGAGAAGAACCGCCTTCTTCCGGTCGAAATGCAGATGAGTCTGAACCGCTTCCGCACACACCTCGAACATGTTGACGAGGGACGTGATTCCTGCAAACAGCACGGATAAGAAAAACAGAACGGCCACCCATCTTCCGGCCGGTATCTGCGCGAAAACCTTGGGAAGCGTGATGAACATGAGCGGCGGACCGCTGGCCGGATCCATCTGAAACGCAAACACCGCCGGAATGATGGCAAAGCCTGCGAGCAGGGCCGCCACCGTATCGAGCAGAGCGGTCGTCATGGCCGCCTTCGGTATATCTTCCTTCTTGTCCAAATAACTGCCGTATATGATCATTCCAGATCCGGTAATCGACAGGGAGAAGAATGCTTGTCCCATCGCCATCACCCACGTCTCCGGCTTAAGCAGAAGCTCCCAGCGCGGGATCAGCAGATACTCATACCCGGCAAGGGCGCCGTCCAGGAAGAACACCCGCACCGCGATAATCACGAACAGGATGAAAAATGCAGGCATCATAATGCGGTTGACCTTCTCGATCCCCTTCAGGACACCGCCCACCAGCACCACCATAGTGATTACCACCACCATGAAATGCCACGGTACGCTGCCGAAATGGCCGGTCGCCTGGGAGAAATAGACCTCTGCCTCCATCCCCATCATAACTCCCGACAGAGAGCCAAACAGGTAACGGAGCACCCAGCCTACGATAATCGCATAACCGATCGCGATTCCCAGAGAACCGATCAGAGGGATGGCGCCAAGAAGTCCCCCGCCTCTTCTCCCTCTGCTCTTCAGCGCATAGCCGTAAGAACCGATGGGTCCGGTCCCAGTCAGTCTTCCGAATGCAAATTCCCCCGACAGCCCTACCATACCGAATAGAAAGATAAATCCGAAATAAACGAGTAAAAAAGCTGCGCCTCCGTACTGCCCCACGCGGTAGGGGAACATCCAGATGTTCCCCATTCCGACCGCAGAGCCCACGGAGGCCAGTATAAATCCAAGCCGCGAGCCGAACTTGCCGTTCTTCCCCGCAGTATGTGTTTTTTCTGACATGTCTCTTTGTACCTTACTCCTTGATTTTATCGCTGGCCTTCCTCATTGGGCGGCCTCTTTCCCGGCCTTTTTATCGGCCTTCTTTCTTATGCTTCCTCTGTTTCGCGTTTCTCTGCCACTTCGCCCTGCTTCTTGTAGATGCAGCCGCCGTCAACACAGCCTCTCACGCTGGAAAGCGGATAGATATTGGATTTCGGTCCGATTACGGTTCCTGGATTTAAGACTGAGCCGCAGCCGACTTCCACGAAATCACCCAGGATTGCGCCGAATTTCTTTAATCCGGTCTCGATATCTCCATCCTCTGCGTGGACTTTAACCAGAGTCTTGTCAGACTTCACGTTGGAGGTGATGGAACCGGCACCCATGTGTGACTTATAGCCCAGGATGGAGTCGCCTACGTAGTTGTAATGCGGTACCTGAACGCCGTCAAACAGGATAACGTTCTTTAACTCACAGGAGTTTCCCACAACGGCGCCTTCACCAACGATGACGTTGCCGCGGATAAATGCGCAGTGACGGATCTGTGCGCCCTTACAGATGATTACGTTATCGGCCAGACACGCGGTCGGCGGCATCTTGACGGATTTGTGAATCCAGATGGATTTGCCCATGCGGTTGTATTCGTCTTCCGGAAGCAGCTCGCCGAGGGAGGTAATATACTCACCGATCTTCGGGAGGATCTCCCACGGATACGTGTTTCTTTCAAATAAAAGTTTTGCTATGGTATGGCTGGTATCAAATAAGTCCTGGATTTGCATATCTTCTTTTTTCATGGTCTTAAGTCTCCTATTTTGTTTTTTTATAATTAGCCGCCGCCGCATCAAAAGCGCCCCGAAGGCCGTATTGATTGTTCAGCCTTAATACATTGGCCGTGCGTCCAGCGACAAAATTCTCGAGTTTCTGCATGTATTCGTCGGAGGTAATGCTTCCCTCCGCCACGTAGGTAAGCCCTTTTTCCCAGCTGGCCGTCAGCTCCGGATTCAAAAGCTGGCGGATCGAGGCGTTTACCACGTCAAAGATCATCTCCCCTAATAGTGTCGGGGTAATAACCTGGGTCTTCTGGTTCAAAGCCAGATATTTAATATTGAACAGCTTCTTTAAAATCTCGGCACGGGTCGCACTGGTACCGATGCCGCTTCCCTTGATCTGGGCCCGCAGCTCATCGTCCTCGATCAGCTGGCCCGCATTCTCCATAGCCAGAATCATGGAACCGGAGGTGTAGCGCTTGGGAGGTGATGTCTCTCCCTCCTTGATGGCCAGACTCTTAAGCGGGATTACGGCGCCCTTCTTCAGAGTCCCCAGCATGGCGATGAATTCCGGATTATCCATGTTTTTCTGTGTGGAATCCGTGCTGCCCTCCTCGGAGTCTCCGGAGGCATTCTCCGCCTGTCCGTCCTTTGGTTTGGCATCCGTTTTTTTCTTGCTTCCCGAAACATCCGCCACCTTTAAGTATCCCGCCTCCAGCATGACGCGGAAATTAGCGTAAAAGTGTTCCTTATCGATAACCAGCTCCAGTGCGTATTTCTGGTAGATGGCCGGAGGATAAAAGATGCTTAAAAATCGTCTGGCAATTACCTCATAGACCTTCGCGGAAAGCGGCGACAGGCTTCGTAAGGCCCCCATGCCCTGTCCGGTCGGTATGATCGCGTAATGGTCCGTAATCTGTTTATCATTCACATACCGCGTTTTTGCAATCCCTTTAAAGGAACCGGACTCCAGTGCTTCGGCCGCGAATCCGGCCAGTGGTTCAAAGTTCTTTAAGCCTCCGATGTTCTTGTAGATCTCCTTCGCCACCGCGGTGGAAAGGACTCTGGCATCGGTTCTCGGATACGTTACCAGCTTCTTCTCATACAGTTCCTGGACGACCTTCAAGGTCTCATCCGGACTGATCTTAAACATCTTGGAGCAGTCATTCTGAAGCTCCGCCAGGTTGTAAAGAAGCGGAGGATTCTTCGTCTCCTTCTTCTTCTCAATGGCCTGCAGCACCGCATTCATGGGCTGAACCGCGGAAAGTGCCTCGATTAAGGCTTCCGCTGTCTTTCTCTCTTTAAATCCGTTCTCCTTATAGAGATACGGGGATTCAAAATATCTGGAGCCCGGGGCACTTTTCCACTCTCCGTCAAAATCCATGTCCTGAGGAGAGAACGTACCGATCACCCGGTAAAACGGAGTCTTGACAAAGTCCCTGATCTCCCGCTCCCGTCGGATTACCATGCCCATAACACACGTCATGACGCGTCCCACGGAAATCACTGTGTTCTTTCCGGTTCTTAAGTAATTCGAAATATTCTGCCCATACTTTAGTGTGAGCAGACGGGAAAAATTAATTCCCATCAAATAATCTTCTTTTGCCCTTAAATAGGCTGAGGCGGAAAGATTATCGTATTCCGTCTCATCTTTTGCCTCCCTGATTCCTCTTAAAATCTCTTCCTCTGTCTGAGAGTCGATCCATACCCGCTTCTGGGCCTTATCCTTCACATCAGCCATCTGGGCCACCAGACGGTAAATATATTCTCCCTCGCGTCCCGAGTCGGTGCAGACATATATCGTATCCACGTCCGGCCGGTTCAGCAGACCGCTCACGATTTTAAACTGTTTTTCGACGCTGGGAATCACTTCGTATTTAAATTCCTTCGGTAGAAAAGGCAGAGTCTCGAGACTCCATCTCTTGTATTTTGGATCGTAGCATTCCGGATAGCTCATGGTAACTAAATGGCCTACGCACCATGTGACAATTGCCTGTTCCGATTCAATATAACCATCGCTGCGCCTTCCGTTTATCTTAAGCGCGTTGGCAAATTCCTGTGCTACACTTGGTTTTTCTGCAATGTATAAAGATTTTGACATGTATATCCCCACTGATTTCTATTCATAACCCGTCTATTATACCATTGAAAATCCGGAATATCAATGATACAATTATAAACAATTCTATTTCTATTTTATTACGTTAAAGTGAAGGAGTCCTATTATGTCTATTGCAAAAGTAAAAGAATATCTGAGAGATTATGGCAGAGACTGTGACGTACAGGAGTTTCCGGTGTCCAGTGCCACGGTGGAATTAGCGGCCAAAGCGCTGTCTGTAGAACCTGCCCGCATCGCCAAAACCCTTTCTTTTCATGGAGATGAAACGAACGGCTGTATCCTGATTGTCACAGCCGGAGACATGAAGATCGATAACGCCAGGTTTAAGAAACAGTTCGGTTTTAAGGCCCGGATGCTGGGCGCCGAGGAAGTCGCCATGCTGACCGGCCACGAGGTGGGCGGTGTCTGCCCGTTCGCCAATCCGGAACACGTGACGACTTACCTGGATGTCTCCATGCAGCGGTTCCCCTCCGTATTTCCGGCGGCCGGAAGCGCCAGCTCCGCGATTGAGCTTACCTGTGAGGAGCTCTTTAAGTATTCACAGGCAAGGGAATGGATCGATGTCTGCAAGGCAAAAGATGTACAGGCCATATAAAGAATGTCCAGGTTATCCAGGTTGAACTTATGATATAATTGCTTGTTTCTTTATATGAACAATGATATACTAACATTGGCTGAAGATGGTAACGTGATACAAGTAATCCATATCAGGAGGTATTCATATGTTAGAACATAGTGATTTGCAGGCAATCAGGGACATCATGAAAGAAGAAATCGGAAGGTCAGAAAATCTTGTTCAAGATATTATAAAGACCGAGATTGGTGGATCAGAAAATCTTCTCAAAGATATTATAAAGACCGAAATCGGAAGGTCAGAAAATCTTCTCAAGGATATTATAAAGACCGAGATCGGAAGGTCAGAAAATCTTCTCAAAGATATTATAAAGACCGAGATCGGCAGATCAGAAAATCTTCTCAAAGATATTATAAAGACCGAGATCGGCAGATCAGAAAATCTTGTATTAAATGAGGTTGACAGAGTACAGGAGAATCTTGAAACGAAGATGGAACAGCTCAAAAGAAATATGGATGAGTTGACACAGTATTATCGGACGGTAAAACTAGATCATGAAAACAACGCCCTTTTCCTTCAGATGATTCAGGAAATCAAAAAAGAAGTGAATGAACTCAAAATGAAAATCGCATAAACATTCCAAATGAAAGTATTGCATTCCTGGCAAAAGCAAGTAAAAGAAGAGGCAGTGAAAAAGAGTTGATCTAACTCCATTTTTAGCTGCCTCTTCCGCTCCTATCGCAGTTTGTCATTTTAAACACATCTTTATCCTGTATACTGGCTTGCCTGCATCTGAAACATCTCCGCGTACTTCCCGTTTAAGCGCATCAGCTCCTCATGATTTCCATCCTCTGTGATCCTTCCGTTTTCCAGAAAGATAATCCGTCTGCAGAACTTGCAGCTGGAAAGGCGGTGTGAGATGTATACGGCAGTGCGTCCTCCCGTCAGTTCACTGAAACGCCCATACACCTCTTCCTCCGCGTACGGATCCAGAGCCGCTGTCGGTTCATCCAGCACAATAACCGGGGAATCCTTATACAGCGCTCTGGCAATCGCCAGCTTCTGAAGCTCTCCACCCGAAAATTCCGTCCCGCTTTCCTCAAACTGCTTTCCAACGAATGTCTTGCTTCCATTCGGAAAAGTCTGAACTTTTTCAAAGATCCCTGCATTCTTAAGCGCCGATTCCAGGCGTTTCTCTGAGACAGCCGTTCCGGCAGCCACATTTTCTTCAATGCTGAATTCAAATATCTTAAAATCCTGAAATACCACGGATAAAAGCTTCCGGTACACTAGAGAATCAATCGTATGGATATCCACGCCGCCGATCAGGATCTGACCGCCAGTCGGTTTGAACAATCTGGACAGCAGCTTGATCATGGTGGTTTTTCCAGCGCCGTTTCTGCCCACGACAGACAGGCTCTCGCCCGGCTTCAGTTCGAAGTTCACATCACTTAAGATGTCGCGTTCTGTTCCCGGATACCGGAACGACACATGACGAAATTCCAGAGTTAGCTGGCTGGTGTCAATGTCCTTTTGGCCTTCCATCTCCGTTTCCACCGGAATCTCCTCCAGTTTCACGAATTCTTCCAGGTAACGGCAGTCCTGTCTCAAACGCACGATAATATTCAGCAGATTTGCTGTGGAACTGGAAAATGTCGCCGCCGCTCCCGTATACATACTGAAGCTGCCAATGGTAATACCGGTCAGCAAAGCCTTCACGCCGATGTATCCGTACACAAACGCACTGCGGAACGCCTCTAAAATCCTGGAAATCCCTTCAAACCTCCGTTTCAGCTCCATGGTCTGCTTCTTGAACTTGAATATGTTGTCGTCACATTCGTTATTGCGCTTCATCAGCAGTTCATGGAGGCGAAACAGCCGAATATCCTTTCCAGGTCCAAAATCTTCGAGAATCTGATAGTAATAGATAAAGAAGCGCTCCATACTTACGGATTCTTCGTGAATCTCCATCTCCTTTTTCTGATATCCTTTGTTGAGCCAGGCGATCACAATTGTGGGAATCATGATGACTATCAGGCTGATCACATCGAAGCTTAAGAGAATTCCAACGGCCCCTGCTGCCGTAAGGACACAGCGGATCAGTTCGGGAAACTGGCGCACAATATAGAGATGAGTCATTCGTTCCCGGATGGGAAGCATGGCTTTATCCTTCTGCTCTATGTACTTCGTATCCTCCAGATTCTCGTAGGCCACCCCCATGTTGTGGCTGCCGATGTCATACTCAATCTTAACCAGAATATCCCTTGTCACCGCATTCATATACCGTTTCAGCGCGCCTGCCGCCATCGATAAAAACAGCGCTGATAACGCGGCCGCCGCCACATACCCGGCCAGAAGGGAAAGACGTTTCTCTCCCATCATCTCATCGATCATGTATTTGGGAAAGAGTATTGCCACAAATGGAAGCGCCGCCTCCAGCATGGATTCCACAAACGCGGCCAGAACGTAGCCTGGCGATGCCTGAACTACTTTTTTAGCCAGAAATTTCAAATTATAAAGTTCTTTTTTTATGTTATGCTTCATGCGTCGCCTCCCCCTCCTCATAATATTTCTTCTGAGCCATAAACATCTGGTAATACTTTCCCTTCTTTTCCAGAAGTTCCTCGTGAGTTCCCAGCTCCGCCACACGTCCCCCGTCGATCAGTGCAATCTCATCACAGAATCTGGTGGAGGCCAGTCGATGGGATATAAACAGCAGTGTCCGGCCTTTTGAAATCTCCGCCAGCTCATGATACAGAGTATATTCCGCATGGGCGTCGAGGGCCGCCGTCGGCTCGTCAAAAATCAAGATCTTTCCATTTTTGTAAAGTGCCCGGGCGATTCCAATCTTCTGTTTTTCTCCTCCGGATACATCAACGCCGTCATGGTAGAGATACTTTGTCAGCGGAAGATCCGGATTCTTCCCGTGCTGTTCATAAAACGCCGAAAGCCCGGCTTCCTCTATGGCGGCCAAAAGGCGTTCTCCATCCGCACCGTCCTCCTCACAGGTGATATTTTCCTGGAAGGTCATGGCAAATAAGTTGATGTCCTGAAATACAGCTGCCAGCAGATTTCTGTAGTCCTGAAGTGCAAAACGGCGGATGTCGGTTCCATTTAGAAGAATCTCCCCCTCCGTCGGGTCATAGAGCCGTGTAACCAGCTTGACCAGTGTCGTTTTTCCTGCCTGTGTCAAGTAAGAACCAAAAAAAATCATAAACTATCTAAAAAAGCACAGCTAATAAGCAAGTTCTGTTGCTGATTAGTTCTACTTTTTTAATGGTACACCGCACCATAAATTAGTGCGGTTGTATATTATCTCCCCCCTTGTACCATGGGAGCATGTAGATTAGGTATAACCACAACCTTCCTGACACTTTACAGCGCCTTTACTTGCTGCTCATGCCTCCAGCGCTACCTGGACCGCGATTCAATTATTACGGAGGTATCATTATCATCTTGGGTTTTAGACCATTGGTTATATGATCCATGAGAAAGTGCCGCTCATACCTTTTACTTCTTCTATTACGATTCCTGGTGTTTACCTTATACTTGCATTTAAGGCAGGTAGCTCGTGGCGTAGCTAATTACTTTCTCTTCATGCTTAAAAGCATGTCCAAAACGTTTAGTATCTCAAAAGATGATTTTCAATATGCCATTTATGACACAAATAAGACAAAAAACATCTACCATGCTGATATTCTATTGTCAAAGTACGCAAACCTGAATCATTCAATTCAGTAACACATCAGTTAATCATTGCTAAATTGCCTGATGCTTATAAGCCTATTTTACGATGATTACCTATACTTATCCATTGACTATCAGTCCATAAATAATTAGTACACAATACAACAAGGGCCTTCCACTAACTCCTAAAGGATTGATGGGTCTGTTTTTATGATACAGTAATATAAATCTAAGAAATTATGTAATTTATTTTTAATTTTATATATTGTATAATAAGATAAAATTAAAAGATTTAGAGGATATATTAATGAAGATACTATTACGAATTAAATTTATCTGTTATGTTTTATATTATTATTTTTATACTAATCTACATCTTATGATTAATTTAACACTTACCATAATTATTATAACCGTAACACCTAATATTCTTTTAAAAATTGTGGCACCAATACCTATATTACTAATATTCAATTTTGTTATTTTTCCAATAAAAAAGTATGGAACTCATTTGCAGCTAATTAAGTCAGGAAAAACTTATGAATTAACTATGTGTGGAAAAATAAAAGATTTATCTAAAGAGGAAATACAACATCATTTCTTAAATAGTCTTGAAGAAGTTATTGATAACCCTTCTATCTTTCAATTAAAGAGCAAAATTCGTGTCCACACACATGGTTTGTTTGCAACTAAACTTTTTGAGGCTTTATACAAAGCGCATAACATTGATTACAACAGCAAATTATGGCGTGAAGGGATCGCCAATGGTTTTTTTGAATTAGAGCAATTTAAAATTGAGATTTATAAGAAGAAGGGCAAAAATATTATGATTGCTGGAAATTATGGATACAGTGTTATATTAAAAGATGAAAAACTAATTCAGGCTCTTAAGCACATAGAAAGATCCATTGATTATTATGACATAATTTTACCTCCTGATGTATTTAGAGTAACCAAAAATACATAGTATAAAATCAATCTGCTTAAATTAATCATTTTTAATTTGATTTTCAGTCAGGGGACTGCACTATACTCTTACTGATTAACACAAGAATGAAAGAAAACGGTATCATTTCGAAAAAGTATTTGGCTGCCATTTGAAAAGGCGCTGTACGGCATAAACCTGACAGCGCCTTTCTAATCGTTTCATAAATCACTTTGTAATTTCTTAAATATAGTAAACCAAAGTTATTATTTTTCTTTATCTATTGTAATTTTTCCTTATTTCGTTATTTCATGTAACTATTTCTCAGCACGCTATTCTCTCATAGATTTTATCAATTTCGTCCTGAAATTTAAAAATAATCTCTATATCGTGATTCCTATCCACTAATACCTTCTCAATGAAAGCATCGGCTATATCTGACGTAAGTATTTTTTCTTCCTTGTATTTTTCAACCAATCCAGCATATTCTGAACTAAATATAAAATTATCTTCATTATGCCTGTTAATATCATCTTCTATTTCAGCAATACGTTTATCCAATACGTCTATTTGCTTTGTCAGATCATCTTTTCTTTTCATATATTCCTTTTTTGTAAGCTGCTCTGATTTATATTTCTCATACAATTCCATCTTTTGACAACTTATTAAGTCAACAGATTTATGAAGACATGCCATTTCTTCATGCCGATCAGTTATATTACTCTTTAAAGACTTTTTAATGTTTCTTTCATTATCCAAAAATAAGTATATATTAAACTGTAATGCTTTAAAAACCGCTGCCTCCAAAACTGATGTCTGAATAGGTTTCGTAGTACAGACCGAAAAGGGATTTTCCCGTTTGTCCAAGCAAACGTAAACATCATAATTATATTCTAATCTTCTAGTCATGCCACAACCACATTCTGTACAATAAACCTTTTTATATAGTGCAGAAACTCTTTGCCGTTTGGTTTTTTTATGGCCAGCCTTTTCAGCTCTATCATCAAGCCAGTCATTCACACTATCAAACTGCTCTGTCCTGATAATGGCTAGCTGCCTATTCGGAACCAAAACTTGCTGATCCCGTTTAATAACACGAGTCTTCTTTGTACCCAAAGAACAGCTCTCCACTGTATGACGCACAGAATATCCTAAATAGGTTTTATTCCTTGCTATTTTAAGGATCGTTGCTCTATTCCATACAGATTTTTTACTAACCTTACTCAACTTCACTCCATACCTACTCGTTAAATAAATACTGGGGGGTTCTATCTTCTTTTCTGCCAGGAAGCAGATGATGTATTTATAACTTTTTCTCTGTTCCAAAAAATCCATTATCATCTGAACAACCGTAGCAGCTTCCCAATCTACTTCATATTCACGTTCCTTGGTATACCGATATCCATAAGTTGGTATCGGTCCATTATGCTTTCCCTGTTTGGCCTCTTCCATTTTGATTTTTTTATGCGCATATGAAAGCTGCATTGGATATATACCATTAATCAAATTTTTAAACTTATTTTCAAAGTCCAAACCATACGGATAGTCATTACTATCGTAATCGTCATTTACCGCAATATAGCGCACTTCCAAAAATGGGAATATTTTCTCTAAATAATTTACCGTATCAATAGTATCACGTCCCAAACGTGAAAAATCTTTAGTTACTACAACGATCTTATTGCCATATAAACTTCTAATTTTTTCCATCATTCTCTGGAAATCAGGACGTTCAAAATTCGCCCCTGTGTAGCCATCGTCAATAAACTCCTTTACTTCATAATCTGAAAATTCGTCCTTCTCTTTTTGGAAACGCTGCAATAATCTTCGTTGATTCCCAATGCTGCAGCTCTCATCGTCCCCATCCTCCTTTGAAAGACGTTCATAGAAAAACAAATATTTTTTTATCATTATCATACCACCTCGCATTCTACATCTATGTTAAATATGTCTTTAAATTTAAAGATAACCTCAATAGACGTTTTATCTACAACCCTAACTTCCGCAATCAATTCATCAATCACCTCTGCGGTGATACAAATATTTCCATGAATATCCAGTAAACTCGAAATCCATTTATTCTTCATAGAATACTTCCGGACTGCATCATTAAGTTCCATATCCAGCTTTCCTTTTTTCTCGATCAACTCTTCTCTTTGTTCTGAATACTGATTTTTAATTTGAAGATATTCTCTTTTATCCAAAAGTCCACCGACATAATCTTCATATATCTGCTGTTGTTTTACCGTTATTCTCTGCAACTCATCATCTGCTATTGCCATATTCTGTTGAAATTCCCTCTTTAGTTTAGTTAGAAATATGCCTTTTTTATATAACTTTCTTTCCTTCATTGCAGCTTTTACCCATCTATCCAAGAGAACTGTTACAGCTTTCAGAATATATTTTTCATTGACAAATTGAGCTTTACAGATACTTGGAGCTATATCATGTCCTGGGCAATGATACTCAAATCCCAACCCTTTTTTGGTCTTATACCTGTGTTGGCTCATATTTCTTCCACAAATACCACAGATTATTTTTCCGCCAAACAATCCAAGTTTCTTGTCGTTCTCTCGATTAAAATTATTTACCCACGCCTGTTTCGCAAGCTCCTGTGCTTCATCGTAAACTGATTGTCCAATGATACGCGGCAAAACGTTCTCATCTATGATCCACTCTTGCCGAGGGACCCTTCTGATTTTTTGGTTTTTGTAATAACTCTGCTCTGTTTTATGAGTTACCAGGCACCCTATGTAGGCCGGATTCTGAATTATTTTTGATATTGTATTACCAGTCCATAAATATTTCTCGGGATTCTTTTCTACCTTGTCTTGTTTTCCGTGTTTTATAAGATAATATGCTTGCGGACAGGGAATTCTCTCTTCATTAAGTTGCTTTGCCAGCCTAAAATATGTATATCCTTCTAAGACAAACATATTAAAAATGCGTATCAATACAACTGCGGCCTCATCATCACGGACAAGTATCTTACTGTTTTTTTGAGAACGTGCAAATCCATACGGTGGTCTTGCTCCCCAAAACTCTCCGCTTCCTCGATTCAGTTCATGAGCCTGTGACAACTTTTTCGATGCGACCCGAGCATAATACTCATTTGCCAGATGTTTAATAATATAAATCATCCTGTCTTTGCTACAGCGCGGATCTGCGCTGTCATATGCATCATCAATACTGATAAATCTTACGTCGAGGGAAGGAAACACAACTTCCAGAAGTTCAAGAGCCTCCAGGGAGTTTCTTCCAAACCGGCTGAAATCCTTGACGATGACTGCATTGATCTTCCCGCGTTTGATATCTTGAAGCAATTCATTAAATCCGGGACGGTCGAATGTTGTTCCTGAAATGCCATCATCATAATATTCTCCCGCCAGTAAGCCGTCCTGTATATTTTTCCTGATAAAATCCCGGTTCCTCTGAAGTTGATGTATAATAGAATCATCAATACCCACTTTGTTGCTTTTCACTGATAATCTTGCGTAGGATGCCCATCGGTTCTCTCTAAAAACAGGAGCTGATCTTTCTGCTTTAGAACTTTTTCTACTTGTTCTAGCCACACAAAACACCTCCTTCTCCTATTTGATTCAAGAAGCCTTGCATTTTGGCGTTGGGCAGTTCGTAATGAATCTGTTTGATCTTTTCTATTACTTGCCTGTATTCGTCTTCAAACCAGAATGTCACTTCCAGATTTCCCTGGGCCGTAACCTGTATGTCTTTAATAAAGCTGACCACCAGTTTTCGGTCGAGTTCCTTGATCTGACCAAATTTCAGAAAATGTTCAATCCAGTTATTCTGTCCACAGATATTTCGGAATATATTTCTGCTCTCCTCTTCCTGATTTTCCATCAACTGTTCCAATTCTCCACAGCGCTCTGAATACTTTTTTTTCATCTGCAGATACTCCTCTTTAGTAAGAATTCCCTCTTGGAAACTTTCGTAAAGAGACGTAGACAGTTTCAGATTCCATTGGTACTCCTTTTTTAACATTTCCATCCGGTTACTTTCTTTTTCAACTTTGCGGTCAGAAAACGGAATTGTCTCCACATATTGTAAAATTGACTTCAAGTTTACCATCATAGAAATTTGGTGTCGGATCAGCAGAAGCATACTTTTTTTAAGCTTTGCTTCAGATACACGGTGTGGTGAAGAACACTGCTCTTTATGATCCCTATTTGTTGAGCACACATAGTATCCGTATTCCTTCCCATTATACTTTGCAGGTTTTCTCACAAGTGACTGATGGCAGTCCGCACATTCAAGAATACCCGAAAAAAGGTAAACCGTATCCTGCCCTGGCGCAGTCCGCGTGTCTTTTTCCAAAAGATGATTAACAATCATAAAATCAATCCAGCTTACAATTGGCGGAATAGCCCCCTCCACAATGTCCCACTCTTCCTCAGTCTTATATATTGTTTTATGTACCTTAAAATTGGGAGTTGTGGTTTTTCCCTGAACCAATATTCCCACGTAGGCAATATTACATAGTATCCGCCCCACCGCCACTGCCGTCCAATGGCTGCGCTCATACAATTTGAAGGTTGTTTTATATGGGATACCTTGTGACACCTTGTAATCTGCAGGCGGCAAAAATCCAAGGCTATCCAATCTCCTGGCTATGGCATCCTGGCTAAGACCGCATATTTTCCATGCAAAAATGTCCCGAACCACCCCAGAAGCAATAGGGTCGAGGATCAGCCTGTGACGGTCTTCCGGGTCTTTTTGGTAGCCATAATATGCATATGCCCCAACAAAAAGCCCCTGCTCACGCATAGCTTTTAATGTGTTCCGGATACTGATGCTTGTATTTGCCGGGTAACTCTCATTTAGTAAACTTTTAATGGGTAAAGTCAGAAAATCCTGTTTACAGGATTCATCGTCACTGTCATAGTTATCATCGATTGCTACGAAACGGATCCCCCACTCAGGGAACCGGCGTTGGACATACCGCAGCACTTCCGTAAAGTCTCTTCCCAATCGGCTCAAGTCCTTCACTATAATACAGTCGATCATGCCCTTCTTGATCAATTCCAGCAAATTCTGAAAACCTGGGCGCTTGAAATTAGTACCGCTATATCCATCATCAATCTCCTCACCGACCAATTGGATTTCTGGATGATTTTCCTTATAACGGTTAACTATGACTCTTTGATTTTTGATACTGTCACTCTCGATTTGATCGCCATCTTCTACCGATAGGCGCAGATAAGAGTACGTTCGAAAGATATGATTATACTTTTTAAACATAAAAACAGCTCCTAACCACTTATTAGTCAGCTGTATGACCCTCCTGAAACGGACGGCTATACACCAAATAAGTAGCAGGAACCTGCTTAATCTTTAGTTCTATTCCGCCTTTATTCTACCATGATCCAAATCAGTTGTCCATACCATCTAACATAATCACCTACTTTTTATTTTTTCTCATTTGTGTTCTTATTCAAATCTCTGCTTTTTCCACTAAATTTTCGATAATATCAGATAGTGTTTTCCCTGTATTTGAATAAGCAACTTTTATTTTCATATTTCCCACCCGAAAAAAATATGGATTGATTCCACTTTCCAACAGCATTTTAATGCGCTTTTCTTTGGGCTGGGAAGTATCAACTCTTATACTGTTCAAATCCACCAATGTATTTGGATCCATCTGATCTATACTTATATTTTGTAATTCTTCTAATTCTTCAACGGTCAGCATTTTTAACTCCTATTAACTTATAATAAGCACAATTACAAAGACAATAATTGAATTAAACATAAATGCCAAGTCAATTAGAAAAAAATGGGCCACCAATATATGTATTCTTTCATCTTGTTCTCCTTTAATGCCAAAAATGTCATGATCATAACATATCATTATCCAGTTATTATTTTCCGCTTGCAGTAAGTCCAGTTTTTATCATATTTTCTTTCATACTTACAGCCATATTCAATAAAAAGGCCACTTCTCTTCCGGAACAGTCTTTAATGATCTCCATAAAATCCGAAATATATTTTTTCGTTTCTTTCCCATCATCTGCCCCTGCAACAAAAACCGGATATACATCTAATGCCTGTAATACATTTAAATATGACTCCATACTTAAATTTCTTAGGCCATTCTCTACTTTGCTCATATGATTTGCCGAAACGCCTGCTAATTCTGCAAGTTTTTCTATTGTAAGTCCTTTTGTCTCTCGCACTAACCGGATATTTTGGGCAATATCAAAACTGTTAAGTATCATATCCCTCTGTTCCTCCTTTTCATTTGGTAGTATTTTACAGTATTAAAGTATATTTTAAAATGGACTGGCTGGAATAATTCTACATGAATTTTCCCTAAAATTATCCATTTCAGTTTTTTTGCTATATAACGACACTTTTTTCGTGCAAAAATATCCGATCAGCCTTCCAATCCTTTGATTTACATTTATGGTAAATAATCCCATACACAAAAAAACGCCAGGCGTAATAACCATTTGGCTGCTACGCCTAACGTTTCTTTGTGTATAATTTATCTGTCTGCCTGAGATGCTTCAAAAGCGGCTGTCCACTGCCTGACAAAATCTTTAGCTAAACCGTTGGCTCCGAATATCCGTGTAAACGGTATAGCTCCTGCCTCCATTTTCCAATACTTGCACTTAGAGGCACCGACAGTGGTAAACTAGAAAAGTGTATGATCATTTCGCATTTTTGAAAGCAGGAAAAAGTGGAAGCAGAGGATATCGTGCTTAAAAAGGCAGACTTTAAGGACTGGGAGGCGATGTACCAAAACGTTTGGTCAAGACCGGAGACCACTCTGTTTATGCAATCGTGGGTTTTCTGATACTCTATCGTTTTTCGTATCCGTTCTATCGCCTTTGTCTCATCTGTTGTGATATTCCACGTCAATTGTTGATACAATCAGTGCAGAATAGCATATTTGCTAAAAAGGCTTTTAGAAGACGAAGGAAAAAGATGGTAGTGACATGGGAAAACAGTTGTACTGGCCCTCAACTATATGGTGGAGGCTATAGTAAAATGACTGCTTGACAGATTGATGCTGACAGCCCGAGATTTTCAAATAACAGAGTTACCTGCAGCGGCTCCGCTGACTGTGCGCTGACTCTTAATCCGCAGGAGTACAGAATCAGGAGGGCACTGAAACCGTTTGACATCGGATATCAGCCTACCGATATGATTATGAAAAAATAAGCAAGGAGCAGCTTTCTATGCTTGGAGGCTGCTCCTTGCTTTTCTATTTCAGAGTGGAAGCTCTATTCTTACACTTAATCCATGCGAGACAGCACTGAAAAAACATGCTTCAGCCTCCAACAAAAACACTTATCTTGTAGCCATCTGGATTGTGTACAATACTGTTGCATATCAGATTGCTTAACATTCGTTGCAATAATGAGCTATCGCCGTTCAGTATATCATCAAAAGCACATTCGTAATAAATGCAACAACACCGATCATTACTGGCTGTATATATCGTACAGTAATGGAGAAGTAATAATTGACAGCACTTCTCTGTGGTAATCCGATTACCAAAAGTCCATCGCTTCGTTTCCAGACATGGATTGGGTAATCTTCAAGATATCAGCGGCTGAACATGGCAATAGCGGGTTGTAGATATTTCGCGTGCTCAACTGAGTCTACCCGACGCATAATGAAAAGTGTCGCCATATTAATGACTCTCCTTTAGCGAAATGACATCATGAAGCCCATTCCCTAGACAACTTATCATTTGAACAGGTATTGCGTGGAAATCTGACCTTTTTCTTTTCTTCATCTGATTTTAATTTATTTATATTATCCTTCATGGATTCCAACATGTCCATGAAAAATCTTAATTCAACCTCGGAACACTCTTTTATTAAACATATAAAACGCTCCAACAACTCCACATGCCTCTCAATTCGTTCTACTTCTGATAACAAAACAGGAACAGCTCCTAATGCTTCCAGAATCCTTGTATATGTTTTCATTCCAATGTTTCTGGAGCCAGCTTCAAACTTACTCAGATGGCTTTGAGATATTCCTGCTAATTCTGCTAGTTCTTCTTGTGTCATTCCTTTTTGCTCACGTAATTTTCTAATGTTTTCTGCAATAGAACGAATATAATCCTTCATAAGTCATTCTCCTTTTAGTCATTCAATGAGTGTATTCCGTATTATGGCATCTATGCCTGTCATGATACCGTTTCCATATATATGTACTATCAAATTTTCCCTACATACATCTTTTGTAATAAGTACTTTCATCACATCTGGTCACCCCCATGCCACATATGTAGTTTTCTTCTCTGGCACTAATGTTTTCTACAAGAACCAGGACTGGTTTTAATTAATGATACCGATTATCCCATGCTGGCTGCCATAAGTATTTCTTCCATTAAACCCGCTCTTGTGGATCACGCGCCCCACTCAGGACATGCGCTGGAGATCGGTAAGTATCTCTCTTATTATCTGCTACTATGTGAATGCTGCTGCAAATTTTACGCCGTTTCTGACGAAACTGTGGTAGTTTTAATTCTCTGATATACAGCTACGAATACCGCAGACTTGATTCATCTGCGGTATTCGTAGTTTTTCTTTCCAAGTCTGCTTAAGTGTTATTCATCACTTAATCCATTTTCCTTCTGAATCCACCTGATATCCATCCGGTGTTATATCACTTACCAGCATGTCTCCATCTCTTCCAAGATAGTACCAGTCTTCCTTATAGAAATACCACTCATTGCACTTCATAGACCCATCTGCATTGAAATAATACCATTTCCCGTTCACCAGGACCCAGGTATCGGCACACATGGCACCATCCGGATTTAACAGATACCACTTGTTCTGGTCAGACAACCAGCCGGTCTGCATATTGCTATCCTGATCAAAATGATACCATTTCCCATTTATTTTAGCCCATTCATTTGTTGCATATGTTCCAGTGCTCTTTTTAAACTTCCACGGTTCATTCTGGCCGCCCTGCCACGTTCCGGTGATACTGTCATCCGGTATATAGACGCTTCCGCTGCTGTCGCTGTCGTTGTCATTGCTGCTGACCGTACGTCCCAGAACCTTAACTGTAAAGGTATCCTTAAAGGTTTTATCCTCTCCGTTTTTATCCACTCCCTCATACACCACTTTGATGGTCTTGCTTCCCTGTATTCCAAAGGACGGGATATCCAGATCGTACTCATCTTCCGTAAGCACTCTTTCCCTGCGCTCTGCATTGCTGGCGGTTGCCCGTCTTTCATAAGCGACTACTTTCATTCCCTCTGGGTCGAAGTCTTCTCCTGTCTTATAAACCGTCTTATCCGGCTTTTTCCGTACTTCTATTCCGGTTGTATAATACTCTTCCCAGACTTCTGTTACGGTTACGGTGAAGGAATCGGTAAATACTTCATTATCCCCTTCCTTATTTTCTGCCTCGTAATAAACTGTAACCTTCTTTGTCCCGTCTGTATCGAACGATTCATGCCTTATCTGGTACTCATCAGGATTTAGTGTTCGTTCGTTCCGTGATGCATTGCTGGCACTTGCCACTTCATAAGCGACTACCTTCATCCCTGCCGGGTCAAAGTCGTCTCCGGTCTCATACATTAACTTATTTGGTTTTCTCGTTACTTTAATTCCGGTTGTATAGACTTCGTTCTCCAGCGCTTCTATTACTTCCACTGTAAAGGAATCATAAAACGCCTCTTCTTGTCCATCACTTCCAACTCCATGATATACTGTGGTAACCGTTTTCGTTCCTGCAGTTTCAAAGCTCTCAGACTCTACTTCATACTCCTCCGGCGAAAGCACTCTCGAACGTGCAGCATTACTGCTGCTGGCAATTTCATAAATCGTAACTTCCATTCCCTCCGGATCAAAGCGGTCACCAATTTCATAGTTGGTACGTTCTGGTTTTTTCGTTACTTTAATACGTTCTGTGTAATATCCGGTTTCTGTTCCCTTCAGTTCATCCATTGCCTTTTTCAGCTGTTTGATCTGATCGTCCACTTCTTTCTGCGTTGCAAATACTTTTTCAGCTGTCTTTTTGGCCGCTTCGATTGCCTTTTTAACCGCTTCAATTGCCTCTGGAGAGTAGATATCCGTTTTCTCCGTTTCTTTTTCCGCCTCTTCTATCAGAGCTGTCAGGACCTCTTTATCTGATGAGGGCACCTCTGGTCTGCGCAATGCCCCGGTAACTGCAGGTACATAGAATTCTTCAATCGCCGCTAAATTTGGATGCGTTCCCGATCCATTTGTTCCCGGAAGGCCATTACTATCCAGGGAATTGAAGGTATATCGGTTCTTGTGGGGTTCCTTTCTAGTATCCAGTTCTGAATCGTCATAGAGATTGGCAACCGCTACTTCCCACTTTGCACAGGCGGCAAGCTCCAGTTCATGAAGTTTATCCTGCATTGACTCATCCCGTGAGCCAAGCTTATGTACCGCTACATAAACCAACTGAGCATCCGGCCATTTCTTCTTCATCTCATAAACCGTCTTCTCAAAAGCACCTGCAAAAGTATCTGTATCGAATCGTTCCGGATCACATTCCTCCACGATTGTGCCAAGGGACTCGCTGTCCTTGTTTAAGAGATACTCTGCGTCATTTGTTCCACCATCAAAGATAATATAATCCGGTGCTTCGTCCGGCGCACTATTTAACTGGGATAAAATCTGCCCTCCAGAATAACCGGCCTCCATAATGGTAGCCCCGTTTACCGCATATTTCTGAAGGATCATTCCCTCCTGATCTGCTATGAAATCAGCAAAGCTGTGTTTCGTATACTGATGGCCTGCAACAATACTGTCGCCAAACGCATAGAGCGTTTTTCCTTCCAGCGGCAGATCCAGTGCTGCTTCAGGAGCTGTCAGCCTGAAATTATCGATATACTGAGGCTGCCCGACCCACCAGTTGCAGGCAATCATCTTTGCAAGATTGGAAGCTTCTGTAGGAATTGCAATCTCCTGCGCTGCCACCTTGCCGTCTTTTTCCGTGATGGAATAGCTGACTGTTTTCTCCTCAAAATCAGCGTGCACACGGATCGTATACGTTGTATCCTTATTCATGTCGATATGATTCCAGGATGGTTCTTCGGCGGCTGCCGCTTTTGAATCATCTACTGCTCCTCCGGTTACGGATGGCCTTAAATCATTCTTATCTGCTGCCGCACATATCGCAAACAACAGTCTTCCGTATGAATCCCGGAATTCAAATCCCTGTTTATCTCCCTTTGTGCAGACATAATCGAATGTCATGTCAATTCCTCTTTGCCCTGTAATCTCAGGGCCAAAGGTCTTAACTGCTGTGGTTGCATTTCCCATACTGCCTGCCGTCAGTACCAGTTTTCCATTCTCAATCTTTGTTCCATGTGAAAATCCGAAATTATCAGGATCCGTCTGTTCTTCAAAGTTTTCTTCTATCAGAACATTTTCAAATGATCCCGGCATGTCTGCCATCGGAACTGTCACATCGTGCTGATTGACTTTTCCTCCCTCCAGTGTGATAGTGTCTGTTATATCTTCTTTCTCGCATTTAACCGTAATTGTAGCTACACCCGGAGCCAAGCCCTGCACAATCGAGTAAACGCCGCTCTTATTAGTCACAGCCTCAACCGTTTTATCTCCACTTGTCACTTCTACAACTGCACCCGTGACAGGATTCAATCCATCTGTAACAGTGCCGCGGAGAATTACCGCATCTGGAGCCAGGCTTAGTTCAAACATGCCGATCGTAGGTGCATTCTGATCCGCTACCGTCTGTGTCTTTGGCGAATCAAAGGTTGCCTCAGCATCCGTTTTTTCGAAAGTTGGATAATCCATTCTTCCAATATTAATACAGTCGCCCAGGTAATTCGTATCTGCCTTGTCCAGTGAAGTAAAATTAAACTTGCTTCCTTTGGATTTCAGACCATCATCTATGCTGTATCCATTCGGATCCCGGTCAACTCCCGCTGCAATCAATGGAGAGTCTACTCTGGGTCTCAATCCATTTGCCTCCAAAAGAACGCCGGTCTTGAAATTTCCCTTTCTGTTCAGAGAGGGCGCGTCTCCCTCAAACGGATCATCAGTCAGCAGAATCGGATTTTTATCCTTACTTGTAGGTGCTGTTCCGTAATATGCATTATTGTCATAGGCAAAGTTGCTGCCTCCGCTGAAATTAAATCCCTGTCCTTTTCCATCATAGAACACATTGTTAAAATAGGCGGCACTTCCACCTCCCCAGGGATCGAAATTATTGGTACCATTACCGTCTTTACTGCGGTAGAAGATATTATTATAAATCTGGAAATAGCCGCTTCCCATAGAGTAATGAACATAACTTCTTCCACAGTCCTGCACCAGGTTATAACGGATTACCCCGGAGTTAAAATGAACACCGCATAAAAGGAAGCCTTCCCCTGCATCATGAATGTAATTATACTGGATCAGAGAATTTGTTACCCGCCAGTCCGGATCTATGGCATTGTCATCGGCGCCGCCGCCCTTTTTAACCACATCAGAAATCTCATTATACTGAACTGCCACATTATCGGCAAAATACAGTTCGATTCCACAGGTTCCAATGTGTTCCAGGACATTTCTCTGAATAACGGAATCTTTACTGCTGGTCAAGTAAATACCATTGCAGGCATAGGCAGAAGCCCCCTGGTTGATGTAGTTATCCTGAATTATAATATTGCTGTGGGGATACCAGTTGGCATCGTAGTAATCCGGCGCTCCGCCTGCCCTGTTCCGATTCGCCCAACCTGGATTATTACTATACTGGCTGCCTTCACCATTCCATTGCTTAACTGTTATGCCACAGAAAGAATTATTGATAAATTCACTGTCCTCGATTACAATATCGCTGAACTGGGTTGGCTGGTTACCGCTCGGTTTCAGGCATTCGATAAGGATTCCTCCGGTACGCTTGGAGCCGTCAAGACCTGCATTGTTCACAATTCCGGCATCCTTAAGTCCGGTATCACCAATCCAACTCACTACACCGGTCACATCATGTATCAGCAAATCATGAAGATGGTAACCTTTTAAAGAAGCTACATCACGGCCCGCGATATGGATTCCCCGGTACTCACCCAACAATTTTCCATCTGCAGCGTTTCGGTCTGCATTATTAGTTTCAGGCGGTGTCCCGTCTCCGTTTCCATCTCCCGACAGTTGGGAAAAACCTTCCACGGTATTGGAGATATCCAGACCGCAGATTTCCCAGTATTCCTGATTGTACAGGCAGACCGCATCCGCAGCCTTTCCGTTTGTGGAGATTTTAGGCATAGCCCCCTCTCCGTAGCTGCCAAGAACTATTTTTTCATCCGCACTACCGCTTCCCTGTGGAAAAAGCGTCTCATTTTCCCATTCATCTCCGCAACGGAACAAGATCCTGTCTCCAGGGATAAAATGCTCGCGGTTTACCCGCCCAAGCGTCTTCCATGCAGTATTCTCCGATGTCCCCGCCGCTTCATCATTGCCCTCGCTACTCACATAGTAAGTCGTTCCTGCCTTATGCTCCTGCTGCCCCATCACTTTTACTGACTGAATGTAAACAGTTCCGCGATTCCAGCTGTCCGCATAAAACTGGATTGTATCAAGGCTGTCTGCTGCACTTCTCGCATTCTCATCGTACAACACATAAGAGCCGTCCACAGAGACACGGAACGTATTCTTTTCCAGGTTAATATCCATGCGGACGGTCTGCCACGTTCCGGGAACCGCTGTGCCTGCTGCCTGGTTGTTCGTACCATTAACATGGGTTTTATACTGGCTCCACTGGTTCGCATCATCACTTACGAAGACTGTATACGCTACCTTTCCATTTTTATCCTTAATATACGGGATACTCCACTGCTTGTTGCCTTTTTCTGTACCAAGCTTCAGTCTGGTTTCTATCGATACATAGGAGCAGTTACTTTTGTCGATTCCCAATGCACTTCTTACTAATTGCGTGACAGCTCCATCTGATGACCGTGTAAGCTTCAGGGCCTTTCCCTCTGCACTCTCACCTGCCTCAACCAGTTCTGCTGTTCCTGAACCTCCGCTGACCACCCAGCCGTCCTTTAAGTTATCCAAACTTTCCAGCCCGCTGAAATCTACGGCAGCAATTTCTTTCCAATCACTGGCGCCGGCCGTTTTTCCACCATTCCCCGGTGCAGCCAGTGTAAACATACCCGTTGCAACCGTCATGCCGGCCACAAGTACTGCCGCTATCGTACGGCGAAACCATGTTCTCTGTTTCAATCTCATACTATTCTCCCTTCCTTTTTTCTCCCTTCGCTGCGGGTACTCCCAACGAGCTTTCAGGATGTGCCTATATTCTATCCAAAACTTTCTGTTTTTCCTATGTAATTTTCCGGTAACCTTGCTGGAAAATTCCGACTTTATTATATTTTTTATAATTTTTATATTCAGCAGCCTCAAAAAAACGCCATTATAACCAAACAAAAAACACATAAATTATCAACAAAAGTTGCCGCCTCCCGTCTAAATTCTGCGCTTCGCGCACTCAACTGAGTCCTGCCGCCCCATACTAAAAGAACAGTATGGAATACTCTTGACATATTCCATACTGTTCCATATCATACCATTAACTGTTGCTGCAATCTGTCTGTTTCTATCCCTTGATGCCATCCATGGCAATTCCATCCACCAGATATCTTTGGAAGATAATAAAGAAAATAATTACCGGCAGCAGCGAAATTACTGACATTGCAAACAGTCCACCATAGTTGTTATAAGAGTTTGGATCCAAATACATAT
Organism: Hungatella sp. L36; assembly: GCF_014288035.1. Classification (NCBI taxonomy): domain Bacteria; kingdom Bacillati; phylum Bacillota; class Clostridia; order Lachnospirales; family Lachnospiraceae; genus Hungatella; species Hungatella sp. L36. The sequence goes on along the minus strand of NZ_JACOPC010000002.1, from coordinate 382,796 downwards.
TCAGTGCCAGCGGAATTGTAAAGCGTTCCACACTGTTCATAAAAATCAGCGGCTGGAAGAAATCCTGCCAGATCCAGTAAAACGCAAAGATAGAGGACGTAATAATCGCCGGTTTTACCACTGGCACAAGAATTCTAAATAAGGTCGTTATCTTTCCGCATCCGTCAATTTCTGCCGCTTCATCCAGTTCTCTCGGAATTCCACGGAAAAACTGAACCATCAGAAAGATAAAAAACGCACCGCCAAAAATCCACGGAAGAACAAGTGCCGTTTTCGTATTAATCAAATGCAGCTGCTTTAAGATAATGTATTGAGGTACGACCATAACCTGCGGGGGAATCATCATGGTCATCATGACACAGCCAAACCAAAAGCCGGAAAATTTAAATTTAAGTCTGGACAATGCATAGGCCGCCAACAGGGAGGTCAATACACAGCCTACCGTTCCGATAACAGTTACGATCAGCGAATTGGTAAAAAATGTTGTAAACTTCACACCGCCGATCCCTGAAAAACCGCTGTTATAGTTAGTACCTGCATCCCATACCTTTGGGATCAGAGAATACGTATCCAGAAACATGGTATCATTGCTCTTAAAGGAACTGGCCAGAAGCCAGAGCAGGGGATAAATCATCAAAAATCCAAGCGCGCACGCTCCTATGTGAAATATTACCGAATTTATCTTTTTCTTTGTGTGCATTCCCATTTTCTCACCCCTCCTCAGATTCATAATAGACCCAGTTCTTCTGTGTTTTGAAAATAATCACGGTGAAGACAGCGATAATTGCAACCAGGATCCAGGCAAGTGCACAGCTATAGCCCATATCAAAATACGTAAAGGCTCTGCGGTATAAGTAAAGCACATAGGACAGTGTACTGTCTAACGGGCCGCCGTCGGTGATTACATAGCTCTCTGTAAATACCCGGAAGCCGTTGATAATCTGTAAAATCAGATTAAAGAAAATCGTCGGGGTCAGCATCGGAAGCGTAATTCTGAAAAATGTATAGGACGGCTTCGCTCCATCCACCATAGCCGATTCATAAAGGGTATACGGGATCTGCTTTAATGCGGATAAGAAGATCAGCATAGAGGAACCAAACTGCCATACTCCCATGAGAATGATGACACTGAGCGCCGTCTTGGGATTTCCCAGAAAGGAGGTGGTCTGCTGGATTCCAAATACGGACAGCAGTGTCATAACCACACCCTTATTTCCGAATATCTGCTTCCACACAACGGAAACCGCAATGCTTCCGCCTATGATGGAGGGAACGTAATAGAGGGTTCTGTAAAGCCCAAGTCCCTTGTGTTTCTTATTTAAAAGCATGGCTACAAAAAGGGCAAATGCAAGTCTTAGCGGAACGAGTACCAATACATATAAAAATGTCACTTTGAGCGCCTGTACAAACGTCTCATCCTGTGTGAAAGCACGTGCATAGTTGGCAAATCCAATGATCTTGGGATCGTTTAACAGGTTAAAATCCGTGAAGGAATAATAGATGGAAATAATCGCCGGAATCAGCCACATCCCGATAAATCCCACAAGCCAGGGTGCCATGAGCAGGTACGCAACTGCATTATCGGCCTGTCTGGAAACGGCTTTTTTCTTTTTACTTTTCATAATGGTTATCCAATCTCCTCTTTACTGTCAGAGGGGACCATGGTATATGGTCCCCTCCTTCTGCCAATCAGTTATTCCGTGAAAGAATTGCATCTGCGTCTTTTCTGAATTTAGCTGCTGCTTCTTCTGGAGTCATCTGCCCGTAGAATGCGCTGTAAGCAGCATTCTTAAAGGACTCATTAACCTCTGACATTCCAACCGGATCTGGATCAGGTGTTTCACCGCAGAGTGCCAGGGCATCTTCTACACCCTTGAACATCGTTGCCTGCTGATCCGATAACTTGCCAGATGCCACCATATAATCACGGATCTCTGAAGATACCGGAGTCCCTCTCTCCGCCATCATGATGTCGTTGGCTTCCTCTGAATTAACAAACCAGTCGATAAATTCTGCAGCTTCTTTTTTAACCTTGGACGTTTCCGCGATGGAGAAGAACATGCCTGGTTTCATCCAGAGACCTTTGGCGTCAGAACCGGCAACCATCGGAGGGGTTACCATTTTCAGCTTGTCGTTGGTTCCGCTTACTTTTGTCGCATAGTTGTTCCACTCTGTCAGCATGGCGCCTTCTCCGGTTACAACCGGTCTTCCTTCCTCTCCCAGAGTCTGGATCGCCGCATACTCATCCGGATTCGGTGCAGCCCCCTTTGCCATCAGATCAGCCCACATTTGGATAAAATCTGAGCAAAGCTTGTCATCCGCATAGCCGATCGCCTTCTTGTCTTCACTGAACAAGCTTTCTCCATGCTGTCTTACCCAGTAGTTAAATAAGTTGGTATCATCGACCGGTCCGCCTGCCATACCATACTTACCGGTCTTTTCCTTGACCGTTTCAGCCGTCTGAATAAAATCATCCCAGGTCCAGCTGCTGTCCGGCTCTGTCACGCCAGCATCCGCTAATACCTCCGGATTATATCCGACCGATAAATAAGAACTGCTGAGCACCATTCCATTTAGTTTACCATTGATGTTTCCTGTGTTAAGCAGATTTTGATCTATCTTGGAGGTGTCAATCGTTCCATCGTCCACAAACTGCTGTAAATCAGCCAGAGAATTATTTTTAGCATATGTAGTGATATAGAGATAATCCATCTGGACAATGTCAGGCATGGAACCGGAAGCAGCCTGGGTAGCCAGTTTGTCAAAATATCCATCCCAGCCTGACGGCATTGCCTCAAATGTTACATTTGGATGGGAGGCAGTATAGGCATCCAGCATTTTCTGTGTGTAGTCGTGACGCCCCTGGCCTCCCCACCAGGTAATTTTAAGGGTAACCGGTTCACCCGTACTCTCTGTCCCGGCCGCCTGTGTATCTGTCTTAGCGGCTTCTGCTGCCGTTGTCTCTCCTCCGTTCCCTGAACTGCATCCTGCCAGTGAAAACGCCATGGCCGCCGCCATACTTAAAGCTGTTAATTTTTTTAAAGACCTTTTCATAAATACGACTCTCCTTTTCTAATCTGGTTTTGTTTATTTCTGATAGCCTTATTATACTGTTTTCCACTGGAAATCTGAATGGAATTTACAGATTACTCATCTGTAAAATTCCGACTAAAACGTAAAAAAAGAAGCATCCAGGAAAAAAATATACTTTCTTAGATACCCCTCTTTTTTCATTTATTTGTAATTTTCCGACTTTAATCAACGAACGGTTAGCATTTTTCGATATTCAGACGGTACCAGCCCTGTAGTCTTCTTAAATACCTTGGCAAAATACTGTCCATCTGCGGGATACCCAATCTGCTCGGCTAATTCAGATATCCGGATATCCGGATCAAAAGCCATCAGTCGTTTTGCCAAATCTACCCGAATCCTGACTAAAAACGAAGAGTATTTCTCATTGGTGTAACGGTAGAAGAAACGTCCAAAATAATCTTCATTCATAAATAGTACTTCTTTCGCCAGATACTGCAGACTTAAATCCGGATTTTTGATATTCTGATAAATACTATATAATATATGTTTCATGCGGCTCCCATCTTTTGTATCAGGCAGTGACAGTTTCAGATAAGCAGTGCATTCTTCAATCACCATTTCCAGAATTCCCCAGATATCTCCATCGTTCAATTCGCATTCCGCTTTCCCACAGAATATCTTCAAAAAGAAACGAAAGGAATCTGCGATCCTTTTCCTTGAAAACCCACGAATTTCCATCTTTACAAAAGAAGTATAAATCTCAAACATCACCTCCGCGTAATCCTTTGCCTCCCTGATTCGGTCATAATCCAATACCATAACGGAATTGTCATCGGCCTCACCCAAAAAATCAAAGCTGATAAACTCCATCTTCCCTTCCGAATCACCTAAAAAGAACAACTCCTGAAGCTGAGAGTACAGATGGCTGACGTCCTCAATCCCCCCTGTTCTGCTGATCGCCGAACGAAGCTTTGTCTGTTTATACTTCCGATACTCCTTATGAACCTTTATAATCAGAGGCCGCAGATTTTCTGCCATCTCCGCTGGAATCAGATAAACCATCTCATTTTTTGTGGCTGTACTCATATAGACGTTCTCCACACCTAAAAGCTCTGTTAATATATTTGTCAGAGCAAACTGATCCAGCTGATCCAACTCCAGGGAGGACTGAATTCCCAGCAATACAAAGGAGTTTGTAATATCCTCCATAAATTTCTCCAGAAGGATTTCATCAGCCCTGGACACCTCCTCTTTGGTTATCAAGATTCCGAGTATCTGTTCTTTTACACGTGGAAGCATACGGTCAAAGGTGCTCCGGTACTCCTGTTCCGACTTTCTTCTGTTCTCCAGTTCTTCCAGTTCCTTCTTCACTCCCAGCAGCACTTCTACAATCTTTTCCTCATCACAGGGCTTTAAAATATAATGCCGGATTCCAAGTTCCATTGCTCTGCTGGTGTATTCATATTCCCCATATCCGGACAGCACCACAAAAAGTATGTCCGGATAAAGCTCTTTCGTATTGCGGATCAGCTGAATCCCATCCATAACCGGCATTTTGATATCTGTAATTACAATGTCAGGAATATGCATCCGTATTTTTTCAAGCCCTTCAATTCCATTCCACGCCATATCCACCAGTTCCATGTCCAGCTTCTTCCATGGAATAATCTCCGCCATTGCCTCGCGTTCAATATCCTCATCATCTACCAACAACACCTTATTCATCGCTTATCATCACCTCTGCCTTTGGAATCTTAATTGTCACCGTCGTTCCGCCTCCCGGTACACTGCTGATATCAAAATACGCCTCCTGATCAAATGCCATTTTCAGCCGTTCGTAAATATTCTTTAATCCAATACCATGGCCTTTCGGCTCTGCGGTAAAAGTACGGACCGCTTCCAGTTCTTCCTCCGTCATTCCGGGGCCGTTGTCCGATACAGTTATGGTAATTCTCCCTCCTTCTTCTCTGATCGTAACGGATATCTTACACGGCGTCAGCATCTTTTCCACCCCGTGGTAGATAGAATTCTCTACCAGCGGCTGCAGTGTCATATGGGGGATTAGATACTGCCCCGAGACTTCACATTCCACAGAAAAGGCCACACGCTTCCTGTACCGGTACTCCTGAATCGTCATATATTTCCTCAGACTGTCCAGTTCCTCATCAACGGCGACATATTGCTGTTTATTCAGGGCAGACCGTAAGATCGTTCCCAGAGCCACTGTCATTTCCGCCGCCTCGTCATTTTTTCGGGCACGGATCATCCAGTTTATGCTGTTTAAAGTATTATAAAGGAAGTGCGGATTGATCTGCGCCTGGAGCATCTTATACTTAGTATCCTTCAAAAGAAACTGTTTTTCATAATTTTCATGAATCAGATAATCGATTTTATCCAATGTCACTTTAAATTCCTGGGTCATCAGGCCGATCTCATCTTTCTGCGTACTGGTTCCTAAAAACTCTCTTGCCTGATCAAAATCTCCGGTTTCCACAATCTGCATACTTTCTGTTAAATGTTCCAGCGGCTTCACAATCATATGCGCAAGTTTTTTCAAAATCAGTGCGGTAATAAGAAACAGCAGAAGAAATCCACCAATCATCATATACCGCAGATTCTGATTCTGTCCGTAAATTTCCGAATAAGGAAATATATTGACATAGGTCCAGCCTGTCTTTGATGATTGTAAATAACAAGCAAAATATCGCTGTCCGTGTTCTTTAATAATCTGATACCCTTTATCTCCCTCCAGCTTAGGCAGACGCTCCATCATGCCCTTCTGCTTTTCATAGATAACGCCCTCATTTGAGTACACACAGAGCGTGGAACTGTCAGCTTCCAGATCGTCAATATTCTTTTCGATCATTCCTGCAACATCGCAGGTGATCAGAAGGCTCCCGAGATACTCCAGGCTCGCATCAATATGTTTTCTTACATCACGGCCCGTCAGCAAATAGGGATACTCTGTCGTTGGCGGCTGTACCACATAGGCCCCTTTTGCTTCATGAATCCGGTTCATCACTGAATCGTACAGTTCCTTACTGATCGTTCCCGTTGCAAGCCCCACAACAAACTGAGTTTTATCCCCGTCCGTATATACCATGTTGGATATCATATTTGAATTTGCCAGTTCTTTATTAAACAGCATACGGAGCTGATAAACTTCATAAGAATAATCCGCAGTAAAATGTTTCAAATTTTTCATTTTTGTGAGCTGTTCCTGAATCTGCGTATCGATTGCTATGTTATAGGAGATTCCTTCCACCTCGTCTAAACTCCGGTTTACCTCCTGAGTAAAAAAATCCAGTTCCTGCAGGGACTTTTCATACAATTTCCCATCATAAATATTGAAGCTGACCTGTAGTGCAGCAACGCTTATAAGAAAACAGATTCCCAACATCAGGACGTAAACAATAATCATCTTTTCCGCCAGTTTTAAATCTCTGTATTTCTGGTACCAATATTCCAGATATCTTTTCATCGACTGTCCTTTCAACGCTGCTCCTCTATTCTTCATTTTCCTGTTTTCGATTTGAAAAAAGCGACTTTTCCAGATAATTATAACCGAATACAGAGAAAACTGCAAAGACATAATAGAAATCAACTGCAAAACCGGCCATTGGATTTTCTGTAAAGGAAATAATGACCGGCTATATTTATTTCTGCAAAAGCAGGAGCTCTTCGCTTAAAAGCTAAAGGCTGATTTTGTCAAATTTATTATTTTCTTTTTCCTTCATCGCCTGATACAGTTCTCCATCCGTCAGGTGATTTTCATAATTTAGAAGAAGCATGATCTTTCTGTCTCGTTCCGGATATATAATTAATCTCTGCCATTGATAAAAGTATGGACCATCTCCAATATTTCTGATATACCCCATTAACAGCCTGAGTAAGTATGCCGTTTCTTTTATGTCTGTCTGACAGTCGTTATCGTAAAAGCCCTTCCATTTATCGTGTCCGCACTCTTTCATAGCCTCCTCCGCCAGATAAAAGTGGTCTGCTGCCTGGCCAATTTCGTAAAAGGCATTCAGATAATCGCTGCTTTCATATGCCGAATATCCCTTTCCGAAATGGATCACGCCCTCCAGGCAGAACGTGTGAATTTTTACCTGGAGCAGGAGGGAATCCTTCCATAATCTACGGCAGTCTTCCGGCAGTTCATCTGCCAGACTTACGCATCTGTCGAGCAGTCCTTGAAAGCGTGGACAGGCATTTTTACATTTTGACACATACCACTGAAGCTGTGCGGCGAAACTTTCTGCCGGTCCACACCAGCGAAGTTCCTCACAGGCAGCGTTTCCGCCATCCTTCATCCACTGATGAATCAAAACCCGGGTGACATAATTATAAAACTGTTCGCCCGCATGTTCGTCTTCCTCCTCTCCATACGGAAGCGCGGCTTCAAAATATTCCATAAAGCATTCTCTCATTTCCTTTAAGGATCTGTCCCCATAATACCTGCTTATGTACTGTTCCAGATGCTTTTCCGGCTCCGTTTCCAGAGAGTTCCATAAAGTGGCAGCAAAATCCAGAGGATAGACATGGGGCTTAATATTGGAGCAGTTCACGAGCCACAGCGTTGAAATCCCACAATCATAAGCATGCTTCAGTTCCTTTTTAACAAATTCCATGGGATTCGGCAGCATCGTGAGCACATTGGCAGCCTGAAGATCATAAAAAGAAACGTGATAGTAAACGCCATGTCTTCTGTCGCCCAGCCCTTCACCCGGAAGTGCAGGAACTCGCGGATTATGATTGCCCTGCCTTCTGGATACCATCTTTCCGTAACCGTTATCAGCCCAGATCATAATTACATTATCCGGAAGTTCGATCAGCCCCTGCTGATAAAGCTCCATGGTTTCTCCATACAGATTTGTGCCAAAAACAGGATTCGCAACGTATTTTTTTACCAGGTCATACTGTTCCTGCATAATACTGCTGATCAACTGTCCTCTCTTCTCCGGAGTATCATACTGGGGATCATTCTCCCAGAATGGGGTATCACCCTGGCCTCGGAAGCCAAGATTCCAGATGATTTTATGATTCATCTGTCTCTTTATTCCTTCCTCCCAAAGACCTCGGAACAAGTCTGGATACTCTTTGAATGAAGGGGTTTTATCCGGATAAGCCCGCAGGAACATCTCTGCCCCCAGGGGTTCCGCATGGTGTTGGGTAAGCCACAATCCCATGTCTCCCGCAAGACCGGCATATTTTTTTGAATTGCTGTCCGTTCCCGGAATCACCGTATTGCCGCCGCAGCGCAGCAGCGCTTCAAACGCCATTTCCCACGGATAGGCTGCATCTTTCTCCGCGTCCCAGTGGCTGATCAAAACCTCGTCGTTAATAAACCAGCCCCGGTAAGCGACCGGCTTTTTTTCTGAATGGTATTTTTTAAATAAAATGGGTATTTCTTTTTGTTTTACGAATCTCTGATCATTCCAGAACCAAAACGGAAGTATTTGCAGGCAGTGCTCACTAATGTAGATCAGTGCATAAATGAAGCCCAGTTCCTCCGAGGCCGTAATTGTCACCTTTCTGTTATTTTCTACATAAATATCATATTCTTCTGCCGCCAAATCCCCCTTTTTCAAGCATATCTTTCCTGATTCTGCTCTCTCCGTTCCTTCATCTGCTGGTTCCAGCACCATCGAAAGATCCCGGTAAAAACGTGATACTGCACGCCGGACAGGTTCACTCTTTAATTCCGCATCGATTGTGACGTCCCTGTTCAATATAAAAAAATCATTCTGCATATCCATAATCTCCTCTTCCCTTGCTTTTTATTTCTTAATTTTAATCCTTCTTATTAACAAAGAAAATGATCTTTTCCTATATTCTTACTGAAAAAAAGCGACTTTTTATCAGAGAATCCGCTCCAAGGAAATACTACTGACTCTTTACATTTAAAAATTTAATTACAGTTTCATATATAAAGTCTGTTTTTTCCAAATAACCTATCGGTATTCTCCATTCATATTTTAACGAAAAGTGTTAAACTTAGTTTATCACCAAACGAAAACCCGAATATGAGGAGGAATTTATTATGGAACATAAATTTATAACATTTCAGAACACCAAGCAGATCCTGCAGTTTGTTAATCTGGTAAGCAAACTGGATTTCGATGTGGACGTAAAATACGGAAGCCGCATAGTTGACGGAAAATCCATCTTGGGAGTGCTGTCTCTGGCTTCCTTTAAAACAGTCGAAGTAATCTTTCATTCTGTTACTGACTGTATTGCACAGTTAGATGAACTATTTGAACTGGCATCGTAATACTGCTTTACAAAATACTATGACAACGGGTGAACATTATATGGAAATGCAGACTTTAAAGGGGCATTGTAAAACAGATGGGCTATTCATCTATTTTATAATGCCCCTTTAACATATTTGGCAGTTACAAAAAATCCTTAAAATTATAGCATTGACTGGTCTACATAAAAAGACTATCCTGAATGAATATCAAAGATCAATAATCTTTGGGTACCCGGATCTTATATGAGAAGTGAGCGATAACTTTTCGTCCCTTTTACTCTGCCTGTAGCAAAATACTCTATCCTGTCTTGTTTCGCCCAGTCTTTCAGTGTACTGCATACCGCTTCCACTTCCCACGCCTGATTAGAAAAGATTCGCACGGCTACGTCTCCCGAAGCGGTTCTCGTCACACCTCCGCACACATATGGAAGCCCCTCCACGTATTCCCGAAAACGTGTCAGCAGCTCGTCACTTATTCCCATGTGAAACAAAAGAAGACTGGCCATGTGGGAATATCCTTCAAACAAGCCGATTCCCTCCATCATTGTCTCCGGCGGATTAAAACGACATTTTTCCCGGTAAAGCAGTTTTTCCTGTTGCCAGATACGGATGCCAGAGTGATAGAAACGGTAAGAAAACCGTTCCCCTCTGGCTGCGCGCCCACAGGCCATGATCTCCTGCCAGATCAGACTGCTGCTGTCATCCTCCAGCACAATATCCGTTGACGCCTTGAACGCGGAATCAGCAAAAGGAATCACAGGCATTGGACTGTAATCCAGAAAACTGCCGGCTCCTACTGTCAGGCGGATATTCCGGACTGCATATCCATCTCCCATTTTGTGGATCTTTTCGAATGACTGTGACGTACATTCCAGACTGGCTCCCCTTTCTGTACAGATGGAAATTTCCTGTACATCGCCCTCCATGATACCGGCCGACGCCATGAGCATCATAATCTTCATACCACCGTTTTCCTGCTCAAACGGCGTCATAACCTTGAAGGGCGCAGTAAATCCAAGTTCCTTTAAGTAGGTTTTCCCCTCCTTTGCAGAAGCGCTTATATTTAACACAGAAGTTCTGCCAAATGCATTTTTCCCGCTGTCTCCAGTGTTCTCCTTACTGAAATCCGTCTTCAAACAGAACACTTCGCTTGATCCATTTAACAATCTGATCCACCCCTTCATCTCCCCGGATATTGGTAAATACAAACGGCCTCGTTCCACGCATCTTTTTTGAATCCCGCTCCATCACCTGGAGACTGGCTCCTACCAGCGAAGCCAGATCTATCTTATTGATAACCAGTAAGTCAGAACGCGTGATCCCAGGCCCTCCTTTTCGTGGTATTTTATCGCCTTCTGCCACATCAATAACGAATATTGTCGCATCCGCTAACTCCGGGCTGAAGGTGGCAGACAGATTATCTCCTCCACTCTCTATGAAAATGATCTGTATGTCCGGAAATTTACCCATCATCTCGTCCACAGCCTCCAGATTCATGGAGGCATCCTCCCGGATAGCCGTATGAGGGCATCCTCCTGTCTCCACACCGATAATGCGCTCCTGAGGCAGGATGCTGTTCTTACAAAGGAACTGTGCATCCTCCTTCGTGTAGATATCATTGGTGATAACTCCGATACTGTAATCGGAGGCCATTTTTCTCGTCAGAATCTCAATCAGAGCAGTCTTTCCCGAGCCCACGGGGCCTGCCACTCCTATTTTTACATACTTCATCTTTTTCCTCCCTGTCTCTCCCGGCGTTTTCTTCCCTGAGTCCTCTCCTGATAGTTTCTCTCGCAGCGTCCCTTTCCTGGTATATTATGACATATAGAGCCTTGAGTATAATCCCTCATGCTGCATGCACCTGATTTCAAATCCAGGAGCCGACGCACCGAAATCTTCTTCTGTCAGCGTGTCCAAGCGTTCCATAACCTTCCGGAATATATCCTGGCATCCATATAAAAGCTTTTGGCCAGAAGTCTGGCTTAATGGTATGGCTTTCACACAATTGGTCACCATAGCGGAAGTCTGTCCGTACAAATAATGTTCCAGTGTCTCTTCCTGTCCGATTCCATGAGCGGCGCAGTAAGTTCCATATGCAATCACATGATTTTTCAGCCCGCCTTCCCGGACATACCGTGCGAATATACTCTTCTCGCACGGTGCAGCCAGGGCCTGCACCGTTTTCACGAATCGGGATCCCATCTTCTCACCTGCCTGCCGCACCTCCATAGGCGTTCTCTGTGCCGTAATACACTGATCCAAAAGAAGGAGTGCCTCCAGGTTCTCCATGTCCCCTGCAGCCCAAGCGAACCGTACCGCCAAAAGTTCATTTTGGCAAAAGCTGTACAACAGCATATTTTCAATATACTGCGCGGCAGTCTCTTCGCTGTTCACCATATTTTTCTGAATATACGTTTCCAGGCCATAGGAATGCGAATAACCGCCGATAGGAAACAACGCATCATTAAGCTGAAGCAACAGATACCGTTTCTCCTGTTTCATCATCCGCATCCACCCTCCTTACCAAATTTGCATTTCAAAATTTTCCTGTTAATGTGTGTGACTGCTCACCTTGCTTGAAATACTCCGGTCAAAATCCAGCTTTCTGACATCACTCCAGACAGTGACTCCATGAAGCTTCGAAAGCAGTACCAGAGTCGGTTCATTGTACGGGGTAATAAACTGGAGTTTTGTATCTCCCCACATCAGCGCCGCATGCTTATTTCCAATCTCATAACAGACCTTGCATGCCATACGGGCATGATCCTCCCTCACATCGATAACGATGACCTCGCAGGGGGGAACACATACCGTAATCACCGTATCCCCCTCCCGGTACAGTACATCGCCATCCCTCAGTCCTCTCGTCAGGATCTCCGTGCCAAGACGGATTCCAATCTCCCTGTCACCTTTTGTCGTTTTCTGGTTAATCCGCTTATATGCCTCATGCCATTCGATCTCCACCTCGTCTCTGAAACAACCGGAAAATTCCTTATCTTTTACATTACCCAAAATCTCCTCACATACAATCATATACTCTGTTCTTCCTTTCTCTCCTGCTGTTTAAAACAGGGAATACATCTGGGTGAGCGGCAGCCTCTCCGCCGGTTCGGATGTCAGTTTCACTCCATCCGCCCTCACTTCGTACGTCTCAGGATCTACAAAGATCTCTGGCGTCAGATCGTTGAGCTTCATGTCTTTCTTTGTAATCGTCCTGGTACAGTGAACCGGGAGTACCTGTTTTTCAAGTCCCAGCTTTTCCTTAATTCCGCTGTCATAAGCCGCCTGTGACACAAAGGTGGCGCAGGTTCGGTATTTTGCCTTTCCGTGGGCACCGAACATGTGCTGGTACATCACTGGTTCCGTCGTCGGAATGGACGCATTGGCATCCCCCATTTTTGAGGCGATGATCATGCCTCCCTTAATGATAATATCGGGCCTCACTCCAAAAAATGCCGGATTCCACAGGACTAAATCAGCCATCTTGCCCGTTTCAACAGAACCTGTGTAATCGGAAATTCCATGGGTAATGGCCGGATTAATCGTATATTTTGCGATATAACGGCGGATTCTTAAGTTGTCGCTTCCCTCTTTATCTCCAGGAAGCGGCCCTCGTTCCCCCTTCATCTTATGTGCCGTCTGCCACGTTCTGGTGATGACCTCTCCGATGCGCCCCATTGCCTGAGAATCAGAGCTCATCATACTGAATACCCCCATATCGTGAAGCACATCCTCTGCAGCAATCGTCTCTGGTCTGATCCTGGAATCGGCAAACGCCACATCCTCAGGGATGTTCTTATCAAGATGGTGGCAGACCATCAGCATGTCGAGATGCTCATCCAGCGTATTGACCGTAAACGGCATGGTCGGGTTGGTGGATGACGGAAGCACATTTAACGCTCCAGCCGCACGGATGATATCGGGCGCGTGGCCTCCTCCCGCCCCTTCCGTATGGTATGTATGAATCGTACGGCCGCCGATGGCCGCCAGCGTGTCTTCCACACAACCGCCTTCATTCAGCGTATCCGTGTGGATGGCTACCTGCACATCGTATTCGTCGGCCACGCTTAGGCAGTGGTTGATCACAGCCGGAGTGGCCCCCCAGTCCTCATGAATCTTTAACCCCATAGCTCCCGCCTCTACCTGTTCTCTCAGCGGTGCCTCGTCGGAGCAGTTTCCCTTTCCCAGGAATCCCAGATTCATGGGGTATTCCTCCGCCGCCTCCAGCATCCTGTGAATATTCCAGGGTCCCGGCGTACACGTTGTGGCATTGGTTCCATCCGCAGGTCCGGTACCGCCTCCGATCATGGTGGTCACTCCGGAGAACAAAGCGCAGTCGATCTGCTGAGGGCATATAAAATGAATATGGGAGTCAATTCCTCCCGCCGTTACGATCAGTCCTTCCGCCGCCAGCGCCTCTGTCGAAGCCCCCACCGTCATTTCAGGTGTTACTCCGTCCATGATATCGGGATTGCCAGCTTTGCCAATTCCTGCTATTTTTCCATCTTTTATTCCGATATCAGCCTTATAAATTCCCGTATAATCAATAATAAGCGCGTTGGTCAATACCAGATCCAGATCTCCCCCGGCGCTGGTTGTTAGTACGGACTGTCCCATCCCGTCCCTTATGGTTTTACCTCCGCCAAATTTTATTTCATCCCCATATCTCGTATAATCCTTTTCCACCTCTGCATACAGATCCGTATCTGCCAGCCGTATCCGGTCGCCTGCCGTAGGACCGTACATCATCGCATACTGTTTTCCGCTTATCCGATAACTCACCTATTTTCTCCTTTCCGCTTTTCCTCTCGTCAAATCATTACAGCCGTAAACCAGTTTCTTTCCACCCAGTTCCACCAACTGTACCTTCTTTTCCTCCCCCGGTTCAAACCGTACAGAGGTTCCGGAAGGGATATCAAGTCGAAAGCCAAATGCTTCGTCCCGGTCAAATTTCAGCAGTTTGTTCACCTCAAAGAAATGGAAATGAGAGCCAACCTGAATCGGCCGGTCCCCGATGTTTGCAACCGTCACGCTCTTTGACTCCCTGCCCTCATTTAATATAATATCTCTGTCCTGTGTTATTACTTCACCAGATTTTCTGTCCGTCCGTTTCGATATTCCCGGCCCAATCGGATTATGAACAGTTACCAGCTTCGTCCCGTCGGGAAACGTAGCCTCTACCTGCACCGCCTCCACCATATCCGCAACTCCGTCCATCACATCATCCGCATTTAAAATACCGCGGCCTTTCTCCATCAGTTCCGTCACGCTTCTGCCGTCCCTGGCCAGTTCCAGAAGTTCAGAGCTTAGGTAAGCCACAGCCTCCGCGTAATTAAGTTTCAATCCTCTGCTGCGCCGCTCCTTCGCCAGATTACCAGCCAGATGAAGCATCAGCTTTTCTTCTTCCTTCGGCGTAAGCCTCATAATCATTCCTCCTGTCTTTCCTCTTTTTAAGTCAGCCCTGTCGGCTGCCGGCGTCGCTTTTCTTACAGTGACATGGTCGCCTGCAGCCGCTCCTGATCAAGCGAATCCGGCTCACCGTCCATTATAATTCTTCCATTTTCCATGACATAGCAGTAATCCGCTATCTCCATGACAAACTCTAAATACTGTTCCACAATCAGGACAGCCATACGGGTTTTAAGCCCGGTAATCACGCGTCCGATCTCCTGAATAATGGAAGGCTGGATTCCTTCCGTAGGCTCGTCGAGTATCAAAATCTTTGGTTCTGCAACCACGGCCCGGGCGATTGCCAGCTGTTGCTGCTGGCCGCCAGATAAATCCCCGCCTTTTCGGTTCAAAAACTCCTTTAATATTGGAAATGTTTCGAAAATAAAATCGGGAATCACCCCTTTCCCATTCTTTGCTTCCAGGCCCAGAAGAATATTTTCCTCTACAGTAAGCTGTGGAAAAATCTCCCTGCCCTGGGGAACGTAACCGATTCCTCTCTTGGCCCGCTCATAGGAAGGCAGGTGGATCACCGGCTTTCCATCGAGAAGGATTTCTCCCTCTGGCGTCTTCACCAGACCCATAACAGCTTTTAAAGTGGTGGTTTTTCCTGCCCCGTTTCTGCCCACCAGACAGGTGACCCGGCCAACCGGCGCTTCCAGGCTTACATGGCGCAGCACCATACCATCGCCGTAGGCTGCATAGAGGCCTGCCAGTTCAAACGCCGCTTTATTCTCCAGTTCTGTTCTATCCATAATTTCACCTTTCCTCTCAGCTCCTGCCCAGATAAACATCGATCACCTTCTGATTCTGCTGTACCGATTCCATTGTACCCTCATCCAGAATAGATCCTTCATGAAAGACAGTGACCGTATCCGATACATCCCTGGCAAACTGCATGTCGTGCTCCACTACGATAATGGAACACTCCTTTTTGATATCCAGAAGCATTTCGGCTGTTTTTTCCGTTTCCTTGCGCCCCATGCCTGCCACTGGCTCATCGAGAAGCATAAGCTTCGGTCTGGCCGCCAGAAGCATACCGATCTCCAGCCACTGTTTCTCGCCGTGGGATAAGCTTCCCGGATATTTAAACCGCTTATCCGCCAGTCCGATGAATTCCAGAACATGGTTCATGTAATCCTGCTTTTCTTTTGACAGTTTTCGGAAGGTAGTGGAGTAAAGGGAATGGCGTCTTGCCACCGCCAGTTCCATATTTTCCTCAATGGTAATACCCTGGAACACACTGGGGGCCTGGAATTTCCTGCCGATTCCCAAATCTGAGATAGCGTATTCCTTCATTTTTGATACATCTTTCGTGCCATTTTCACCATGGAAGATAATATGGCCTCCACTTACACGGTTTTTTCCGCAGATAGCATCAAGAATCGTCGTTTTTCCGGCACCGTTGGGTCCGATAAAGAACCGGACCTCATTCTTTCCGACCTCCGTGGAAACATGTTTAACCGCCTTAAAATCACCGAACTGAATGCTCACATCTTCGATAGTCAGCACCGGAGCTTCCTCCGGTGTCATGAGGACTTCCGCCTGTGTCATATGCTTTCCCTCCCTTTCTTCATGATGCCGTCCGCCCGTTCTTCTTTGCAGAAGCAGGATAAGCCTCCCGATCTTCCATCAATTCCGGCCGTTCTTCCCGGCGCCTCTTCACCGCATTCCGGATCCGACCCGGTACTTCTTTTAAGGATACAAACCCACCCGGAAGCCACAGAATCACAACGACAAACAGAATTCCTATAAAATACGACCACAGCTCCGGGAAATTCTCACTCGCCAGGGTCTTAAACCCATTTACGGCCAGTGCTCCAAGTATGGGGCCTGCCAGCGTTCCTTTGCCTCCGATGGCCACCCATATAATCATTTCCACAGATGGGACAATCCCTACCTCTGCTGGAGAAATGATTCCCACCTGCCCCACATACAGCATACCAGCCAGCCCTGCGATCATGGCTGAGAGTGCATAGACAAACACCTTATATTTTGCCGTATTGTATCCGGCAAATCCGGCTCTGTTCTCGCCGTCACGGATAGCGATAAACACTTTACCAATCCGGCGGCCCGTCAGGAATCTGCATAAGCCATATACAGCAATCAGGCAGGCCAGTGTGACATAAAACATGGTAATCTTTGTCAGCGGTTCATTGATATTGCGTCCGAAAATCGTTTTAAAATCCGTCAGGCCGTTAGAGCCGCCTGTAAATGCCTGGCTGCCGACCAGCAGTGTACTCATGATCAGTGCCATAGCCTGTGACAGGATGGAAAAGTAAACTCCCTTAATCTTGTTATTGAAGGTCAGATATCCCACAAGGACTGCCAGTGCCACGGGCACCAGAAGCGCCATGGTGATAGCAAATGCCGGATTTCCAAACAGCTGCCAGACAAATGGAAGCTGCGTCACCCCGCTCCACGTCATAAAATCAGGCAGACCGCCGCTGGCCTCCATCTTTAAATACATGGCCATACAGTATGCTCCCAAGCCAAAATAGACACCATGGCCCAGACTCAGGATACCGGTATAGCCCCAGATCATATCGAGCCCGATGGCTATAATGGCAAAACACATATATTTTCCAAACAGTCCCACACGGAACATGGACATGCAAAAGGGCATGACGGCGAGAACCAGAAATATAAGCAGCGCCAGAACTGTCGTACCCTTGATTTTTTTCCTTTGATTCATACCTGTGCCTCCTGTTTTGATTCAAACACCCTCTAGTCTTCCAGTGCCCGGTTCTGTACCGCAAAGATTCCTTTGGGCCTGAACTGAAGCAGGACGATGACACACGCGAAGATGAGCACCTTGCCGATGGAAGCGCTGGTCAAAAATTCGAACGCTGTCTGTCCGATTCCAATAAATCCGGCTCCCAGCACAGAACCTAAGATACTTCCCGCGCCGCCTACAACAACAGTCATAAAAGTATCCACAATATAATTCGTTCCCAGTGTCGGCCCGATAGCGCCGATCCATGTCAGTGCACAGCCGGCCAGTCCGGCCAGCCCTGATCCGATAGCGAATGTCATGGAGTCAATCCGTTTCGTATTCACCCCAAGGCTGGCGGCCATCTCGCGATTCTGCATGACCGCTCTGATATTCCGCCCCTGCCTCGTCTTATACATCAGCACATAAACTCCGGTAAGGCAGCACACGGCAATCAGCAAGATGAAAATTCTCTTCATGGGAAGCGCCACCATCCCGGATATCCGGATGGTTCTCTCCAAAAATGCAGGAGCCTTTACCCCTACATTGGGGGAGCCGAAGATACTCCTGGCCGCCTGCTGTAAGATCAGACTGATTCCCCAGGTGACCAGAAGGCTGTCTGCCGCCCTCCCGTACAACCTGCAGATCACCAGCCGCTCCAGCACATAGCCCAAAGACGCAGCCGCCAGAAACGAAAGGATAATTGCCACGATACAGTAGACATCAAACACTTGCGACGGGAAATACGCCTGAAATATATTCTGCACCACATACGCCGTATAGGCGCCGATCATGATGAATTCGCCGTGAGCCATGTTAATGACCCCCATAAGCCCAAAGGTAATGGCGAGTCCCAGCGCGGCCAGCAGGAGAATTGAGCTTACGCTGATTCCGTTAAACAGCTGCATTAAAAACAGTTCCATACATTTCCTCCCATCTCATGTTACCGGACACACTTCCGGCATTTTAGCATCTACTGTGCTCCGGCAAGACCTGACGCCCAGTCATACCCCTTTAAATATGGATCTGGCTTCACCGGCTCCGGTGTACTCCACACTTCATCAATTAAGCCTTCTTCGTTGATCTTTCCGATGCGTACCGGCTTATAGATATGCTGATTTTCTCCGTCAATTGTAATTGTTCCCTCCGGCGCTTCTATGGATATGCCTGCCGCTGCTGCTTTTACGGAATCTACATCAGTGGAACCAGCCGCTTCCACTGCCGCCGCCCATAAATATACCGCATCATAACCGGCTTCAATGGGATCATCTGTCACACGGTCCGTGCCGTATTCCGCTTTGTATGCTTCCACAAATTTCTTGTTCTCCGGTGTATCGGTGGTCTGATAATAATTCCATGCCGTGAGATGGCCCTCCAGATAGGAGGCTCCGATACCCGCTGCCTCTTCCTCTGCGATAGATACGGACAGAGTCTGAATCTGTTCCGGAGTTAATCCTGCATCCTTAAATTGTTTGAAAAACGCAACATTGGAATCTCCGTTTAGTGTATTAAAGATAAAATCAGGCTCTGCCTGTTTAATTTTGCTTAAGATCGTCGTGTAATCCGTATGGCCCATGGGCGTGTACTCCTCTCCCACAACCTCCATCCCCAGCGACTCTGCCTGTTTTTTTACAATGGAATTGGCAGTACGCGGGAATACGTAGTCTGATCCCAGTAAAAATACTTTCTTTCCATAATTTTCATTCATATACTCAATAGCCGGCACGATCTGTTGATTTGGCGCCGCACCGATATAAAAGATATTCGGAGAAGACTCCATGCCTTCGTACTGAACCGGGTACCACAAAAGTCCGTTATTGCTTTCAAATGTCGGTAGAACCGCCTTTCTGCTGGCTGATGTCCAGCAGCCAAATACTGTAGCCACCTTGTCATTTAACAGAAGTTTCTCCGCCTTTTCCTTGAATGTGGCGTTATCCGAAGCCCCATCCTCAACCACAGGAACAATCTGTTTTCCAAGAACGCCTCCGGCGCTATTGATCTCTTTAATAGCCAGCAGTTCCGCATCCCTTACAGAGGTTTCACTGATTGCCATGGTACCGCTTAGAGAATGGAGGATTCCCACCTTGATGGTTTCTCCTGCGGAAGTCGTAACCGCTGCCGTTGTGGAATCACTCTCCGCTTCCGCCGCCTGTGGTTCTGCCTGACTGCTTTCCGCAGCGGAATCTGCCGCTGTTGTCTGACTTCCTATCTCCGACATCGCACCGCCGCTGCACCCCGCCAGTGAAACTGCAGTCACCGCCGTTACTGCCAAAGCTCCTAATTTCTTCCATAAAGTCTTTCTCATTCTTTGTCCTCCTTATTGATTCTGCCTGTACAACAGGAAAAAGCTGTCGGTCTCCCGTACCGGGAGTTTACCGACAGCTTCGTCTGCTCTTACTTATCCATATTTTCTTGTGTGATCTAAAACATGGATATATCATAGCGGATTTTTTTAAAGAAAAAAACCTTACAAATCCGGTATTACACATGACAAATCCGGAAATCACTGAGCAAGCGTGAAATCAGTCAGGTCGAAATTCCAGAAAAATGCCGGGCCTTCTCACACCACATCTCCGTATTTCCTATAATATGCCGGAGTACATCCTGTATAGTTCTTGAACAGCCGGGTAAAATAGTCCACAGTCGTATACCCCAGTTCTTCACCAATTTCGTACACTTTCTTATTCGTGTCTTTTAAAAGTCGTTTGGCATACTCCATTTTTACCCGCATACAGTATTCCGACATGGTAATTCCGATTTTGCCCCGAAATTGCTTTGCCAGATAATCCTTGCTGAATCCCATCTCCTCAGCGACAATATCCTGAATATGTTCCTGCAAAACACTCTCACTGATTATGGTGGTAATCCGTACCATCATACTGTCTGGTTTCTCCAGATGGTAACGGTCGATCAGATACCGAAGTTCCTGAAGTACCCGCTCCACATCCGTCAATACACGTTCTCCAATACAGACATCCATCTTATCGAGTACCGGTATCCACGGTGCCTGTTTTCCCATATACTCCAGCACCAGTTCCAGTTGTTTCTCCAGGGTCGCCCGAACTTTTAATGTCTGTCCCTGGAAACGCAACTCTTCGCCTTTTATTATCTCAGCTGCAATGCCCCCTGTCGTCTCCGTCACTTCCAGAAGCTTGTGATACAGCATTTCAGTCTGCCTGTCCCCATTCTGTTCCAGATAGTTTCTGGCAATCTCCAAAGCCTCCTCCATCTTTTCACAACTGTAGGGCTTTTCTATGTACTCCAGAGCCCCCAGCCGCATCCCCTCTTTCGCATAAGCAAAATCGCTGTAGGTACTGGCAAGAATTACAGGCATCTCATATCCCCGCCGCTTCATCTGGCGACAGAGTTCCAGCCCATCCATAACTGGCATACGGATGTCTGTGATCACCACATCGTATGTTTTCTGTGCCATCAGCGCCAAAGCCTCCTTCCCGTTGCCGGCCTCACCGGCCACCGAGAAATCTGACTGTTTCCAGAAATGGTATTTCGACACTAAAAATCTGATTGCCTCATCGTCTTCAACAAACAGTATCCGGTACATATACTGCTCTCCTTTCTGCAAATCATACTTTTATCCGCTGCAGAATCATTTCATAGTCAAACCGCAGCAGCGCTCTCTCCAGCTGCTCCGCACAGCCGCGTCCAAAGGCAGAGATAAAGACCTCCCGGTTGTCGCTCCACAACTCCTCCGCCGCAAAATCAGCCCGCTCCACCATGCCATACCATTCTTTGATTAAGTCTTTCTGCAGCTCACCGGAGAATCTTATGACTTCATTAAGGCTGATTTCTTCCATATTCTTCTGATTTTCCTCAAACTTCATGCAGGCACTTTCCGAGACTTCAACTGGCATTTTCCCAATCGGTTCCTCATTCAGTTTCTTATTCATATCTCCAATCAAATCCTTAACCAGCTTCTCAATCCGGCATACCCTCTCCTTTAATTCTCCTTTGACAAGCTCTTCTCCTTTCAGTTCATCTTCCAATCTTTCACAGGCCTTTGACAGCGGCTCCGCCCCGATAGCGCCGGACGCCCCCTTTAATGCATGCAGTAGTGCATAAATTTCTTCACTATCACCTTTTTCTGCCAAATCCATCAGCTTTTTTCCATCCCGGCCGTGTTCCTCCGCAAACATTTCAGTCACCTGCCGGTAAAGCAATTCATTTCCACCCAGCCTCCCAATTCCAAGTTCCACGTCAAGGCAGGATGGTGATATGTATGTTTTCAATACCTTTTCCAGTTCGGCCAGACTGATTGGCTTCATCACCACCTCCTCCATACCGTATGCAAGTGCTCTTTCTCTTATCTGTGCCTTCCCATCGGCTGTTAACGCAATAATAGGACATTGAAAAGTTTTTAAACTACGAATCCTCCCAGCCGCCTCATATCCACTCATTCCCGGCATGCGCAGATCCATAAAAATCAGGTCGAAATGCCTTTCAGATGCCATGCGGACCGCTTCCTCCCCGCTTTCCGCCTCCATAACTGCAACTCCCAGTACAGCAAACAGCTCCTTCTGAAGCCTGCGGTTGATCCGGTTATCATCTACAAGCAATACCAAAGCCCGGCAAAAATCCCCTTTTTTTGGTCCGCCTATCTTCATCGGAATCCTCGCCGTAAAAGCGCTGCCTTTTCTCCAGCAGCTCTCCACTGTCAAGCTACCCCTCAAAAGTCCGGCAGTCCGTTGGCAGATCGCAAGCCCCAGCCCCGTTCCTGCTACTGGAGCGCTCTCCTCCTTACTCCCACGCTCAAACGCCTCGAAAATCCGTTCTTCATCTTCCTTTTTTATTCCTCTACCTGTATCTTCCACACGCAGAACCAAAACGCCTTCATCCTCCGTACCTTTCTCCCATAAAAGTTCCGCATGCACCAGGCCTTCATCCGTAAACTTTATTGCATTCGAAATCAAATTTCCTGCAATCAGCCGAAATTTTCCTTCATCTGCTAATACCTGCTCCGGAACTTTGTCATCTGCCTCAACTGAAAATTCAAGCCCCTTTTCCACCGCCAAACAGCAGAAACTGTTTTCAAGATCCTTCGCCGCCTCTCTTAGGCTCCACTCTGTCTCCTGTATTTCCATTTTCTTCTCCAGACTTGCATAATCAAGAAGTTCATTAACCATATCCAGAAGCTGTTTCGAAGCTGTCTCCATACAGGCCAGATATTCTCGCTGTTTTTCATTTAATCTCGTTTGTTTAAGCAGCGTTTCACATCCGATTACCGAATTCAGAGGAGTCCTGATCTCATGGCTGACAGATGCCAGAAATTCGTCTTTAGCCTTCATAGCCTCCGCCATCCGACAATACATATTCAAAACAGACTGCCCCAGCCTGTAAATTTCTGAAATTCCATCAGGTTTTAACTCCGCTGCTCTTCCTTCCTCAAGACACATCTGATAGGCAAGCGCCGGATATATAGTTCCGCGATAGCAGAAAAAAGCATATAAAAGGAACAAAAGCATAGAGGCTCCCTGTAACCCCCACAACATGACAAGAGCGCGGTCCGTTCTTCTCCTCGTTGCCGCCAGCTCCTCGTTCATCCGTTTAACAGCAGATTCCATAAACTCCGAAGCGTACTGGTCGATAACCTTCTTCTCCCCCGCATACCGATCTCCGCATAGCAGAGATATGGCTTCCATACGTTTTTCTTCCGGAGTCATAGCCGCCTCCACGACATTCAGAACATAAGTCTGGACCTCCAAAGGCAGCACTTCCTCATTCTCCCCCTTCCCATCCGCGGCCAGGCGCATAGCCCGCGTCTCCAGATAAATAAGTAGATCCGAATTTTTCTTTGCTGATTCGACCAGTCTCATGTCTCTGTCATCCAGTCCCAACTCACCTAAACGCTTTACAACCCCGTCCCGTCGTTTTCCCGAATGCACCTCTTCCCAATATCTTTCCAGACATGAGTTATCCCCAGTAACCGCATACAACCTTGCCTGTTCTGACAAGTAATCCGCAGCTTCTTTTAATTCCTCACACAGTTTTCCGCATCGATCTCGTTTAGCAGCCACCCGTACCTCGGCAGCCACCGACCGCTTAACATTCCACGTGCTGATAATCATGGCCAGCACCACAAAAATCAGTGCAGCCGCTCCTATACAATTCATAATCTTCTGATTAAAACGAAATTTTCTTTTCATTTATATCCTCTGTTTCTACTGTTTTCCAAAAAATATTCAGGAATGGCTTTTACGAATTTTGTGAACATGGTATACTATGAGCACTGGGTACACCCCCTCACGAACCTGATTCGAACTATCCCAACCACTTGGTCAGGTCTTTTATGAACTTAGTGCAAACGGTATAATATAAGCAAAAAAGTACGGAGGCAATAAATATGGAAGAATCTGCTGTCATTCTCATTGTTGACGATATGCCGGAACAACTGCGGATCACGGCATCACTCCTGAAAGAACACGGCTATTCAGTCCGGGCGGCAATAAGCGGATCTGCTGCGTTACACCTGGTAGAGCGTGAAATCCCCGATCTTATTCTGCTGGATATCCACATGGATGATATCGATGGCTTTACCGTCTGCCAAAAGCTGCGGTCCAGTTCCCGGTACGAAGATACGGCCATCTTATTCATGACAGCCTCCGGGGACCATGACAGCCTCCAAAAAGGGTTTGAAGCCGGTGCCCAGGACTATATTATAAAACCATGCCATGCTTCCGAACTACTGGCCAGAGTCAGCACTCACGTCCAGATCGTCACACAGGCCCGCCGCTTAAAAGCCGCCTACCAGGAGATGGATCAGTTCTGTCACAGTGTCTCCCACGATTTGAAGTCTCCGGTTCAGGTAATGAAACAGCTGACAGGCTGTCTGCGTGAAGAGCTTTTCTCTTCCCCCACAGGTATCGCCGAAGGCACAGAAGCAATCCTGTCCCGCCTCGATGAAAAATGCATTCAGATGGAAAGCATGATCGGGCGTCTTCTTGATTTTTCACAGATGACAACAGTCAAATACCATCCGGAACTTCTGGACGCAGCAGCCATGATCCGTGAAATCTTTGAGGAGCTGTCCAGCCTTGAGCCAGACCGCGTCATCCTCCTGTCCGATTCCCAGTTTGCCTGTCCGCCCATTCCGGGAGATCCCACTCTCCTCAGACTGCTGTTTCAGAATATTATAGGAAACGCTGTTAAATTCACAAAAGGCCGTGATCCAGCGGTTATCACCATCTCTGCCCGCCAGACCTCCTCCCACACTCTTCTGGAAGTGAAAGATAATGGTACCGGATTTGATATGACTGACTCCGGCCGCCTTTTTCGTGTATTCGAACGTCTTCATACCCAGGCAGAATACGAGGGAACCGGCGTCGGTCTTGCCATTTCAAAGCGAATCATGGAAAAGCACGGCGGTACCATTTCCATCATTGGAAAAAAGGGGAAAGGAGCAACCGTAACCTTGAAATTTCCAGTAAAACTTACACCTTTATTCTCTTCCAGTCGGACCCCTTAAAAGAAAAAGCAGGGCATTCAACGTTATCATTCGCCGTTGAATGCCCTGTTTCCTTCTGTATTATTGATGAGTATACCTGAATACTAATGAACGGAATACCTTATTAAATGCTCATAGTATACACGATGGGTTAAAAAACTTCAATGCTTTTATATGAAACCCCCTTATTAACTACTAAAATTTCATTTATGTGATATGTTTTATTACATTGTATTTTCTTTTATGTATGTTATAATATACAAAAGAATTATTAATTAGGCACTTGAAAGAAGGAAGCATGACAACACCAACTGAAATGATTGGAATGATGTTAGGACAAATTGAGCGGGGACAATCTTCCCCAACAATCAACACTCTCTGGAAAATAGCCACCGGTCTGAAAATTCCGCTCTCACTTCTATTGGAGGAGCAATCATCAGAATATACCATTGCTGCCGCAGAGGAGCAAAACGTCATACTTGAGGATAACGGGCGAATGAAGGCCTACCCCATATTTGCTTATGATCCAATCCGTAGTGTTGAATCCTTTTACATTACCTTTGAGCCAGACTGTAAGCATACGTCAGATAAACATAATGACGGTGTAGAGGAACAGGTTTTTGTCCTGCATGGCAGTTTGCAGCTTGTTTTGAACGGAAAAACAATTATCGTAACAGAAAATCAGGCAATCCGTTTTCACGCAGACATCCCCCACGAATACAACAATCCCTTTGCTGATAGCTGCACCGTTTATGATATGATCTTCTATTCCAAAAATGAAAAGTGAGGCATTCCAAAATGTATGAATTAATTCAGGTGGGAACAAATAGTTATTATATCCAGAGCCCGGCCAAAATAGGACTTTATGTAGAGAATGAGAAGGATGTTTGTTTGATTGACAGCGGAAATGACAAGGATTCCGGGCGAAAGGTACGCCAAATTCTGGAAGCACATAATTGGCGGTTAAAAGCAATTTACAACACTCATTCTAACGCTGACCATATAGGAGGCAACAAATATCTGCAGGGACAGACCATGTGCAAAATCTATGCTCCGGGTATTGACTGCGATTTTACACGCCATCCGCTTTTAGAACCATCTTTCCTCTATGGAGCGTTTCCCCCAAAGGCTTTACGGCATAAGTTCCTTATGGCACAAGAAAGCGATGTAGAATATTTAACAAAAGATAATCTGCCAAAAGGCTTTGAGGTAATCCGATTGCCGGGACATTTCTTTGACATGGTTGGTTACCGTACACCAGATAATGTTATTTTTCTTGCGGATTGCCTGTCGAGCATGGAAACATTGGACAAGTATCAAATTGGGTTCGTTTACGACATTGCTGCATACATCAAGACTCTTGAAATGGTGCAAACATTAAATGCTGAAATGTTTGTACCATCACACGCGGAAGCAACAAACGATATTGCACCTTTAGCACAATATAACATTGACAAGGTTTTAGAAATTGCAAAAAAGATTACAGATCTTTGCAAAGATCCGCTCTGCTTTGAAATGATTTTACAAAAGCTATTTACTGACTACTCGTTAACCATGAATTTTGAGCAGTATGTTCTTGTTGGCAGTACGGTACGCTCCTATCTTGCATGGCTCAACGATACGAATAGAATAAATGCCTGCTTTGAAAACAACATGCTGTTATGGAAAAAGAATAACTGATGAAATACGTTGTTATTAAAGGCCTATAAACAAAAGATAAACAACCTCTTAAGAAGAACAGCCATAACTGTAGCCGCAGCTTACAGTTATGGCTGTTCTTCCTCTTGGAAAGAGCCAATACACCGACATTCTGAATATATTCTTATCCTGCCAATGTCAGCTTCCTAAAGAGTCCCCTACTATAAAGTTTATAACAAATCCGCCAGTGTTTTTTCATAAAAATAGTCATGGACCATTTTATCAAACTCTGACCATAAAGGAAGGGTTTTACATATGGCGGCCCTGCTGCAGGGTTTGGCATCCTTGGAAAGACATGCAACGGTAGCAAGCGAGCCTTCCATTAATTCCAATATCTCACCTACTTTATATTCTTCCGGCTTACGGCAAAGTTTGTACCCGCCCCCACGTCCTCCCAGCCCAATCAGCATCTTTCCTTTGATAAGCTCTTTTACAATGATCTCCAGGTATTTTTTAGAGATTTCCTGCCGCTCTGCCACTTCTTTCAAAGGAATATATCCTTCACCACCATGTTCCGCCAGATCTATCATGACACGAAGAGCATAGCGTCCTTTTGTTGAAATCATACCATACACCGTCCTTTCTGTGATTTATGCCTATTATACCGCAGGGTGAATAGGTAAATCAATAATATTCAAAATTTTTCCAAATCACCTATTGACATAGTAGGCGATTGGTGATACTATAAGCGCATCAGTTTTGAGCTGATCATCAGGAAAGGAGGCGAAAGCAATGACCGGATTCTATACCCTCAAAGTTAATACTGTCATGTGTTGTCGAATGCGAAACTCCCGGGCATATTATATGGCTGGGGTGCGGTTATGCGCAGATTGCAGCATAGCTGACTGCCTCGATACAATGCTTAATTGATCTGTCAGCATATCGTATGCCATTTGCCCGGGAGCTTGTGATGAGCTTCCGGTTTTTTATTTGCTGAAACCGGAACAGCAGCCGATTGAACCGACAAATATAAATCCAAAGGAGATTACAAATATGAGTAAATATAAAAACGAATACAAATTTGAAACCCTGCAGCTCCACGTTGGACAGGAGCAGGCCGATCCTGCCACCGGTTCCAGAGCAGTTCCCATTTATCAGACCACCTCTTACGTGTTCCATGATTCAGCACATGCCGCAGCGCGCTTTGGGCTTGCAGATGCAGGCAATATCTATGGACGCCTTACAAACTCGACGCAGGACGTACTGGAAAAGCGGCTTGCCGCGCTTGAAGGCGGCGCTGCTGCACTGGCAACTGCATCTGGTGCTGCCGCAATCACCTATACCATTCAGGCTCTGGCACAAGCCGGGGATCATATTGTAGCACAGAAAACAATCTATGGCGGCAGCTATAATCTGCTGGCACACACGCTCCCCCAGTTCGGAGTTACCACAACCTTTGTGGATGCCCATAACCTTGAAGAACTAACCGCCGCCATACGGCCAAATACCAAAGCTGTCTACCTGGAAACGCTGGGAAACCCAAACAGCGATATCCCGGACATTGATACAATTGCAGAGATTGCCCATGCACACGGTCTGCCGCTTGTGATTGATAACACCTTTGGCACCCCATACCTCATCCGCCCGATTGAACACGGCGCGGATATCGTAGTCCATTCTGCCACCAAGTTCATCGGCGGCCATGGCACTACCCTGGGCGGTATCATCGTGGATTCCGGCAAATTTGACTGGAAAGCCAGCGGTAAATACGATCCTATCGCAAAACCCAATCCCAGCTATCACGGTGTCTCTTTTGTGGACGCGGCAGGCCCGGCAGCCTTCGTCACCTATATCCGTGCCATCCTTCTCCGTGATACGGGTGCAACTCTCTCCCCCTTCAACGCATTCCTGCTTCTGCAGGGCGTGGAAACCCTTTCCCTGCGCCTGGAACGTCATGCAGAAAACACGAAGAAAGTGGTGGAATATCTGTCTAATCATTCACAGGTGGAAAAGGTGAATCATCCCAGCCTGCCGGATCATCCCGACCACGCATTGTATGAGAAGTATTTTCCCGACGGAGGGGCCAGTATCTTCACCTTTGAGATTAAGGGCGGCCAGGAAGAAGCCTGGAGGTTTATTGACAATCTGAAAATCTTCTCCCTGCTTGCCAATGTAGCCGACGTAAAGAGCCTCGTAATTCACCCGGCCAGTACCACCCATTCCCAACTCTCCAGGGAAGAGTTGCTGGATCAGGGCATTAAGCCGAATACTATCCGCCTGTCCATCGGCACAGAGCATATTGATGATATTCTCGCTGACTTAGAGAATGGGTTTGCTTCATTATAACAAGTAATAGGAATGAAATTGAGATAGAAGGAGGCGGCTGGCTTGAACTGGGAAATTATCGGGAAATATTTGCCGTTATACCAAAAAGCAGCGGTACTGACAGTAAAAATCGGGTTTATGGGGATAGCGGCCGCCATCATGATTGGGTTACTATGTACCATCATTCAGTATTATAAGATTCCGGTCATCCGCAGGATCGTATCTGTGTACATTGAAATCAGCCGGAACACCCCTCTTATGGTGCAGCTGTTCTTCATCTATTATGGCCTGCCCAAAATAGGTATTCAGACAGATGCCGCTGCGTGCGGTGTTGCAGGACTGGCTTTCCTCGGCGGGAGTTATATGTCAGAAGCATTTCGCAGTGGGATTGAGGCGGTTGCGCCAATCCAGGAGGAAAGCGCATATAGTCTCGGGCTCAGTAAACTGCAGACTTTCTCTTATGTAATCTTGCCGCAGGCATTTTCCATCAGCGTTCCGGCATTTATGGCGAATGTGATTTTTCTGCTGAAAGAAACCAGCGTATTCTCTGCCATAAGCCTTATGGATTTAATGTTTACAGCAAAGGATCTGATTGGACTGTATTACAAAACTGCGGAGAGCCTTTTCCTGCTGGTAGTGTTCTATCTTATTATTTTGCTTCCGGTTTCCGTTTTGGGAAGCCTCCTGGAAAGGAGGTCACGCTATGCCGGATTTGGGTCTTGAGGTGCTGCTGAAAGGGAAAAATCTTGCCCGTATCCTTGGCGGATTAGACGCAGCACTCAAAATCAGCATGATTTCCGTCGCCATCAGTATCCCATTGGGAATCATTTTGGGCATTCTCATGACATGGAAAAATCCAATCTGCCGGGCGATCCTGCGATGTTACCTGGAATTTGTCCGGATTATGCCTCAGATGGTGTTACTGTTCCTCGTCTATTTCGGCACCACGAGAGCCTTTGGCTGGGACCTATCCGGGGAGCTGGCATCTGTGATTGTATTCACAGTCTGGGGAGCGGCGGAAATGAGTGATCTGGTCCGGGGTTCTCTGATCAGCATTCCCATACACCAGTACGAAAGTGCTGAGGCGCTGGGACTGTCGAGAATACAGAGCTATCAGTACATTGTTCTGCCGCAGGCCGTGCGGAGGTTAATTCCACTGTCAATCAACCTCATCACAAGAATGATTAAAACCACAAGCCTGATCCTGATGATTGGCGTCGTGGAGGTACTGAAGGTTGCCCAGCAGATTATAGAGGCAAACCGGATGGGCAGTCCCAATGCTGCATTCGGAATTTACTTAACGGTATTCTTCCTGTATTTTATTGCCTGCTGGCCAATCAGCCTTTTGGCGAAATACCTTGAGAAACGATGGAGGTGAGGAGATGTCAGAATCGGTATTAACCATAGAACATCTGACAAAACAGTTTGACAATTCTACTGTTCTGAATGATTTAAGCCTGCAGATTCACGAGGGCGAAGTCGTCGTGATTGTCGGTCCCAGCGGATGTGGAAAAAGTACACTGCTGCGGTGTATCAATGCCCTGGAGGACACCCAAAATGGTGAGATCCGGCTCCATGGGGAACTTGTCACGAAGCGAAGCAGAAACTTAGCCGGAATTCGCCAGAAGATCGGTATGGTGTTCCAGAGCTATGAGCTGTTCCCGCACCTGAACGTGTTGGACAATATCCTGCTGGCACCGACCAAAGTGCAGAAAAGGACAAAGGACGAGGTAAAAAAAGAAGCTCTTGCACTTCTGTCCCGTGTTGGGCTTTCGGAAAAAGCGAAAAGTTTTCCACGGCAGTTATCTGGCGGACAGAAACAACGGGTTGCAATTGTCCGTGCATTATGTATGCACCCTGAAATTCTGCTGTTTGATGAGGTGACGGCGGCGCTTGACCCGGAGATGGTCAGGGAAGTATTGGAGGTTATCTTAAACCTTGCAGACCAGGGACGAACGATGATAATCGTCACTCATGAAATGCAGTTTGCAAAGGCCGTGGCTGACAGAATTATTTTTCTGGATGATGGAAATATCAAAGAGGAAGGAACACCGGAGCAGTTTTTCGATGCACCGAAAACTGACCGGGCGAAAAAGTTTTTACAGACATTTACCTTTGAGCGGAAAGGTTCAAAATAAAATTGATATAGGGCGATGCCCGGAATGGAGATTATTATGAAAAAAATTCGTAAGCTTGTAACTGTTACACTTACTCTGTCGCTAGCGTTTTCTCTGGCTGCCTGCGGATCAGAGAATTCTTCAAATAATAATGTGACAGCCAACAGTAGGAAAACCCAGAATGTTGTTTACCGTACTTTGGATGAAATTAAGGAGAGCGGCACCATTAACATCGGCGTTTTCTCTGACAAGAACCCGTTCGGCTATGTAGATGAAAATGGAGAGTATCAGGGTTATGATGTGTACTTCGCCAACCGCATCGGTGAAGATCTTGGTGTGAAAATCAACTATATCTCCACCGAGGCGGCAAACCGCATCGAATATCTGCAGACTGGTAAGGCAGATATCATTCTGGCAAACTTCACAGTAACACCTCAGCGTGCAGAAGAAGTTGATTTCGCGCTTCCATATATGAATGTTGCACTGGGAGTCGTTTCTCCAGACAGCCGTGTAATTGAAAGCCTGGATAACTGGAATGCGGAGGATCCGATCATTGTCATTTCCGGCACAACTGCAGAAACCTATCTGATTGAGAACTACCCTGACATCCCACTTCAGAAGTATGATTCTTACGCAACCGCAAAGAATGCCCTGGAAAATGGGAACGGGGCCGCATGGGCCAATGACAATACCGAGGTTATTGCCTTTGCTTTGCAGAATGCCGGCTACACTGTGGGAATTCCGTCCTTGGGCAGTCAGGACAGTATTGCACCTGCAGTTTCCAAAGGGAACAGCACGCTTCTGGACTGGTTGAATGAGGAAATCAAAGCCCTTGGCGAGGAACAGTTCTTCCACAAAGATTACGAAGCAACACTGGTTGATACCTATGGCCTGGACTACGAAGACAGCCTGGTTGTTGAAGGCGGAAAGACAAAATAAATGATGAAGAATATACTGGTCTTTGGCGATTCCAATACCTGGGGACTGATTCCCGGCACTCATGAACGGTATCCATGGGGAGTGCGCTGGACAAGTATCCTACAGGAAAAAGAACGATGTAATAACACCCGCATAATAGAAGAAGGTCTATGCGGAAGAACCACCATTTTTGAGGATGAACTGCGCCCCGGAAGAAAAGGGCTCGATATGCTTCCTGTCCTGCTGGAAACCCATAATCCCCTGGATGCGGCAATCATCATGCTTGGAACCAATGACTGCAAAATATTGTATCGCGCTCCTGCCCATGTGATTGGGAAAGGGATTGTGCTTTGCCTGGACGAATTGCTAAAAGTAATTCCAGCAGACAGGATTTTATTGGTGTCCCCTCTTCTCCTTGGAGAGAATGTCTGGAAGCCGGAAAAAGATCCGGAGTTTGATCAGGCTTCCGTGTTAATTTGCAAACAACTGAAAGAAGAATACAGAAAAATCGCCTCTGCAAAAGGAACGGCCTTCATTGCGGCATCAGACTATGCAGCCGCAAGCAGCATTGATGATGAACATCTGACGGAGGACGGACACTCGGCACTTGCGGATATTTTGTACAACAAGCTGATAGAAATGAAAGTGATTTAGGAGGCTCAATCCAAACCTTCCATACCGGCATGGACTATGCTGAGGAGACCGCGTAGTCTATCGGAATGTGAGCTATATGACCGTCTATCGAATGTTTCACGAACTATTCAAAAAAAACAACGTGGATACGGTTATGGCAGATATGACTGATCTTGAAGCAGTAAAAAAGGCAATCATTCCCGGAACAAGGCTTGTCCATATTGAAACACCAGACAATCCCACTGTTGGCATAACAGATATAGAAGCAATTGCAAAAATCGCATGCAGTCAGCTGATAACACCTTTACTTCCCCGCTGAATCCCCCCCGGAGCTGGGAGCCGTTTTTGTGGTGGACGCCCTCACAAAATTTATCAATGGTCATGGTGATGCCCAAGAGGGAGCAATCCTTACCAACAATCTGGAGACGATGGACCGCATCCGCTATGAGGCACACAGGTTAACGTTGGCTCCGTCATCAGCCCATTTAATACATGAAGATTTTCCGTAGCTCAGTCACTTTCACGATACGTATGCAGAGAAGCCTGCTTCGCCGGTTTCTTTCAGCAAGGCTAAAATTTATCTGTTCCAGTTTTTGGGCAACCACATCAACATTCTCCGAGGGGTCTATTGGGCTGCCTAACAGCTCGCCTACAGAAACTTCCAAAATTTCTGCGTCCCGTATCAGTATGTCTGCGTCCGGAACAGACAGGCCTTTCTCCCATTTTGAAATCATTTGTCACACGACATGCAGCTACTCAGCCATGACCTCTTGAGAAATGCTCTTTGCTTTACAAAGATTTCCTAAATTCTCGCTAAACATCAAAATTGCTCCCTTCTAATGCTTACAGAATAACGGATATCTGCTGTTGCATTAAGCAATGCAAAGTAACATGAAGGATTATAGAATGTAATTTTCAGAATACGGTCCCTGCCTTTACAGTTTTTTGCTATAGATTTCCAACTCATACTTATTCCCGTTTCGCAAGTCAATTTTCTGTTCTGAATATTGGTAAGAAAATCTGCAGGGGATCGCAAGGGCTTTTGATGTACTATTCTCAGCCCGTGTCGAGTAAAAAAATTCTTTCCCGCCTAAATTGCTGCAATATTATAACAATAATTGCAAAATCTGTTTTCCATACCCTTTGCCTGTATAATCTGGGCCAAGGGTATTTTTCTGATATTCAATGGTTTTGCGAATACATTCCCTGGCCGCCGCTTCACTCTCTGTCACTCGCCATTGCATATACAGTGCTGCTTCCGACCGCGACCATACATTTTTGTACATCGTTTCCCAGTCTTCAAATTTAGCTTTCTCAAGTATGAGATCTTTTGTTTCTTCTGAAAATTCACTTGGCTTTATAATCATCGTTTCGTTGTGTGTCGCTTCTTTCTGCTTGCTACTGCAAACAGTCAGAAGCACTGCGAATAACACAAAGATGAGAAAAGTACCTTTTTTCTCGTCTTTCCGTTTTAATGTCAGTCCTCCCATCAGGACTTTTATAACCTGATTTCATAACTATACCTCTATCAAAAGCCAGTTTAAAAATATGGTATTCATTCATCACATTTCAGGCCAGAAATCCCCAGCCCTATTCCGCTAATAAAGCATACTAACTCTCCCCAACCGCCTAAACTGCTGTCCGGCGATATTAGAAAAAAGCCGCCAATCAGAATTATCGCAATACCAAATAAAATCCGTTTAAGTCCCTGCATTATGTATACTCACATATGTCAATTCAAGTATTTCTGATTCTCAAAATCTATTATCACAATAAAAATTAATCCGGCACTGAATTTCACAGCCCTAATCTGGTAAAATAAACAGACCATAAAACTACTAGACCAATGAATGCGAAGATGCGGTTTAATAAAATATATGTACCACTCGGTTCCGGCTTGTCTCCATTATGTTTCCAGAAATCAATATACCATAGAATTCTGGGATTTATTATATCTAATAGCAGTACAATGCTTACAATTATATAAATAGCCATATGAATCAATCCCCTCTGCCAAGAATACCTGATCCACCAAATGTCTACTGAAAAAACATCCTGTTTGCCAAATCTAAAACAACATCACAACCATTTCGCCCAATCGCCATAGTCAAAAATTCTACGTCCACCTTCTCATTCACTACAATGGTTTTCCCTTTCGTCCTCATGTGACAGCCTTTATGTTTTATGAATTATGGGTGTTCCATGTAATACGCCAATATTTTAAATTAAGTAATCCTATCATTGAAGAAGCTGCTATATGACCGATTAAGACATTGATACCATGCTGCAACGGAAGTATTACTGGCAGAACGAATATTGAGCCAATCAGGAGTAGCCCCAATACAATCTGTAAAGGCTTCATCCGCGCTTTCTTGAAATAGCTGATAGATGTTATAACCAGCAATATGATTCCCAACGCAAAAAACGCCATCCAATAATAGCTAGATAACCCACTATTATAATATCCTGCATAACCGGAATATCCCGTGATCAGAAAAATATATCCTAACCAACGGCAGCAAAGCATTTTAGAATTGTTTCTATTTTCTCGCCACTCGTTTTCCTGTGCGGCCTGTTCCGCTTGATATTTCTGCGGCTCAACCAGCCCGGACAGGCCAACATGGAATACAGTTGCCAATTCGGTAAGATTTTTTGCCTTAGGTTGGCTTTGGTCAGTTTCCCACTTTGAAACAGCCTGCCTACTGACGCCTAACTGCTCGGCAACATACTCTTGTGATAATTTCAGTTCGTTTCTTTTGGTTTTAATATTTTCACCTAGTGACATATCTATCGCCTCCTTTGCCCTAATTTTATAAGGAATCGTAGTTGCATACCACCAACTATACGTCAACTCATGGTTGCAATATGATTTTGTGAGCTTTTGTATGAGGAGATAAGGGCTATATACCCAAAATAAATTTTAAATAATCTGCGGTACTCACTTCAGCTATCATTAAACGTACATCAATCTGTTCGTTGCGTTAGCCTTTTATTATACATTTTCTTGGTACTTGCCTTATCATTTTTCAATCCTCGATTTGTCACTCTGTGTAACTCTTCATAAATTAGATTAAGTCTTGTAAATTATGTATTTATTTTAACAAATATTTCTCAAATGCTTTATGGGCATTAAAATGTACATCCCTAAAAAATAGAATCAACCATATAATGTATGCTCCGATGGCTGCATATGGTGTTAAAACATAAGATGAAACAGCGCCAATCAACATAATTGCTGCCCATACAAAACATGAATTTCTTATATCTCTTGCAATCCATGCCTTATCATACATTTCCTGCTCCTCTTTTGATAATGTATTAAATCCAGAAACAAATTTTGCTGACTTTTCCTTAAATATAGCAAATAGTACACCTATAATGCCAAAAGGAAGAACCAAAACAATACATGCCCAAAAACCAACGAAATTCATAATTATCACCCCTTTGAAAATTTAATTTTTCGGTTCTGCAAACCTGGATTCATTTTTTTGATTTCGATACCCTTCCTTAGTAAAAACATTATTCAGTTTTATTTCTGTAGGAATAATTGTAAGGGCCATGATTGCTATTTGTGTAAAAACTAAATAAACAATCAGCGTTTCAAAGTCTGGGCGGCCTTGAATATATAGGACAAATGCACTTGAAATCACTGCCAATATAACACCTATGCAAAAATTTATTTTCCCCCAATATTTATGCGCGTAAGACCACGTATCCTTATTTAATCTTGACATAGTGGTTCGGTAGCCTGAAAGCCCATTTATATCTTCAGGCGGATTGTTTTCCCACCGTTTGCCTAATATAATCATAGAAAGCGGAACCAGCAATGAACAAACCAATAAAAATATAAACACTTCAACTCCTCCTTCTGTCGCTCTTTGATATGTCTTTATGTGGATTGATTCAAGCCCTCTTAGTTAAAACAGTACTGGCAATATTTAATATTCGCTTGAAATCCTGCCTTTTGAGTACATGCTTGTTGAGGAAACACCTCCGTCTACTGGAAATGCCCCTCCTGTTATGTAGCCGGCTTCATCACTCACCAGAAATGCTACCATATGGGCAATGTCTTCTGGCCGGCCGATGCACTTCATCGACATCCGCATACTGCTGTGCAAGACATTTCTTCAGCATAATCAGCCCAGCTTTCGTGGCACAGTATAAAGGGGAAGTCAGTTCCGGCACCAGGCCTAGGCAAGATGCAATTATGACAATATTTCCTTTTGCTTCCATGATTTTGGGAAGCGCATTCCCAGTCATCCGATAAGTTCCTTTGATATTAACATCTACCATCTGATCCAGCTCCTCATTTGAGGTATCCTCCAGATATTTTTCAAAATATATACCCGCATTATTTATCAGAATGTCTACCCGCGGAATCTGGGATAACGCAGTTAAAATCTGATCATCTTTCCGGATATCCACTTGATAATATTGAAAGCCCTCCGGTGGCGCCTGGATGTCAAAAATAATAACATCCATGTCCATCTGAGATAATCGTTTTGCAATGGCAAGCCCCATGCCTGAGCTGCCTCCCGTCACAATCGCAACCTTTATCCTATCGCTCCTTCTATAAAGTATAACAGTATTTGCTTGTCATCTTGCTAAAAAGCTTCACGCTTTCACTCTACCAATTTGTTCTTTGCACAGCTGCCCTTTTCCAGGTATATAGAAACAAAAGTAAGATTCCACCCGATAGTGCATAGGCAACAGACCACATTCTTTCCGCCGCAAAAAGGCTGTATCCAAACAACATAAGAAAACAGGTTATTATAATAAAGCCGGCTCTGGATATCTTTGCCCTTTTAGAAAGTCCAGATAGATGAAATACATCCAAAAGGTGAATTATTTGTTCCTTTTTTATATTCATTCCTCGAATAAGCGTACATATGTTGAGGACGACGAGGACAAATACCGCTATAATCCAAAGAAAGGGAATAAATAATAATGCTGCTTGATTGTCAACCCCGTTTAAACCGCGATTCAATGCACTTATAGAAGCTCCAAAAAAGGCGGCTCCATTTAAAATTGAAACAAGACACATTGTAATCCAAAAAAACCATTTTTTCATTTCTCTTCTCCTTCCAAATGTGGAATCAACTCAATCAAAACCACTATTTTACTCATAAAAGAGCCTCCAAATAACCATATAAACATAAGAGAATATCTCCAGAGTAGGATGATCCTCTCCATATTCCGGCAGACAGGGATGTTCCCAGCAATGTGTGTATTCGGTATTCCTGTCATTTTATCAAGCCAGACTCTGCGCAGATCTCTGACTTCCCCTATAATATTACAATGGAACACTTTTTTGTAGAAGTCTATTAGCTTTATTTCGCA
This sequence comes from Hungatella sp. L36, assembly GCF_014288035.1. Classification (NCBI taxonomy): domain Bacteria; kingdom Bacillati; phylum Bacillota; class Clostridia; order Lachnospirales; family Lachnospiraceae; genus Hungatella; species Hungatella sp. L36. The sequence goes on along the minus strand of NZ_JACOPC010000002.1, from coordinate 344,916 downwards.
ATAATATTGGTATGGGCATATCGAAACATCTATTAATTCCTCATTTCCATAATGAGAGGTCTACATTCCCTAAAACGGTATTCTTAATGACGAGCCACCTGCATTTATTTATCATTATAATGATATTATCTGAAAATGGCACAAAAATCCTTTAAATATTATCTTACAATTTCATGAAGAAACAGCGATACATACCATTTCTCTATTTCCTCAATAAATTTTTATTTTAATACCCGGTTAAATACAAATCCACATAAAAGCGAAAACAGACTCTGATATAACGTCTGCTTTCGCCTTCTATGTTCATATTGCTGTTTCACATATTTTTTAGAATTTATGTCTGGCACTAGTTTGATGCAGCTCTGCACCGTAGCGTATTCAACAACATTCCATGCATACTCTCTATTGATTCAATGGGCTATCTGTATTTGTCACTTACAATTATTTTTGATTGATTGCATCCAGAGCTGCCTGCGCGGTTTCTGCGGCCTCCTTGAGGGCATCGGCTGCCGGAACATTTTCAATTTCCACTTTATCTGCTGCAATGGCCAAAGCATCAAAAATTTTTCCGCCGGTAGGATCAATAGGATCCGGGGAGGCATGCATGGCCTGAGATAAAGGAACAAGGGCATGGGGATTTTCAGCGGTATAGGACTGATATTCCGGGATATCCAAGGTAGTTTCGCGGACTGGTATATAACCGGTTGCCATGGACCATCTTGCCTGCTGGGATGCATCCGCAAAATATTTCATAAACTGGTAAGCGCCGTCCTTGGTTTTATCTTTTCCTGTTTCCACCATCACTATCTGTAACACTCTGGCAACCGGCGCTGAGGGATTATCCCCGAACCCAGGCTGTTCCATGGCGCCCACCTTAGAAAAATCCAAATCGGCCTGATCGCCGGAGGAACCGGTATACCCGCCCGCTTTGTCTTGAAGTACGTCATCCATGGTATCATACCAATATTCCCAGCCCTGGCCCCCATAGTGTATTACCATGGTCTTATCCTCATGAATCCATCTGCGGGCTGCTTCCCATGTTTCAACCCATGGTTCCGTATTGATGAGCACGGTGCGGCCGTCATCACTGATCATGGCACCGCCGTTGCTGAGGGCCATATCAATCAGGTTGTCTTCTCCCCACATCGGTTCCCATCCATTAGCGCCCGTATTTTGTTGGATAAGGGCGGAGGCTTTCGCTAAATCTTCCCAGGTCTTAATCGTATCAGGCTGAATACCTGCCTTTTCAAACAAATCTCTGTTATAGTACATAACCTGTGTGGTTCCATAAGCCGGCATGGCATACAGGATGCCATCGTCACCAAGGCATTGGCGATAGAATACAGGAATCAAATCTTCTTTATTAAAGGATGAGTCCTGTTCTATATATTGGTCCAGAGGCGCTAACAGTTCCTTCTTTGCAAGGTTTCTGGTTTTATCAGAATCCAGAAGTGCAATGTCAGCAGCATTTTTCCCTGCGATTCCAGCCTGCAGCTTAGTGTATGTCTCATCATAATCAGCCTGCTGAACCCCGATTACCGTATACTCGGATTGGGACAGATTGAAATCCTCTATGATGTCCTCCATGACTCCCGCTGCGGTCTTACCGCCGGAATACCAGAATCTAACCTGAACTTTGCCATCGGCTGTAACGGTATCATCAGGCGCTTTCCCTCCGCAGCCTGTCAAAAGAGAAAGGCTGACTGCCAGTAAAACGGCAGCGCTTGTTCCTGTTCGGAAAGCTTTTTTGAATATTGATGTCCGGCAATGATTGATTAAGGGGCATTTTAGCTTCATTTTATGTTCCTCCTGTTTTGTGATTTATGATTGAATTGTTTTCATTAACCTTTACAGCCAAAGTCAGTAATGCCCTGAACAATCAGGCGCCAAGTACCAGCAAATAAAATCAGTAACGGCACGACAGTTACCGTGCCTGCTGCCATTACCAGGGACCACTGGGTCCCATAGGCGCCTCCCTCATAGAGAAAACGCCGCAGTCCCTGTGATACCAGGCTCAGATCCGGAGAATCGGTTATCAGAGACGGCCACATATAACTATTATAGGTATTAATAAAAGAAAGAAGGATAAATGTAACAAAGGAGGGCCGGGTCATAGGAACAATGATTCTTGTAAGAATCATGAGATGACCGGCGCCGTCCATCCGGGCCGCCTCCATGGTCTCCGAAGGAACTCCTGCGAATGCCTGGTGAAGCAGGAAGATACCGAACACACTGACACCATTGGAAAGAATAAGCCCCCCATAGCTGTCTAAAAGTCCTAACCTGGACAATATCATATAGCATGGAATGTAGGTTACTGCGGTAGGCACCATATAGGTGAACAGAACCAGCCGAAATAGAATATTCTTTCCTTTCGCCTTCATAAAAGTCACGGCATATGTAAAAAGAGCGCAGCATATGACCTGGATTATCACAACACTGACTGCTACCAGCAGGCTGTTAGCCAGATAGCGCGGAATTGGAGAGTGAAATAAAATCTCGCTGTAATTTTGGTATTGTGGATCTGATGGAAAGAAGATATCCACTGCCATGACCTCTTCTTTTGTTTTAAGGGAGCTGACAGCCATCCATAAAAATGGAAAGGCAGTAAAGCAGCATGCACCTCCTAATATAAAATGGACAACACAGGACCGGATGATATGGAGGGTGCGAGGGATATACTTCATGATTAAGCCTCCTTGCTTTTTAGTCTGATCTGGAGCAGCGCCAGGCTCAGACCAATAATCATAAGGATGACTACCGCCGCGGCTGCCCGCCCCATATCAAATTGTTCAAATCCCATCTGATAATATAGATATAGCAATGTCCGGGTGCTTCCTGCGGGACCGCCCTGAGTCAGGATTTGTATCTGGTCATAGGCGCGCAGGGAATCTGCTGTCATAATAATTCCTGTCACTAAAATAGCCGGCCGTAAAAGAGGCAAAGTAATATGTAGGAAGCGCTGCATACTTCCTGCACCATCAGCAGAAGCAGCTTCGTGAAGTTCTGATGGTATCCGGGACAAAGCTCCTGTAAAAAGGAGCATGACATATCCCAGATTCTTCCAGACAGTTACCAAAGCTACGCTGGCTAACGCTGTATTAGAACTGTGGAGCCAAGCAGATCCCGGAAGTCCAAGCAGGTGCAGAAGCTGATTTGCCAATCCAGAGTCCGGTTCAAATATCCAGGTCCATACAATCGATACAGCCACGGCTGGTGTTATCCATGGAGAAAAAATAATAAGTGAGTAAATCGTGTGCTTTCCTGCAGACCATATAAGAACTGCCAGAAGAAGCCCCAGAACCAGGACAGGAATCACAGTCTCCAGTGCAAACAAAAGAGTGTGTGTGAGTGCATCCCAAAAAGCCTTATCTTTAATAAGGGAAGTATAATTAGCCAATCCTGTTACATGAAATCCTGCGGTCATGTAATCCCAGTCCGTAAAGCTGATTCCAATAGATGCCACAATAGGAAGCAGCCAGAACAGGATTAGAAACATAAAAGCAGGTGTTACAAATGCTATGAATGTGAATTCAGACTTCCACTTCTTACTGCAATGAGAATCATTCATAATCTACCACTCCCATAACTGTATTTTTTGTTCAATAGCATACTTTTTATCATATATTTGAACACAAAAAATAGTAGCACAGATACCAGAATATGTCAACAGAATTGTTCAAAATAATTATTTATCATTAATAATTGAACAAAAAAAATACTTAATACCGGAAAATTTAATATGATTCCTGGCGACAAAATCATTACCAGGAATCACATTTTTATAAATGCCGCAGATTCGTCCGATAATGGCGTAATGCCATTTCATTTTCTGGACTACATACTTTTTCCAATTCGGAAACCATCGACTGCCTGTCTTCGGGGAGTCTCCCTTCCACCCACACAGCATTAGAGGCTCCCAATGTTGCAAAGTATACCGGTATCTCCAGATGCTCGATGAGCGCTTTGACTTCTTCCAGCTTTTCCAGTTCGCTTTCCTCCTGCCATCTGCCTTTTTGAACTTCTCCATACAGCTCGGACTCCGGATAAATAGTTAGCATAGAAGAACCTATAATCTTTGGCCGGGTCATATTAAAAATCTTCGCACTCTCCAACGCCCCCTCAACGCCGCGCCCAGAACCGGAAACCCCGGTAAGATAGAAAAAATTATAGGTGATATGGGCATTATCAAGACGTTCCGCCTGAATGGCAATATCCTGTACTTTATATCCTTTGTCCATAAAATCAAGCGCCGCTTCGTCCCCCGTCTCGGCTCCAATCGTAATGCCGTCATATCCTAAACCATGTAGTTCCTGCAATTCCTCATCCGTTTTCAGTGCAACATCTGTTACACGGGCAAAGCAGCCAATTGTCTCACATTCCGTGAAATACTGATGGATAAGTTCAGAAATTTCCTTCAGCCGCTTAAACTGCAAAACAAACGGATTCGCCCCAACGAGATAAACGCGCTTTACCCTGCTACTCCTTTCGTGAAGTTGATACTGCGCCTCCTGAAGATCCGCCTCTATATCCGTTAGCGGCGACATACGAAATTGAAACGGAAGATCATCATACAAAGTGCAGAATTTGCATTTGTGGTGCGTACAGCCAGCAGTAACTTCAATAAGCAGTGAACCAGCCTCATAAGGCGGGCGCCAGATTGTACCTGTATAGTGCATAAAACAGCTCCTTTCCTGAACAAGCAGAATTAATATTTTTTTCTGGCTCTATCATAAAGCCATGCTCCTCCCATGACAAGTACGGTCTTTTTTTGAATATAGTATTATTTTTCCTACTATGTATTTCTTTTTACCGTACATTGATTTTCTTCTTTTTTCAGGGTATAATCCGGATGAGATAAGGAGGGTCGGTAGAATGGCAGACAATAAATTCCAGACAAAAGACGCGATGGCCCGCTGTGTTCCTATGAGCAGCCTTCAGGCCGTATTAAGTGGTAAATGGAAAATTCTGATTCTTTGGTATGTCGCGTTTTACAAAGTACAGAGATTTGGGGAACTGATGCGCCGGCTGGACGGCATCACGCAATCCACGCTGACCAAACAGCTCCGGGAACTGGAACAAGACGGTTTTCTGCACCGTGAGATCTATAAAGAAATCCCGCCAAAAGTAGAATATACATTGACAGAATTAGGAAAAAGTTTTATACCTGTTTTAAATCAGATGATGACATGGAGTGAAATACATCTTTGCCCTCCAGATTATACCAGCCCTTATTCCGGCAAAAAACTGCCGGATTGATTATTTCAGTTGAATCTAATCTGATATATAAGTTTCAGGAGGTGATACCATGAAAATAGGAATCTGTGATGACGAACCGCATGTCTGTAAGCAGATGCAGGCGGAAGTAAACCATTACTATCATAGCCTAGACATTCTCCCAGTAACTTTTTCCCATGCTGAACAGCTGATTGAGGCTCTGCGAAAGGATCCTGACAACTTTCTGTGTATTTTTATGGATATTGAGCTGGAGGGACTGGATGGAATCACCGCCTCCCGCCTGATACAGGGCATGAACCTGAATATCCCCATCATCCTTCTTACCAGCCACAGCGAATTTGCCCCGGAAGGCTACGAAATATCCGCTTTCCGCTTCTTGACAAAGCCGCTGGACCGTAAAAAAATGGTGGAGGCTTTGAAAGCCGTGGAAACCATGCAGATACGGAACCGGAAAATAGCAATCTGCCAGGATGGGCAGGAGATTTACGTCTCCTATCAGGACATCTGCTATATAAAAAGCGAAAATGTTTACCTGCGAATACGTTCAACCCGGCAATCCTATCTGGTACGAGGCACACTGCAGAAATACCTTGAGCAGATGCCTTCCCTCCTGTTTTGCCGGGTACACAGAAGCTATGCCGTTAATCTTTCGCATGTTCAGTCATTTGACGGGACGGATGTGATTATGGAAAATGCCTTGCTTTTTTTGGTTTCCCTGTACTCTTGCGGGGAGATTCCATACTCTTTCTTAAATGCCCGGTAAAAGCCGGAGTAATCCTGAAACCCGAACATCGGATACACCTCGCTTATCTTCACATGATTCAGGAGCGCTTCCCTGCACGCCGCCACCCGCTTCTTTGTGATGTACTGGTGGACGGACAGACCCATATTGTCTTTAAACGCATGGGAAATATGATATTTGTTCACATAGAACTCTCTCGCCAGACGCTCCAGTGTCAGCTCCTCATCCAGATGCTCTTCTATATAATCGATAAGCTTCTCATACAGATCACGCTCTTCCTTAGGACTCTTCGGGTGATTCTGCTCATAAACGACCCGGTTCAAATGCAGGATCAAATCATTGACACACAGCGGTATCTTTGCCGTTTTCCCGAAACGCTGTGAGTGGATTTCCTCAATCAGATGAAAGACCTTCGACTGAATCGTATTGAATGCAATCACGTCATTGTGAAAGATATACTCCTTTCTGACTGTCACATACTGCATCAGATATCCATAGTCCCGGCACAGCTCCACAAGCTGGTTACAGTATTCCCGGCTGATCCAGAACACAAAGCGCCGGTATGGCGTTTCTTCATCATGGACGACGGCGCGGTGCCTGATCTCCGGCGGAATTAATACCAGATCCCCATACTGCAATGGATATTGCTTCTCTTCGATTTTCATCGAAATATTTCCCTCTAAGAAAAAATAAAACTCATAATAGTCGTGAGTGTGCAGTTCTACCTTCGACAGATAATGTTCTTTATAATAATAGATTTCAAAGTCCTCCGACAGCATATACTGCCGGGTACTGAATTTTGTCTGCAAATTTTTCTTCATCTTATTCCTCCTCTTTTATCTTAACACCAGACCGCAACCCTTGCAATACACACAGCACTCCTGACAATTGGATTTTTTCCCTGAATGTCTATAATGTATTTCATAGTTAAATATTAATTTACAAAAAGAAAGGAAAAGAACACTATGGAAATGACACTCAGATGGTATGGTTCAAAATTTGATACTGTTACCTTAAAACAAATCCGCCAGATTCCCGGAGTCACAGGAGTTATCACTACATTGTATGACACCGCCCCGGGGGAGGTATGGAGCCGGGAACGCATCCGTGCCATGAAAGATGAGGTGGCTGCCTCCGGCCTTCACGTATCCGGCATTGAGAGCGTCAACATACACGATGCCATCAAGACAGGATCCGCCGACCGTGATACTTATATTGACAATTACATTGAGACACTTGAGAATCTTGGAAAAGAGGACATCCATCTTGTATGCTACAACTTCATGCCGGTATTTGATTGGACCAGAACCGAACTGGCGCGTGTACGCCCAGATGGCTCCACCGTACTTGCATACACTCAGGAGGCGGTTGACGCACTTGACCCTGAAAATATGTTTGAGTCTATCGCAGGCGATACAAACGGCACCATCATGCCGGGCTGGGAGCCGGAGCGTATGGCTAAAATCAAGGATCTTTTCGCCATGTACGAGGACATTAACGATGAAAAATTATTTGCCAATCTGAAATACTTTCTGAAGCGTATCATGCCGGTCTGCAACAAATACGATATCAATATGGCAATTCACCCGGATGACCCGGCCTGGAGTGTATTCGGACTTCCGCGTATCATCATCAACAAGGAGAACATCCTGCGCATGATGGAGATGGTGGACAATCCGCACAACGGCGTGACCTTCTGCTCCGGCTCCTACGGTACAAATCTGGAAAATGATCTGCCGGATATGATTCGCTCCTTAAAGGGCAGGATCCATTTTGCCCATGTCCGCAACTTAAAGTTCAATTCTCCGACAGATTTTGAGGAATCCGCACATCTTTCTTCTGACGGAACCTTTGATATGTACGAAATCATGAAAGCGCTCTATGACATTGGATTTGAGGGACCGATACGCCCTGACCACGGGCGTATGATCTGGGATGAGGTGGCGATGCCCGGATATGGTCTTTACGACAGAGCGCTCGGCGCAACTTATTTAAACGGTTTATGGGAAGCAATTGTGAAAGGGGCAGATAAGTCATGCAGGTAAATGAACAGGGTTTAGCAAACAAAAAGCAGTGGGAAGACAAGGGTTATTCTCTTCCGGGATTCGATAGGGCAGCCGTATCTGAGAAGACCAGACAGAACCCCTTCTGGGTTCACTTCGGTGCGGGCAACATCTTCCGTGCCTTCCAGGCAAAGGTCGTGCAGGATCTTTTGAACGAAGGTGTTTTAGACCGCGGACTGGTAGTCGCCGAAGGCTTTGACTATGAGATTATCGAAAAAATGAACCACCCTCATGATGACTACAATATCCTGGTAACCTTAAAGGCAGACGGCTCTGTGGAGAAAACCATTGTGGGCAGCGTGGTAGAGTCACTCACTGTTGACTCTGAAAATGATGCTGATTTCACCCGCCTTCGTGAGATTTTCCAGAAGGACTCTTTACAGATAGCCAGCTTCACCATCACTGAAAAAGGCTATAGCCTTGTAAATGGCAAAGGCGAACTTCTCCCCTCTGTTGCAGATGATATGAAGAATGGCCCGGAGAAGCCGCAGAGCTACATCGGTAAGGTAGTAAGTCTTCTCTACACAAGATTCCAGTCCGGTGAGAAACCGATTGCCATGGTAAGCATGGATAACTGTTCCCACAACGGCAGCAAATTGTTTGACGCAGTCCACACATTCGCCGCAAAATGGTCCGAAACAGGTCTGACAGCCGCTTCCTTCGTGGAATATATCGAAAATCCCGCAAAAGTATCCTTCCCATGGTCCATGATTGACAAGATTACTCCAAGACCGGACCCGTCTGTAGAGGAACTTCTGAAAAAAGACGGCGTAGAGGAATTAGACCCGGTAGTCACCTCCAAAAATACATATGTTGCACCCTTTGTAAATGCAGAAGAATGCCAGTATCTTGTTATTGAGGATGTATTTCCAAACGGGAGGCCCCAGCTTGAAAGAGGCGGCCTGATTTTTACCACACGCGAGACTGTGGATAAAGTAGAAAAGATGAAAGTCTGCACCTGCTTAAATCCGCTTCATACCGCTCTCGCTATATTTGGCTGCCTCCTTGGTTATGACCTGATATCGAAAGAAATGCAGGATGTTACATTGAAAAAGCTAGTAAAAGAAATCGGCTATACTGAAGGACTCCCGGTGGTCATCAATCCCGGTATCCTGGACCCGAAAGAATTTATAGATACGGTACTCAATGTCCGCATACCGAATTCGTTCATGCCGGACACCCCGCAACGTATCGCCACCGATACCTCTCAGAAGCTGGCAATCCGGTTTGGCGAGACAATCAAAGCATACGAAGCGTCCGATACACTTTCTACTTCTGACTTGAAATTTATCCCGCTTGTATTTGCCGGATGGCTCCGGTATCTGATGGGTGTAGATGATCAAGGCAATCCGTTTACTCTAAGTCCGGATCCTATGCTTGACACTCTGCGGCCCTATATATCCGGTATAAAGCTAGGCGATGCCGTAGACGATGCACTGCCAAAGCCGATTCTTGAAAACAGCACTATCTTCGGCGTCAATCTTTATAAAGTGGGACTGGCTCCCCTTGTATGCCGCTATTTCCGGGAAATGACAGCCGGATGCGGTGCGGTGAGGGCAACACTTGAAAAATATATATAACATTTTATATAGTCCGGAAGGGAACCTTTACGATGAAACCATTTATTAACGACGACTTTTTATTACAGACCAATACGGCCAGGGAATTGTTTTCCGGCCATGCGCGCAAGATGCCCATCATTGATTTTCACAACCATCTGAATCCGCAGGAAATTTACGAAGACAGATGCTATGACAACATCGCCCAGGTATGGCTCGGAGGCGATCATTATAAGTGGCGCGCCATGCGTGCCAACGGTATACCGGAACAGTTGATTACTGGCGGCGGACAGCCTTATGAGAAGTTTCTTGCTTGGGCGGATACCGTACAGAATTGTATCGGTAATCCTTTATACCACTGGACCCATCTGGAGTTAAAGCGGTATTTTGACATTGATGAAACACTGTCTCCCGATACGGCAAAAGACATCTGGGATATCTGTAACCGGAAGCTAAGGTCACCACAATACTCTGTCCGCAATCTTCTGAACATGCAGAATGTGAAAGTCCTCTGTACCACGGATGACCCTGTTGATGACTTAATCTGGCACAAGAAGCTTGCCCAGGAGCAGTCAGATTTCCAGGTGCTGCCCACCTTCCGCCCTGGAAATGCCCTGGATATTGAAAAGGATAATTTTCCGTCCTATGTGGCCTGCCTTGGTTCCGTATCACAGTCAGACGTGTCTTCACTGGACGGGCTGACCGAAGCGTTAAAGAAGAGGCTGGACTTCTTCATCAGCGCAGGCTGCCGGGTGACCGATCACAGTCTGGAGAATAGCTTCTATCTTCCGGCTTCCTACGAGACAGCCAATGGGCTATATCAGAAGAGACTCACTGGCGTTTCCCTTTCTTCCGAGGAAGCAGCCATGTACCGGGGATTTTTACTGACAGAGCTTGGACGGGAATATGCCCGGAGAGGACTTGTCATGCAGCTTCATATCGGCGCGCTCCGCAACAATTCTTCCAGAATGTTTGAAAAACTGGTTGCGGATACAGGCTTTGATAGTCTGAATGATTTTAATTATGCTCCACAGCTCTCCGCGCTATTGAACGCCATGGATTCTACTGACGAGCTGCCCAAAACAATCCTCTATTATCTGAATTCGAAGGATGTGGACATGCTTGCCGCCATGGCCGGGAATTATCAGGGGAACAGCACCGGTATCAGGGGAAAGATTCAACTTGGTAGCGCCTGGTGGTTCTGTGACCATAAGCGTGGGATGGAACGCCAGATGGACGCTCTGTCCGACGTTGGGCTTATCTCCCGCTTTGTAGGAATGCTTACCGACTCAAGAAGCTTCCTCTCCTTCCCGCGGCATGAATACTTCCGACGTATCCTGTGCAGCAAGCTGGGTACCTGGGTGGAGAATGGAGAATACCCGAAGGACATGGCCTATCTTGGCAAGCTGACAGAAGACATCTGTTATTACAATGCCAAAAACTATTTTAACTTATAGGATACATCATGTCCGATGCATATCCCGACATTCTGGTTAGCACAGGAACAGTCCTTACCATAGAATACTAACATCGGAAGGAAAAGGATATATAAAAATGTATGGGAAATCGGATACCGATTTTCCCGGAACGCGCCTATTGAATGTAATAGCCTGTATTAATGCTGGTTTTGATATAAGCGGTATGATATTAATTCTGGCTCTTATGTTCATCGGGGGTGAATTGACTATACGCAGCGTTTCACGTAATCTGTCAAAAGAAGATAAATTAGAAGAAATGGATGAGCGCAACCAGCTGATTGAACTGAAGACAAAAAGTCAATCCTTTCGGTTAACACAGTAGATTTGTTTCGGACTAATGCTTACATTTCTTATTATGGGAAAAATATCAGGAGAAAAAGCATTTATCGGTATGGGAGTCGGACTTGCATTTGCATATACCATTTCCATGTTTGCAGAGATTTTCACTTACTGCTATTATGAAAAACATACTTAAAGGAGGCAGCGGCAAATATTTAAAAAAACTTATAGCATTCATTGAAAGATAAGCGTGACGGGCAAATTGATATCCGTTCAAAGTACCACGCATAGGATAAAATAGATGATTGACAAATGGGTACAATATGCTGGGAAGTGAAAAAATCAGTAGACCGTTCTGCGTCAAACAGCAGGTTTCCAAGTTACTGAATACCTGCTGTTTATTGTTATTTGACTTAAATCGCCATATCTTCCGGTACCATGTCAATCCCTCTCTTTCATAACCGGTTGGAACCTGACCTCAATTTCCTGTCCACCCTCCTTGATAGAAATCGTTCCCTCATGGGCCATGATAATCTGCCGCACAATCCGCAGTCCCATCAGGTGTACATCCCCGTCAGGCATCTGTCCCTCATTTAAAAAACGGCAGATAGACGGCGGAATGCCTCTGCCGCTGTCATAAAATACCACATGAGGGCAGCCGTCTTCCAGCCAGGCACGCACCCCAAGGCTGCATCCGTCTTCATTATGGCGGATTGAATTACCAAGTATGTTTTGGAATGCCCGGAACAGGAGCTGTTCATCCGCTTCAAACGAGAATGCCTCAAATTCAGGCTCAATACAGATGGACAGCGGATAATACTCTGCATCTTCCAGGGAATTCAGTACATCTGCAGCGACCCTGCGCAGGATTGCTGCCAGAAAGACCCTTTTCTTTCGCAGCGGCTGCACATTATACTCCAGCTTGGATGCAAGGTTCAAATCCTCGATCAGATTCCGGATTCGGACGCTCTGTGCACGGATTAAGCCGGCCTTTTCCCGGATTTTGGGATCTGTATCCAATTGACGCTCTATCATATCTGCATATCCCATAACCAGGGACAGTGGGGTCCGTATATCATGGGATACCCCGCTAATCCACTCCGTGCGCGCCTCATCCCGTTTCTCCAGCTGTTCCCGCTGTGTTGTCAGACGGTCGGAGGTCCGGTTGATGGTATAGGCAATCTCCTTCACATTCCCTGTTTCCGCCAGATGGACGCTCCCTCCTGACGCCAGCTTTCCAATCGAATCCGCGATCATCCGCATCCTTCTGTAATAGCGGAATCCGGATACCAATAGAATCAGGACTGCCGCTGCCAACGTACTGGTAAAGCTCAACGACAGGAATGTAAAAACCGCCTTTAGCTTATCCATATCCTGATGGACCGCATAATTCCATATGCTTCCTTTCGGATAGCCAACCACCAGAAGTCCCTTTTCACCGCCCCATACATAAACCGGATAATCCTCCAGATACCAGCGTGTAAAAGAGGCCACCTGGGAGGTTGTGTATGTGTGGTTTAACTGCTCCGGCAGCTGATAGCTCCAGACCGGAGTTCCTGCATCATCCAAAAGCATGGCAAAGGAAGCCCCCATCTCCTGGAGACAGGCGGCCGCCTCCTGCCCATCTTCATCTACCGCCTCATATATCCGGGCGATGGAATCCCTCTTTCCGCCGCTGTCATTATCATAAAGCTTTGAGGTAATGACAGCCAGCAATACAAACTGCATTAAAACAAACATAAAAATGATCGCCAGTGCCGTAGCAATATAATTAAAATAAATCCTCATCAGGCTTTTCATCTGTTCATCCGATACCCTAATCCTTTCACCGTAATTAAAAACGCCGGTTCCGATGGCTTCTCCTCTATCTTTTCCCGCAGTTTGCGGATATGTACCATCAATGTATTCTCATAATCAATATAATTCTCTCCCCAGACCGACTCCGACAGGACATCAAATGTCAGTATCCTTCCCCGGTTTTCCATGAACAGTTTCAGAAGCTGGTACTCTTTATTCGTCAGAGAGATGGTCCTCCCCGATCCGTCCAGAACCCTCACCACCCCTGCAGACAGGTCCACCTCCCGATTACCTAGCCGGTAACACTCTGGCTGCTCCTCCAGCCGGTAGGTCCGTTTTAAGATCGCTGAGATACGCAGTACAAGCTCCCTTGGAAGGAATGGTTTCGTCATGTAGTCATCCGCCCCCAAATCGAGTCCCTGGAGCCGGTCCTCATCCTGATCCCGCGCGGACAGGAACAGAACCGGGATCCGCTGATTTTCCAGCACGGTCTTGATCCGCTGTAAGAAAGAAAACCCGTCCTCAAACGGCAGATTGACATCCAGAATCAGGAAGTCCACATCGCCGCTTTTTATCCTACTCTCTGCCTCCCTGCAGGAAAAAGCTGTCTCCACATGGGAAAAACCCTCCTGCCTGCAAATATTTTCCACCAGACTGCATAGCTCCTGGTTGTCATCCACCACTAAAATACGTGCTTCCGTAAGCTTCATTCCAATCACCTGCCTTTTGGTTTTATTATAGCCGATTTACCGTGACAGGGAATCACTTTTTAAATCATTTAAGGTAAATTTAAGGTTGGAGAAAGGAAGGCATAAGGATATTACGCTATTCTGAATTCGATAGAAAGCGGCGGCGGAGAAAACAGAAGATGTTCTGCACATTATGCCGCTCGACTGACAAGGAGGATAACAAAATGGCACAATATAGCATCGAAACCAGCCAGCTTACAAAAACCTACCGGGGTACTCCCGCCGTGGACCATCTGGACCTTCGCATTCCGGAGGGCGCCATCTATGGTTTTCTAGGCCCCAACGGCGCAGGCAAAAGCACCACCATGAAAATGCTTCTGGGATTAATCAGCCGGGACGGCGGGAGTATCCGCATTGGCGGAACAGAGCTGAATGACCGCAGCCGCATCTCCATCCTGAAGCAGGTGGGTTCCCTGATTGAGAACCCCTCTTATTATGGCAATCTCACCGCATATGAAAACCTTCAGATCAGCTGCATGCTGAGGGGGCTTCCTTACACGGAAATTGACCGGGTCCTGTCCATCGTGCGCCTGGATGGGCAGAAAAAGAAACGGACCGCGCATTACTCTCTGGGTATGAAGCAGCGCCTTGGCCTGGCAAATGCCCTCTTAGGCGCTCCCAAACTGGTGCTTTTAGATGAGCCTACCAATGGACTGGACCCAGCCGGTATCCATGAGATGCGGGAACTGATTAAGAGCCTCCCGAAACAGTTCGGAATGACGGTGATGGTGTCCAGCCACCTTTTGTCGGAAATGGAACAGACCGCCGATCACATCGGTATCATATCAGGAGGGCAGCTGATATTCCAGGATACTATTGCCATGCTCCAGGCACGCAGCACAAGCCAGATTTACCTGCGCACCTCGGATGACACAGGCGCCGCCTCCCTGCTGCGGGAAAATGAAGATCTCTCCAACCTGTTTTGTGAAAGAAAGGATACCATTTCTCCGGACAGCTTCTGTTATTTCACCGACAACGGCATCCGTCTTCCCTTCCTTCCGGACCGGATACTGGCACAGGTGATCCGCACCCTTATAAACCACGGAATTGAACTGTACCGGGCGGAGGAAAAGCGGCAGAACCTTGAGGATATCTATCTTGGCATGGTAAAGGAGGCGGGACTATGAGTAAAAAGACAGAATTTGCCCTGGAAATGCGCAAACTGCGCCGCCGCCACATCCCAATTCTGTTCCTGATGGTATTTGTCCTCATCACGGCCTGGACATACTGGTGCATTGATGACCTGGACGTCTCCCGTCTGAATGATGTGAGCGCCATGGTATTCACCAACCTACTTCTGATGAACACGATCCTGTGTCCCATTGTCATGGCGGCCCTGGCCAGCCGGATGTGCGATATGGAACAGATGGGGAATACCTACAAATGGCTCTGTACCATGCAGAAACCGGAACATATCTACCGTGGAAAAGTGATGGCAGGCAGTTTTTATATTCTCCTGTTCACCCTGATGCAGACGGTTCTGTTCTGGATCATTTCACAGCCATATGGCGCGGGCGTCGTGTCCCGTCTGCCGGGATACTTTACAACGATATTCCTGACCTCTCTCTGCATCTTTATCCTTCAGCTGAACCTTTCCCTCAAATTTACCAATCAGCTGACGCCTATCTTTATAAGCATAGGAGGCACGTTTACCGGACTGTTTTCCTGGTTCTTGAACCGGTGGCCGCTGCGATATCTGATTCCATGGGGCTACTATGCATCACTGTGTAATGCAGGGTATAACTATGATGAAACAACACGGTACACCACCTATTACTGGGATATGTATCCGTTTCTTTGGATGGCCGTCCTGACTGCCGCAATTATCATCCTGTACCGCCATGGACAGAAACATTTTTTAGAAACGGTCCGCGAAACCATATAAGGAGGAAAATCTGATGATCGTAAAAGCAATAATCTGCGAACGCATGAAATGCAAGGGGACCCTGATATGGCCGGCCTTTCTATTGATTCCCGTCATACCAATTTTACTCGGAGCGGGGAATTACCTGTCCAACCTGGAGATTTTGAAATCCGGCTGGTACTCCTACTGGACCCAGGTGACCTTATTCTATGCCACCTTCTTCTTCGCTCCTTTAATCGGAGCATACTGCGCATTTTTGTGGAGATACGAGAATTTCAACAGCTGCCGGAATACCCTGTTCGCCCGCCCGATCCCGTATCACACCATCTACTTATCCAAGTTCATCCTGGTATGCGCCATCTCTGCTATGACCCAGATATGGTTTGCCCTGCTCTTTATTGCCTCCGGGAAGCTTATCGGCCTGCCGGGCCTGCCGCCAGCCGACCTCTGTTTCTGGATGATCCGCGGACTTGCCGGCGCCTTTGTAATCGCAGCCCTGCAGTTTCTGGCTGCCACTGAAATACGGAATTTTGCCACTCCCATTGCTATCGGATTGGTGGGTGGCGTTACGGGCATGATTGCCGCCAATACCAGGGCCGGTCTCCTCTGGCCCTATTCCCAGATGCTTTTAGGTATGAACTCCAACAAATCGGAGGACGTACTTGGACAGAATGCCGCAATCTTCTTTGTGATATGCGTGGTTTATCTGCTGGGGGTATCTTTGATAGGGATTAAAAGAATAAAGCGGAATAATTGAATATAATAAAGCAAAGATATCTTTAAAAAGGCAGGCTGAAAGAAAATATCAGCCTGCTTTTTAAATTAACAACTATTATCTTCTTTAATCCATCTTATGGGGCCTGCGTATTTTTTTCACTGACAATGTTTTATTCTCTGATTCATATGCCTAACGGACGGAGTTGCCCATTCTTCATGATATACCAGTGTCCACACAGAACGCATTACCGGTGCTGTCTCCTCCACAGTAAAGTCCACCACAGTATGTATATCATAATCCACATGGTATACCCTCTATTCCACATATAAGTACCGATATCCTCAGGACACCTACTCTCTTCAGCATTCCTACATTATAGGCCCAATGTCCTGTTCATAATTACTTTCCTCACCTTTTCAAAAATCCTGCCGCTGAAACATTAGAAAAACTGATTCCCTCGCACATCTGCAGAGTAATTATATGCTTACGATTCTCTCCCGGCCTCCCCAGTCTGATATCCTTAAATTCGATTTCTCTAAGCTCATAGCCTTCTTCATCAAATCCACACAGTTCAATGGCATCGCAGGGAATCCATTCTCTCTGTTTGCTCAGACTCATTCCCGTCACATCTATATTCTCAAAGATGCATTTCTCGAAAACCGGCGGTTTCGGAGCACCGGCCCCGTCATCATTATATCCAACCGAATGGAACAGGATTCTGGCTGTCCGGCTGTCTCTAACTTTTACATTTTTCACATATCCGCCACGTTTCTTTGTTCCTTTGATTTCAATCCCATGCCGGGAACTGCTGATATCGCAGTCCCAAATCTGCACGTCGTTAATTCCTCCCGACATCTCGCTGCCAATGGTAATCCCGTGTCCCATGGCACATTTACAGTCAAAAATCCGGATATGCTCACTGGGCCTGCTAATTTCGTTTCCCTCCGGATTCTTGCCCGATTTAATGGCTATGGAATCATCCCCGGTATTAAATGTACATCCAAAGATCGTACAGTTGGTGGAAGAATCTGGATCCCAGCCGTCCCCGTTCCAGATTCCCTCCGAATAAAATGTGCAGTTATTGGTCACAATGCCGTCAGAGTAGATCATATGGACATTCCAGCTTGCGCCATCTTTTAACTTCAATCCTGACATGGTAATATTCTGGCAGTTGCTCATATTGATCAGTCTCGGCCTCACCCTTCCTGGAATCGTCTCCGGCTTCTCGCATTCCCTAATCTGCTCCCCAAGGGAAAGTAAATAATCCTTTAAATGCTCCGTTTCAGACGCAATCACCTTCTCTGCCAGGCTTCTCCCTCCGCTTGCGATAGTTCCTTTTCCGCGTATTACCACATTTCGACAGTTATAATCCCCTTGATGTTCCAGACTCCCCAGATTTAAAACGCTGCTATAGCATTCCTGCTCAATCCCTTCAAAACGGCTCCAGATTCTGGGAAGATAATCTTCCACCTGGTCCGTTCCCTGAAGAACCGCGCCTTCCTCCAAATACAGTTCCATATCGCTATGCAGCCGCAGCGCCCCAGTTAAGAATACTCCCTTTGGAAGATAGACCGCCTCTTCGTCCATGCAATCGTCAATCGCACGTTGGATCACCGCTGTATTTAAAGTTTTTCCATCCCCCACAGCGTGATATGGTCCTCTCGTAATATCCAGTAGAACCTTCTTTTTCCCTGTTTTTACCATAATTTCATCCGACACTGCCCGACCTTTCTCACTGTCCGTTTTTACTTTAAGCCTGTATTCCGTATCTGGCTCCAGATCTTCTAGTTCACAGTGTGTCCGGTCCACCGTATCTGCCTGCTTCCGGTTCAAAAACACCTGATATTGTACGCCTCCTTCCAGCCCCTCCGGTTTGTCCCAATAAAGAGTAATTGAATTCTCTGTCGTGAAACTGTGAAGTTCCTTTATCTGATTCATACTGTCTTTCCTCCTCTTTCTTCTAAAGATATTCCTGGAGTCTTCCGTCTCTTTTTCTCCATTTCCCCGTATTCTCCCGGCGTGACTCCAGTATACTTTTTAAATACTCTTGAAAAATAGCCAGAATTGGAATACCCCACATGAAAAGCCACCTCTGTTACTTTCCAATTCGTTTCCCTTAACAGATTCATTGCCTTTTCCATGCGGATTCCTTCAATATAAGAGGTGATATTGATTCCGGTCCGTTCCTTAAACAGTGTCGATAAATAGCTTACATTCAAACCGTATTTACGGGCCAAATCCGCTACATTTAAAGAGTCGTCATAATTTTTTTCGATATATTCTCTGATGCTGATAATTACATCCGCTGACTCCTTATTGCGGACTCCGTCCAGCAGACGGCTGACGATCTTTTTCAAACTATCTTTTAACTCATCAGAGGTCTGGTAAACGAGCAGATAATCCCGGCTTTTTAAATCATGGAACAGTATCTCAAAATCCATGTCTCCGCCCGCCTCCCTGGGCAAATGCCCCAATAGAACCAGGAGTTCTCCTACTCCGTCTTCAATTAAAGTAATGGAGTTCGTCTCCGAGATCAGCTCATTAATAATTCCCAAAAGTTCTCCCTCCAGGCGGTCAAATTCCTCCTTTCGTATCAGACTGTAAAGCTGCCCCAGTTTTCCTCTCATTTTCCGTTTCTTTTCTGCTTTTTCCGATGAATCCCTGTTCTCACAGGAAGAATAGGAAATAATTTTTTTCTGGGGACAGAACATTTTCCGCTTTAGAAAACAGAGGCTCTGGGCAACCGCGACCTTGAACTCTCCACGCTCGAACACGGTTGAAACCGCCGCCCGCATCTTTTGATCCCCCATGAGTTCCAGAAGATCGCTGCCGCACTTTTTCGCAATATCCTGACTCTGCGTCTCAGTGTTAATCAGAAACATAAAACAACTGCTCCTGGAACAGTCCCGCAGATAATAGGCAGAGCAGTCACTGTACTGTGACAAATGATCCTCTACCTTCATCCTGATCTCCACCCCATTCTCCTCGTCTGATGGCGCATAGATAGCCAGTGCCGTCACATACCGGTACTGAAAGATCACATTCTTCTCCGGTTCCTTTACAGAGATACTCCGTAACATTCTGTCCAGCTTCTCCTCATTGGCCTTATGAAGCAGCTGGCCCAGCATTTTTTCCAGTTCCTCTTTATTCACGGGTTTCAGCAGATATGCTTCCACTCCCAGCTGAATGGCCGTCTTCGCATAAGAAAAATCGCTGTATGCACTCATGATGATATAATTGATGCCCGGATATCGTTTTTTCGACTCCGTAATAAATGCCAGCCCATCCATCTTCGGCATCCGGATGTCCACCAGTACGATAGTCGGGCGGAAAGATTCCTGGAGCGCCAGCGCCTCCTGGCCGTTTGCTGCCTCCTCAATCTCTGTGATACCGAATCTCTCCCAGTCAATCCTGTTCCGGATGCTTTTTCTGATAAATTTTTCATCGTCAACAATCATCACCTTGTACATAACTCTCTCCTCCCTCAAGTATTATGCTGTTTTCCTTCTGTCTTGTATTTATGCAGACAAAAGGAATCTTCATAACAATACAGGTACCCTTTTCTTCCCTGCTGAATATCTCTATAGAATAAGTATCTCCGTAGAAAAGTTTCGACCGCAGATGAACGTTTAAAATTCCAAGGCTCTTGTACTGCTCGATAAATTCGAGTGGGCGTTCTCCTGTCACTTTCAACCTTTCGTTCAGCTCCTTCAGTTTCTCCTCCGGGATTCCTATTCCGTTGTCGAATATCATGATTGAAACCATATTCTCTTCCTTTTTAATCCGTATCCGAAGCATCCCGCCTGAATCCGTCTCAGCAAGACCGTGGGAAATGGCATTCTCTAACAGCGGCTGCAGGGTGAATTTTAGAATCCTGCAGTTTAAGCATTCTTCATCCACATCGTAATACACTTCGAACCGGTCCTCGAACCTTATTTTGATCACTGTCACATAGTTTTTAATCTGTTCCAGTTCTTTTTCAACTACAGTCACATTTTCAAATCTTGTATTGTAACGCAGCATCTCACTTAAGCAGGTACTGACCTCAATAACCGCATCATCCATTCCCTCGCTTGCAAGTCCCATAATGGTTTCCAAAATATTATAGATAAAATGAGGGTTGATCTGCTGCTGGAGCGCCTTGATTTCTGCCTCCTTTACCAGAAGCTGCTCGGACTCCACACGCCTCATCAGCTCGTTGATCCGTCTCATCATATCGTTGAATTCCCGGATCAAAATGTTGATTTCGTCTTCTGTATCAGGCTTAACCCTGGTGGTTAAGTCTCCGCGTTTTACCTGTTCCATGCCTTCCGCCAGACGCTTGAAATTCACCGTAATGATTGAGAAACACCGTTTGGAAATCAGGAGCGTGAATCCAACAATTACCAGCAGTATCAGGATCAGCACCGGGATAATCTGGTTCTGCCCTTTTAGAATCTCCTCTTTGGAACTGGCCAGGCAGAGATGCCAGCCGGTACTCTCCGAGGTGCCGTATGTAATAATATAGTCCTCTGTCTCATAGGTTCCGCTCCCATTTTCCGTCATTAATTCTGCAGGGATTTTAATCTCAATTTTATCATAGAAAAGAACATTCCCGTCCCCGTCCAGAATCGTCGCCCCGGCAATCTTGCTGAAGCTGTGGAGAAACCGTTTCTTCAGATAATTCATATCTATATCGATTTTTAAATATCCCACCACACCCGGTGTATATAAATCCTCAATTTTATAGACACAGGACTGGACAGAGGCACCATTCTCCGCATTCACGGTCATCAGCACCTTCTTATCCCTCGTCCATATGATTTCCTGATACCAGTCCGTATACCGGTAATCCGGAACGTAGACGGCTCGCTCTTCATTTTCGATGGAATATACACCATTCCAGTGGCCAGCCTTATAAAAACTCAGGGCTAGATCCGGATTGGAATAATAGTACTGGCTTTCAATTCCCCGAAGTAACGCTAAATCAGATACCGTGTCTTTATCATTTCTCATAAAACGGATCATGTCGCGGTTGTAGATGATTGCGTCCGCGATTCGGTCCACATCTTCAAAATACTGCTGCATCATGGTCAGATTTGATTCCATCAGATTCTGCCTCATATCCCTCGCCTGTCTCATGGCATTCTCTCTCATAATTCCGTACAGAAAGATAGCCACCAGAAGATTGGAGCTGATAATGATCAGAATCAAATACCTTAAAAACCGATGTGTAATTGTCTGCTTCATGCTCTCTCCCTCATCCTCGCACTATCTTACTCTTAACTTGGCCAGCTCTTCTTCAATCGTCTTAAATGTATACTCCAGCTCCTGTTCCCCCAGTAAATACATGGACACTTCCCTGCGCATCACTTCAATTCCCCCATTGTGAAGTGTGCCAACAGCCAGCCCGCGGGGCGCCTGGTCCATCAGGAAATATTCCGCATGTTCCGGAATCTGCGTGCCGGAGAGATAGATTTTTAAAACCTCTGGAGACTGCAAAAATGGAACAGTCCGGTTTTTTGCCAGAATCTTACCGCCTTCTTCTCCTGTACAAAATTTCATAAAACGATAGGTTTCTTCCGGATATTTGGTTGCCTCGGCCATGGCTACCACCGCGGTATTGTATACGTCCGCTTTCTCCGTTCCCTCCCAGGATGGAAGTTCCATCACATCGTATTCGATATTCATGCCTGTTTTCCTCAGTTCCTGGTTGATGGTATTTACTTCGCCATCTTCCCCAAAATACATTCCAAGCCTGCCTTCCGCAAATAAGATGTGATAGCCGCTCCAGTCATCATCTGTCCGGGACATATAGGGAGTTTTCTCCGCTGACTCACTGATAAACGCATGGCACCACTCCGCCGACTCGCGGAACATCTTTAAATCTTCTTCCTTAAAAGGGTCGAAAGCTCCTCTCGTTCGTGCAGGAAGCATCCACCACGAGCTGGAATTTTCAAATCCCAGTGCTCCGTAGACCTTCTTGTTATTTCCCCAGCCTGTCAATATTCCTGCCTTTTCTCTGTAATCCTCCCAGGTCCAGTTCTCCTGCGGGTACTCCACGCCCCGGCTGTCAAAAAGAGTTTTATTATAATACACACAAATTTTCCCAACCCGGTAGGGGATCATATACAAAGCGCCGTCCTTCTCCACATCACCATACAGAGAAGCATTTACCTGATTCTTCGTCTCATACCAGGGGCTTAAATTTTTCAAAATCTTCTTATTTTTCCAGATCGCTGCCTCCCCGGCCTCCGGAAAAAAGATACAGTCCGCCTCACTTTCACCATTTTTAATACGCATCATCTGCTGGCTGTACTCTGAGTCCGGAATCCAGTGAAGTTCTATGGATACATCCTGATTCTCTTTCTCATACGCCTGTACCAGAAGTTTTAAATTTTTTTCCTCATTTTTTCCCGCATATACGTCCAGAACCGGCACCATCTCTGCTTCCACTTCCACGGTTTGCTCTGTTTTCTGCCAGCATCCGTTTACTGATAAGGCCACCGTGGCAGCAAGTACAAAACTTCCCAATTTCAGATTCATGATGATCCCCCTTTTTCTGTAAAATCCTGTTTTCTCCAAAATGCAGATGAAAGCTGTCGTCCAGACGGAGGGACTCCCTCCGGGACAGCAGCTTTATCGTTTTTATTATCCTTTTAATCCGCTGGTACTGATTCCTTCCACAATATATTTCTGGAAGCAGAAGAATAAGATAACCGGCGGAAGCAGTGACAGAATACCCATTGCGAACATGGCCCCCCAGTCTGTCATGGAGGTGGGGTCAGAGAACAGCCGCAGTGCCACAGATACAGTATACTTCTTCGGGGAAGTCAAGTAAATAAGTGGGCCGAAGAAATCCTCCCATTTCCAGTAAAACTGGAAGATGATTGAGGTCACAAGGGAGGGTTTGATCAATGGCAGAATTACATTTGTGTATACCTTGAATTTACTAGCCCCGTCTAAAAATGCGGCTTCATCAAGTTCATTGGGGATGGAGCGGATAAACTGCATATGCTGGAAGATAAAAAACGCGCTTCCAAACCACAGCGGCAGGATCAGCGGCAGATAGGTATTCAGCCAGCCCAGTTTGTTAAACATGATGTACTGAGGGATCATAACCACCTGCCCAGGCAGCATCAGTGAGATTAAGATGGTCATAAAGCATACATTCTTAAATGGAAAATCCAGCCTTGCAAACCCATAAGCGACAAAGGGACATGTAACAACAACCCCAAGAACGCTCAAAATCACGACAATAAACGTATTCTTAAAAAAATAGGCAAAGGATATCCCTCCGAACCCTCTCCAACCATTTATATAGTTTTCTATTTTAAACTCATGCGGGATTAAATTGGCCGCGTCCACAAACACCTGGGAGCTTTCTTTTAAGGAACTGGAGATCATCCACAAAATCGGATATAAGGAGGTCAGGGCAAATAAGATGCAGATCACATGAAACGCAATGTTTCCGATTTGTTTTTTTCTTCTCATTATTTTTTCCCTCCGCTCTCATAGTAAACCCACGCGTCCGAACTTCTGAATACCAGTGCGGTAAAAAACAACACAATCACCAGCATGATGCACGACAGGGCTGACGCATATCCCATATTAAGGTCTTCAAAGCCTTTTTGGTACACATAAAGTTGATAGAATAAGGTCCGGTTCATAGGACCACCGTTGGTGACAACCAATCCCTGTGTAAATGTCATGAAGCTGTTGATCATCTGCATGATCAGGTTAAAGAAGATGATAGGGGACAGCATCGGCAATGTGATGGAGAAAAAGCACTGTACCTTATTGGCTCCATCCACCGTTGCCGCTTCATAATAGGTGGAGGATATATTCTTTAAGCCTGCCAGGAAGATCAACATCGGAGATCCGAACTGCCAGATGGCCATTAAGATTAAGGAGCCCAAGGCTGTCCTCGGGTCCGCCACCCAGGATATGTCCATATTGATTCCAGTAACCGCCGTAATCAGAGCATTGAAAGCACCGCTTCTGGAAAATAAGTTTCGCCACATAACGGCCACTGCCACACTTCCGCCGATGATAGAGGGAATGTAGAATAAGGTTCTGTAGATTCCAATCCCCCTTCTCTTCTGATTCAAAAGCATCGCAACCAGAAGAGCTGCCAGAAGCTTTAATGGCACAGACACCAGTACATAGAGAAAGGTTACTTTCAGGGATGCAATGAATTTTTTATCTTTCGTGAATATTTCAATATAATTCTGAATTCCGTTCCACTTCGGCACGCTTAACATATTATATTCTGTAAGGGAGAAATAGATCAGGCAGAGAAATGGGATCAGAGTCAGCACGATAAATCCGAATAACCAAGGCGCCACATAGAGATAACCTTCACAGCGCTTTCTTAATTTTTTGTTTTTCATATTTACCTCCGGTTTTTACATGCAAACGGGGGCAGGCCGTTGCCGCTCTGCCCCCGCATATCTCCTATGGAATCAATTAAGCTTAGCAGCTTCCACTAATTCGTCATATGCCTCGTCTGGCGTGATATCCTGATACATCATTCTCTCTTCGTACTCTGCCAACAGCTTCTGAATCTTGCTGCTGCCTGCCATAGACGGCCGATCATTGGCTGAGCTGTACTCTACAGCCTGGTCTACAATTGCAGACACTTT
The DNA here is from genome assembly GCF_014288035.1 of Hungatella sp. L36. NCBI lineage: Bacteria > Bacillati > Bacillota > Clostridia > Lachnospirales > Lachnospiraceae > Hungatella > Hungatella sp. L36. The sequence goes on along the minus strand of NZ_JACOPC010000002.1, from coordinate 319,805 downwards.
CTTCTGATTTTCATCAAAAGTGCTCTCCATGCTCTCACGCACTTTATCGGAAGCCGGCATACCGCGCTCAGCTTTCATGATCTTATTTGCCTCCACATCATTGATCAGGAAATCAATCAGTTTCGCTGCTGCCTCCTTATTCTCAGACTTGCTGGACATACATAAATGAAGGGAAGCCGGAACCATGGTTGCCTTTCCGCTTGTAGATCCCGGAAGCAGGATCATCCTAAGCTCCTTGTTCGCCGCATTAGCAAAATTTGCATACTGAGAGGCAGGAATAATATTAACCGCTGTTTCTCCCTTTACAATTGAAGAATCTTCCGGTCCGTTCTCTGCCTGTGATACATCATATGGCGGAATGAGACCCTCACCAGCCCACTTTAATTTCATGCCATAAAAGTTGTTAAATGTATCCTTTGAGAAGTTAATCAGGCTGTCGCCTTCCGGTGCATATACACTCTCCCCCTGCTGTCTGCAGTAATATTTAAACACATCGCCTTCCATCATCAAAAAATCGGCAGCAGCGTATTTGCCTGTCGCTTCTTTTAACTTTGGCAAATCTGCCTCTAATGCTTCCCAGGACTCATAACCATTTTCCGGAATTGTTAGGCCGGCCTTCTCATAGATGTCCGGTGCCACTAACATTGCTCTGGTGTTTACTCCGAATGGCAGCCCGTAAAGTTTTCCGTCCACCTGGCCTTCAGCAATTAAATTCTCCGAGATGGAAGATAAATCAATCAGGCCGGACTCTGCATAGCTATCTAAAGGTTCCACGATTCCGCCATCCATGAACTGCTGGAAGTCTCCCGAACCGATGTAGCCCTGATAAACATCAGGAATGTTGTTAGCCGTTGAAGCTACCGATAAATTTTCCCAGTAGGAATCCCACGGATAAAAGCTTGTCTCCACTTCAATATCCGGGTTCTTCTCCATGAACAATTTCACTGCTTCATTAGTCAAATCGGCCCGTTCCTGGCCGCCCCACCAGGCAAATCGGATCGTCGTCCTGCCGTCCTTCCCGTTTTTCACTGCCGATGTGGTCTCCACACTGCTGGTTCCGTCAGCACTTGTATTGTCGGTCGTCTGGGAGTTCCCGCCGCCGCATCCGGACAGCACCCCCGCCGCCATCGCTGCTGTCAAAAAAAGTGCCATAATTTTTTTCATTCTCATTACTTTTTCCTCTCTTTCTTTTTCTGTTTTTATTGTACTATCTTATTTTTATGTAAAATACAAAAATTCTTGGATGTTATGTGCACTTTTTTTGTTTTTCTTATTCCCAGGAACAGTCAACCGGCGGTCGGTCTCCTTTTCTGGTCAGATACAGCCGATCAATTCTGACACCAGAGGCCAGCACCGCAAGAGTGAGTACATGCTTTCCGCCGGAAAGTGCCAGACCCGCAAGAGGAATCCATCTCCAGACCTGTTCCGCCTCATATCTCCAAGTTTTTCCGCTGTTATATAAAAGTGTACGGTCCACAAAGTTTCCGTCAGCCGCTACTCCCAGATAGGAAGGGGAAGCCGGATCAATCCGGAGCAGAACCCAGAAATCATAGGTTCCTCCGTCACACCGGATCTGATAATTCAGATTCGGAGCCTCTTCCTCCTGTTTCCACTGCTGCCCACGCTTTCTCATATAAATGGCCAGGCCGCTCCTGCCATAGGATTCGCTGCTGCAGTACTGCCACTGGCCATTCTCCGTATAAGCGAATTCCGTCTGCTCATATGCAGTCACTGCATCAATCTTTACCACGCCGTCTTTTTCGCAGAATAAACTGTGAGCAGCGGTAAGTACTTCCTTCGGGCTTTTCGTCTTCCCATATTCCACCGGTTCTTCAAAATGATCCGTCGCTACAAGACTGTCTCTTGTCACCTCCCGGTTCGCATAAATTTCTTTCCTGGGCTTTAATTCAGGGGCTCCGTAAAACCGATCCGACCAGTCAAGGATCCGACCATTATTCAAAAGCGCCTGTTCTCTAGGAAACTCCCGATTTACCTGACCCGCACAAATAATTCCCAGATTGTTCTCCGCTCTTTCTTTCGTATAAATCACAAACCGCGAAATCGCGAAATAGGGATCAATCACCTTAAACGTCACCTGATGCGCGCCTTTTTTTAAATACGGAAGTTTTAAGTACAATTTATCGACGTTATTGGTGGAGTTATACGTCCAGGTATCACGCCATTCGTCATTTGCTAGGCTTTCAACCGTTAACACTGTCCCACGGTCGATCTTTACTCCCATGCGGATTCTTCCCGTAGAATTCAAAGATGGAAAACGGTGGATTTCTAATAGGAATTCTCCCTCGCTGCTAAAATATACCGGGAATGAGGCTTCTGCCCCTTCCTTATATCCTTCCAGTAAATCTCCCTCTTCCCGTCCCAGGTAGGAAATCAACCGGAATCCGTCCACGCGGAGTCCTGTCACGGAGACTGACACTACCCCAGCCTCTTCCGGATTCTCACAACCGGCAGGAACCGGGCTTACAAGAACTGGTACTTCACACTGCACATTGTCCGTCTCGTTCCGGATCAGAATAATCCCTGTTTTCTCTTCCTGAGTTTCCTTTACCGTTACCAGGATTCTTGTCTCACAGGATATCTCCCCGGATGTTTCGGAAAGCTGTATCCAGTCTGGAGTCTCCGCCCGCCAGGCGAAGCTTCCTTCCCCACCGTTGGAAATCTCGAACCATTTTGTTCCTGGCCTCACAAAACAGAGTTCCTCCCCGTTATTCCATATATGAACCAGCATATTCCTGCCACCCATATGAACAGACGGCGTACAGGCCGGATACATGGCAGTTCTGGGCGGCGGAAAATCTTCCGGCGTAACGATTCCCTTCCATTTTCCGCCCGAGATCCGTTCATTGTAGTAAAGAAGCAGTTTCCTCCTGGCGTCCTCATAAGCCCTGGTCTCCTTCACATAAAGATCGGCTGCCTGCTGCTTTCCCTGTTTGTGGCACAGAGTACTTCTGTCAGAGAAATAATATTGGCCCATTGTCAGGTAAAGGGCATGAATCCGCAGAAGGACTAACTGGAAGAACGCGTCTTTTTCCTCCTCCAAAAGTCCCTCATAGACCACATCTGCCTGATCCAGAATTTCCTGCAGTTTATGAAGCCGCATAACTCCCTCATCACCATAAGCAGTCTGGGAAAATACATCGTCCTCCATCATTTCCAGCTTGCGCACGTTGGCAATCTGGGAAAACCGGTTGAGCAGCGGTCCCATTTTCTCTCCAATTTTCCCGGTAAAGTTCCGGTCAATCCAATCGCTTACATAGCTGTCCACGTCCTGAGTCCGGCCCTTCGCGCTTCCCGCTTCCCAGGCAAGACGCAGGAAGAATTCCACCTCCATTTCAAGAGGCTTTAACGCTCCCACATTCAAGATCCACAACTTCTGAATCCCTTCGTCATATGCTTTCATCAGTTCGTACTTCGTATGGGTAAGAGGGATGGAACAGAAGAATAAGTAGGACCTTCCAGGCGGGGACCAGTAGGAATTATGATAATAGATTCCATGTCCGCCCACTCTCTTTCGGTCTTCTTCTGAAGGATAACGGCGGACATAGCCGTAGTTGTCATTCGCCCAGATCATCGTAAAATCGTCCGGTACCTTCAGGCCATGGTCATATAGCTCTAGGACTTCCTTATAAGGAATGAACAATTTTAATGGTGTCTTGTCCAGCTCCTCCTTAAGGATTTCATTCTGACTGGCGATGATTGTCTCCAGCAGTTCAATCTTCTGAGTCCGCAGTTCTTCCTCAGTTCTGCCATTTAAATTGCTGGTCTCAAATCCTGAATCATGGATTCCCCTCATTCCCAGGGTATAGCTCACCTCAAAATCCCGATTCTGGATCACGCTCTCCCTCCAGTATTCATGGAGAATTTCCCGATTTCTGCCCTCAATGGTGTAGTCATACTTCACACCTTCGTATCCCTTTTCTTTCAGCCATGGAAGCCATTCCCGGTTATTACTCCGCATCAGCATATCGCAGTGTGAGGTACCGACTACAATCCCCATCCGGTCTGCCAGGGCGCCGTTTTCCTTCCTGCGGTTAAAGGAATTCACATGCATGGCCGGCCATATATAGTTCGCCTTTAGCCGAAGAAGAAGTTCAAAGATCTTCTCATAGGTATGGACGCCGATAGTGTCCTCCTCCATATGAAGCTTCGCCCAGCGTTCCAGTTCCTCCTCATCATTGATAAATATTCCTCTGTATTCCACGGAAGGATAGTCGATAATTTCATAGTCCTCTGGAAATACCAGCCACTCTTTCTTCTTTACCGGAACGTCCGCCCAGAAATACCAGGGTGACACACCGATTTCCTCACATAAATCGTAGATTCCATAGATAGTTCCCCGCCTGTCCGTCCCTACAATCACTAATCGGTCTTTCGATACCGTCCGGATATATGCCTCTTTCCTGAAATTTCCATTTTTATCCTGAAGTTTTTTTTCATCAAAGAGACCTTCTATCTCTGCTGAAACGCCTGCCGTTCCCACAAGGATTGATTCTCCACCTTTGAATTCTCCAAGGGTTACTTCCGTTCCCAGTACTTTTTTTAAATCGTTTTTCAGATTTTCCGCTGCGATGCGGACAGCAGAATTTTCTTTCCAACTGATACCTATATGAATAGAGCTTTCATTTTTTATGGTTAATACCGCCAATTTTTCCTGCCTCCTTATTCCGTCACCTATTTGTATGCATCAACAGGCCCTATAGAAAAACTTTTAGCCTCCGCATATGCACTTGTCTGCTTTTGGGCCAGTGCGTAAAGTCCCACCACGGTTCCGGTAAAGCATTTTCCTGCAATCTCGCAAGATAAAAACCTGGTGGATGCCGTACCGGCCAATGTAAAGGGGCCACCTTCCAACGCATAGTAAAAATGATACTGTTCCCTGTCACATTCAATCCTGAGCCAGATATTCCCATCCCTCACCGGCGCAAAACAGATCGTCTGCTTAAAATCCTCTGCGGTCTTCTCCAGGACCAGGAAAACTCCATCATCTAGCCTTTTTTTACAAAAACGGTAATGGAATTTGGATTCCAGATAGATTAGCAATCCTGCCTCATCCCCTGTCTGCTCCGGACAGAACCGAAGTTCAGTCTCCACAATACATTCAAAATCCAATGGTCTTACGGCCGCAAACGTGCTTCCAATATCTGTACCGTCAGCCTGTACCGAAGGGATAAGAGAAAGCTTCCCATCTCCCCGTTTAAAAAGCGAATCCCTGCGTTCCCGCAGAAAAAGCCAAGGCGCCTCCCAGTTTTTAGAGCTAAAATCTGCACTCCAGAGCTGCACACGCTCCTGTCCGGCCCAAAGCGGCCCTTCCCGTTCAATGGTCTCCAGCTTATTTCCGCCCACATATGGCCAGCCATCCTTCCATGTAACAGATGTAAGGAATGTCTCTCTCCCCAGATGGCTCATGGTCCGCCTTGCCGTCCTGACTGCCAAATGAACCATCCACCAGTTTCCCTGGTGATCTTCAATTAGATCCCCATGGCCGGAGCATTGAACAGCTTTAACCGTATCATGGCGGTTGGTCAGAATCGGATTGTTTTCATACCCCTCATACTCTCCCCAGATGGACTTACTTCTGGCAATTGTCACCATATGGTTGAAAAAGGTGCCTCCCTCTGCGGCCATCAGGTAATACCAGCTGTCCTTATAATAGATATGAGGTCCCTCCAGGTGGCCTCCACCTGTCCCTGACCAGATGGGCGTGATGGGGCTTTTCAGCTTCCCGGTTGTCACGTCAATCTCCTCCAGTGTAATTTCCTCTTTTCCCGGGTGGACGCTCTGATTTGTACAGTAATACGCCTTTCCCCCCTCAAAATACAGGGAAGGATCAATCCCCCCCACCGGCACCCACACAGGATCCGACCAGCCCTCACGCGGATCCTGTGTAGAAATGATAAAATTGCCGTACTTCTCTACAGTGGCCGTCACATAGAAAACTCCCTCATGATACCGGATCACAGGGGCCCAGATCCCTCCTGAATTACCGGCATGTTTTAACGACAGCTGTTCCGGCCTGCTGATGCAGTTTCCGATTTGCTTCCAGTTTACAAGGTCCCGGCTATGGTAAACTGGAATTCCTGGAAAATATTCAAAAGAACTGTTGACCAAATAATAATCTTCACCAACTCGACAGATACTTGGGTCCGGGTGAAATCCTTTTAAAATGGGGTTCTGATATTTCATATTATATTCTCTCCTAAGTCAGTTTACTGTATAATCCTGCAGACGACAGCCGCAGATTTCAGCCCAGGCGCCCAGGCTAAGACACGGAAGCTTTCTCCACTCTCGCCGCTCCTTACAAGCACACTGGCCTCGCCCTGGAACATATGAATCATGGTTTCATGATACGGTTCACTCCCCATCAGATTTCCGTTATCCACAGCCAGGATTTCACCAGCTCCTTCCGCCGTAAATGTCACCATAGAGCTTTCACGGAAATATGGGTTTCCTGATTCGTCGCAGGCCGCCACGGTCAGAAGCCGCTGCTCTCCCGCCGGGATTTCCACCACTTCCCCTTCTTTGAATTTCAGCTGTACCGGTGCTTCCGGCGTGACCACCTCCCGATTGCACACCTCTTTCCCCTGGTTGTAGCCCACTACCTTCACCCGTCCGCGGACATAGGGAAGAAAGCCGGTAATCATCCGGTTGGGACACTCTGCCGGCTTCGGAAGATAGAACTCCTTTTCATTTAAGAACAGTTTTACCTCCTCGCAGTTACTGGCAATCATATACGGAATCACAGCCCTGTGAATCTGCGGAAAATGCCAGTGTTCTGCATACATGGGGATATCCCAGTGTTCCTTCACCCCTTCATCCTCCAGGCTGTAATCCATCACTGCGAAATACACCATGGGTTTCCTGCTCCAGTAACTCTGCATTATGTAATAGGATGCCCTGCGAGAACCGTTGGTACGGATTAAAGAGCCGCCCCAGCCCTTAGCCGGATACCCCATAGATTCTCCCAGATAATCGATTCCGGTCCAGATGATTCCGCCGATCACATAATTTTTCTCCAGAGGGACAAGGGACGGATTCTCTGCGGTAAAATTCTGCATCTGGTTCTCATTTCCCTTGAAAAACTGGTAAATCTCTGTTCCCAGAATCAGCTTTTCCGGAAAACGCTCATGGATCCTCTCATACCATTGTTCCTGGTAATTACAGGAAATAATATCCACCACCTCCGCAATCCTGGATATCCGGTCTAAACGCTCCTCCATATCATAGATTTCCGTATTGTCCTCCTCATCTACAAACTTCTGAATATCCTTAATTTTTGACAAATCCACATTGCTTTCCCTCTTAAAATGTGGATTCATCGCGTAACTCACCGGTCTGGAGGAATCCAGTGATACGGTATACCCTTTCAGCATTTTTAAAATTCGGATCATGGAATCCTGGGCCTGGTTTTCAACCTCGTTTCCCACGCCCCAGATGAAGATACACGCCCGGTTCCGGTCTCTCTCCACCATGGCTGATACGTCCTTCTTCCACTCTGTCTCAAAATATCTCCCATAAAGCCCCCCTGTCCATTTGTCGAAGCACTCCTCATAGACATAAAACCCCAGCTCGTCGCAGAGATCTAAGAATTCCTCCGCGTAGACATGGTGGGCTGCCCGAATGCAGTTGCAGCCCAACTCCTTTAAATCCATAAGCCGCGCCCTCCAGAGCTCCTTAACAGCGGCATTCCCCCGGCACCCCACATCCTGATGGATGCAGACGCCTTTTAACACAACCGGTTCTCCATTCACAAACATTCCCTGATTGGGGACAAATGAAAACTCGCGGATTCCCACTTTCTGCGTAATACGGTCTGTGCTCCTCTCCCCGTCCATTAATTCCAAAGTCAGTTCGTATAAATTTGGCTCCTTTGCTGACCAGCGCTTCGCATCGGGAATCCACAGGGTGAGGGGCCATTTACCGCCCTTGCAGGAATACGTCTCGTCCCCGCCGCGTACAGTCACGCGAACAATCCCCTCGATCCCTGGATTCACCTCAATGATCCCGACCTTCCCCTTCAGGCTGGTTTTTATGATCACCTGATTCTCTTCCAGATGGCGTTCTTCCATCTCAATCCATTTCACTGTTCGGTAGATTCCCGCTCCGCTGTACCAGCGGTCCGCGGGCTTCTTCGTATTATCCACCCGCACCAGAATCTCATTGTCTCCGGTATGCACGAAATCCGTGATGTCCAAGCGAAACGGGCTATAGCCGTACTTCCGTCCGCCCACCACTTTATCATTGACCCATACCGTGCTGTCCTCGTAGATGCCTCCGAAATACAGGTAATAGCGGTAACTCGACTTTTTCTCCTCCAGCACCTGAATCTTCCGGTACCAGCCGACGCCCCACCGGTCGCGGAAGCCTTGGGCCTCCCCCTCAGCCATCTCCCTGGAAAACGGGGCCGTAATCGCCCAGTCATGCGGCAAGTCTACCGTCTGGAAATGCTTTTCGCCGTCTTTCTCCAGTGCAAATTCCCAGTTATTCATGATTTTCGTTTCTTTTCTTGGCATGTATGTTCTCCTCCTCATAGGAACTTAACAGTTTTATCTAATTTAATCTTATCCGATTGCAGCTTAAAAATATAGCATTATTCTCGGATTGGACTTATAAAATTTTTGGATTCTATATATATGATTTGATTCACTGCGAAAAAAATACCAAGGTGTCAATACTCCAATAAAACTAACACTCTTTTGCAACTGTAAAAAGCAAAAAAACAAGCGGATTTATGCAAAACCGCTTGTTTTTTCTAATAATTATCTATTCTGTATTCCCTTTAACCAATCCACCGGCCCTCTGCATCAACCTGATACCCATCTGGTGTAATGTTGCTTACCAGCATTTCTCCATCACTGCCCAGATAATACCAGGTCTCCTTGTAGAAAAACCATTCATTACACTTCATGGATCCATCTGCATTGAAATAATACCATTTTCCATTCACCATTGACCAGATATCGGCACACATGGAACCATCTGGTCCCAGGAAATACCATTTATTCTGATCAGACAGCCATCCGGTCTGCATATTGCTTTCCGTATCAAAATGATACCATTTTCCGTTTATTTTAGCCCATTCATTCGTTGCATAGGTACCGTTGCTCTTCTTAAACCTCCATGGTTCATTCTTTCCACCCTGCCAGGTTCCTGTCACATTGTCATCCGGTTTGTATGTGGTCTCATGTTTGTATGTGGTCTCATCATCGTCGTCGCTGTTATCATCATCTGTCTGGTTTCCCAGAACCCTGACCGTGAAGCTGTCACGGAAAGTTTTCTCCTCACCCTTCTGATCCACGCTGCAATACAATACCTTTACCGACTTGGCCCCCTGTGTATCAAAGGGTGGAATGTCCAGTTCATACTCGTCTTCCGAAAGCACTCTCTCCCTGCGTTCCGCATTACTGGAGCTTGCCCTTCTCTCATAGGCCACTACCTTCATTCCTTCCGGCTCAAAGTTCTCACCAGTCTTATAAACAATCTTTTCAGGCTTCTTTTCCACCTTGATTCTGGTTGTATAATAGTCTTCCCAAGCCTCTGTAACCTTTACACTGAAAGATGCACTGAAAGCCTCTCCTTCTCCATCTTTATTTTCCGCATGATAGGTAACGGTAATCATTTTTGTTCCAGCTGTATCAAACTCTTCCTGGCTAATGTCATAGTCCTCTGGAGAAAGCTCTATTTCTCTGCGTATCGCATTGCTGGAACTCGCTGTTTCATAAGCGACTACTTCCATACCTTCCGGATTAAAGTCTTCACCAATTTCATATTCTGTTTTGGTCGGTTTTTTCGTAACTTTGATTCCGGTTGTATAAAATTCTTCCTCAGATTCTATGACACGTACAGAAAAGGAATCAGTAAAGTCTTCATTTACACCTTCCGCATTCTTTCCTGAATAAGTTACCGTAACTTCATTTACTCCGGCAGTATCAAACCGATTCGGCGTCACTTCATAATCCTCGGGAGAAAGTATCCGCTTTCTATCCGCATTGCTCTTACTTGCAGTCTCATATACAGTAACCTCCATGCCGGCCGGATCGAATTTTTCACCTGTTACATACTCCATTTTATCCGGTTCTTTTGTTACTTTGATGGTATCTGTATAATACTCTGCGTCCTGTACCGTTAATGCATCCAACGCTTTTTGCAGTTCCGCTTTCCGAAGGTCTATCGACTCCTGGTCCGTCTGATCCTCATCCATAATCTTTTTGGCTTCGTCAATTGCCTTTTTCAGTATTTCTATGCTTTCAGCCGTATAACTACCGGTTTTCTGTACTTCCTCCTTAGCTTTTTCCAACAACAGCTTTAAATCTGTCTTATCCGCCACATTGGCGTAAGCAACTCCAAGAAATGTAATAACTGCTCCTTTTTCACTGTTTGCATAGATATTTAAAGTAACCTCTGTCTCGTGGTCTACCGTTAGGCGGCCCGTCCGCAGCGCATCTATGCTGTTTCCTGCACCCACCTTCACGTTTTCTGCAATCATCACTGAGACCTTCTTACCGTCTTTGTCCTCGTATACAGCTTCAAAATTAGAACTGCGGGAATCGTTCCACCATTCATGGGACTGAACAGTAATATCATACTCTCCTGCTTCCAAAGTCAGCTTATAAGCGTATCCGTTCTCTTTTCCTGCTTTGTTTTTTCCATAATAGCCATCATGGAATTTATCACCATCGCCATCTGACTTTTTTCCGTCATATGTATCTGTAATTCCCCATTTATCATCGCTGTTTTTCCAGCTTTGGTCTGCCCTATCATTTAGCAGATCCAGCCCCAGTTTCTCTACGGCTTTATAGCTTTCGGAATCTTCTGAATTACAGTCAATAAAATATACCAGATTCTTCGGAACTACCTCTACCTTTGCCTGTGCAACTACATCAGAATCTTCTACTTTTCCATTTACTGTAACAACGGAATAATTTTCTTTAAAATCTTCCGGATCCAAATCCCATTCAACATTCTTTTCTACTATTTTCCCCTGTTCCATCACCTCCAGTGTCTTCGGGAGTTCCGGGAGCTCTCCATTCACCACAGCCGTCCGCTCTGCGGCTGGTACCTGCGGAACCAGTCTTATATAGTCAAGTCCGATTACATAACCAGAACTTTTACTGTTCTTTCCGGTTACCGTAAATCGCATTTTCTTTGTTCCATCTGAATCAAACTTTACGCTTCCGAAAGATTTTTCTGTAAATTCACTTCCAGAGGCATACATATCGACAGGATCTCCGCACTCTTCTCCATTGACAGCAAGCTGAATCTGGCCTCTATTATTAGCGGATCTGTATCCTGCGATCACTTCATATTCATAATCCGATGCCGGCATATCCAGATCAAATTCAACCCAGTCCCCAATTCCTTTCGGGATAACCTTCATCCATTTACCGCTGACACCTTTATCTTCCCACCAGAATCCGTCCAGTTTTGAGTCCGGAGACAGATTATATGGCAGGGATTCCACCTCAAAGAATGTATCTCCAGGAGCCATGGCACTGCCTGTTACTAACCGGATACAGGAGTATGCAGGGATTTCAATGATCACATCGTTTCCGGATATCGTGAATTCTGCCTTTTCATCTGTTCCCTTTACCCAGTTTCCTTCCTCATCATAATACCCTTCCTCAAGGCTGCTCACGCCATAGCCGGCAAGTCCTTTCAGTGTATACTTCGCATCCCGGGTACTTTCCAGAATAATTTCCTTTTCACCATGATCTACCACGATTCCAACACCCTTTTCGGGAGAAACATAGCTCACTTCAATATTTCTTACCTTTTTTTCAGCGCTTGTGCTCTTCCCCAACTGATTGAGAAATACTAATTTTTTTCCGCCATCTCCATCCGCCACTTTCGTAGCCAGATCAAAGGATATTTTATTAAGCATATGATTGATATTTCGCATATCCTCTACATACTCACCGTGTGGAACCGGTATCCCATTTTTATTATCATATAAGCCGTTTCCGTCTGGGCTGCATAAATCATATACATTATAAAAACTGCCGCCGGCCAGCGCCGCCAATATCCAGTTTGGTGTGCCGGACTTAGAACCGCTGTTTTCCATAATCATAGTCAGGTTATCTCCCTGGTCATATGGCCCGAGCCAGGTATTTTTATGTCCGAAATCATAGCAGAGCTGGGTATCTGCCCCATATGGGTCAGGCCCGATAAAATCTACGTTTGTTCCACCCTGTTTTCTCATTTTTTCATTATACGTAACACCGACTGCATCGGTTCCAGTATAGTTATTCACCCTCGTCCATACCGAATAATCGGATTCCTTTACACCTGCTGCCAGATTATTGGTGTACTCCCACATAGTCAAATCACGGAATTCCTGATCTGACATGGTTCCTTTTTTCTTCATACAGGTATCACAGTAACAGTGCTCTCCGTATTTAGTTTGATGCAGCCTTCCAACGGCTGGTTCATTGGCCACCTGGCAGCCAACTACCGTATTTAAGTTTCCATTTTCTCTGTTATACTCTGCGATATGGTCAAACATGGCTTTCATGGCTTCTTTTTCCTTTGCCCGAAGCTCAGGATCATTCTTGCACATCAAAAACCAATAGGTTCCATAAACCGGATCTGTCTTTTTCTCGAAAAACGGTGTTCCGTCCGTCTTTAACGATTTCTGGTATCCCTGGAATACATAATATGGAACACGGTTATCAATCGTGGAATTAACTGTATCCGTTGAAAACCACAGAAGCTCCAGTTTAATTCCAGCCTCCTCAGCCCAGCCGATTACTTTATCGAGATAATCCCAGTTATACACATCGTCTCTTGATATAACCAGCTGCGGAGCCGCCTTTTCACCCTCTTTACCGTCGATTCCAACCATATTTTTTGTATCTTTATCCGTCCTAAGAATAAAACTGGCTTTCTTATCCTCATCACAGTATTCATTGATGAAATCCGTCACATCAAAATCATAATACTGTGCTTTATTTACCGGATCATAGGAGGGAGTTAAGCCAAGATCGATGACGCCTTCTCCCGTAATCTCATAGCCATTGTGATTAGGCGCTCCGGAATTCCATGTCATCGTACTGCTGTCCCAAGAGTCATCCTCAATTCCATAAAGCCTCAGACTATTGGCCTCTTCTGCCGAATTGACCCATACACGCAGTTTCGATCCCGCCCAGTCAGCCCCAGCCAATTCTGCAAAATCAAATTTGAGATATGTAAGAGACTGTTCATCTGGAGTATCCGAATAACCTGACAGCATTGATTTTTCGTCTGAAAAATTCTGATCCGCATACTCTCCGTTTCGTATATAGGTTGTCTCTGATGCATCGTAAAATTGATCCGGCTGAATGTCCATCCACCGCAGCTGTGCATTAGCCACTGTGAAACCATCATCCCTGGCAATCTGAAACAGATTCTGTATCTGCTCATCGGAATAATGATAAAAATCCTTAACCTTGTCAATTCTGATTTGGACTCCATTGAAAAAAAACGGTTTTCCGTCCACCATCAGTGTCTGCCGCTCATAGGTATCTCTGGAATTGTCAACCCATGATACAGGCCGCCCATTATCGGAGGCCAAAGGCATTCCTGAGGCTGGAATTGTCATCATTGTCAGGCATAGTCCTGATACTGCCACAGTTTTGATACTTCTTTTTAAAGACATAATTTTCCCCCTTGCTCTTAAATTGTTAGTAGTTTTACTTACTCCCCGGAAATTGTAACATTTACATTATGTAAAATATATAAATATTCTCAGGTATGGCATATAAATATTTTGGATGATTTTGATAAAAGCAACAAATCCCTCATCATATAGCAAAAATATGCCATATGATGAAGGATTTAAGTCCATTGTACTCATGTATTTTTCTTTGCGTCTTTGATTTTCTATGTCATAGACACATCTTATACCTTATACAGTTTAATGCTACACTGACGTAATAATAATTACTCATATAAAATAATTTCATAAATATAAGATAATCCGTCCCTCAAGAAAGAGCCTGAGTCCTTATTTTCGTCCACCAAGCTGCTGATCCATGTTATTTACTCTATAATGTAAACCGACACAACGCTTCAGACACGCACACTTTATTTCTGATGAACAATTATCTTCTATTCCTTCTAACAAACAAGCTGCCCATTCCATATAAAATTTTTCATGATGTTTCCTCCATTCATTATATTTCTTATATATGAATTAACTATCCAACTCAAGGTTCTCCCTATATAGAAGTTTTGAGATGAAATTTTATTTCTACATTATCAATAAATCATTAATCCTTTTCCTTTTCCATATCTGGTTCCGTCCCTGTCATACAGAACCGTATATTCCTTCTTCCCAACTCGCACCCCTTCTAAGAGAACATAATCCCACTCCGGCGGAATCATCGGTTTAACGGCCAAAGATATTTGCTGCGGATCAAGCCCCAGAAGTCCTGTTATGATCAAATCACAGTACATAGAATGATTGTAGTCCTTTCCACGTTCATACCCTCCTTTTTCCGCTTTCCACCCGTCCTTTTTCAGAATTTCCCTGGATATCCATTCTCCGGTTTCCGGATCAGAATCCTCATCGATCCATGGAATTTTCTTCCCAGATTCCGTGATGCGGTGCTGGCTTTCAGCATAGATTTTAAGCGCTCTATGATAATCTTTCTCTGTCACAATCTCCTGATGGTAATTTCGCAGGAGATTTGCCATTGCCACCAGTGCCTGGGACGTTGCAAAAGGCCATACCGGACCATTCCACAGACATTCGTGAGGAACTTCATATTTGTATCTGGGATGTGCCTGATCTGCTGTACAGAATCCGTATTTTCCCAGAAAATGCTTCTCATCCATAAGATAAGCAAATGCCTTTTCATATCCCGGATCCGGCAGATTAAAGTACCAGGGAATGTATCCGATTAGTTCCCTCACGTTATGTTCCATTGGGATTTTTTCAAAATCCAGAGTCTTACAGTTTAAAAATCGCCCTGGCTTCGGATCAATCTCTGCCGGAATCACCTGAAAGAAGTCTCCACTCCATAAGGTCTTTTGCATCTGCTTCTTTATATTCTCTGCTCTCTCTGCATATTCTTCCGCCAGACTCTTTCTCCCGGCTTTTTCCGCAAATTGGGAAATCGCCCTGGCATCTGCATACAGATACGAGTTCAGTGTGGGGCGAAATCCCGATCCACTGATAGAGAATTCCATGGCATCCCGATCATCGATGGACCAGAATAAACCAGTTTCCGTCCCATGTTCCTTTATCCAGCCCTCAAAATTATCTGTCAGGCTGTCCAAAAGTTCTGTCCCAAGGCTGTAATCATCCAAAACACAGCAGTAATCCCATAATGCATCTGCTATCCAGGTGCTGTAAGAGCGGATGTCCCCGCTCCCTTGCAGCCAGAAGCGTATTGTATCCTCCATGATCTGCTGTCCATTTCTCAGCCATCTTCCTTCCCTGATGTGAAACCCTGCGGCGCAGTTTATTGAATTATATTTCCCCGACCACGGAACCTCTGGCAAGAATTCCGTAATCAGATAACCTTCCGGAATTTTCTTAATATGCTTCCGATAAGTCCACCATCTAAAATAATAGATTTCCTCAATTACGGGATCGGGACATTCAAACAGCGGCACGTTGTCCTTTAGCCAGCCCAGCGCATGCTCATTATCAATCTCTTGCTTATAGACCTCCTCATCTTCGTTATTAAACTTTTGTATATATTCTTCCAGTCTCCTATCAAGAATCATATCTTCCTGAATTTCCTTTCTGTTTCTATTTATTAAAACTCAAAATCCCGCCCCTCATGAAATGCCAGTCCAATCTGCTCCGGCGCACCGTTTCGGCCATTATACCAAAGCATCCATTTTCCATCCCAAAATATAGTAAATGGCTTATAGCACGCACTTTTGTCAAAGCCTTCATCGGGAGCGATAATCGGATTTAATTCCGATCGTTCCCAGTTTCGAATACCATCCTTTGAACGTGCCATTCCGATCTGGGCATAGTCCTCATCATGATAACCGATATAAAACATATAGAAATATCCGTCCTTTTGAAATACCTGGCACCCAGCAGCTTTGTGCTTTTCCCACTCAATCTTTGGATCTGCTTGGAATATGGGATTTTCGGCATATTTTTTCCAGCTGATACCGTCCGAACTCTCCGCATAACCGATGGCATTGGGTTCATACTGTTCCCCTGCGGAATACCACATCTTCCAAAGTTTTTTCTCCTCCGATTCGGGGATTTTCCGATATCTCGCTGCACCAATATATCATGGATAAAAAGATGTCGGAGGCCAGTTACTATTTGTCTGAAACTACCCTTGACGTAAAGGAGATTGCTCAAAAGTTAGGCTTTAGCGACAGCCACAATTTCATGAAAGTCTATAAAAAGGAAACCGGGATGACTCCCTCGGAATACCGGAATTCTTTCCCAAACAGACTAAATTATGATAGCTGAAGCTAAGTCCGTATCCTGCATATCAGACAGTAAAAGTGCAAGTAGAAAAATGCTGGGTGCGCAGCCCATCGACTACCGCACCCGGCATTGATAGCAAATCGTTTCCTGGCAAATTCCGTATCGGCCATGGCTCCCAACTTGGCAAGCATATCGTGAGCCATATCCATTCCCTAAATATGAAATCAAACAGCACAATTACCTGCTACGGAGCCAATCCAGCACCATAATCTTCTATGTCTCTCTCCGTGTCCAGACTTGCATCTCATTTTCACCACGATTCGCCCAGGCATAATAAGGAATATATTGCAATTGTATTTGTTCTCCTCTTTTATCGTCCGCATCATAATACAGCGGTGTATTTTCTTTCAGCTTTGCAACCTGCTTTCGTCCGCTTAATTCTACGCAAACCATAGTAACCCCTGCAATATCCCTGTACATTGTTTTGACTTCCGCGTCCTTCACTATACTTAACAGATGCAGACTACTTCCATTATCCACTTCTTCCAGACAATACACCAGCGG
Organism: Hungatella sp. L36; assembly: GCF_014288035.1. Taxonomy (NCBI): domain Bacteria; kingdom Bacillati; phylum Bacillota; class Clostridia; order Lachnospirales; family Lachnospiraceae; genus Hungatella; species Hungatella sp. L36. The sequence continues at coordinate 302,839 of NZ_JACOPC010000002.1, read as the reverse complement.
TCCTCTCATAACCGCGTTCTTACCAATGTTCTCTCTGACAAACGGATTTGCTTCGATCAACCGGACCTCCATAGGAAACTGCAAATGAATTTCTTCCTCCTCTTCCCATTTCTTTGTCACATAAAGGTATCTCTCCTTCACCTTTATCGTTGCACCGTTAATTTTACTTAATTGATATGCCTCTCCCCATTCCGGAATGTGGAAAGCAATGGTACATACTTCCCGAACGCCTTTTACATATACATTCACTTTACCATTCCACGGAAACTCTGACTGAATCTTAACTTCCATCTCCTTTCCGTTTATCTGCTTTTTAAGGATAGCTCCTATATAAAGATGTATAAATATGGTATCCTCTTTTTCCGTATAGGCATAAGAACCTACAGAACTTAGCAGCCTTGCCACGTTAGGCGGACAACAGGCGCAGCCAAACCATTTCTGGCGCACTGGTTTTACATGAGATTTTCGTTCATCCCTATGACATGCTTCAGGAACCACCTCTAGGGGATTTACGTAGAAAAAGCTTTTTCCGTCTAATGCCATCCCACTTAATACTCCATTATAGAGCACACGTTCCATCACGTCCGCATACTGGGCATCCGGTCTTATTTGAAGCATTCTTCTTGCAAAAAATACAAGGCCGACCGATGCGCATGTTTCCGCATAGGCAGTATCATTTGGTAAGTCATAAGGAAAAGAAAAAGCCTCTCCTATATTTGTGCCTCCAATTCCACCGGTAATATACATTTTTCTGTTAACAATATCACTCCATAAACGCTCGCAGGCCTCATAAAGTGTTCTATCTTCCATACATCTGGCCGTATCTGCCATTCCGGAATAAAGATATACTGCCCGCACTGCATGCCCTACAGCCTCTGTCTGCTGTCTTACCGGCATATGTGCCTGTTGATAAGCATACCGGATATCCTCCTCATGACCTGCCTTTATAGATTCAGGATGTTCCAAATCAAAATAATAGGGCCTTGTTCCCCGTTCATTTATAAAAAAACTACCAAGCTTCAAATATTTTTCTTTTCCCGTTGCCTCATAAAGACGCACCAGAGCCATTTCTGCTATCTCATGTCCAGGATATCCTTTTCGCTTTCCTTCTTCCGATCCAAAATTCTGCAATATACAATCCGCATAGCGTTCTGCCGCCTTTAACAGCTTATCTTTTCCTGTTGCCTCAAAGTACGCAACCGCACCTTCCGCCAGATGCCCTAGGCAATATAATTCATGATAATCCCGTAGATTCGTAAAAGCCTTATTAATCCCATTAATAATATAATATGTATCCAGATAACCGTCATCCTGTTGAGCATTGCATACAATATCAATGCCTTGATCCGCGACTTTTTCCAACTCCGGATCCGGTTCCTGAGCCAGTGAATACCCTACAGCCTCAATCCATTTATAGAAATCGCTGTCCTGGAAAACATATCCATAAAACTCCTCTTTCAGTTCCTTCCTGTCTTCCGGTAGTATCTCAAATCCACGATCCGTATATGCGGGTTCCTTAAAAGCTTTTCCCTGACGTTTTCTTTCTTCACTACGTTTACCAGCCACTTTAAAATTGTGCATGCAAAAACTGGGCGGGGCTTCTTCAAGCTGGTCGTTCAAAGCTTTCCACTGGAACGGAATCATTTCCTTACGTACCAGTTCCATCTCGCTTTTCCAGAAGGAATCCGTAATACGAATCCTGTTTAATGGTATCGGACTGCTATATTCTATTTTATTCATATTTCCCCATTCCTCTCTTTCTGATGGCACCTATTCTGCCTGACATAGATTTATTCTTTTACGCCTCCCAAAGTAATACCCGTAACAAAATATTTTTGTAAAAAAGGATAAATACACAGAACAGGTACCATGGAAATAAATATCTTTGCTGCATTTAATGTTGTATTAGACATCATCGTCATCTGTTTCAGCTGTTCCGCAGTCATCTGCGATGCATCCAGTTGGAATACAAGCTGCTTAATATAGGTTTGGAGAGGATAGTGGGTTGCGCTTGTGGAGAGTACGAGTCCCTGAAAAAACTCATTCCATTGCGCCACAATAGTAAACAAAGCAATTGTCGCAAGAACTGGCTTCGACAGCGGAACCACAATGCGAAGCAGAATATACCAGGAGCCTGCACCATCCACCATAGCCGCCTCCTCCAGCTCTGTTGGAATGCCTTGAAAAAAGTTCACCATCAGTATAAGGTTGAATACTGGAATTCCTCCGCATATTGCCAGACCAAATACATTATTAATTAATCCGTAGCTCTTCATGACCATATACCACGGGATCGTTCCTCCAGAAAACATCATGCAGAAAACAAATACCCATAGTATTGAGTTTCTGGGAGGAAATTCTTTTTTGCTTTTTGCCAGAGGATAGGCTGCCATTGTCAATATAGGTAAAGTAGTGATAAGAGAAAGCACCACTCTTTTTAAAGCCACAAGAAAAGACAAGAAAAAATTCTTTTCTTTCATAATATCGCGGTAGGCATTTGCGGTGAAATCCACAGGCCAGAAAGCCACCCGTCCGGCTTCAGCAGCAGCTTTCGAACTGAATGATACTGCCAGATTATAAATCAGTGGTAAAAGACAGCTGAGCGCCAACGCTGTCAGAATTACTGCAAATAATGCATTTACCGCACTTTTACCTAATGTCTTTTTTTCTACCATATCATATTCTCCTTTAAAAAATGGTGTAATTGGCTTTTTTATTCGCTATGTAATAGGATGATGATATGAGTAAGAAACCGGCTACTGACTTTAATAATCCGACTGCTGTTGCCAAAGAAAACTGCATATCATTGAGTCCTACCCGATAAACCCATGTATCGATAATATCGCCTGTGGAATACACTGCCTGATTATACAGATTATAAATCTGATCGAATCCTGCATTTAAAATATTTCCAAGTGCCAGAATCGTCATCAGCACAATAACTGTTTTCAATCCCGGAAGCGTAATATGCAACATTCTCTTCCAACGGCCCGCACCATCAATTGCAGCCGCTTCATATAGACTCGGACTAATACCTGTCAATGCAGCCAGGTAAACGACTGCATTAAATCCGAATTCTTTCCAAACATCGGTCCCCACTGCCAGCCCCCGAAATAAATCCGCCCTCCGGAAAAATGCAATCTTCTCCAACCCCATGGACGATATAATGCTGTTAACAGGGCCATACAAGCCAAATACGTCCAAAAGAATACCGCCCATAACCACCCAGGAAATGAAATGGGGAAGATATACAATGGTCTGTACCGTTCTCTTAAAATACACGTTTTTTATCTCATTTAATAGAAGGGCAAATGCGACTGGAACAGCTACATTCAAAATCAGTTTAAATACCGCGATTACAATAGTATTAACAAAAATCTGCAACACATCTTTCATTTCAAACATATAACGGAAGTTTTCCAGACCTACAAATTCCGATCGAAGAATCCCTTTGCCCGGATTGAAATCCTGAAATGCCATAATGATACCAAACATAGGAACGATGTTAATGAAAAACATCCAGATTAATGCCGGACATACCATGAGCCAGTAAATTCCTGTCTTACCCTTGAAAAAAGCAGTTTGTTTTCTCTTCACCTTTTATCTCTCCTATCTTTTTATAAGAACCGCCGCATATTCTGCGGCGGTTCCCCGATTACTGATTCGCGGCTTCCTGCACTTCAGCTGTTATTTCATCTCCTCCCTCTGCTTTCCATTCTTTTACGAAAGTATCGAAAGAATCAACAGGCTCTTCTCCAATAATAATTTTCATAAATATTTCATCTTCTTTTTTCTTTAAATTTGTCCACTTCTTCTCCATTGTGGGTGTCTGTGTGTAAATCAAGCTGTATACTTTATTGACAACACCTGCTTCTTCCGCATCGGCAACAGCTCCTGAACCAACCAGAAGAGAATATATTCTTCCAGAGTTCACATCACTCATATTCCATGTATGGACATCAAAATCATCATATGGCACCTGTTTTACATCTTTTACGGTTGCAATATCATTGTCCAGAAGCTTATATGCAATATTGTCATATTCAGGGATTTCTTCCCCCTTTAAATATTTTCGTAACACCTGCATGGTAAAAGAATTCTCGTCCATCGGGGTAATAACGATCCTGCCCGGATAATATGAAGCATCCAGTGATTTTACATCCATCTTCGCTTCATCTCTACGCAAAAAATTATTCAATAGGAATGCTGCTTCCGGATGCTCATAGCCTTTGCGTACCACCACATACTGATTCGTTGGACTTCCCAACTTAGGATACCACTGTCCGTCTTTGGCTTCCGGCGCCGCATAAGCTACCCATGTTGCATCTGGATCATTTGCGATTGCTTCTGCCAGATTATATCCGAGCCACCATGGATAAAAAAAGATTCCGGCCTGTCCGCTCTTCCATGCTTCATCCGCATCTTTTCTGACTCCTAATTCCTGATCCAATGCGCCGTTCTTGTACATTTCCTGCAGTTTGCCCAAAGCTTCTTTAGTTTCAGCTGTTGTGGAACCATAAACCGCTTTACCATCTTCTCCCTTTATCCAAAATCCGGGATAAGACTGATATGCCTGAAAAATGCCATCAAGGGTACAGAGGTTATTGGAAGCCTGGAGGAAATCTCCATAAAGCCGATTATTTACCGTTGGTCCAAGAATTCCTACAGTTCTGTCGCCTCCCATCTTGTTATCAACAAAAGCCTTTGCAACAGTCTCCAACTCATCTACGGTCTTAGGAACTTCCAAACCCAGTTTATCCAGCCAGTCCTTCCGAATCCACATCAGACTATATCCGTCTGCCTCTGTATTCACACTTGGAAGTCCATACATCTTTCCATCCACCGTAGCAGCTGCCATCGACTTTCCATCAGTGGACTCGATATTCTGCCGGATGGTATCGGAAATAAACTGGTCATAATAAGGCGTTAAATCTTCTATCTGGTCTGACTTAATCAATTTTTTAAATTCATTTTCTCCAACCACCATGATATCCGGAAGGTCATTGGAGGCAATTGCCAGATTCAGCTTCTGTGAATAATCCGCTGTGGATGCCTGCCATTTTACCTTGATATCAATATTAATATTATCCTTTATATATCTGGTATACTGATTGTCTGTCGTAGACTGTCCTTCCGGAATTGTCATGGTCGGATTAATGGACTGAACGATTTCGACCGTAATCGGTTCCTTATATTTTCCAAATGGACTTGGATTTCCGTTCTCATCAATCGGAATATTTTCTTTTACCACATTCTTTAACGCTGACTCATCTTTTGTACCGCATCCCATTATCCCTGTGGTTACTGCCATACATGCCATTACAATACTGATGTAACTTTTAATTTTCATGTACGCTCCTCCTTATTTTTTCGAATTAATGCCTTTCGATTCGATAAGTTCATTATATAATTACTCCTCTTATCTTTGAACTCCTTTCAATCATGCATAAGTGGATTATGATGATTATATTAGTGATTTCAAAGCATCAAAGTCCACCTACTCAGTAAAATAATCCCCCCGCGTTAATTGACTTTCGATTTTTCTCTCCCTATAATGATACTAGAAAATTATTAAATTAACGATAAATCAATTGGAGAATAGTATTGAAATGAAAACTTGTCAGAAAAATTTGTCACTAAAAAAAAGAATCTTTATTTTATTCTTTTGCATTCTAACGCTCATGGTGTGTGCCTATATCTTTGTCATTACACGTTTTATTACGCAGTTTACTCAAAAACAATTGGATTTTGACTACAATACTATTTTATCAGAAGCCAGCGATACTTTAGAAAATATTCTGTGGAATCTCACACTTACCTCTCAGCAGCTTCTGGACAGCAAAGAGCTTCTGAAAAATATCGAATCTTACCTGAGTACCGAAGACCTCTTAGAAAAAAAAGACTGCTATTATGAAATGTTAAATACAGTATCATCTCTTACAATGTCAAATACCGATATTGCATTAATTTATCTTTATGATATCGATGAAAATGAAATTATTTATAATACGCTCCCTAACATAAAAAGCAGTGACTCGCCAGTTCTGTATCAAAATTCCGATTACACCTTTTATGGACCTGGTAAAAGCCAGAGCAACTTCGTCGGTTCCCCCGTCGTCTGCTTAAAACGACAGTTTGAAGATGAGAATGGGCATAGATTTCTTTTATCCATTGAATCAGGATACTATTCTCTTGATAAACCATTTCACTCTGCCGAACAAAAATCTTCCTATTTTATATTTACAGACGAAAAAAAATCGGTTATATATAACACGCTTCCCAAGTCATGGAATGTACCAGATATCATGAAAAGCCTGAGTTTAAATGCCCGTCATGACTTTCACTCTTTTTGCAAAACAGGTCCCCAAGGATGGTCTGTCTATATTGTAATACCCAATGATATATACGCTCATGATTACAGAATGGTACTGCGTGATTTTGGAATTTGTACGCTCATCATTTCCATTATTGTCAGTTTTCTTGCCATATACTTTTGGAAGAGTGTTTATCATCCTCTGCAATTATTTGATAATCAGCTGAATCGGCTGCTTTCCGATGACGATTCCCTGGAAGAGATTCATTCTTCTATCCCGGAATACGATCATTTACTCCAGAAAATATTGGTCCTTCAGCAGCAGATCCAGCAAATGATCCCACAATTTGTTAATCAGGAAAAGCTTCATTCACGGATGCAGCTGGAAAAACTGCGCGCACAGATTAACCCTCATTTCTTAATGAATACGCTGAACACACTTCACTGGATGGCGCTGATGAAACATGAAACAGAGATTGACCGTATTACCCAGTCCCTCTCTCATCTGCTTAGCTATAATTTGGACAAACAAAGTTATTCCACAAATCTGGAAAGGGAGCTCATGGCATTAAAAGAATATGTTACTTTGCAAAAAGTCCGGTATGCATTTCAATTTGATATCAGCTTTTATCCAGAAAATACCACATTGAACTATCCATGCCCTAAATTTATCCTGCAGCCATTAATCGAGAATTCCCTCAGCCACGGCTATCAGGAAAACATGGATATCTATCTCACTGTACATGTTAATGATTCTATTGAAATTATAATCAGGGATACCGGTGCCGGTATCCAGGAAAACACTCTGTTAAAATTACAGCAGTTGACTCCCATACCGGAATCTCATCTTTCCGACAACATGCAGTTTGGAATTGGGCTTCAGTATGTGGTTCAGAGTTTGAACGATTTTTATGGCGGCAATTATAATTTTTCCATTACAAGCAGTTTAGGGAACGGAACCGAGATTACACTGAATTTTCCAAAATTAAAGGGAGGCGGATATCATGCTGAAAATATTAATTATTGACGACGATGCACTGACGCGCAAAGGTATACAGACACTGATGCCTTGGAATGCGCATAACATGGAAATTATAGGAGAAGCTTCAAATGGGAAAAATGCCCTGGAATTTCTGGCAGATCACGATGTGGACTTAGTGTTGGTTGATTTAGATATGCCTATCATGGATGGGATGACTTTCATAGAACAGGCAAAGTCCTTATATCCGAATCTAAACTATGTGGTACTCACCATTCACACTGAATTTGAATATATACAAAATGCGCTGCGTATGGGAGCAATTGATTATATCGCCAAAACCCAGTTTGACCAGGAAAATTTTGATCAAATACTGAACCGTATCAATTCCAGCATTTCAAAAAAGCTATCACAAAAACAAGTACTTAATCCTAAATGGAAAGAAAGCAAAATTCTTTATCCTTTTATTTATGTACTTATTACAATGGAGACCGAAAGCGATGAACACATCTACCAGTTCTGGGATATGAATGGGCTTTCTGGCCGCTCAGATATTTTTGAAATCATTTCCGGGGGATGGGTATTCACCGATGAACGCAGCACGTTCCTGTTTCCAGAGTGCTTTCCAAATACCACACTGCTGTGTATCTCAGATGTAAGCGACCTGACTTACTCACAGTTAGGCGCTCTTTTGAGGAACTATAAAAAGGAACAATTTTTCTACGACTATCAACCGTTGCTTTTGATTAATCACAAACGTGCTTTTGAACTCCAGGAAAGTACCTATATCACGGACGAAGCTTCCTTGGAAAGTTTAAAAAATAAATGGATTTCTTTGAATTGGGTATATAGAAATGAACTTTTTGATAAGATTAAATTCGATTTAAAAAACAGCAAGCTGACTTTCTCAAAATTATATCACCTTCTGCTGTCATTGGAAAATGTCTGGAATGCCTCTTACTCCCAGATGACCGGACAATCACTTGAACTTCCCACAACATTCTATTGCTGGGAAGAGGTAGAAGCCTGGCTGATATCCGTTTATGAGAAGACAAATATGATCAGTGCATCATCGAAATATTCTCAGGATATAACCAATCATATTCTTGCAGTAAAGCAGTATATAGATTCTCATTTTTCGGCCAACATTGTCACAAGTGAAATTGCCCGGAAAGCACATATGAGCTATGGATATTTCAGCCGCTGTTTTCATGATATCATAGGCATCTCCTTCAGTGATTACTGTATTCAGCTTCGGATTAATAAGGCAAAAGATTATCTTCTTTCCACTGACGAGCCAATACAAAAGATTTCATTTTGCGTTGGATATAATGATGAAAAATATTTCAGCAGACTGTTTAAGAAAATAACCGGTTACAGTCCCAGTGATTACAGAAAATTGCACACGGAAGATTAATTATAACAGCGCATCACTTCCATTAAAGGACTGGGCAATTGAAATCTTATTTATTTCCAGCAATTATGCTCCCTCCTTTACAGTTTTTTGCTATGGATTTCCAACTCATACTTATTCCCGTTTCGCAAGTCAATTTTCTGTTCTGAATACTGGTAAGAAAATACGCAGGAGATCGCAAGGGCTTTAAATGCACTATTCCCAGCCCGTGTTGAGTAAAAATTTTCCATAACCTTGGCCTGTATATTCTGGGCCAAGGGCAATACTTGCCTCCTGATAAATATCCGGCGTAATCTGCTCTACTCCGGCAAATCCAATAGCCTGGCCCGTCCTTTTTTCATATACAAAATACGTATCGTGATTTTTCTGATATTTAATGGTATTGCGAATACGTTCCCTGTCCGCTGCTTCACTGTCTGTCACTCGCCATTGCATATACCGTGCTGCTTCTGGCTTGGACCATACATTTTTGTTTTCAAACCACTTTTGAGTTCAGCCTGTTAAATTTTCTTATTTATTACGCTAATTATCCTCTGCAAACGGAATAAATACTGGATGCTCATAGACATACTTGTCCCTGTTTTCCATCGCCCTCCCTTCGCTTATGGGTTTCGCATCTTCCGCATCATATTCATATTCTGTGGAATAAAATCAAGGCTGGTCCGCATCCTTCATCCTATCCTATATGACTGCTTCCACCAAATTGCGTTTCGATTCTTTATAAGTAAAGTAAGAGTAACTGGAATTACCAGCGCCACTGGAGCCCTCATGAGCAAGCATTCCATTTTTACAGAAATAGTATCTGCTCCTGAAATCGTAATCCATCCGCATTTTATCATTATGCTTTACAATATATTCTCTTGCGGCCGCTATCAGTTTCTCATAAGAACCGCTGTCTTTTATCCGACATTCCCAATCACCATCCTTTCCTTCTTTAAATGCGGTAAAGCCGTTATAATAGTTAAACAGATACACGGTGCCGTGTTCATCTTCTGCTTCTATAATAAACTCTTTAGCAGCTTCGTCGTCAATTACGGACAGGCTTCCGCTCTTAGATGGTGCCAATATCTGCCTGGAACTGATAATCGTATCATCCGGACCCACATCAATGATATTGACACTCCCCTGTTCCCTGTATCTGGCGTCAGTAGCATGAAACCATTCATTTTGTTTGGTTACCTCCGGTAAATAGCTGTCCCAGAAATCATCTATATCCTCACCGTCAATAACAAACGTATAGGGTGCCACTAATTTTAAGTTCTTATCTGTAAGCTTTAGTTCCTCTGGCTGCGCCCTGCTCTCTGCCGGGGGGGGCATTCTGCGAGGTTTCCACAGGCTTTTCCGATGTACAGCCAGATAGTAAAATGGCTGCTGCCATAGCCGTCAATAATAAACCTGCGGTCTTATTTTTTGTATACACTCTTCTCTTCCTCCCTACCCGGCAACCGGAATATTAGTAAACACGCTTATTACAATGCCATCTTTTACAAGAGCTGTTATACTGATCCGCCCCCCTGTTATAATGGAATTTTCTTTAACCGCCTCCTCTGGTATCCTGCCAAACTGGTATAGATAAATTGCATCATAATCCTGTGCCTGAAACGGACTGCCCGGGTCTTCCAGGAAAAGAGAATCTCTGGGATAATCCTCCTTACTGCAGGCGGTAAATGGAAGCGAGGTAATGACCATACTTGATACTCTTTTGAAGCAGTTCATCGCTGGAAAAGTAGTCTGGATATTGGTCCTGGATAAAACCGCACGCCTCGCTCCAGCGCCCATCCGCTCCCTCATCTCCAAGCGCTTCCAAAATAAAATGCCTATCCTGTTCCGCCTCGTCCTCTGCCTGCTTTTTCAGGTTATTTATAATCTCTTTTTTCTCCGTCCTGGTACTGCCGGCTTGGTCTTCAGCCTGAGGTTCGGAGCTGCCGGTTGTAACTTTTCCGGACTCAGCTGATGGTTCTTCCTTTGACGGTTCGGTGCTCTCTGACAAAGGGACCATTATGGAAGCTGGTTCTGTTTCAACCTTTGCATATTGTGAGCACCCCACTCCTAAGCTGCATACTATAAATAAGCTAACTATTGTAATAATTTTCTTCATACAGACTCTCCTCACATCGCATTTACCGTTTACCAACAATCGTATACAAAACGGTATTTCTTACTGTATTTTATTTTCTGGTAAGTGTTCCTTCATATACAATATGTAGATAAAAACCTTCTTTCATTTCCCCCTTCTTTAATGTTAAATTTCCAGCATATTCTCCCTCAAGTTTTTCATTGTACTCAGAATAATAAATATCCATAGGTATGGTACTTCCATCAAAAGAATAAACACTTATAATTTGCTTTTCGTATGAATCATCCAGCATATTATTTGCATAAGACGTAAAAGATAATGTTAAAAATATAGTCACTAAACTGAACATACAAATAAATTTTTTCATGTTTTTTCTCATGGCCTCCTCCTTGTAAAGCAGCATTTTTATCGTCCCTATCAATTTCTTTCTATACCTGTATCATTAAATGAATCCTCTTTTTCCGCCTCTCCGCTTGTGACGTCAATCTTCGGCCTGTTCTCTTCCCATGTAGGATTTCCCTCCTTCGCATCAAATCCCAATGGCAGATACTTTTGAGGAATCACTTTTTCATAATCAATATCTGTAAAATGATTACAAAAGGTCAATTCTACATAGACGATTTCCTGCTGCGCTTCATCTGCCAGTGCATAGATATATCCGTAATAGCTGGCATTCACAGCTAGAAGCGGGTAGGGAAAATCCGTTGCGCCATAAATCAAATAATCCGTTGGCCGCGGAATCTGTTTCAACCGCTCTGTCTCTGCTTTATAGTCATTTACATCGCAGCGATACACCAGATAACTGAGATAGCATGGGTCCCAGGGATTATAATACTCATAATAAAAATCTTCTACTTCTGCCGATTCCGGCAATTTTTCCGGAAATATGTTGTTAATTACCAGATATGACTCACTTGTTTTCTTCAGCTTGGAAGTATTACTGGTTCGGTGAATTCCCTGTGCGCCAAAATATGTCTCATAATCCTCTATATCTGTAACTATATTTTTCTCTACCCAATGGGTGATAATACAAACCACCGGGGTTACGATAATTCCTACCAGTAAAATAACAATCAGAACGATCCTCAGCTTCACTTTTGTTCTTTTATCCATTATACGCTCCCAGCCTCTGCCTGCCCAGAGCCATGATTACTCCGCTACTGGCCGGCGCAGCGTTCTTCTCCCATCCCACTTTTTATTTCTTTGCTTCTGCATTAGGAATAACAATAAGAGTACCCGGACATATCATATCCGCATTTTTGATCCTGTCCTGATTTCTTTCCAGAATATAAATCCAGTCATCACTGTCTGCATAATAGTGCCCGGCAATTTTTTGCAGGCTGTCGCCTTTCCTGATGGTATATGCCTCAAGGTCTGTCGGAGTAAGAAAATAGCAATCCGGCTTACTTTTATACAAATTGGTGACATAGCTCACCCTTGACGTATAGGTATATGTGCTTCCATCCTTTAAGGAGCGGACCGTGACAAGTGGGTACACCTCCAGGGTTGTTCCGCCATGGCTTTTCCAATCATAATCCTTTGGGAAATCCGGTATAATTGGAGGTTCTTCCGGTTCATTGCTGATGTAAGTGCATTGTTTTCCAGAACCGGATGCCGTACTTAACGGTACTGCCCTGTAATACGGCGTAATTTTCCCTCCCTCTATGACAGTCACATCCGCGTCGTCCGAAGTGAAATCCTTAATATGATATTCATAAGATATCTCGTAACCGTCTGCCATATCCATGAGGATCTGTCCGCCTGCAAGGTTCCGATACCTGCTCATATCATGGGTATTATCTATGAATCCTTTCCCGTCAGGCGACAGCAGAATTTCCCTGTAATGGAACTCATAATTAAATGTATCCGCAGCCGGGTTTTTCAGAGGCGGATGTAGGGAGCGTGTCTGCACAGCGTGGTTATCCTCACAGACCCTGGCAAATTCCTGTTCGTTCAGTCCGCTGCTTTCTGCGTAAGATGAAAAAGGAACTGCTGACAGAAGCGCAATAAAAAGGGAACACATTAATAGTTGGATTTTAATATGGTGTTTCATAGACTTTTTCTCCTATCCTGCCTTTGAGACAAAGATTTTACATCATTCGATACCATAAAACTGTATTTTCCACCCCTCCGATTTCTTAATCAGCTCTATTGTAAGCGATTGCACTGTATCGTCAGAGGCAGATTGTTTATACTGCATTGCAATCACACAAATATCATCCACATTTTTATTTCCAATATCAGAAATACCATTAATCGCTATGACTGAAATATCCGCTGATTTTTCGGGATTAGAATATACTTCTATATCCCAGTCATACGGATCTGTAAGATATTTTTTAATCTCCTCCACATCCCCGCTAAAATAGGCCGCTGAAAATGTTTCAACAATATCCTGAATCTCCTTAGCGTCTTCGGATAAAGCAGGATCTGTTATTTCGGTATCTGCGGTCTCTGTACGTTCCATGCCCTGCAATAATTCATCCGTCTGGCTTTCCTCTTCTGTTGTGTTTTCAATCGCATACTGACTGCTTGTTTCCACTGTTTCTAATACTGTTGACGAACTCTCTCCGATGTTTTTCTTATTGGCACAGCCTGCCAAAGAGATTAGGGTTATAAATAATAATAATGTATTCATTTGAATATTCTTCATAAACATACTCCTTCCTTCTGTCTATAACTATAACGTATATCTGCCATATAATATCTTGTTCATCTGGCAGATATCCCCTTGATTAAAAACTATTTTACTGTATAAGTTGCATATAAAGCCGCACCATCTATCTTATTAAAAATCACTGCATAATAGTCATTACCTCCGACAGAGATATCTGTTACAAATTTTCCATCGTTCTGAACCGCATCAATGGTTGCTGCATACATTCCATCTGCCGTATAAATTTTCACGCAATGACTACCATCTGCTGACGTACTAAAACCTCCTTCCACATAATATGTATTGGGGAACAGAAAATCACGAATCCCATTCCAATTTTGAGAATAAGGCAATTCCGTCTTTTTTATTTCGGGTAATGTAGTCTTTTCCGCCCAAACCATATCCTGATCCATAATCCATTTCGCTTTATCTTCCAAATAAAGGATTCCAAGCTGGGAAGTAATATTTAACTTAGTGACTTCATAAATCAAATCCTTTATCTGCTCTTCAGACCTTTTGTTACCATTTTCATCTAATGACGGGCAGTCATCGTATACGAATCCTTTTCCCGGATATATAGGTACATTTATATTTTCATACTCTGAATGAAATGCCGCCGCTTCTTCTGGCGTTAGTTTCCTTGCTTCACCATTTGCTACAGTTTTTGTTCCCTGTGCCGCAAAAACCGATACTGATTTTGCAATTGTTAATATGAGAACTAAAATCAGTCCGCCTTTTTTCTAAAACTTTTCATTTTTTATCCCTTTCTTCCAAAAAATTTATACTTTCTGCAACTTTTAATATCTCATCTTTACCAAGATACGTGGTTATAATAAAAAAGCCTTTATCATTGTTCCAGATTAGTACATTCTCAAACCGTTCATCAGTGGCTGAAAAATATTGTCCCAGCGAACCATTTATCGTAATATCAGTAATAATATGATTTTCATTATCTACGTTTACACTTACGCTTTTATAGTTTTCCAGAGAAAGTCTTTCTCCGTTTTCATTTTCATATGCAATGTGGTACATACTAGCAGAATTAGATTCCTCTACTTTATAAAACCCCTCCGGGACATACCCTATATTAAACGGTTCCAGTTCTTCATCAGGTGCGTTATAGTCAATTTCGATATATCGGCTGGTAAACCGCACCAGAATATCATAACAGGCTGCTCTTACTTCATTGAATTGAAGCAGGGCAATGAAACTGACTCCTACGGTTATAAAGATCACAGCGACGATTTTTTTCGTAATTCTCTGAACTTTGCTAAACCATTGCCTGCGCCAGAAACGCTTAATCATCTTCCGGATTTTATAATCACAGGCATCCGATATCTGGAGATTGTCTATTTCCTCCTGAGGCGGATAAGGTTCTATTTCATTCATGCTGTTTTGTATAACAGCTGCTTTTAGCAGAACTTCAAACCACTCATCATTCAATCCGTTCTTCATGATTACGAACCTCCCTTATTGTGCCGCAATATTTTGTCCCAATATAATCTCATTTTGATGGTTTACTTATTTCTGCTCAACAGGTTACTTATTTTATATTTTCGGCTATTTTTAATATCTCATCTTTATCAAGATACGTGGCTATAATAAAAAAGCCTTTATCATTGTACCATATTAGCATGTTTTGGGACTTTTCATCTGTGGCTGAGAAATACTGTCCGGGCGAGCCATTTATCGTAACATCCGTAATAGCATGATGTTCGTTATCCAAATTTGAACCTCCGCTTTTATAGTTATGCAGAGAAATTTTTTCTCCATTTTCATTTTCATATCTAATGGAATGCATACCGGCGTAATTAGAATCCTCTATTTTATAAAATCCCTCTGGAACATATCCTATATTAATTGGCTCAAGTTCTTCGTCAGGAGCGTTATAATCAAATTGAATGTATTTACTGGTAATCTGCACCAGAATATTATAACAGGCGGCCCTTACCTCCTTAAATTGAAGCAAAGCAATAAAACTAATCCCTATAGTCATGAAAATTATAGCAACGGTTTTTTTCATAATTCTCCGGGCTTTGCTGAACCTTTGCCTGCGGCAGAAGCGCTTAATCATCTTCCGGATTTTATGATCACAGGCATCCGATATCTGGAGCTTGTGCATTTCCTCCTGAGGCGGATACTGCTCTATTTCATTCAAGCTGTTTTGTATAACAGCCGCTTTTAACAGGACTTCAAACCACGTATCATTCCATTCACTTTTCATGGTTATGAACCTCCCTTCTTATTGCGCAGCAATATCTTGGCCCGATATAATCTCATTTGAACGGTTTTCTTTTTTATATGCAGAAAATCGGCTATCTCATCATCACTAAGCTCTACTATATATTTTAATTCAAGAACCTCTTTATAATGTTCTTCCAGTTTATTGATTTCCTCCACCAGATAATCAAAGTATTCCCTATTTATGATATCTTCCAGAATATCGTTCTGTTCGGTCTCCACAGTTTCAATATCCTCAAAGGAATCTTCCTCGATTCTGCTTTTTCTGCGCAGGTAACTCCGGCAATAATTACGGGCTATGGTAATGACATAATTCCTGCTTCTCTGCTCATCAGACATATCTATTTTCTGCAGATTTTTACCGATGATGATGTAAATATCCTGCAATAAATCCTCTGCCTGAAATTTATCTTTTTCATAGATTGATATTGTGTACAGGACTATCTTCCTGTATTTTTCGTACAGAATTGTAAATTTATCACACTCCTCTTTCGTATCAAATACAAACAATATCATCCTCAGTCTCCTCCCGGTTATCAATGCTTTGCCTCTGGCAATCATTCTTATATCGGTATATCACAGTTTTCACTTCCTTACTGAATCTGTCTCCAGTCCAATGCTGTTGTAAGTGCGGTTTCGTAGCTTTGAATTTTAGTATTGTATTCTTCCTCTGTAATTTCAGTTCCATTTTGAGAATAGGTAAACATGGCAGTATCTCCCTCCTGGGAACCTGCTGAGGCAAAGGAATCCACCAATTTGTGACTTACCCCATCGGCATCTATCCTGTAAAAATCAACTCCAGATTCTCCCGCGCTGCCGCTATAACACACTTTTATAATTCCATTTGCATAAAGTGAAACATTCGTTCTGTACCCAAAGTCCATTTCCGGAAAAATATGAACCACATTGCTTCCATCAAAGGTATACAGGTCATAATTCCTGAGGGGAAGGCCGGAACCTGATGCGCTGTCTTCACCGCCCGCAATAATCAGTTCCTCTATCCCATTTCCGTCTATGTCATAAAATGCATAGTATACATCCTGCTTGTAGTTACGGATTTCAGCACCAATGTCCTCTCCAAAACTACTGTCATAGGCTTCCAAGTCCCCATGATCCAGAAGGTCTGTGTAAAAATCATTCTGAACCATATCCTTATATTCTGCCAGAACATGATTATAAACATCTGTATCACCAGATGATGTCTCCTGATTATCTGTCACATCATTCTTATTTTCTGAATCCATAATTTGAATTTCTTCCTTGGTTGAGTCATATCCGGCCTGTGCTTGTTCAGTACCAGGCCCGCATCCTGCAATTAAAAGTGTTACTGATAATGCCACTGCTGCTATCACATATGTTTTACTTATTTTTCTGTTTTTCATAATGCTCCTTAATCGAATTTGACTTTCTCTTTCTTCATCTGTGGGGCCTGTTTTAAAGCAGGACCGCGTTACTGTGGAAATGACACAGTAAGAACTTTCGTATCAAATACAAGCAATATTTTCTTCAGTCCCCTTCCGGTTATAAATGCTTTTCCTTCAGCAATCGTTTTCATGTCGATGTATCATAGAGGCCATAATATACTTAAACGGGCCTCTATAAATACATTAACGCATTTTTTTCGCATTGTACTACAAGTTTAATTTGATTTACACATTTTTTTACAAGCTGAATGTATATATCACAGGTTTTCTCCATAGAAAATATTGTACTCATGCCCAGCAACCATATTGTCACCCTCCTCATAAAAACAGCCCACAGATATCTTTAGACATATCCATGGGCTAATGTGAGGCTTATGCTACAAATTTTTAGTTTCAGTTTGTTTTTTATTTCGGCACTCATCATCTGTCTGGATGATCCTTGTAACTGGCGATATGCTTTCTGCTGAGCATATTAGGAATCAAAAAAATAAGTTGACTGTTCTGTTATAAACAGCATATCTCAATTGCCGGATACCTATTGTTTATCGTTACTCATCGTAAAGCATTTTACTTTTTTGAAAATTCCTGTAACTCCATATTTACAAATCGTGAAATCATTTCCCGATATAATGCTTCTACCATGTCTGCATCCGCACCATATTCTTCTGCTTTCTTCCGGACTTTGGCAATGACTGCTTCCACACGATCAGGGGCTTTGACACCGGCCTCATTCTTCTTAAATTTAGAAGCCTGAATCACATAATTCCCCCTCTCTGCTATCAGTTTTATGATCTCGTTATCGATTCGGTCAATATTGGAACGTACTTCTTCTAAACTGCTGCACTGCATAATCGTATCTCCTTTTGCCATATCCATTATAAAGTTATCTTTATTTCTGCAGAACTATTTCTTTCCACCTCTCATCATCCTTCAAAAATCCATAGCTTTCTTCATCCCGAAAACATTTTAATAAATTGTTCTTCAGTTCAGCCAGGAACTCCTCCCTCATTTCCTTAAATTCCATATGCCCGTAAAGAGGGGACCTATAAAAGCTGCCTATCTGCCCTATGCTGGAAAGCATTTCTTTCATTGTAGCAATGACTGTATCTGCATCCTGTTCCACTGTTGCAATATCAAGCCGGGAAGACACCTCACAATATTTTCCCATTTCAAAGCATCTCGCCAGCTCCTCCTGCTTCCTTACCAGCATATGCGCCCGGTCCATCTCGCCCTGATCCATTGCCAGCATATACATTCCATGAAGCGCCCCACTTGCCAGCTGATAATGTGAGTAAAGAAGCTCCTCATAGGCTTTATATGCCTCGGAGATACAGTTAGTCCTGCCGTAAATTTGTGCCTGTTTCATTTTCTTTATCGGATCCTGCACAGAAAAATATTTTAGATATTCCTCTGCCTTATCATATCTCTTTTTTCGCAGATAAAAGCTAAATAATGCATCGGCCGCACGGCTGCGGATTGTCTCGTCATCGCTTTCTAACCCCCGGGCATACAGGGAACAGATATAATCATCATATTGATTTGCGTCAGGCAGTTCCTGCACCATACGTTGTGCATCCAGAATTACTGCCAGCTGCAAAATCAGCTGTTCACAATTCGGATACTGTTCCAGTTTCTTCTTTACCCACAGAAACGCCTCTTCATAAGGCTTTTCCTTCAGCATGGAATCCGCTTCATAAACAAGTGCTTTTATTTCCTCTGCTGTCAGTTCCTCACGGAATGACAATAAAATATCCGTCGTAATGCCTAAAAGCCTGGCAATGGGCGCCAACAGCGTGATATCCGGCATAGAAGCTCCATTCTCCCACTTATTTACCGCCGGCGCCGTAACTCCAAGCCTGCCCCCCATCTCTTCCTGTGTCATGTTTTTATTTTTACGATATTTACGGATTACCTGTCCTAACTGCATATCAATGCCTCCTTATTTTTTGCATTGGCCTTTGCTGATTTTATGATAGCAGACAGCTACCATCTTCACAACTGAACAGGCGTTAAGTATCTTTCAAAAATATTAACTATCGCTCATATTCAAGATAGGCCGCCTCTTTTCAATTAGGCAAAGATAATCCGACCGTATGTATTTCAATTTGCTACTCTGCATTCTTAAAATATGTCGAATAACCATTATTTACAATTGTTCCATTTTGGGAGACTTGCCCCGCAATAAGAAACATATTCAAAATATCAACACATGAACCGCCGGCATTTATAATACAAAGGATAATAATAAACCAATTTGAGATTCCTAAAATTAATAAAACCGCAGGAAGTATGAAAGATAGCAGCAACAGCGGCATGATCGATATAAGCATAAATCTCTTTTTTGTCATTATTTCTTCCGTATACACAAAGCCGAATCCACCGTTAAATCCCCAATAGGTACATGGTGAATGAAATACACCGGGAACAAATAGGGCATGTATCAGCTCATGTATAAGCAGGAATAGAATGACAGCCAAAATATATCCCAGGCTTTTTATGCTAATTTGAAATTCGACTATAAAACCGTCCGAATTGATAAAACTTTTAAATACAGGTGAGAGTAAAAAAAGCCATATTCCATTGACCGTCATCAATATGATAGAAATTGGAAGCGAATACAAAATTGCTATACCCAAATTGGAGGGTTCCTTTAATCTATTCCAGCCAGATGATAGTAATTCTTTTGTTCTCTTTTTATTCTCGCCAGGTATTTTTTTCATAAATTGCATGTTTAAGTAATCTCCTCAGTCTCCTATTTGTGTTCCGTTCAACCTACCTGCAGGCGAAAAGCTGCTTTACGGGAAATAGTGGTTTACCATGCTCCTGGCCTGATTTAACCATTCTTCCCGCTCAGTGCAGCTGCTGTAAGCAACCACTCGAAACATGATTCGATCAAACACCGATACGCCGCAAAAATCAAAGATACAGTCCTTCCAAAGGCGGTTTAGCGGGTCACCAAATGTTTCAACTTCTCGCCTCTCGGGGGTATTTGAAGTATTGAATACAAGCCCTGCCTTTGCATTCAAAAGCCCAATAGGAAGTCCGCCGCCATTATCACCTTTCGGAAAAGTATAAGCAATGTTTTCCCGTAATACCCGGTCAACCCAGCCTTTTAATATTGCCGGCGGCTGTCCCCACCAGTTTGGGTGAACAATAATAATCCCGTCTGCTTCCCGGATTTCCTGTTGATGGAGCGCAACCAGACTATCTTTAGTTTGGTCGCTCACCAATTCTTCTTTGGGAATAACAGGATTAAAATTCTCCTGGTATAAATCATGAAACATAACCTGATGGCCGTTTTCCCTTAATGCTTCAACAACCGTTTTTGCAATAGCAGCATTAAAGCTGCCTTCATATGGATGTCCTAAAATAACCGATACTTTCATTGATACCTCCTTGTCAACTTTCCATTTATTCTGAATTCTACCCGTTATCTGCACCACCAATCCACATCCATAGAACCAACTCCTTTCAAAAAACAAAAAGCCCCTGTCCCCAAAGGAACAGAAGCCATAAACTCTGCAATGCCACCTACTCGGTTTTTCACATACAAACATATGCTCTCATCATAACGGTTAGAGTTTCCGTCAGCGCCTACTTGAAATTCGGGCTGCACTCATAAGCCCATTCACCGCAGCTTGAAATGCCTTCTTCCACCAATGAAGGCTCTCTGTGATTTCTCCGCCATGGTTACTCCGCTTACTCAACGGTTTTTCATGTAAAATTGAACTTATTGTACTCCTCTGCAGAAACACTGTCAATAAGGCATTTGTAAAAACTAAAATTCATAAGCCGCTCATAGACAATTCATAACCTCTTCATAGCTCAGCCCTGAGATTTCACAGCTTTCTGATTATGCCTGGAATTTCCCGCATAGTCAAATCTTGGACCGCACAGTCTAAATTCAAAGGTTTCCCGGTCAACCGCGCCAACTACCTGGTCACTGTCATACAGCTCCATCAGGAACGCTGCCATCTGCCAGCTGGTGTGGTAGGTTCCAAAGAGCCTGTCATAATCATACTCACCGGCATTGTTTGCCACTCTTCCAAATTCTGTTTTTGTGGCTGCCGGCGCCAGAACCTTGGCCCGCATCTTCGCCCCAACTTCCTCTAATTCCCTTGCCAGGCCTTCCGTGAATGTACTGACATAAAATTTTGCCGCACAATAAGTAACGGCAGTAGGTACGATTGTGTATCCGCCACAAGAGGATATATTAATAAGCTGCGTCCCCTCTGTGTCCTTATAATCCCGCACAAACAAGGAAGATAAAATCGTAAGCGCTTCCACGTTTAAGTGGAGCATACTTTCAATCTTTCTCAAATCCTGATGCGCCACGCTGTCATAGTTCCCAAAACCTGCATTATTAATCCATGTATCCAGCGGATACTCCTTCAGGCTTTCATAGAACTGATACACATTTTCCATAACGGATAGATCCGTGGCTCTGACCACCACATCCAGCGCAGGATTGTTCGATAAAATGTCTTTCTTCAGGGCTTCAAGATTATCCTGGCGGCGTGCTGCCACAACCAGGTTCCTTCCACGGGCGGCAAATGCCTTGGCTGTCTCATCACCGATGCCGGAACTGGCACCGGTGATTACCGTATATGCTCCTTTTTTCTGTACCATTTGAAAATCCTCCTTTATCTTGATATAATCGACTATACAATGTAGAGTAAACTCTATGTCAAGAAATTTTACCTGGAGGTGAATTTACCTTGGAATATTCAATCGGTGAATTTTCCAGGCTCACGGGCCTGGGAATCCATACCCTGCGCTATTATGAACAGGAAGGCCTTATTGCCCCGGAACGTAATTCCGGCAACCGCCGCCGGTATTCAGACCGGGACATTGCATGGATCAGCTTTATTAAACGCCTCAAGGATACCGGAATGCCCATTAAAGAGATTAAACGGTACGCACAGCTGCGGGCCGAGGGGAATCCGACGCTTCAGGCACGGCTGGAAATGCTGGTGCAGCACCGGCAGGCATTAAATGAACAGATTATGCAGCTCCAGGAGCACCGGGACCGGCTGGATGAAAAAATTGATTTTTACAGGAACGAAATCGGGAAGTAAAAGCACCATGCAACCAATAGTTTCCTGATAGTTGGTAGAAAGTAGCCACCCAGGCAGATATCATTTGCTTAAATACATTTCAAGGAGGCATATAACATGGACACACTGGGAAAACGCATCGCATACTACAGAAAACTACAGGGACTTTCACAAGAAAAGGTGGCCGAGCATATTGGTATCAGCCGGCAGGCAGTTACTAAGTGGGAGAACGATAATTCCAGGCCAAATACAGATAATCTGCTGCAATTATCCGCGCTGTTTGAAATTCCATTAAATGAACTGGTTTCTTCTTACTCGGAAGACCATTCACCAGAGGAGAAAGCAACGCGGATAGATGAAAATGGTTTGTTAAGAAACCGTATGCGAATCATTATCCCCATTTTCCTATTTACGTGTGGGATGAATTTACTGGGAATCAGCTTTCATACTTACAATGCAGATGGAGCTATAAACCGGGCGTTTTGGCTTTTTTCGATGCTGTCGGTTTTTATCCCTGCCTGTTTCATGGGTACTAATATCCTGCTTGACAAAGAACTTGACAGAGTAAAAACTGCAAGAGTGGAATTACTCTATGTCATTTTTCAGGCAGGGATTCTTATTTTAGGAGAAGTGTTGATTGGAAATATTATCAGTTTGGCGCTGTCTGCTCTGGTATACTGGGGTTATGTTGTGAAAATCAACAGGAGCAAATTAAACAGGCCGCTTTATATTGACAAATCAAAAAAACAAGCCAAACGTGATAGTTCTTCTCCTGATTTCCATTAGATATGCTCTGCGAATACCGTAAAATAGAAAGAGCTGCCAAAGTTTCTCCTGGCAGCTCTTTCGTTATACTCATATGGAATATCATTTATCTATAATTGCTCATAGGATACCGTACTGGAAAGCGGCTTGCGGAGCCTTCCATGGCGATCCGGCGACAATGCAGGTTCTTTCTCTGTATCTGCATAGCCAATCGCCAGGATATTGACCGGTTCCAGCCCCTCCGGAATTGCCAACTCCTCTTTCAGTACATCCGGCTTAAAATAGCAGATCCAAACGGAACCCAGACCCAGATCTGTGGCCTCCATCATCATATGGTCCGTAATGATACTGGCATCAATATCCGTCAGCTTTTTGCCGTCAAAAGGCCTTGTCCAGGTTACATTCCTGTCACTGCAGATGATGATTACCAGCGGCGCCCCATAAGTATTTGCTGCTTTTCCGACCTTATTCATTCCCTCATCACTCTCTACAACAATCAAATGCTGAGGCTGGTTATTTGCTCCCGTAGGCGCCACATGGGCGGCCTCCAGAATCGCTTCCAGTTTCTCTTTCTCCACCTTTTTTTCGGTATAAGCCCGAACGCTGTACCTCTTTTTTGCCAAATCCAAAAAGCTCATGATAATCCTTCCTTTCCTGTGTCAATTTTATTTTTAACCGAATACCGGAGGTAATTGCCTTATCCGTTATTCCATGCTATAATTCTAACATTGATTTTCAAAAAAGGAAGAACGCACTTTTTCCATATATACTATATAAAAAGATAGCGTGAGGAGGAACTTATGAAAAGCTGTCCCAGCAGTTATAACTGTCCGGTAGAAGCCACGCTGGACCTAATCGGCGGGAAATATAAAGCCCTTATCCTGTGGCACCTGATCGACAATATATTAAGGTTTAATGAAATCAGTAAGTTAATCCCCCAGGCGACACCTAAAATGCTGACGCAGCAGTTAAGGGAACTGGAAGCAGACCAGTTAATCACCCGCACAGTCTACCCAGTTGTGCCACCCAAGGTAGAATATTCTTTAAGCAGCTTTGGAAAAAGCATTATTCCGGTTCTGGATTCAATGTGCAATTGGGGAGCCGCTTACCTGGATGGACTGGATGTAAAACCGCCTTGTTCAAAATAACTGGTATCATTTACATGATCCACATGAAAGATACCTTCCTGTCAGATAATTGTCGTAATACTGGCGTTCCTTATTTTTTCCACTTCGGACAAATGGCTGTTGTCGAACAGGTAAATCATGGTTTTAACCGCAAATGCATGTGAGACAATCAGGACATTGTCGCCTTTCTCCAGCGCAGAATTCCCGATACCCTCCAATGCAGACTTTAAGCGTGTTCAGATTTGGTTCAAATGGTGATATGTGGCGGCAAAACTCTTGCTATTGCCACCTGTTTTGCTATTTCTTTTCTTGATTTTTTCTTGATTTTTTTCTATGACTTAAATAAGCTAATGTTCTCAACACTCCAAAACCTACTATGGCAATTCCTACAAAAAATATAAGTGCGCTATGAACCGCCTGAGGCATTGTTGCGCCCAGTCTAATATAACAAATTGCCAATACAATAGCGAATGCTCCCGCGCATATTACAGCTATCAACATATCTATAAAGGGAGTGCTTTTGAATCTGGAGCCGGTCTCCCAAACCCCATTATAGGTCATTACACCAATATACGCCACCCCGCCAACAAGTAAAACGACGGTTTCTCCCACAACAACCGATAAATTTGCCGCAATAAGCAACTGAATCACTATCACCACCGTACAAACAACAAAAGTCAAACCAAATGCAACATTTCCAGCCTTTGTCACCTTTTCTTTTTCCAGCTTGTTGTAATCAGCTACTTTCGATAACGTTTCTTTCAATTCTTTATCCATAATCTCGCTTTTCCTTTCTCCATCTAAAATTTCTTTTACTTCTACATCATAAAACTCTGCCATTTGAATTAGGACACTTAAATCTGGCATATTCATTCCCGTTTCCCTTAGTTAAAGATATTGTTGGGTATTTCAAGATGTGTCATTCGATTTTGCCGATAAAGCGGTAGAAGATTTCTACCTCCTGTTCCCGGCTTCCGTCCTCATTTTTGACCGCTTCATGGACAAGGATTTTTTCAATCAGCGTATTCAGAAGTTCAGCCGTCAATTCTGTGGGATTGACATACTGTTTCATCAGACCTATCCACTTTTCAGCGTCAACCGCTGTCTGGGCGGCGGCCTCCATCGCTTCGTGAAGCCGTTCAATTTTTGCGTCCAATTCTCGCTGTTCGCCCTGATACTTTTCGGACAGCATATTGAAATTGTATTCTGTAATGCGTCCGGCAGACCAGTCCTCATACATTTTTGCAAACAGGGTGTCTACTTCTGCTTTGCGCTTTTCCACCTTTTTCAGTTCGGCTGTCTGCCGCTTCCTTGCGGTATTGCGTTCCTTGTCGCTGGCGTTAAGTAGCCGTTTCAGAAGTTTGTCCCCGTCCTGCTGTGCCAGCACAGACCAGTATTGCAGACGGGAAAGAACATAGGCGTAAAGCACATCATAGCGGATATAGTGCATGGAACACTGGTGCAATCCTTGCCCGTACTTGCTACAATGGTAGTGGGCATAGGGATTTTTGTTCTGACTGTTCACACCATAGGCCAGCGACCAGCCGCAGTCCGCACATTTTACCAGCCCGGAAAATATCTGCGTTGTGCCGTTCTTCTGCCGTCTGCGCCTGTTGCAAATCTGCTCCTGTACTTGACGGAACACATCTTCGGAAATAATCGCTTCATGGGTGTTCTCCACACGATACCATTCCTCTTTTGGCTTGCGTACTTTCTTCTTGTTTTTGAATGAAATGTTGGTCTGCTTATTGTGGACGCTGTGTCCGATATAGGTTTCCTCTTTCAGAATACTTTTTACCTGCGCTATCGTCCACGCATAGGCTTTTTCCTCCGGCGCTCCGGCATAGATATTTGCGAAAGTGCCGTATCTCTGGAAATTTAGCCAGCCGGGAGTAGGCACTTTTTCTTCGACCAAAATCCGTGTAATGCTGGCGGCTCCCCGGCCATGAACGGCAAGGTCAAAAATCTTTTCGATAATCCACCTTGTTTCCGGGTCAATCAGAAGATGGCCTTTCTTATCCGGGTCTTTGACATAGCCCAGCGGGGCATAGGCTCCATAGTGTGCGCCATTTGCAAACCGTGTCCGCATGGCCGCTTTTACCTTTTTGCTGGTCTGGCGGGCGTGCATTTCATTCAGAATGTTGAGGAATGGGGCAAGTTCATTCTCTCCGTTGATGGTGTCCACATTGTCATTGACAGCGATATAGCGGACGCCTTTGCTGGGAAAGTAGATTTCCGTGTATTGGCCGGTCAGAATGTAGTTTCTGCCTAAGCGGGATAAATCCTTCGTAACAACGCAGTTGATTTTCCCGTCCTCAATGTCATCAATCATTCTCTGAAAATCCGGCCTGTCAAAGTTCGTTCCAGACCATCCATCGTCGATATATTCATCTATGACATTCAGGCCATGCTCGGCGGCATATTGCCGGAGCATCATGCGTTGTGTCTGAATACTCCCGCTTTCTCCTTGCAGTTCATCGTCCCGGCTCAATCTCATATAAAGCGCCGTGTTGTAAATCGTAGTATTGTAAGGTTGTTTCACCGTTAAAATCCTCCTTCTAAAGAAACAACCCACGCTTACAATACTTTTGCTCTATGGCAATTATATCATAAGCGTGGGCGTGTTATCAATGATGGGCTATCAGGTTGAAGCGGCTTTTTCTGCGGTATGCCGCACCACATCTACAATCAGATCACCGAGGGGCTTCCCGCCTGCGGCGAAGTGTTCGGAGATTTTTATACGGTTGTTCCCACATACAAAATACTGCGTGCCGTTCTCTGCTTGTATGACCTGCCCTGTCCGGGGTGTAAAAATATCGCTTTCGCTTTTTGCCATCCAGTGTCCTCCATATTCAGTTTTCAAGGTACAATGCCGCACAAAGGCGGCGAAAATTTCTGCTTATATCTATCACCTTTCCTTTACCGTGTGCCGCTGCTGCCGTTTCAGTTCCGCCAGTATATCCGGCGGGATACGGTCAACCAGCCGCTGTAAATTGTCCAGTTCGCTTTTCAGCTTTGCCCGTTCCATCGTATCTTTCATCTTGCCTTTTTCACTGGCCTTTGCCCTTGCTTCCAGCTTTTTGTTTTCTTCCAGCAGGTCATTGATTGTGACCTTGTACTTTTTCAACTGCCCGGAGAAGTTCTCCATCTGCGGGAACCACTTTTTCAGCATGGAGAGGGCTTCCTCTTTTTTCTTTCCGGCGTTCAGCGGGTTAATGCCGTCAAGGGCGGCTTCAATGGCTCTGGCCTGTTTGGAGAGGGAAACCGCCTGTTTGAAAAGCCGGGTGGGGATATGCTTCCGGCCTGTCTTGCTGGCACTCTCCCCACGCTCCAAGTCGGGATATTTCACCACCATATAGGCGTGAAAATCGTCCTGCCACTTCGTCAGGTTTGCCCGGTTGCCGATAATCTCCTTTGCACACAGGCGGTTGTCCTTTGTCAGCGGAACAAAGGTCAAATGCAAGTGGGGCGTTTTCTCGTCCATGTGTACCACCGCCGACACGATATTTTCCCGTCCTACCCGGTGGGTGAGGAAGTCCGTCGCCCTTTGGAAGAACGCCTGTATCTCCTTTGGGGATTTCCCCTTGAAAAACTCCGGGCTGGCGGTTATCAGCGTATCGACAAACCGTGTACTGTCTTTCCTTGTCCGGCATCCGGCCTGCTCGATACGGCTCTGAATGAAGTGGTAATAGCGTCCCGACCGCTTGACGATATGGAAGTTGTATTTGCTCCGGCTTGTGTCAATGTCGGGATTGCTGGCATACTGTTCTTTCTGTCTTTCGTGATGGGCTTCCAGCGGCCTTGCCGGGTTGCCCTTGTGCTTCTCAAACCGTAAAATTGCGTGTTGTGCCATTCTGCTCCTTTCCCCATTCCTTTCCTATCCGGGGTTTTCCACAGGGAAAATCCCGCAGAAAATAGCTCGGATAGGATTGGAATGGATAGAATATAAATCAATCTTTTTATCTTTGTATTTCTATATACCGTCCGGTTTTCGTACTTCAAGGGGGCGGTTTCCGTACTTCATGGGTACGGTTTTCAGTCCTCCGGCGTACCAGAACCGGATTTCTTGAAGTCGGTGTTTGGAACCGCTTCATAGGATTTTGGAAAAATGCGGTTGGGTTTTCCACAGCCCTGCTTCTGGATCTCCACCAGTCCGGCGTATTGCAGTTCCCGCAGGGTGTTCACCGCTTTCTGCCGCCCACAGTGGAGCAGGTCAACCACTTCACAGATAGGGTAATACAGGAAAACCCGTCCGCAGTCATCCGCCCACCCATTCTTGCGGGATAACTCTGTCCGGCGCAGGATAAAGGCGTACAGTACCTTTGCCTCGTTGGACAGGGGCTTGAATGTGGGGGCTTCAAAGAGGAAATTCGGGAGCCGGGTGAAGCTGAACGCCTTTTCCGGCTGATGGATATAGATGGTATTTGTCATAGTGCGTTTTGTGGACGGTTAGAAGCCCGTTTTCCGGGGCGGGCGATACTTTATACCACCCGCCCCGGTTTGGGGCTTGTAAAGCCTGATAAATCAAGGCTTTTTTCGCTCCTAACTGTCCACAGCAGACCTCCTTTTCCGTTCACTTTCTGTTTTCTGTCGCCTGTGAACTCTGGCGGCACAGCCGGGGCAGTATTTTGCCCGGTTGGATTTGGGGACGAACACGCCGCCGCAGACCGCACAGCGTTTCAAGTCCCTATCCCGGAAAATCTCCGCTTCCAGCGTTCCGTCCAGCGGCAAGACCGACCAGCGGAACCACTTACAGCAGACCGAGAAAGAAATCGTCTGCGGGCAGGTGCAGGTGTCCCCATCGTCAAGGACAATGCAGTTGCCGTCCTCACAGCAACAGCACTCCCGGCGTATCAGGCTGGCCGCCTGTTTCCTCTGCGCCGGTGTCATGCGGTAAAGGGAACCGTCCGGCCTGCGTTCCAGCGGCGGCAAGTCTTTATAGGGGTTATCTCTCATGCGTTCCCTCCATTTTGCTTTCCGTTGCCGTTCCTCCCGAAAAGGCTTCCTGCCTCGTCGTCGCAAGCTGCGTATCGCTCGTTTCGCCGCAAGCGGCAAAACTCACTCGCTCCGCTGCTCCTCCTCTCCCCACAAAGCCATGCGGCTTTGCGGGGGCCCCGACAATAGCGGCGTGTTCCGGCGTTAGCACGCTCCCCGCAACTTCGGGACATTTTGTCCCGAAGTCCGGCTCCTTGCGGTGCTTCCCCAGCCGGGGTATTCCTTTTCGGACGGTCATTCTGTTTTCAAGGTGCTGTCCATCGATGAACTAACCTAAGTCTACACCTAAATGACCGTCCGTCCCGTATATCCAAGAGGTAGGAAATCGGCTTAAAAAACAGGCTATTTCCACGCTTTCGGAATTGTGGTATAATAAAAATGATATTTGCAGACAAGGAGGGAGAGCATGGAATTATCCATACAAGAACGATTGAAAGACCTGCGTGTGGAGCGTAGGCTGACACTGGAACAGCTTGCGGAGCAGACACACCTCTCCAAGTCTGCGTTGGGAAGCTATGAAGCGGAGGACTTCAAGGACATCAGCCACTATGCCCTTATCAAGCTGGCGAAGTTTTACGATGTGACCGCCGATTATCTGCTGGGGCTGTCGGAAACAAAAAATCACCCAAATGCCGACCTTGCAGACCTGCGTTTGAGTGATGAAATGATTGAACTGTTGAAAAGCGGGAGGGTGGATAATTCCCTCTTGTGTGAGCTGGCGGCGCACCCGGATTTTCCCCGGCTCATGGCTGACCTTGAAATCTATGTGAACGGCGTGGCGGTGAAGCAGGTGCAGACCGTAAACGCCATAGTGGACACTATGAGCGCAACCATTATGAAGCAGTACAATCCCGGCTTGACCGATCCGCAGTTAAGACAGCTTATCGCCGCCCATATTGACGACGACAGCTTTTGCCGCTATGTGATACAGCAGGACATGAACGGTATAGCCCTTGACCTGCGGGAAGCCCACAGGGACGATTTTTTCAGCGTCCCGGAGGATAACCCGCTGAAAGGATTGTTGCAATCCGCCGATGAAACCGCCAGTGAGGACAGCGACCCGGAGCAAGCGTCACTGGCATTTATCTGCAAACGGCTCCGGCTGAATTACAGGAAGCTATCCGAGGAAGAAAAGAAATGGCTCAAAAAGATTTCGGAGAAGTCCGACTTGCTGAAAAATCCAAAGCCCCAGCGGGGGAGAAAATAAGTGGGCGACAAAAACAAATTTTACAAACGGAGGATACCATGAAGAAAGACGATAGAGAAAGATGTTCGTGGGCAACCACAGAACTCTATAAAGAATACCATGATGGGGAATGGGGAAAGCCCGTTCATGATGATAGAAAACTATTTGAAATGTTGGTTCTTGAAGGTATGCAAGCCGGATTATCATGGCTGACGATATTAAATAAAAGAGCTGCATTTAAGGAAGCCTTCAACGAGTTTGATTATCAAAAAATTGCTCTCTATGACGAAACTAAAATTGATGAGTTAATGCAAAATCCCAATATTGTTCGCAATAGATTAAAAATTAAGTCGACAATCACAAACGCACAGCAATTTATCAAAATCCAAGAAGAATACGGAAGTTTTGATAAGTTTATTTGGTCTTATGTTAAGAATAGACCGATTCATAATCATTTCAAATCGGAAGCGGACATTCCTGCAACAACGCCACTTTCAGATAGAATCAGTAAAGACTTAAAAAAACGAGGCTTTAAGTTTGTAGGCAGCACGATTATATATGCGTATATGCAGGCAATCGGAATTGTAAATGACCATGTGAAAGGTTGCTATTTGTATGTACCAGAATAATTCAATATTTCGGTACAATTTATCGAGAGATAGCAAAGCCAGCCGAGCCAGTCAACGGTCAAGATGAACGGCGCATTTCATGCGCCGCCGTTGACAGTCCCGCCCGTCTTTGCTAAAGGGTAATCAAGGCGGGAAAGCCCTAAAATGGCTTCACACCTATTTCAATAATTGGAGGAGATAAAAATGAGATCAGAAAAGGAAGTTTATGATATTGTTTTGAATTTTGCAAAAACAGACAAACGCATTCGCATGGTTACTTTGGAAGGATCTAGAACAAATACAAATATTCCGCCTGATGATTTTCAGGATTTTGATATTACTTTTTTTGTTACGGATATGGACAGCTTCACAAGTGATGATAAATGGCTAGATATATTTGGTGAAAGGTTGATTCTGCAAAAGCCGGAAGATATGGAATTATTTCCAGCTGTAGAAAAGGGATTTTCATATTTAATGCTGTTTACTGATGATGTTAAGATAGATTTAACTTTGCTGCCGCTGGAACTGATAGACGAGTATTTTACATGGGATAAACTGGTAAAGTTACTGTTGGATAAAGACAACCGTATCGTAAAGCCGCCAATACCAACGGATATAGACTACCACTTGCAGAAGCCTACTCAAAGAATGTTTGACGATTGCTGTAATGAATTTTGGAATACTACAACATATGTAGTAAAGGGCTTATGCCGCAAAGAAATTCTTTTTGCTATTGACCATATGAATGATATAGTACGAAAAGAATTGCTTCGCATGATTTCCTGGCTGATTGGTATCAAACAGGGATTTCATTTCAGTTTGGGAAAAAACTATAAATTTATGAAGCAATATGTCCCAGAGGAATTGTGGGAACGACTTATGTCCACTTATAATATGGATTCCTATCCCCATATGTGGGAATCCTTTGAACAATGTATGGCATTGTTCCGGGAGGTTTCGTCAGAAGTGGCATGCCAGTTGGATTACCAGTATCCACTATATGATGAAAAAATCAGTAATTATGTGATTCGGCAAAAGAAAAAATATGGCATAGAAGATGATAACAAATAAAATTTTTTCAATCGAAAAAATTTATTTTGATTATTCAATTTTGAAAAACTGAATACCTCAAAATCAGAAAGAGCGCGGACAAGCACTTTGAGGGATTGGCCTCCTTGTCCACCCATTCAGTGGGACGGCGGGTGACGGTCAAGGTCGGGTGCAAACCCGTTCATTTCAGCCTTGACGGTTGCCCGCTGTCCTGCTACTTTTCCGGGAGTGTGGCCACAACTTCGGGACACTTTGTCCACAAGTCGGAGCGTAGGACGAGGGACGGGGGCTTTCATATACGCCCAGTCTGCTGTTGAAACCAGACCTGTGCTTACAGCTCCACGCCACGCAAGCATAGCCCTGTTTTCCTGCCGCTTCAAATGCCCTTGCCCTCCCCGGCGGCAACGGCATTTTCACGGCAACGCCGACAGAGCGTATAACACACTACACTTTGCTTCGCAAAGTCGTGTGCCAAATGGGGGCGTTGCCCCCTTTGGAAACCCCCACAAGAAAAGGCGGTACGCTACCCCTCCACGGGGCGCATACCGCCTTTTCTTGTTATCCAGCCCTCCGGCTGTATCGGTTGAGCAAAAGTCAGCGTGGGATTGATGTGGTATCTTTATCTAAGTGAACCCCCTGTTTCCCACCGGGAGACTGTTCTTCCCGATACAAGAAGACTTTCCGCAAGCTGTTCTTGCGTCAATCCCTTTTCCTTGCGAAGTACCTTTAGAAATTCTCCTATCTTTTTCGTATCCATACTTTCACCTCACTTTCACTTACACATTATCATTAGTGCCAATAGCAAAACACGACACAAAACGAGAAATGCCTTATTTTCACTATTAGACACGATTGTCTAGCTGAATTTTCTTATTTTGCAAAACGATTTTACCAGATACTCACTTGATGACGGAATCTTCGAATTTAAGCATTCTTTTTGAAAAGATGAGGATAAAAATATCCTGCGTATAACGCCGCTTATGCACATATGCGGATAAGCGGCGGAACGCAGCATCCGACCATTTAATCGTCAGAAACAACTGGTTCCAGATCAATACGGTCAGCGGAGCCAAAGCCAGCGCAATCGCATACAGCATTGCTGAAACCGCGAAAGCAAACAAATTGAAGCCGTATTGGTATTTTCACTATCTGCTGGAAGAGCTGCCAAAGCATGGGGAACTGGGATCTTTCTTATATCGAGCAATTGTTTCCATGGTCGGAAACATTGCCGGAGTGCTACCAGAAAAAGATATCCAAAAACTGATCCGTTTTGTTTCTATCTGCCGTCCACAAAAGACGGCATTATTTTTAGCCAGATACTGGCTATGGGGCATTTACATTACATCTTCTATCACAGCCAAAAAGACCTACACCACATAAATAGTACCCCATATATGATATTCATAGGCTACTATCATATATGGAGTACTATATATATTCAAATATTATTATGACATAAAAAATAGGATTTTATTTTAGAGATAATCTAAAATATTATTGTCAAAATAATTACAGGTTACATCTAAGGACCATGTACCAGAACCCGCATGGTTTAAGTCTATATGAGAATTTGCTCCCAATACGCCTGTAGCAATGTCGGACACGTATGTAGTATATCCGGTGCTGTAGGAGAAAGTATTGCTGCTTGGGAACTTGGCAGTAATTTGATTCTGGTGGTTAACATCTTGGCATGTATATGAAACACGCCGATTTGACATTGTTACAGCATTATCTGATTTTTCCCATTTTCCATTCACTTTGGTTAATTTATAGCCTTTCAAACCGTTAGAAAGTGTCGTTGACGCATATGTAATCGTAATATATCCATGAACACTTATAGAGTCATCCCATTCATCATTACTCTGGCCACCTCTAGTACTAGGAGTAACTCGCTGCATATTTTTGCTATCTAACGAATAGCTATACGTTTTTGCTATATCACCATTACTACTTCTAAGCTGCATCTGAGGTTCTTCAACCGCCATAACATTGTATTTAATGCCATTTGGGCTGGTCAACGTAATAATACATGTCTCATGTGGTACATCAGACGATAAAGTACTGTTTTCGTTTGCAAAGCTGTAAATGGTATTACTTGCCACAAAAACTAAAGTTAATAATAAAGTTACTATCTTTTTAATTTTCCTCATAATTTCCTCCTAAAATTCTGGTTTTTGTTTTCTTATGTCATAACATATTTAAAATCTTAATTAATCATTGGTATTCATCCTTTGCATATTTTTTTATCTGTTCATCTATTAAAAACTTAGCTTTTGATGCATCACTTTTTGAAGTATAAATATAATACATTATTTCACAAGATGTATTTTCTCCAAACTGCCCTAATATTCTGCCAGTTCTCCTATTTGTTGAGCCCATATTGTTATTTTTTATTTCATATTTTATATTTCCACTTTTTAATGCCTGTTGAGCATAATGAAATAAATCCACTCTATTTGTCATGTATACTTCCTGTCTATTTAACCAAAACATATTTTAACCTCGATTCATATATAAATAATTATTGAACTTTATACTTTAAAACAAACGACTATTTTTTGTAGTCAACTAAATTGTATCACTATGTCTTAACTTTGTCAATGTAATTTGTCCTTGAGTTTCCGTAGTTTAATCCACATATAAATTTTTAAAGTAAACGCAACCCCTATATACGCTGCCAGTTGCATTTACTTTAAAAATATAAAAGGTTGCATTTAGTATGACAAATTTTGTATCATCCTCCTGTCGTGTCTGGGATTACGATTGGAGGTTATCATCATGAAGAAAACTCATTTATCATTAGAAGACAGGTTCACAATCTCACAGATGCTTTCACAACAGTCCTCCTTTAAACAGATTGCCGATGCCCTAAACAAAAACTGCTCCTCCATCTCCCGTGAGATCAGAAATCATTTGCAGTTAGACGCTCCGGCGGATACGGACGCTCCTATAATGCCTGCCTTGCAGACTTTAAGCGTGTTCCTATGCACTCAAAGCTTTCCAACCAGCCGGACTCATCTGCCCATACAAGGATATCAGGAATTTCTTGCAGACGCTGATTCAACTCTTTCATTCCGATTTCCGTCTCCAGCTCCTGGCGAATCTTCTGAGTAAAATCCCTATTTGAAATTCCTTCCAGGCTGCCAAAGCACCACTCACGCAGCCGTTTATCCTGTTTTAGCTTTACCGGATGCTGATGCCGGCCAGAATAATTCGTGCCGTCTCCACCGCCCGTCCACTGTTCGGATATATCCGCCATTGGGATTTTCCTGTTTTAACTTTCGCCGGATCTGGCTGATGATGTTGGTTACTGCTGTTACACAATGTTCACCTGCTTCTTTCCTGACGAACTCATAAATCTGTTCTTTAGAGAATACCCACCCCTGATGTCCGGCCAGGAAGCAAAGAGTAAAAAATTCATATCTGCTTAGTGAAATCTGCACGCCGTCCGGATGCACAGTCTATTCTCTCATCCGGATTTGCCGGCCAGCAAAAGATAATTCCTTCTGGTTCTTCAAGGAGGCAAGTATATCTGCCATTTTATCAGACCGCCTTTCCCAACAGATTTTTCTATCTATACAAAAAAAGCGGGGAATATCACTATACGATACTCTTCCGCTTCCTCGCAGACCAACTCACCCTAGATCTTAAAAAAAAAAATTCAAGAAACTTTCACATTATTTTCAATACTTTTTCACTTTAATCAGTTATATTATCCTCAAAAGAACCTTACGATTCCCATAGCCGCAAAATAGACTACACCTAAATGAAAGGAGCTTTCCATGGATAAAAAAAGAGTTTCCATACCCGTCTTGTTATTCTCCATAATCTGCACAGCCCTATGTACTGTAATTGCATCACAATGGTATTTTATAAAACAGGACGGGGATAAATACAGGACCCAGCTGGCAGGAGAGGTTGTCTCCAATGATGGCCGCCAATTAACTATTAAAGGCCAGGTAACCAATCCAAAAGGCCAGAATGGTACATATGTGGTTAAATATCATACTGGATTAACTGTATATGATTCAGCCAGAAATGAAATAAACTTTTCTGATTTACAACCAGGCAGCCCGATATCTGTTTACTATCACTGGAACATTCCTAAATATGTATCGCCCCGTACGGAATTTGATGAATTATTTGCCCTGGAAGAAAGCCAGCAAATACCTGATGTATCAGCAATTGCCCTTCTTGGGGATGACGAATCAGCAAAATCAATCGACTTTTTTAATACCAACCTTACAACCCCCTGATTAGAGGTTTAAAGAAAAAATTCTGATTTTTAGAAGTCTTCTTTTTTATAATAACATTTTCAAGCTCACAATTACCATGGTAATCTAAGTCAGTGAACCAAAGAATAAACTGCCATGCTACTTTAAATATGCAGAAGTTCCTTAATGTTATTGCCTAAAGCCATATCAGCAATTTCCTTTGATGGACTGACAAATTCAATCAGTTCCCGATATAGATATGGCTCTCCATATGGAGCATCGGAACTAAACAGACACCTTTGAGGCAGCTCTATCAATGCCATTCTGGTAGCTATCGATGCAAATGCAGCCGATAAATCCAAGTACACATTTTTATTTGTTTTTGCGAACTTTATTACCTCAATCCAATTTTTCCCGCCTAAATGTCCGAAGATAACAGGCACTCGCGGATATCGTTCGCACAATCCCATTAACAATTTTATTCCCCCCATTGTAACAGGTGAGAATGTATGCACCCACACAGGACAGATTTCAGTAGCTTCAATGGCCTGAAATACGGTATCTAATTGTAAAATCTGCTGCTCATTTCCCGGTGTGAATTCTCCAATACCCAATAGCGAGTTGGATATGATATAGTCCGTTATCCAGCTCTGTGTTTCATTGAAAGACATCCCTAACGGTACTGGTCCGAATCCCCCGAAACGGTCCGGATGTTTTCTGATAATGGAAACAAGCTCGGATATACTTTTCTGTTGCCGAATGATATTTGCTTCTATACTGTTGGATCCAGATAAAACTTTATAAAGCTTATCCATTTCTATTTCAAGCCCATTCAGTGAAGAGGCTTTTTCCGGATGCGGCACCGTGCTGAATAGGATTGTTTTATCAATTCCGGCTGCGTCCATCATCTGCATCTGCATTTCTGTGGGGAGCATCATATGCTCATGACTGTCAATAATCATATTTTAATCATTCCTTTCCAGCAGATTTTCTGCTATAATCAGGGTATCATTCCTACTAAAAAGACACAAGAACGCACTATTTTGATATGTAGCATCGTTTTTGATACTACAATCAGAGGAGGTTTTACATTGGCAAAAACAATGGAAGTTCCAGAACACTGTCCCATGGATGTAGGCTTAAATATATTAAGCGGAAAATGGACACTCCGGATCCTGTGGCACCTTTCCAAAGGGCCAGTCCGTTTCAATGAACTGCAGAGATTATTAGGTACAATCACCACCAAGACATTGAGCCAGCAGCTCCGCCAATTAGAAGAGCAACAAATTATCCTTCGTACTGTTTATCCGGAAACGCCTCCAAAGGTTGAATATTCATTGACAGAAGTAGGAAAAACCATCCAGCCAATCTTAAAGGAACTGTGC
This sequence comes from Hungatella sp. L36, assembly GCF_014288035.1. Taxonomy (NCBI): domain Bacteria; kingdom Bacillati; phylum Bacillota; class Clostridia; order Lachnospirales; family Lachnospiraceae; genus Hungatella; species Hungatella sp. L36. The sequence goes on along the minus strand of NZ_JACOPC010000002.1, from coordinate 265,348 downwards.
GAATGGGGAACAAATTATCAAAAAGCGATATCATGAACATCTCATAATTTAATGCTTGCAAAATGAAGCTGGAATCTCCTGTTTTAAATCTTCAGGACCTACAATATTTAAAAGAGAGCTTTTCATAAACACAGAGATTCCATGTTTTTCAGCCTGTTTTGCAATATTGAGAATCCATGTTTTATCAGAAGTAATTTTCCCGTTTCGATTTCCCGTTTCTGTTCCAATCACTACCCAGCCGATTCCGTTAAAATCAACCGGCCCCATATCCCCGAACAAAGGTTCAAAGGTTATAAAGTAATTGGGGGCTTTTATGTGTTTTTTCATACATAAAATTCTGTCCTTATCTGCCTGGCTTGTTATGGTCACTCCAATCCACACCTGCTCCATCATTGTTTCAAAATTGATTAGCTGTGGGCGTTTGGTTAAAAACAGATATACATGCTGCGGGTTCTGACCCATAATCTGAAATACTTTTTCACGCCACTCTGGTTTCCAACAGGAAAAGTCACTCATGCTTGTCATTAAATATGTGTGGGGGGATTTTACTGCTATCCTTTTCAGGCGTGTTTCCATAAAATCATCTCACAGTTTGATCGCATTATTATAACTTTTTGATTGCGGCATAAGGACATGTTTTGTAACAGGTGCCACAGTGAATACAGTTCTCCTCTCTGATCTGGAACGGGGGTCCCTGTTCTATACAGTTTGACGGACAGACAGAAAGGCATTTTCCACACTGATTACATACAGCCAGTATTTTATATCCCACAGGAGCAAGTTTTCTTCCGCCAAAAGCAAAACTCTGATGAAACGGCGGTTGCTGTCGCAGGTCAAAAAACTCTCCCTCCCCTTCATAAAGCTGGAACACAGTAAGCATTTAAATCAGTAAGATAGAGATTGACAACGGTAATGATATCAGCAGCATAGATATAGACAGCACAAAACCATTTGTTGTCATTCTCCCAGCAAACAGCGGCGCCATTACAATATATGATACGAATGGCAATTCGATTAAAAGCACACAGTATAATTTGTAGACTATCACTAAAGAGGTGCCACTATGTTCTATTCATACAAAAATATGAAACTGCATTATGAAATGATTGGTGATGGAAAGCCCATTATTATATTGCATGGTTTAGGTTGCGACTGGACTTTAATGAAAAGCTGTTTGGAGCCTATATTTGATACTCAATTCAATTATAAACGCATATATATAGACTTGCCCGGCATGGGGCAATCAGCGGCTTCCTTAGAGTATGCAGCCTCCGATTATATATTGGAAATATTGATTTCATTCATCAGAAATTTAGATTTGCAAAATTTTCTGTTAATAGGTGAATCCTATGGCGGATATTTGGCACGCGGAATTCTGGCACGACAGTTTAAGGATGTGGATGGGATGATGCTATTATGCCCTGTAATAGAACCGGATCATAGCAAGCGTACTCTGCCATTAACTGATATATTTTTTTCAGATGAAAAATACTTAAACACACTGACCGATACAGAAAGAACGGATTTTTGTGAGTATTCTGTTCTCGCTAATCAATATACACATCAGAGATATAAAAATGAAGTTCTGGCCGGCTTGGTACTGGCTGATAATAATTTTATAAATATCCTGGAAAATAACTATGAATTTAGCTTCAATGCTGACGAGATCATTCGGGATATTACTTATCAAAAGCCAGTTCTATTTATATGCGGTAAACAGGATAAGTGTGTCGGCTATCAAGACGCATGGCGGCTTACAGAGAGCTATTCAAGAGCAACATTTTCTGTATTGGATATGGCTGGACATAATCTGCAAATTGAACAGCCCCATTTATTTAATGAACTGGTTATTGACTGGTTATTAAGAATCGAACAAGAGTAAACTGATTTTTTGCATAGCGGCAAAACAAGGTGCAGTCTCTAAATATGAGAAAACTGCACCTTGCTTATTTCCACCTGTCTTTATTGTTAAATCTGCATCCTATTCAGACGATTTCAATGCCATCTGGGCCAGTTAGCTTCCACAGTACCTTTTGACTCTCCCCAATGTGGTAGCGGATGGTTTCGTCCTCATTGATGGATACAAATTCATCCCAGCTGTGGGTATATATCTGCTCCTTTGGAAAAATTCTGCCGGAATTAATTGTTTCTTGCAATACAGCGTTTCTAATTATCGCTAAACAATCATGTTTTAGAAAATGGTTTAAGAAACTGAATGCCCGACATCCATGGTAACAATGCGAATTTTTTCAGTAGCCAGTTCTTTATGAAGATGGACGGCCATAAATACCGTAACAACAGCAGAGAGCACATCCGCAATGGGCTGTGCATAGAGAATGCCGTTCAATCCCAAAAGTCCTGGAAGAATTAGAATAACCGGTACAAAACAGATTCCCTGCCTGCAGGCTCCAAGAATACAGCCCTCTGTCGCTTTCCCCATTACAAGGAACAGGAAGGAATAGACTGTATAGAATCCAAAAAGCATGAAGGAAAGGCCATTTGCCCGTAATGCAATCTGCCCCACACGTATCATTTCCATATCTCCCTTCGTGAATAGCGACACAATCCCCTCTGAAAATATAACCGCAGCCAAACCAAAGATGACACAAAATATAGTTGACCAAAGAATCGATGTTTTAATGGCCTCATGCAGACGGTCATATTTTTTTGCTCCGTAACTGAACCCGGCAATCGGCTGAAAACCCTTCAAAAATCCAAAGACAATCAGGGTCCCTACGGTCATGATTTTTGTAACCGGCCCCATTGCAGCCAGTGCGGAACTGCCGTATTCTTTTGCGGCGCTGTTAATCATTGCAATAGAGAGGCTGGTCAATATCTGAAAGAGCAGTGTTGGAATTCCAATCTTCAAAATCTCAGACATGATTTCTTTAGAAAAACAGCAGTCCTTGATACGGAATGAAAACACGCTCTTTTTTCTAAAAATGTAGAACAGATAGACCACCGTAGAAATAATCTGTGAAATGGCGGTGGCAATGGCTGCGCCGGCAACTCCAAAATTCAAAACATAAATGAAAACAGGATCTAAAATAACATTAAGCAAAGCACCTGACATCAATGCACACATGGCCGTTTTTGCTGCGCCCTCGCTTGATACGATATTATTCATCGTGACGTTGAACACATTGAAAAGCGAAAACGTGATATAGATTGCTGTGTAAGTCATCGCATAAGGCATGATACTTTCTATTGCACCCAACTGTTTCAGAATCGGCTTTAGAAAAATGACAGATCCGATGATAACAATTGCTCCAATTAAGACGCTGCTGTATACGGCAGTGCTGGCAACTTTGTTTGCGGTATCTTTATCTCCTCGTCCAAGCAGACGAGACAAATAGGCGGCAGCGCCATTGCCAAATAACAGGCCAAGGCCGACTACCACCTGCCCAAGAGGAAAAGCTACCGTAATGGCACCCATCTGGTCGGTTCCCAAGCCCCCCACGAAGTAAGTATCCACCAGATTGTAAAGCGCGTTGATCAGCATACCAATCATGGTTGGAAGCCCCAGCGCCAGAAGTGCTTTCGGTATCGGCGCACTTCCCAGCAGTTCCATTTTTTTGTTTGGTTGATTCATGATTCGATCTCCTTTCACTCAATGCAAATTGTTAAATACAATACTATAAATTATAGCATGTAATGAATATTACTATAATTTATAGTATATGTCAAGAAAAAAATAAATCCCCCAGCAATCAAGGGATCAACTTCATTTTTTCAGGTAAGCGGATAATATCCATTTTGTGAAGCGCTCTGGTAATCGCAACATACAAAAGCTTAATATCCAAATTGCTACATGCGTAGTCATCTTCGATACAGGTTACAATAACCGCGTCAAATTCCAGGCCTTTTGATAAGTAGGCAGGAAGCGCCATGATGCCTCCGCCATATGCAGTATCACAATCCTTTAATAGCTGAATTTCCGGGAATACAGGAAGCATTTTACTATATATTTTCTTGGCGTCTGTTTCTGTTTTCGTAACGATTAACCTTTTCTGCGATTGCTTCAAATAGCTGCTTTTCAGAAGAAACCGTGATACATTGGGGCCTGTCGCCATGACGGACCACAGGTTTTGCCCTAACCAGACTTTCATCTTGAATAAGAGAAAGCACCTGATTTGCAAAATCCATAATTTCAATCGTTGTACGATAGCTCTGCTCCAATACCCGGTATTCGCAGATTCCGTGGAATACGTCTTTACAAATAGTATCCCAGGTGTCTATGCCACGGTATCCATGTATCCCCTGTGACAGATCTCCCAAAATAGAAAACTTATCGGTTCTAAGCACCTGTTTTAATACGGCAAACTGCAATTCGCTGAAATCCTGTGCTTCATCAATTGCTACAAACCGCGCGGGTATCGTATCATCAATCCCTTTTAGCTTCATCTGCAGAAACATAAGCGGAGCCAGATCCTCAATTTCAACCATATTCTTTTTGCTCATGAGCTGGCACTGCCCTGCTACATATTCTGCAACTTCCGGTATCAGGGCGCTGCCGCACAAATGGCATAGTTTTTCAGGATCAGACAAAAGCCTGCGATAATCTTTCAGCACATCAATTTTGGGGAAATTGTCCATATAGACAGATACGGCCGGCTTACATTCTTTTTTGAATTCTTCCTCTGCCTGATCCCGCTTATTGATTAAGTCTATTATCCGTGTGCGGCGTTCTTCGCCTACAGCCATATGATTGTGTAGATATTCAATTTCATCATCGTATGGCTTCTGAAGCTCTTCTTCAATTTTATCCCGCATTTTCTTGACATTGATTTTAAGCCGATTACGCAGGGACTCCAGGCGTTCAGCCCACCCTGCATCTGATTTCAAAAATATTTCACGTTGCACTTGCTGGGAAGTATACAGCACATGCCCCCATAGAACGAAGTCTTTATCCGGTACGGTTTTCTCGGTCAGCTCCAGAACATACTGTTCCAACGCCTCCAAGAATACTAATGAACCTTTAAACCGGCCGGCCTTTTTTATCAGGGCTTTCTCTTTTTCATCCGTCTTTGGCGAAATCAATGCAGCGAGTTTTGCATTTGAGTCTGCAACCTTATACTTTCCACCTGTTATGCTGGATGCAAGTTTGATAAAGGTGCTCTGTCTGACTTGATCCACGCCCAGTTCCGGTAAAACTGCAGAGATATAATCCAGAAACAAATCATTGGGCGCAATGATTAAAAAATCATGAGCGGAAAAATCTTTCTGGTAAGTGTAAATCAAATAGGCAATACGGTGTAATGCGATTGTGGTTTTGCCGCTTCCAGCCACCCCCTGCACGACCAGAGGAACAGAGAGCGGCGCCCTGATAATCTCATTTTGTTCAGACTGTATGGTAGAAACAATATCCTTCAACCGATTGTCTTTACTGTCGCCAAGTGCCATCTGCAAAAAATCATCATTGGCTGAAACGTCCACATCCATCATGGATTCCAGTTTCCCGTCCTCGATAAGATAATGCCGCTTTAAAGATAAGTTCCCATTAATTTTACCGCCCGGTGCCATATATGACACTTTTCCAATGGTATTCGCATAATAAACATTAGCAATAGGGGTCCGCCAATCCAGAACAATCTGTCCGCCTGAATGATCGCTTAAACCACTTTTGCCAATATAGAATGCCTTCGGCTCTTTTGCATGCTCTTCCGCGAAGTCAATTCTGCAAAAATAGGGGCTTTTTAACGCGCGAAGATATTGCCGGCGGCGGTTTTGGGCATCCTCCTCATTTTGAGCAGAAGTGGTCATAATTCCGAGCTGTTGGTTTATGTCTGAATAGCTTAGATTGTGGAGCAGTTCCTGAGCCTCTTTCCGTTGGCTTTCCTCCAAACTGTCCACACCTTGAATCAGTGCTTTTACCGTCTGAATCGTTTCTTCCAGCCTTACTTTTTCCTGCTTTAATTCTAATTCTTTATTCGCCATATTCTTCTCCTTTCGCTTGACATGGTTTGGAAAATATATTACTATAATTTATAGCTTTTGCAATGTTGAATATACTACTCTAAATTATAGTATGTGTCAAGAGAAAAAGGAGAATATTATGGCAACCATTGACTTGATCGTATTAGGGATATTAAAAAAAGAATCATTAAGTGCCTATGACATACAAAAATTAGTGGAATACCGCAATCTTTCAAAATGGGTAAAAATCAGCACTCCATCAATATATAAAAAAGTAATTCAGTTGGAGGAAAAGGGCTATATTAAAGGTACTCCGGTAAAAGAGGGGAAGATGGCAGAAAAAGCGGTCTACTCATTGACTGAAGCCGGGGCGCAGGAGTTTGAAACGCTCATGCTGGAACTTTCTTCTAAGCCTATCCATATATTTCTGGATTTTAATGCAGTCATTGTTAACCTGTCCAGCCTTTCTCCAGAAAATCAAAAAATCTGTCTGGAACAGATTGAAAGTAATGTGCAGACTTTGAAAACATATTTGCAGGAAAATATTGATCAAAAAGAAAATATGCCTGATATTCCCGAAACGGGTATGGCCGTTTTACAGCAACAATTTATATTGGCTGAGGCAATTGATGCCTGGATTGCAGATTTGAAAAATAAATTTGAAACGAAACAGGGTTGAAGTGTTTAAATAAACAAGGTACAGTCTCCACTCTTTGAGATACTGCACCTTGCTTATTTTTTCCTTCTTGCATTGCTAAACCTGTATTCGATGCCCTAAATGGTTTCAATGCCAACCTGACAAGTCAGCACCCATGTCACCACCATCAGCAAACATGTCAATCTGCACTGATTGTATCAACAATTGACAAATCACGAATACGTCTAGCTGGGTTCCTGACGGCTATAAAGGCTGTAACAACTACAAGCCCCACTATAATGCCTACAGTGAGCACCGGAACTTTCCACGGGTCGCCCCAGCGGGATGATACCATTTGAACAAACAGATATCTGTTTATGCACAGGCCAATCATACAGCCTACAATACTTCCGGCAATAGAGTAAGCAGCCGCTTCCGCTGTTACCATTTTTATAAGCTGCCGGTTACTCATTCCAATAGCCCGCATAGCACCATATTGCCGGATACGGGCCGATACGCTCATATTGATACTGTTTACAACATTGAACACGGTAATTAAAGCAATCACTACCAAAAAGCCATAGATAAATAAAGCAAATGAATAATAGGCTCCCACAGACTGCTGGTTGCTTTGACGGCGATCTGAAAAGCTGAACTCTGATCCCGCCATCTCACGGATACTATTTACCTCCTGATTGGTGACGCCGCGTTTAAATTGTAAATCAATAATTGTATATTGTGTTTTACCGTAAATGTGTTGGAATGTATCTTCCGTACAAATAACATTGGCCGTTCCCGGCGTGTTCGTAAATGGGCTTTTAGAAAGTATCCCTACAACATTCAAATCCTGTTGCTGTCCGTCTATATTCATCGTAATCTTATCGCCCACATGTAACATATATTCTGAATTGTACACTGCCAATACCGCGTTATCTGAGGCATATATATCCTCCACTTCACCCTCAACCAGATTTTCCTTCGCCCACGAAAGCTGATGCTCCTCATAGGAAATCAAATTGATCAACTTGTCTTCATTATTTGTAGGTATATCATAGGCGAACATTCTTCCGTATACCCGCATTACAAAGGACTGTTCTTCAAACTGTGGCAGCAGTTCCCTGGGTACATTGCCCGTATTGTCTTTACTTGTAATTGAGACATCTGGTGTATATGGTTCCAACGCATTGATAGCATGGTTCATAAAATCAATTGCTGGGGAGAACGCTAAAAACAGAATAATACTCAGTGCGAATGAGCCAACCATCAGAACAAAGCTCTTTTTATTTGACATAGCATGATTGACCCCCAACGAAGTGTCAATATGGAACAGGCGCGTATTGGCAGCCGTTTTTACAGACTGGCGGCTGAAGGCATTGCCGGAAACGGCCGTCAATGGAGAAACACTTGCAGCCTTTTTTGCTGGGGCCTGAGCTGCCAGCAGTACGGTCAGAAACCCTATAATAATGCCGCAGAGAATACTAATCCAGCTCACACGGAAAACAGGCAGTTCAGCAAAATATTCCGGGCTGATAAACTTGAGAGCCGCACACAAGCCCCAGACCACCACAATACCACAAATCAGTCCAATGGGGATTGCAAATTTACACCAGCGCAGCCCCTCCCGGCGGACAAATTTCATGATCTGCTTTCGAGTGGCGCCAACACAGCGAAGCATACCAAAAAACTCTGTTCTCTGCATAACATTACTATTTAGGCTGCTTGTAATCATCAGGACACTGGCAATCAGAACCAATAGGAATAAGATAACGGCACAGCCATAGAGCTGTATAATAAAATTGTTGTCGCTTTGGCCGAGAACAGCCAGTAAGTTTCCATTCTGGATCACTTGCTTTTCAGACAGATGGAGCTGATCGGCAATGTCCGCAATTACTTTTTGCATATTACAAAAAGGTGATAACTGCACGACCAACTGCTCCGTGTAATTTTCTGCCGGAATATGAGTACGGAACCCATTCATAGACAGCAGAGCTGAAAAAGTGTCCTGACGCATTTGTTTTGCTGAATTCTCGGCAAAACCGGAAATCACCAACGGTTCATTAATACCATCAATCTGTATGGTATCACCGATATCAACCTTTAGAAGAGATTTGGCATATTCCGATAAAACCACTTCATACACAGTTTCCGGAAATCTCCCCTCTGAAATTTCGGACAAGAACATGGAACGGAATGCCTGTTCATCAATACCGCTGACGGAGATTTTTCTTCCATCAACCCAAAATCCGTTTGTCTCATTCACATAGCCATACCAACCTGAACCAGTAACTTCAGGACGGGCCTGTATTAAAGCTCCTGTCTTTTCATCAATACCTGAGAAAATAACATGCCAGTTACCACCATTTTTAATCTCCTGATACTGCTGGCTGCGAATCTCCATTTCTGCCATACCGAATATAACCGTTACTAAAAAGACCGAGAGAATAATACAGATCAGCGTCATTTTCCCTTGTCGTTTATGCCTTTTAGCAGATAGGGGAATCAGATCAAGATAACTTTTCATTCTCTTTCTCCTCCCAAATCTGTCAACACACCATCTTTCACATGAAGCACACGATCTACGGAAGATGTTAAATTGTTGTTGTGAGTAATCATTAAAATTGTCTGTTGATAGCGGCGGGAAGCCTTCGTTAGTAAATCCATAACATCCTGACTATTTTTACTGTCAAGGTTCCCGGTCGGTTCATCTGCTAAAATCAGCTTTGGCCTTGTTATAAGCGCCCGCCCAATTGCTACGCGCTGCTGCTGTCCTCCGGATAATTGACTTGGCAGATGATGGCGTCTGTCTTTCAATCCCAAAACTCCCAAAATTTCTTCAATCGTTCCCGGCTCCGGTTTTCGGTAATCCAACAAAATAGGAAACATAATATTCTGCTCGACTGTCAGGTCAGCCACTAATTGAAAGGACTGAAAGACAAAACCGATATTACGGCGTCTGAATACTGTCCTCTGTTCCTCTTTCATAGAAAATAAATCCTGTCCATCCATCAATACGTTGCCAGATGTCGGCATATCCAATGCACCAATGCAGTTCAGCAGCGTACTTTTCCCGGATCCGGATTCCCCAACTACCGCCGCAAACTCTCCCTGCTCTAAAGTAAAGGAAACATCCTTCAGCGCCTCCACTTTTGCCTCGCCTTTGCCATAGGTTTTACATAAATGCTGTACTTTTAAAATTTCCATGTCCAGTTACCTCCTTTCCCCAAAGGATAACAGGCTTAGCTTACAATTAGGTGAAAAGCAGATTACAGTTCCGTAAGGAAGGAGAGGGTGAACATCGTCCCCTTATTTAAACTGCTTTGAACAGAAATAATGCCGTCCTGTCCTCCAATAATAGACTTTGCCAGCGGCAGCCCAAGACCAATCCCTTGTGTATCCAACGACTTTTTGCTGCGATAGAACCGTTTGAATATGTGGTGAATGTCCTCCGGCGCAATCCCTGAGCCATTATCTGAAATATAAACCCGCAGCATAATCGGACTATGTTCCCATGATATATGGATTTCCCCACCCGCTTCCGTGTGGTCTAAGGCGTTTTTAACAATATTCCCAATGGCTTCACTTGTCCATCCTACATCACAGAAAATCATTTCCTCTGTGGAACCGTCTGTTAAAATTTTCTTACCTTCGCGTTCCGCCCGTATTATAAGTTCACGAATAGAACGTGCTATTAAATCTGCGACATAGCAGCGTTCCTTTTCAAAATCAATACTGCCTGCATCAAGCCGGGTTATTTTCAGCATGGACTGAATCAATATATCCATGCGGTTTATGGCTAGTCCAGTTTTTTCTGAATACTCTCTTACCGTCTCTACATTCTCCGGCTCATCTGAAATAATCTCATGGTACATGGAGAGGGCGGTCAGCGGTGTTTTGAGCTGATGGGATATATCGGAAATTGTATTCTTCAGAAATTCCTTTGCTTTTTCCTGTGTATCGTTCTTTGATTGCAGAATGGTAGCCAGTTGATCTACAGATGCAAAAAACTGAAAGATGGCTCCTTCGTTTGCCTGCGTAAGATGGTGGGAAAAGTCTCCTTGGATAAAATGCAGGATTACTTGTGTGGCCTGTCTGTAAAGCTGTTCCCGCTTTCTAAAGAAAAGAAATGTTCCGGTAAAAAGCATCCCTGTAAGAACTACCCAGGCAATCATCATAAACAACCCTGTTTGCTGTTGAAGATCCGTTATAAACGGGAAAAATTTGATAGCGGTATGTGATGTTATGCCAATCCGGGTAAGCAGTTCTGTTCCCACCTCTGTCCCTGAAGTATTTGTTATTGCTCTGGCAATAACGTCCTCTGAAATGCCTTGCTCTAAGAGGGATGTTACAACAGCTCTGTCATGTTCCAGAAACAGGTCCCGGACTATGCTTGCCTGTTGCGAATACGCCCACATTCCAGAAAAAAAGAGCAGGAGCACAAAAGCAATCAGGAATTCACAGTAATGTCTGATTTGCCTGTCTCTGCCAAAGCTCATAATGACACCTCTTTCCACTGATAACCAAAACCACGGACCGTTATTAAATGTTCTGGCTGTGAGGGTATGGTTTCGATTTTCTCACGAAGCCGCCGCACATAAACAGACAATGTATTATCATCAACAAAATCGCTGGTGTTATCCCATAATTCATTCATTATATTATCCCGTGTTACGGTCCGGTTGGCATTCCGCACCAATAGACAAAGCAGGCGATATTCTGCGCTGGTCAAATCTAACGGCTGTCCTTTCAGCAGGACACGGCTCCCGTACAGGTCAATGGAAATATCCCCGCACTCAATCATGCTGCTGGTACTGGCCGTCCCTGCCCGACGCAGCAAAGCACGAATGCGTGAGCAGAGTTCTCCCAGTTTAAATGGTTTCGTAATATAATCATCACCGCCACTATCCAATCCCCTTATAATATTTACTTCCTCATCGGATGCGGTTAAAAAAATGATAGGAATTTGATTCCCCTGTTTCCGTACCTTATTGCACACATCAAAGCCGGTTCCGTCTGGCAGGGTAACATCAAGCAGCAGTAAATCGTAACTGCCAATTTGTTGCAGACATTTGATTGCTTCCTCTATAGTGCGGGCAATCGTAATATCAAATCCATTCCTTTTCAAGGAATAACGCAGTCCATCAACCAAACTGACATCATCTTCTAAAAGCAATATCTGACTCATGTGTATCACCTCATTTTCTCCTGTCAACCAGCTTTTCCATGTCTTTAAGAAAAACCAGGTCTTCACCATCTTCACTGCACCGGGGATGCGATCTTCTGCATAATAGTAATCTATCTGCAGAGTAGTCATGTTCCATTCCTGGCCTGCCTCTTTTAAGGTCACATTATTTCATGTCTGCACCTTTAATGGCTCTATTATAGTTCTGACATTGAAACAACACAAGCATGATTCAATGAGCTAACAAGCAATTCACACATAAAAACAAGGTGCAGCCTCTTAATATGAGAGAACTGCACTCTGCTTATTTTATACTAATTTTTCTACATTTAAATCCACAATAGAAATATCTTTTTCTTCAGATATCCTCCATTTGCATCTGGCAGTTAAACCTTCAGCATCCGGTATCCAACGCCAATATGTGTCTGGATATACTGCGGCGCATCCTGCGTATTTTCAATCTTTTTGCGCAGGGTTGCCATAAAAACCCGCAGAGACGCCACATCATTGTCCCATGAGCTGCCCCAAATTTCCTGTGTAATATAGGTGTGCGTAAGCACCTTGCCGATATTTTTGGCGAGCAGGCACAACAGCTTATATTCAATGGGTGTCAAATGTAACTCGGTATCTTCAAGAAAGACACAGCCCGCCGCATAATCAATTCTTAGTCTGCCGTTTTCGAAAAAGGTCTGCTGTGCTGGCATAACACCTTGTGTAGCAATCAGTCTACGCTGTGTCGCCCGAAGTCTTGCAAGAAGTTCTTCAACGGAAAAAGGTTTTGTGAGATAGTCGTCCGCCCCGGCGTCCAAAGCGTCTATTTTATCCGTATCCTCGCTTCGGGCGCTGATGACAATAATAGGCATAAGCGACCATGTGCGGATTTTTTTGATGATATCCACACCGTCAATATCCGGCAGACCCATGTCCAGCAGTACAATATCCGGATTATGCGAGACTGCTTCCAAAATGGCGGCTTCACCGGTAGACGCAGTCAAAAAACGATAGTCCTGAGTTTCCAATGTTGTCGTAATCAGATTGCGCACGGCTGCATCGTCTTCTACGACCAATATTAAAGATTTATTCATGAAGCGTTACCTCCTCAATGGGTAATGTAAAGCAAAAAACAGTTCCCTCCGGTTCATTGTCCCGCACTTCTATTGTTCCGCCATGGGCAGTGATAATTGATTTACAGAGTGCCAGTCCCAAACCAAGGCTGCGTCGGCTGTCGGCAATTTTTGTACTGGAAGTATAGAACATGTCAAAGATCCGGAGCTTGACCTCGTCAGAGATACCTGGACCGTTGTCAGAAATTTCGGTAACAACCCAATCGCCTGAAGTAAATGTGCGAACGGTTATAGTGGACCCTTGGGGCGTATATTTAATAGCATTGTCAACAATATTTATTACGACCTGTACGATAAGCCGCCCATCCATTCTGGCGAGCGCCAGCTCGTTTGACTGCGCCACCGTAATGTGATGCTCCACACTTTTCCGGTTTATATGGTGCAAAGCTTCCGCGACCACATCGTCCATAAGCTCCGGTTTCAGCCGCAGATTCATACTGCCGTCCTCTATGCGCGTAACCGCCAGCAGATTTTCCACTAAATTAATCAGCCACAATGAATCATCATAAATATCGCCATACAACTGTCTGCGCTTTTCCTGTGGGATAACTGTGTCATTGGCCAGAAGTACGCCCGCATTTCCAGAAATTGAGGTCAAAGGAGTTCGCAGATCATGGGAAATAGCCCGCAGCAGATTCGCACGAAGCTGCTCGTTTTTAGCAAGAACCGCCGCCTGCTCTTTCTCACGGGTGGTCTGCTCATTTTTAAGCGCCATTGCACATTCACCGAGTATGGAAAGCAGAATACTGCTTTCAAATGGCTCCAATGCTCCTTGTTCCATTACAATCCCCACAACACCGTATACCGCGTTTTCAATACGCACCGCCAAATACAGGCATTTGGCACTGGAAAGGGTGTCGGTTGTTGCGCCGGCACGTTTATTGTTTTGATAGACCCATGCGGCAACGGCCCGCTCGTTTTCTGAGCAATAGTCCTGTTTGTTCTGATTTTCGGAAAAGGAGAAAAACAGCGGTTCTGCCAGAGTATTGCCATCCTGTTTAGCATAGAATACAACACTGCGTTCCAACAGCCTTACTATCTGATGGGCGGTAACAGAGATAATATCTTCATTCCCGTTTACCTGCTGCAGCGCCTGATTAGTGTCAAACATGACTTTGGTTCGGTACGCTGCCTGAGCCGACTTCCGCGCCTGCCCTTTAATCCGTATTGCCAGATTGCCGGTGATTAATGCCGCCAAAAACATGATAGGAAACGTCACAAAATAGCTTGGATCATAGGCTTTAAACGTAAAACGCGGCGAGGTAAAAAAGAAATTAAACATCAAAACGCTTGCCAGCGAAGTTACTAAACAGTAAATTCGAGCGGAAGTGCACACCGCTGTCAAAAGGACGCCCAATATGTAAACGGTAATGATATTTGCTTCGCTGAAGCCAAAATGATAAAAGACAAAGCCAATACCGGTTGCCACAGCCAGAATTGCCGCGCTACGCAGTAGATCAGCGACAGAAAAAGGGGGGACCGGGTTTCCTGCCTTCTGCGGACGATAGCCCGGAACTGGTCTGTCCGGAAGGATGTAGACCTCCAGCTTCGGCGCGTATATGGTCAGCTTTTCCGTTAAAGTCTGCTTGGCAAACAGCCGCCTTTTCACGGCGTTGTCACGCCCTAATACGATTTTGGACACACCGGACAGACGCGCGTATTCAGCGATTTGCAGCGCGATATCATCTCCATAGGTAGTTTCAACCGATGCGCCAAGCTGCTCCGCAAGACGTATGTTTTCCCGCAGGCGAGTTTTATCGTCTGCGGACATGTTTTGAAATTCAGGCGTTTCCACAAAAAGTGCTGTGAATTCACCACGAAAAGCCTGTGCCATTCTTGCCGCCGCCCGAATAATCTTCGGATTGGTAGGGGAAGACGAAAGGCAGACCAGAATATGTTCGTCTGTATAATAATCACTGTTGTTCTGAACCTTCACACTTTCCGCCATACGGTTTACCCGGTCGGCGCAGCGTCTGAGCGCAATTTCCCGCAGTGCTGTCAGGTTCTCTACGCTAAAAAAATGATTAAGAGCCTGCCTTGCCTGTGCTTCCCGATAGATTTTTCCCTCATTTAATCGTTCAATCAGCTCCTGCGGCTCAATGTCCACTAATTCCACCTGGGATGCTCAATCAAACACCTCATCGGGTATGCGTTCCCGGACAGTGACACCAGTGATTGAGGCAACCATATCGTTGAGGCTTTCTATATGCTGGACATTTACGGTGGAATAGACATCAATCCCCGCCCGCAACAGTTCCCTGACGTCTTGATACCTCTTCCTGTTGCGGCAGCCTTTGGCATTGGTATGCGCCAGTTCATCTACCAGAATGAGCTGCGGCCTGCGGGCCAGCGCCGCATCCAAGTCAAATTCCTTCAATGCAATTCCATTGTAAACATCCTCCATAAGCGACAGGCATTCCAGATTCTGTGTCAGTGCGGCGGTCTGCGGTCTTGCGTGAGGCTCTACATAACCGATTACCACGTCCACACCGCGCCGCTTCGCGGCATTGGCATCCTTCAACATAGCATACGTTTTTCCTACGCCGGCGGCATAACCGAAGAATATCTTCAAATGTCCGTTCTTGGAACTTTGTTCGTCTTCCTGTATTACACGGAGTATTTCATCCGGTTTGTTTTTCTTCTCTTCCATATTACACCTCTCTCATCCCTGTGAATATAGAATACCATATTGAAAATAAATCAGATATAAGTATTACAAACTGTCTATTAAGATTGTATAAAAATGGCGTTAACCAGTATCCGTTCTATTTAAGCTGACAACATATCCATTATATCATACGCTTCACACATGCTCTGATTCCATAGGCCGCAGTATATTGTCTCATGACATTATAGCATAAAAGTGCGGAGAGACAGAAAAACCGTCTCCCCGCTTTTTTTACAGAATACCATCCAGCATTAAATTGACCTTTAACACATTCACTATTTTCTCTCCAAAGATGCCCAGGAATTGACCATCTGTGCATTTTGCTATGATTTCCCGCACCTCCTGCTCGCTTTTTCCGCTGGCTGTGGCAACACGCGTTACCTGATATTCCGCCGCTGCCGGAGAAATATGTGGGTCAAGCCCGCTGCCCGAACAAGTGACCAAAT
Organism: Hungatella sp. L36; assembly: GCF_014288035.1. Classification (NCBI taxonomy): domain Bacteria; kingdom Bacillati; phylum Bacillota; class Clostridia; order Lachnospirales; family Lachnospiraceae; genus Hungatella; species Hungatella sp. L36. Next base: position 249,378 of record NZ_JACOPC010000002.1, on the reverse strand, counting down.
CCACAGGGATGGCCGTATCCTTCATTATGGGATTTGATTTTTGTATTTTTTCCACTCGTTCCGCTACCAATGCGGCATATTCGGCGCTTGTTGGGCTTAAATTAGAGGGCGCGGAGTACATTAATATATTGCCCTCCCCATCTCGATAAGTCGTCACATCCAAATTCATAATTCGTCCCCAAAAATGAGCATCATCCGTATAATACTGGCCAAGCAGCTCGCTGCCGTATTTCACTCCGCCGATTTCAATCATACTTCCATTTGCCTTCTGAGGGAACAATACCTGTGCAAAACCTGTCACTGCGCCAGTATAAAACACGCCGCACAATAGGGTAAAAATCAGAAAGAGGCCAGCCGCGCGCAGCAAAATATCTTTCATTGTTTTCATAAAGACACCTCCAAATTCTAATTGACTATGCAAGCCCGCAGGCTGCTAACAACATATCAATCAGTTTCACAAAAATGAACGGTGTGGCAAGCCCGCCAAGGCCGTAAACCTGCAGATTGCGGGAGAGTAACTTTCCAGCCGGTACTTCGCGGTATTTCACGCCCCTGAGCGCCAGCGGAATCAGCGCAATGATGATAAGTGCGTTATAAATAATTGCGGACAATACCGCACTCTGCGGAGAATGCAGTCCCATGACGTTCAGTGCGGCCAGACCGGGGTACAGTCCCATGAACAGCGCCGGAATGATTGCAAAATATTTCGCTACATCATTGGCGATTGAGAAAGTCGTCAAACTGCCGCGCGTCATCAAAAGCTGCTTTCCAATCCGCACAATTTCTATCAGCTTAGTGGGTGATGAGTCCAGATCTACCATATTGCCAGCTTCCTTTGCCGCCTGCGTACCGGTATTCATCGCAACCGCTACATCTGCCTGGGCCAATGCCGGTGCATCGTTTGTACCATCGCCAGTCATGGCTACAAGGTGTCCCTTACTTTGAAAATCGCGAATCATCATGAGCTTTCCTTCTGGGGTTGCTTCAGCGAGAAAGTCATCCACTCCGGCTTCCGCCGCGATAGCCGCCGCTGTCAGCGGGTTGTCTCCGGTAATCATAATGGTCTTAATTCCCATTTTCCGAAGATCTGCAAACTTCTCCTTCACGCCCTGCTTAACGATATCCTTCAGATGGATAACACCCAAAATTTTGTGATCTTTCGCCACAACCAGCGGCGTGCCACCCTGGTTAGCGATTTCCTTGACCACCCGGTCACAGTCGTTGGAGAATGTTCCTCCGGCCGCCTCCACATAGTCACGGACAGAATCCGCCGCCCCTTTACGGATTTCAAGCCCGTCATAGTCCACGCCGCTCATACGTGTGGCCGCAGTGAACGGGCTAAAAACCATGCCCCTGTCCTGCAGTGTCCGGCCCCGCAGTCCAAACTTTTCTTTTGCAAGTATCACAACGCTTCTGCCCTCCGGCGTCTCGTCAGCGAGGGAGGAAAGCTGTGCTGCATCGGCAAGCTCTCTTGGGTCGGCTCCGTCCACAGGAATGAAGTCACAGGCCTGTCGATTGCCCAGCGTGATTGTGCCGGTTTTGTCCAACATCAGAATATCAACATCTCCGGCTGCTTCAATGGCTCTGCCGCTCATAGCAAGCACATTGGCCTGATTGAGACGGCTCATTCCCGCAATACCGATTGCGGAAAGCAACGCGCCGATGGTGGTGGGCGCGAGGCAGACCAGCAGCGCCACTAATGTCGTAACCGAGGTTGGATTCGATATGTCAGCCAATTTTGCTGAAAAAGCAGAGTAAGCGTACAAAGACATCGTAACCAAAATAAAAATGACAGACAACGCAATCAGAAAAATCTGGAGTGCAATTTCATTCGGTGTCTTTTTACGTGCCGCGCCTTCCACCATAGCAATCATCTTATCAAGAAAACTCTCTCCGGCCTCATTTGTCACCTGAACAATAATCCAGTCGGAAAGAACTGTCGTGCCACCGGTCACAGCGCTGCGGTCTCCGCCCGCCTCCCGGATCACCGGAGCGGACTCTCCGGTAATGGCGGACTCATCCACGCTGGCAGCACCCTCGATTACTTCACCGTCCGCGGGAATCTGTTTTCCGGCTTTTACAATTACGATATCACCCTTTTTGAGAAGTGATGAGGATATTGCAATCGCGTCATTTTTACGGCTTATGGACGGGATGCGATGCGCTTCCACATCTTTTTTTGCAGCCCGCAGAGAATCCGCCTGCGCCTTGCCGCGTCCCTCGGCAATAGCCTCGGCAAAGTTTGCGAACAGGCAGGTGAACCATAAAATCACCGCGATGGTCAGCGTATAGCCCGAGGGGGCGTCCATAATTCCAAACAGGGAAACAACCCACAGTACGCTGGTCAGGACCGCGGACAGATAAACCAACAGCATAACCGGGTTTTGCGCCTGCGTTTTGGGATCCAGCTTTATAAAAGAATCCTTAATGGCTCTGCCGAGCATTTTTTTGTTGGCAAAAACGCTTGTTGCGTTCGTCATTTATGATACCTCCTTTATGCAATGCCGCTGAAGAACTCTGCCAGCGGCCCCAGCGCCAGCGCTGGGAAGAAACTCAGAGCGCCCACCAGCAGCACGACAAAGATGAGCAGGAATATAAACATTCCATTAGTCGTGGAGAGCGTTCCGGCAGTTACAGCAATTTTCTTTTTTTCGGCCAGGCTGCCCGCGATGGCCAATGTCCCTACAATGGGTAGAAAGCGTGCGAACAGCATGACAAGGCCGATTGAAACATTGAGGAATACAGTATTGGCATTAAAGCCCGCAAAGGCCGAACCGTTATTTCCTCCAGCGGAAGTGTATGCGTAAAGCATCTCGGAAAAGCCATGCGCGCCGCCGTTATTGAGACTGTCCATTACTTCCGGTACCATTGCCGCAGTTCCGCTTCCGGCTAAAATAGCAATCGGTGTGGCAAGACACGCCAGTACCGCCCATTTCATCTCACGAGGCTCAATTTTTTTACCAAGAAATTCCGGAGTGCGACCTACCATCAGCCCTGCAATGAACACGGTCAAGATGGCGAAGGCCAGCATCCCGTAAAGTCCACAGCCTACGCCGCCAAAGATTACTTCGCCAATCTGCATTTGCAGCATCTGCGCCAAGCCGCCAAGCGGAGTGTAACTGTCGTGCATGGAGTTTACCGATCCGTTGGAGGCTGCCGTAGTAAAAGCTGCCCAGGTAGATGATGCCGTAATACCAAAACGGGTTTCCTTGCCCTCCATGTTGCCGCCCGCCTGATCTATCATGCCCATATTTACATTATTATTTGGGGAAAGCATTGTAGCGGCGCTTTGTTCATTGACCGCAATCAAGCTGAGTGAAGCAATCAGCATTAGAAACATGGCTAAAAAGATTGCAGTACCCTGCTTTTTGTTTTTGACCGCCTTGCCGAAGGTAAAGCAAAGCGCCATGGGAATTAAAAGCAACGAGAGCATTTCCAACAAATTAGTGAGTGCATTAGGATTTTCAAACGGGTGAGCTGAATTGACGCCAAAGAAACCACCTCCGTTGGTTCCTGTCTGCTTGATGGCAATCTGGCTTGCTGCTGGACCCATTGGAACAAACTGCTCCGTTATAATTCTGGCATCAGGAACGAGTTTTCCGTCAACTGTTACCTTCTTTGTTTCAAGGTCGATATCTGCGTCTTCGAGAATCTCACTGCTTGCGCTAACCGCCACAGGCTCCAGCAGCATTACCTCCTCTGCCGGTTTCAGATTTTGTACCACGCCTCCAGCCACTAATAGCAGGGCGAGCACAAGGTTCAGCGGAATCAGAATATGTAAGACAATCCGCGTCATATCTACCCAAAAACTGCCGATTCCCTTTGCCTTGACCCTGGTAAAGCCACGAATCAAGGCAAACAGCACAGCAATGCCGGTGGCGGCAGATACAAAGTTCTGCACTGTCAGGCCAACAGCCTGCGTCAGATAGCTCAAAGTCGATTCACCGGAATACGACTGCCAGTTCGTGTTGGTTACAAAGCTGGCGGCGGTGTTAAAAGCTAAATGCCAGCTTGTGCCGGCGAGTCCCTGTGGATTGCCCGGCAGCGCGCCTTGTAAAAGCTGGAGCAGGAACAGGAAAACAAATCCAATACCAGAGAAAAGAAAAACGGATGAGAGATACTGCTTCCAAGTCATATCCTCACTCTCTTGCACATGAAGGACTTTGCATACAATCCGTTCGCAGGGTGTGAAAATTGAGGAGAAAATGGTTTTCTCGCCATACATCACCTTTTTCATGTAAGTTCCTAACGGAATTGCCAGCACAACCAAAACCGCCAGGTAAAGAACATATTGCATGATTGAACCAGCCATCAGGAATCCCTCCTTTTTTGCACCTGCACATCATATTTTTGCATAGGATGGATGTGCTTTGTAACTTTGTTATAAATAAACACAAACAGGGCGAAGGATGCAAGTATGACAATTACCATGCCCAAACGCCATAAAAAATAGATTCCCATTATTTCTCGTCTCCTCCCATTAAAATGTAAATGTAGTAGATTAGCAGCGCAGCCATGCACATGCCAATGATACCAATAAGTATTTGCATAGTTTATGTCCTCCTTATCGTCACAAATTATATATGAAAATGAATAAAAACAGCGTTAGCAGCCATGGAACCACATAAAGTTTCCATAAAATCAAAGCCAGCCAAACATCCATGCAATAGGTAATATGACTATCGTCGTACTGACACCAACTGCCGCTAAAATAAAAATGGGGACACCCACAACAATTCCCACAAAACTCAGGAACGGATGTTTAAATATAAAATGTTCTGCTTTCTGATCAAATGTGATTTCCCATGTCTTTATTGTCTGTATCATGTATGTCATGTTTTATTCCTCCTGCACATTCAGAATAGCAGAGAAAAAATAAAACCGGTAAAAAGAGGTGACTTTACAAGATTAAGATAAAGTAAGTGTGAGAAAAAATTGGAAAAAACGACAGATATATCACTTTCGAGTAGTGTTTCTTATTTTTTCTGCTGTTTAGTTTTTTTATCAACCACAAAAACTCCGTAGAATTGTTTAAATGCTCATGTTTCTATGGCTTGGGGTCATAATATTGCTGCATAGCCATCAGATTTCATGAATATGATGAAAAATTTATTCAGACATTGCATATAATCCTAATTCAGTAAAGCTGCTTTTAGCAATAAAATCTTGTCCCCATTATGCAAAGAACAGGGGCATGATGCCAGTCTATTGGCTCCCATGCCCCTGCTTATATTTAGATTTTGTCGTATATGCCCTTTAACGTATGCTTATCTAAAATATGCCCTTCCATCTTGTGATACAGCTCATTTAAGTAAAATCCCGTCTGCAGATCCAACAGGCCATCCAGTGCACAAACATGCAGCTCATAGGTATGTGCCTGATCGGGCGGTGTCATCCCCCCATAGAAGCAGGACCACTCCCTGCTCTGCTGTCCGCCCTGGATACTCGTCCAGCTATTGCAGCCCTGTATAAAGTCACTGGCCGTCTGGCTCTCATTATTCTTCAGCTCATTGCGCGTGATGTTCGCGGCCAGCCAATGAACCCATACAAATCCACCTGTAACCGGATAAGAGTCTTTGTCTTCCAGAATGACCGCAAAAGAAACGGTCTTCTCTGGCGCCTCCTCAATTTTAAATGGCAGGGAATACGTTGGAACCCCGTTTTCATTAAACTGGGTTCCGCGCCCTCCATATTGGTCCTGGATCTTTCCGCCAATGATTCCTGTACTCGTCACAATCATAATTCCACCTCCATGCGGTTTATTCAATACCATCATAGCCACATGGATCCCCGGCGTAAATTACCCACTTTTTCGTAGGTATTATTCCGGGACAACCCCCTTTTCAATCAGCAGCGCCTCTTTTCCCTGTGCTTTCAGATATTCAATCCCAATATGCTGCATGATTTTTAGTGCCTGCAAAAGCTCCCGGCCCTGTCCGTCCGTTAAGGAATACTCTACATGCAACGGATAGCCCTCAAAGGATTTCTTCTCTACAAAACCATAGTCAATCAGCTCCTTTAGCTGCTCCAACAGCATCTTCTGTGTAATCCCGTCAATATCCTTTTCCAGCCTGGCAAGGGAGGTCGGTCCCAGGCGCAGCCGCCATATAATGATTGGCTTCCATTTGCCTTTTATCATATCATGCACCAGTTCCAGGGGGCATGTAAATTCTTCCCGCATTTTCATATTGCTGTCACATCCTTTGCCCCCTATCTTACCTCAAATTCTCTTTTTTCTCAATGCCATTGACAGCTTTGTAAATCAGATCAACATCCCATTATTAGGGCTTATAATTTGTCCTGTCATGGAATCCTGGACTTGAACCGTACAGATTAATTCCGCAATGTCTTCCGTTGTTGAAATCCTCTGTAATGGAATAATGCTTGCTAGAACAAATTAGCGATATCTGTCAGAGATATTTATCTATTTTGCAGTTCTATCCCATTCTCCTCTGGATAACATACCAGACGAATCAGTTCAGCACTCCCCGTTTCTTCTTCATGCAGTTGTATCGATAGTTCTGTACATAACCTATTTTCCTGGTTATAAACACAGTAATTCAAAATAGGTGATGACAACGCATTTGATATCATAAGCTCACTGCCATCTGTATCGTAAAGTTTCCCGCTGCTATCCTTCCAGTAATCCGGAATCCAATATACATCATTATCTCTAATGAAAATTGTTTCAAGACCAGTCCCCATATCCTCAATATTCAGTTCATAATGGTAGCCTTCTTTCGCAACCATCTGCAAAGTATAGCCTTCCCCCAATGGTGTCTCCGTTCTGGTCAACGAAAATACTCTCCCTGAACCTATGTCCAATACCTCTTTTCCAGAAACATCTTTCGCATACACCGTCAAAGGAAGCAGCCCCCTCTCATTGGATATGTGGGAATCGTTGCTTAATGGGAAGACAATACTGGCGATTACAACAGCACCCACAAGAATTCCATTCCTCAGTCGCGCCTGTTTTCTTCTCTTTTGTGCAATCGTCCTGCCGTTTCTAAGAATTCTTTGTTTCACCTGGTCATCTAAAACCATTTCCTCTGGTAAATCAGATAGTTTTCTCATTGTCTCACTCCTAACTGCCTGCTTAATTCCTCACGGCCTCTCTGAAGTCTCTTTTTGATTGCTGACTCCGATATTTTTAGCATTGCTGATATCTCTTTTATGGAATATCCCTCGACAGCAAATAATATCAAAACCTCCTTTGATTTGCCTCGCAGCCGGGAAATCTCATGTAACAGTTCCCATTCTTTGAATGAATCAATCTTAATAGGAATCTCCTCAAGCTCATACTGCGGATGTCGCTTCCAAAAACGTATCTGATTCTTACAAATATTGATACATACCCTCAACAGCCATGCCTTTCCATGTTCTTCATCAGCAAACTTTGGCTTTTTTACAAGCATACGCACATAAGTTTCCTGTACCGCATCCTCGGCATCATGAGTATTCGACAGCATAAAAAAAGCCATCCGGTATATCTGATCCATATATTTCAAAAATAATTCTTCTCTATCCATTAGCACTTGCACCTCTATAATAGTACACACCAAATAAGCCTCTTTCGTGACATTATATTTTTATTTTAGCATACTGCTGGACCTGTTCCGTTATTTTAATAGTAATTGACAAATCAGCTAAATTAATGCTACAATACATACGACTAATATAATTAGTCATAAAATATTTTGGGGGAAATTTTATGAAGCAAAACTTAACTCCTGCAGAGCAGGCAATTATGGAGATTTTGTGGAAAAATAATCACTGGATGACGATCAGTGAGTTAATCGAGATTTTTGAACACTTAGGTAAAGATTGGAAACGCCAGACAGTAAATACATTTTTAGCTCGATTAATAGAAAAAGGTCTTGTTGTAAAAAACGGTAGAAAGTATTTCTATACTTATACCAAAGATGAGTATGAAGCGCAGATCGCTTCGGAAATGCTCAAGACCCTTTATGGAGGATCTTTAAAGAATTTTATAGCTGCTCTGTCTGGCAACCATACCTTAACCGATGAAAATTTAAAAGAGTTAAGGGAATATCTAGATAATTTTTAACTACTAAGCGGGGTACGAATCTTGAACATAATTTTTACTATGTGCTTCACTGGAAGCACCTTATTTTTATTATACTTATTAGCCATCAAAGTTTTTAAAAATAATTTAAGTAACCGTTGGAAATATGTTATATTGAAATTTGTACTCCTTTTTTTTCTTACTCCATTAGGTTTTTTTAAACTGCTTCTACCTAAGTTGGAAAAACTGTCAGAGTTCCAATTATCCGGAGATTTGCCGATTATGGTATCAACCCCTGATGGAATTTATCCAAATTTTACATATCAAACCAATAAAACTGTTGTAATTATATGGATTGTTACGGCAATTATTATATTCATTTGGCAACAACTAAAATATTTCCATTTAAAAAAATTAGTAAAACAGTCCATGACAGATATTGTTGATTTAAATATATTAAGTTTTATTGATTATTGTCGCCATAATATGGGGATAAAAAGAAAAGTCCAGGTTTTTTATTCAAACTACCTAGGTCCTTTTACAACAGGATTTTTTTCACCCGTGATCGTTCTTCCCACTGGTTTGCCCTTTGAAAAACAAAAACTTATTATCAAACATGAGATGGTTCATATTCATCGCTGTGATACACTTTTTTTATTTCTAAGACATCTCGTTGCTTGCTTTTACTGGTTCAATCCCTTGGCTTATCTTTTTGAAGCTCAAGTTGAAAAAATAGTGGAAGCTTCATGCGATGAATCTGTTATCCGCGATATGAGTCAAAAAGAACGTAAAGCTTATGCTTTGCTTATTATAGATATGGCTGCATATGACGTGCAATATCGCAGAACTTATGCATCTTCATTTAGTAACTCAACCACTAGTCTAAAAGAAAGGATGGATATTATTATGACTCCACCAAAAACAAAGAAATTTAGCAGAAAATTATCTGTAATACTCACCTCATGTATGGTTTTATGCAGTAGTTTTACTTCTTTTGCCTACCAGCCATCAACAGAGCTTGATATGCTTGGAACTTTTTCAACGAATCCTTTATCTAATATTAATTCCTCTGACACTGTAGTTTTTCAAAGTGGGGACTTTCAACCCGAGAATCAATATGGGCCTATTTTGTATAATAACCAATTTACCGATATTAATGGAAATATTTATAACATTGATTCCGACCGTTCCAGTTATGCGACCTGTGAACATAATTATATTGATGGGACGCTTTCAAGACATACAAAAAAAAGTGATGGCAGCTGCATTACAAAATTCTATGATTCTCAGCGCTGCACTAATTGCGGTCAATTAATAGTGGGCGAATTAATTAATACAGAGACATATACAAAATGTCCTCATTGATGATATCTAATTTTTTCTATTAAGAAACACAGGTCTTGAATTTCCAACAAGATTCTGTGTTTTTTATTTATAAGAATTCAATGCTCTTAGGGCAGCCAGGATTTCCCCTTTAGGATCTCTCCCGAATCATCTTCAAATAAAGTCGTGCAAACGGCGTAAAAGCCATCATACCTTGCTTCCTCCACAATCTTTTGTTCATCCAGAACATATAAGATGTCTACGGTCTCTCCATCATTTGTAACTGCTGATTTATCAATGAATCTTGCAGGATCATTCGGATTTTTCCATGTTTTCTTATGATTTCCGCCTGCAAGTATGGCTTTTGTCCGCTCCACCTGCTTTTCTCTGAGTTCTCTCTGGTACTCCCGCGAGTTTAGAAACCATTTCATGTGTTTTTCCTATACCTCGACCAAAAGAAGGTACTGTTCCCTCTGCGAAAAATGTAACTTGATCTGTTCTGTTTTTAAAGGAAATCGATACAGCAAACTGGACACCCCCCTGCGTCTGCAATGGTTATTTCGACAGGCACAGCTGTACCCTGAAGAATCAGTCCTACTTTACATGATAAATGCGTAAAACAGCCCTACTTTACATTTTTTGCAAAATAGGGCTGATTGAGTTGCATTTAATTTGATAAAGTTGCATTAATTTTGAAATTTAACCCTTTTCACATTTTTTTAATGTGACTGGTGGAATTTACTCTTGCACTGAAATTTACTTTTTCAAGTCAGCAAACAAATACTCTCCCTTTGAAGAACCATATCTGTTTAATGCTTCAACGGTAGTTTAACGTTTATGTTCTTTAATATACTTGATACAGCAGATAATAATACAAATTAACGCACTAAATTCCAAGATTTTTAATATTACAGAAAAAATCAATGTTAATAACGGAATATATTGCATGCTACTACCTCACTTATAAAAGATAAAAAACATAGAAGGAAATGACAGCTTAATTTTATATATACTAAACACTAAGAGTTGTGTCAACACATATTTTATTACGATTATCACCAGAGTTACCCGGAGAATACATTAACATTTCAACATAGCAGTTCATTGTATATTGGCCGCCCACGTCAAAAGTTTCATAGCCATCAATGAGATATTCTTCATCAGTCATCTTAATTGTATAGCTTGAACTTTTATCCGTTATGGAAGCCCCTTGTGGATGAACTGCTGTTATTGTGGAACCTATCACACGAAATCTCTGAAAATAGGATCGGTCTTACAAATACCTGCACATCTTGGCGGAATTAAAGTGTTAAAAACGACTAATTATTATAGTCATTATGTTAGCACCTTTTTTTACTATTGTCAATACAATTACTTATAAAACATCGCCGGTGACGTATCCCTCTCTTCTCAACACACACTGGATACCGGTTCTATTTTTTCATTTACAGGCTATTCAAAGATCAAGAACTGGTCTTCTACAACTATATTCTGGTCCGTCAAAACAACTTCACATGCCTGCCCTTCAATCTCTTCCCAACTCAACCCGGTAAAATTGTGGATACAGGTAATCAGGGAACTCCCCTGTTCCATGTACAGATAAACCTTTGTTTCGGCATCAAAAAACATATAAAAATCAAAATCTGGTTCAAAGTTACCGTCTTTATCATCTTCATATTTTTCGTACCAGACGCCGCTATGTATTTCCAATCCAAGCCCCCGGAGAATCAAGTAGTTTTTATCCAGCCAAACCTGGTGTTCCTCATCTTCCTCAAAAAGAAAGTTTTCCGTTTCCCACTCCTCATTCTCCATCAGTTCTTCCAGGTTTCCTATGGTAATTTTGATTTTCTTCTCCATATAACTACCTTGCCTTTTCTTTCGCAGTCCGCTGCTTATCCAGATTCTGTTCATACTGTTTCATGATATCTCCGTACAGCGTGTCATGAAAATCCTTTGTTACCGGATATGCAATATCCTGATATTCTGCCTTACCGTCGATCATCCTTCTTTGGGAAGGCATGGCTACAAAGTTATTCCCGGCAAAGGATCTTTTCACAGAGATCTGATTGACTACAAATACATCATCAATCACCAGTCTGGCAAATGCTTTCGTGGCACAGGATAAATCTTTGTTGTTTACCACCTGAACGTAATACTCAAAACCCGTGTCCCCATATTCAAGGTCAACCTCATTTCTTCCATCTTCCCGATTCTGATACGCCTCTAAGATCTCCCCCCGTAACAGGGTGCTAAAATCCGTAGTTTTGGGGAAGAATACATCGCTGTATATCAGCTTGTTATCCTCCCCCCTTTCACCTGTAGGATACTGTGGCATACTTACGTAAAGATTCCCTGCTTTTCCTTCCCTGACTGTGATACCTGTCACCTTAAAGCAGTCTCCAAACGTCACCGCAGCAAACGCCCTCAATTTTGTGTCCTTTTCTGTTGATACTTCATAAATATTTACTGTGTATTTCATATTCATTCTCCTTTTCTACATAAAATCATCTGGCCACTGCCTGTTCCGGAAGATTATCTGTCACCACCAGTTCCTCTCCCTCTTCTTTGATTTCCAATTCATCATTGATTTCTTTTTGGCGGACCAGCTTCTGTCTCAGCTCCAACTCATATGTAAAGGTCTTATTAAATTCTTTTTTGGACTCCTCCATATTTCTCTTGTACTGCTCTAAGTTTTCTTTGTGTGCGGCGACTCTCTTTTCCAGTCCACTCAATAAATTTTCAAGACGGACCATATTTCCGGAGGCACTGCTGCTCATATCTGCTGTATACTTCATATTTCCACATAACTGCATGGTACAGTCGGAAAATTTCTTATTGATCACCACATCAAATCCTTTGTAGGTCCCTATTTTACGGCTTTCCATACTATCAAGCGATTGTCCGATCTCTAAAAGAAGACTGCCTGCCGCTTCACGCTCATCATATGTATGTCCATTCAATGTGATCAGAAAATCCGGTTCCATCGCAAGTTCATTGTCCCGTTTGCGGATATCCTTTTCTATACCGAACAGCCGGTTTTCAGTCTCTGAAATTAATTTGGGATACTTAAAAAGAAAGTTATCCTGATGAGCATAGCGCTGACTTTCATAATTTGCCTTTAACATCTGCAGACGTGCAACCTCTGTGTCAACTTCTGTTTTTTCCATAATCAGGGGATTCCCAGAAGCGATAGCCTTAATTTCTGCAAAAGATAAAACCGTTTCATCTACGTCCTGACATTCTCTCTCCACTGTCTTATTGGTCATGATCTGGGAGATAAACCGCTGTTTATTTTCCACAATTCCCCAAAGGTAACTATCGAACGTCTTTTTTGTGATATAGCGGTAAATGCTGACCTCTTCGTTATCATTACCCTGGCGTATGATACGCCCTTCTCTCTGTAGGCTAAGTACCCAGCGCCTTGCCATATTGCTATGGTAGGTTTCCAAATACTCGCCCCCGAACCGTACTTACAACTCTCGCTGTATACGGCTCTCCGTTTATAAACTCAATTTAACTGTCCACAGTGTAATTTCTTATGACATTCTCTACACAAAGCTATTGTTTTGCGATTTCTTGCTATCATAAGAGCTTCCCAAAAAGTTTTACCTTGTAAATCTTTAAGCCGATGAACGTGATGAATTTCTATGGGAGTATTAGTTTTTCCGCACAGCTCACATTCTCTGGCTTTTAATCTGTCGATTAGCTTTGTACTGCTGAAATATTTAATTGTATTTGGAACTAAGTCTGCATTAGATTGAAATACTTTTTTCTGCCGTTTGAAACCTTCGTTATAAAATACTCTCATTTTCTCAAATCCTTTGGAATTACGGAATTTTACAGCAAAATCTTTACCTACTCTGAATTTTCCGATTACTTTTGAAATTGATGTTCTGTATTTTGTGCCGTAGGTTTTGTACATACTGTATTCCATAATATATTTGTAGCTGTTGATGATTGAGCTGTTATTGGCTATACAATAATAATTGTAAAATCCTCGTATCATACTGTTGTAATAATCGAGTATTTCCAAATCATCACAGTTTTTCAATCTGTATATTGCTTTTGGCTTCCAGATTTCTTTTCCATTATGGTAGATTAGCTTCATAGCACCTGTATCAATTAAATGTTTCTTGATTGTATCGCTTGAAACCTCCAGTACAATTCTGCCCATATAATTACGAACAAGCTTGCCTGTTTTATCTCTTTTGGTCAGGTTGCTATGCCGTACTCTGATTTCATAGCTGAGAAATTTCGCACTTTTTTGAGCATTGGTAATCAGCGTTTTTTCTTCCGATAACTCCAACTGTAATTTTTCATTAAGAAAATTCTTAAAATCTTCTTTGATTTTCTTACAGTCCTCTTTCGAGCCGATAACTCCGCACAGCCAATCGTCAGCATATCTGACATAAACCAGCCTTGCATATTTGTTATCCATAGGGTCACTTTGTGGAATAGTCACCCGCTCTTTTTCCAACTGCCTTATGAGTGCAATCGCACTTTCTCTTTCATAGTCGCCATTTGCATTTTTCAATGCTGTTCTGGCTTTGCTTAATTCGACTTCGTTCTTGCGGTACTCTTTTGTACGCATACGCTTTTTGCCTTTGTTAAACTTTTGGACATACTCATTTACATACTTATCAAATTTATCCAAATAGATGTTTGCAAGAATAGGACTGATAATGCCACCCTGCGGTGTTCCCGAATAAGTGTTATGAAAGGTCCATTTTTCAATATAGCCTGCGTTCAGAAATTTTCTTATCAATCGAAGAAATCTTTCGTCATTTATGCGTTCTCTTAAAATTCCAATCAGCGTATCATGGTTGATATTATCGAAAAAGCCTTTAATATCTCCCTCGATAAACCATTTCACACCCGTGAAAGTTCTTTGAATTTCATTGAGTGCCGTATGACAGCTTCTGTTTGGTCTGAACCCATGAGAGGTATTTTCAAAATGTCCTTCATAGATGGCTTCTAAAATCATTCTGATGACTTCTTGAAGCAATTTATCCTCAAAGGACGGTATTCCAAGTGGACGCATTTTTCCGTTCTTCTTTGGAATATAGGTTCTTCTTGCAGGTTTTGGTTGATAGCTTTCATCTTTGAGCGAAACTATGATTTTTCGTATTCTTTCGACACTCATACCGTCAACAGTTTGGTTGTCAGTACCTTTTGTCATACTTCCGTCATTGGAATAAATGCTTTGATAAGCGGTTAAGTACAGTTCCTCATTGTAGAGCAAACGGTATAAACGCTCGTATTTGTAATCTTTTTGGTTACTGTGTTTTGTTAAGCTGATTAACACATTTTCAGGATTTCTCATAATGTATCGCACATTATCCTTTCTATATTGTTAATGTTATAAACTGCCTTCCTTCGCCATGTAAGTGTCATTAGCACTCTCGGACTACTATGAAGGCTCCGTTACCATATCGAATATTCATAAGCCTACGCTTAATAGCTTAAGTTTTTTAAGCATCTCGACTTAGGTAATCCCCGTTTAGCACCATAATAACTATTTGGCTTGTTAGGTTGTCGGATACGACTTCCATCCTTTTATGCTTATTGCATATACGTCTCAGCCTATCTTTGCTTATGCTCCTGAGCAGCGGAACATAAGTGCTGAGATATGGCGAATAATAATTACCTTACGCCATAGTCCCGACACAGACCGTTTGGACTATCGTTCAACCAGTATGGGCTTTATCCTCATACCTAACTTTTCATCTCCCCATTCAGTCGCAGCTTGGTAATTAGCTGACTTATGGCTTTACCGACGTGCTATTTTCCCTGATATTTGGTCTCCCTCACAGGTAAATCGGTTGATGATAGGACTATAAGATACTATCCTAATACCTTGCCAAAGGTATATTTATTATGATGCCTTTACGGGCGCACGCTCAATGTCTGACGGTTTCCAGGGGCAGTCAATATGATGAGCCGCACAGAGCCGTTTCTGAATATTGGTTCCTGTCCCCATCATGGATGTACTGCCAATTAAAATCCTCTTTCTTCCTGACCGCATATCCGCAAAGAGTTCCTCTTTTTGCTTATCATTTTTTGCATCATGAATAAAGGCAATCTCATCACGGGGAATCCCCTTTTTGATAAGCTCGCCTTTTAGAAAATCATATACATTAAACCCTTTTTTTCCGGTAGGTGTTCCTATATCGCTGAAAACAACCTGGGTCCCTTTAAAATCTTGTGAGGCAACATATTCCTGATAAATATTTTCTGCTGCCTGATAAAGTTTTCCATCTTCATCCACCTCTGCATCTGGGTCGATCAAACGGGGATCCGTACCCAACAATCGCGCTTCGTTGGTAATTTTCAGCATATTGTCTTCTGAAGGATCTACGCTTCCGTTTCGAATTTGCTCTGCCCGTCGCACTAACTCCTGCATCATAATATCAACACTATCAGACGCTACACTTTCCACGATCTTGTATTTTCCGCCCTTTAATTTCGGGACGTTTAGGTCTAGCATGGATGGAAGTTGAATGTCTGCCACTTCCCGGAACATGTTCATGAGTTCAGGTAAATTGCAGAATTTATTGAAACGGCTCCGCATCCGGTATCCGCCCTCCGGGGACATCTCGAGTGAAGTAGTCACTTCACCAAAGTTTGCGGCCCAGCTATCAAAATGTTCAATCCCTTTTTCGCGTAATTTTTGGGATTGCAGATACAACTGCATTACATACATTTCGCACATTGTATTGGAGATTGGAGTCCCTGTTGCCAGGAATACGTTTCTTCCTCCTGTATGTTCCTGTATATACTGAATTTTCTGGAACATATCCATTGCCCGCTGGGAACCATTTGTTGCAATCCCCGCCACATTACGAATTTTTGTAAAAATAGACAAATTCTTAAAAACATGGGCTTCATCAACAAACAGAGCGTCAATCCCTAGCTGTTCGAAATCCAGCACATCATCTTTTTTCGCATCATTCCGTAACTCCAATATCTGGGCTTCCAGGTTTGCCCTCTGGCGCTCCATATCCTTTATTCCCCATTTTGCTCCCTGTTCCTCTTTCAATTCAGATACCGCATTTGAAATACGGTCAACCTGCTCCTCCAGCATTGCAGCACGTCTGTCCGCAGATAAAGGGATTCGTTCAAACTGGCTGTGTCCTAAAATAACGGCATCATAATTATTTGCTGCTATTTTACAGGTTAATTTACGCCGATTCTCTTTTGTAAAATCTTCTTTTCTGGTAACAAGTAAATTTGCGCCTGGATACAAAGTAAGGAACTCGGACGCCATCTGTCCCACCAGATGATTAGGCACTACGATCATTGCCTTATTCATTAGTTTCAGCCGTTTCAGCTCCATACAGATAGCTGCCATCTCATAGGTTTTTCCAGCCCCCACCGCATGAGCCAGAAGGGTGCTGCCATGGATTGCCCGCTCAATAACGTTACGCTGATGGGGACGCATCTTTTTTTCCGGATTCATACCGGGAAAGGTCAAGTAAGAGCCGTCATATACACGGAGCCTGTTATCATTGAAATTCTGATTGTAAAAATCAACATATTTCTTTCTCCGATCAGGGTCTTTCCAGATCCATTCCTTAAAGGCTTCCTTTATCATAGTTGCCTTTTCTCTCGCCAGAGTTGTCTCTTTTTGGTTGACTACATATTTCACGCTGTCGCCCGATTCAATTGCATCTTTCACGGTGATTATATTCTGGTTCAGAAGGGCTTCAATGATAGAGTATGCGTCGATCCGCTTCGTACCGTATGTCTGTTTTGCGACCACGGAAGAATAATCTGCGGACTTGTTTGTAACCTTATACGACATAGTATACCGATTTAGTTGTACTTTGATTGCATAAGGTCCAGTTCTATATGACTCGGGCGTGTTTAACAGTTCATAAATAAAAGCCTCATAATCCTCCAGTTCAACCCAGGCAGTCCCCAGTTTCACGCTGATATCAGCCGCACTTAAATCTTCTGGCTGCACAGCTTTCAAGGCTTCTACATTTGCAGAATATTGAGACTCACGCTGTGCATACATTTCCGCTGTTTTCAGTTTTTTCCGGACCGGACCGCTCAGATATTCACTCGCCGTCTCCCACCCCTGATTAGGATTCGTTTCATCAGCCTTAACAGGGTTCAGGAATATCTGCCCCTTTAGTTCGGCAAGGAGTTGTTCTCGGTCCACTGGATACAAACTTTGCATGTATGGAATGTGGACCTTCCCATATTCTGCTAAGCTTATTTGCAACGCGTCCATGGCCGTGTCAGCCTTCTCGATATATGTCTGTGGCGCAATCGTCTGCTTATAAAATATATCTGATTTTTTTACATTTTTATTTTCATCTTCTGTTTCCAAACTGCACAAAAGATAATAATCATTGTCTTCCCGAAATGCCAGTTTGTTTCCTCTGCTGGACAGATATCCGTATTCCTTCACATAGGCATCATAGATTTTATTTAGTTGTGCCTGCCCTTCGGTTAGCTGTTCCTCGGTGCATCCCCGAGTCTGGATGTCTATCAGATATCTGACAGACTGCCGGATAGCATGCATTCCAAGGATCCGTTTTCTTTTTGTCTCATTGCCTTTCCATCTGACCATGGAATCATTATCCCGGTAATAGATCTCGCCCTCTATGACGGTATAAGTATTATTTGCCACCTCCAAAAGTGCCGGTATAGTATCAGGAAGTTCCTCTTTATTGTTTTCCACACCCTCTGTTTTCTTTTCTTCCGGAAGATAAGTGGCCGACAAAAAAGAAATAGCACGGTTCAGTTGTTCCTCAAAATCAAAATGTTCTTCATCTTCAACGATCAATTCTGTGTAATTAGAATTTGGTCCATAGGTATGTGTATCAAAGGCCATCTTTCCCAACATCATTTCAGGGTGTCTGCTAAAATACTCATTGACCGGAACACCATCATCTGTATAGGTTATATTCATCCAATCCTCTGATGTATTAGCAGTCAACAGCCGTCCTTTTTTTTGGAGGAAAATGATATCTGACGTAACTTCGGCACCTGCGTCCTTTTTGAAGGCGATTCCCGGCAGACGCACCGCGCCAACAAAGTCTGCACGTTCCGCTATATATTTACGGATTATAGAATTAGCCTTATCCATAGTGAATTTTGTCGTCACTACTGCTATCATCCCCCCTGGACGGACCAGGTCTATGGATTTTGCCAGAAAATAATCATGTATCCGAAAACCATACTTTTTATATTCTGGGTCAAAAACCTTGTAAGCGCCAAATGGCACATTTCCCACAACGACATCAAACTTGTTTTTTTCAAACTTTGTTTTCTCGAAACCTTTCACCTGAATAGTTGCGTGAGGATGAAGCTGCTTTGCAATCCTTCCACTGATACTGTCCAGTTCAACTCCGTAAAGCTGTGAGTTTCTCATATCTTCTGGCAGTACGCTGTAAAAATTTCCGATTCCCATACTGGGTTCCAGGATTGAGCCGCCCTCGAATCCGAATTGTTGCAGCGCCTTATAAATCACCTTTGCCACAACAGGCGGGGTATAAAAAGCAGAATTAACGCTTGCTCTTGCCTGCTCATATTCTTCTTCTGTCAGCAGCTCCTGCAATTCCTGGTATTCATTTGTCCAATTGGGGCTTTTGGGGTTGAACGCATTGGCAAGACCACCCCAGCCCACATACCGGGCCAGGATAATCTGTTCTTCTGGTGTTGCCGGCCTGGATGATTGCTCCAGCTCCTTCAACAGTTGTATAGCTGCCACGTTGCTTTTGTACTTTGTTTTATCACCAGAAGGTATTTCCCAGGCATCAGGATAAAAAAAATCCGAAGCCTGGCTGACGCTTTGGTTTCGGTTTTGCATTTCCTTATATAATTGGTAACTTTCTTCCGGACACAGGGAAAAACCTTCCTTTACAGCCGCTTCGTATTCCCCAGGTGATAGATATTCTCCAGCATCAATCGCTTCCTGTATCACACGCGCAGCCTCCTGCATCGTGAACCTTCCGTGTCCTTCCTTCTCACCATGCATTAGCTGAAAATCAACAGTCCCTTTTTCAATGGTATAATGGACTAACCCCTGGTCTGTATTTAGAACAGATTTTCCGTAATCTCTTTTGGACTGCAATTCCAAAAGTCTCAAAAGAAATTCTTGCTTATCTTTATCTCCTGCCTGTTTGAAAAAATTCTGAATCAATGGCTTTGAAGGAATCAATGTCATGGAATGCAGGGAAAAAGCTTTTGTAACATCATAAAAAACTGTCTCTAAAATATCACTTTTCTCATTGTCGGGTACTTCCTCTTTTTCCCCATCTGTATTCTCTTTCTCAATAGCAGCTTCTGAACTTAGATATGGTATTTCTACCGCCGGTTCCTCTCCTGCCTGCTCCAATAAATCCTGATATTGGACAGCCAACCTTTGGAACCAGGGGAATTCTATTAATTTTTCAACTGGCAGATCGTTTTTTGATTCCGGATAATTATCCTGCTCAATGCTCCGTGCCAAAATGTCTCTGATTATGCTCCATGAATAGGCCAGTGTCTCTTTCCCGTCTATGGAACAGGACACATCCTGCTCGTGGAAAACCAGTGTTGCGGAGAAAGACCATTCTGCATCGGAGCCAAGCAACGCCAGAAAACTTTGCCGGACAAATTCCGTCTCCTGCTGTGGCAAAAGATTTACGGTCATGACATCATAAATCATGTCAAAAATCACCTTGCCATCTGCAACTTCCACAAAATTTTCAACCGTATCGACCAATGGCTGCGGGATTTCCATATCCGTTTTTATTGGTTGATAATACTTCCCCCTGTCGATCAAATGGAGTATCTCTTCCGCTGCTACCTCAAACGGAAGATAACCGCTCAGATATTGTCCGTTCTCATGCCAATATAATTGGATTCCTGCCTCGTCCGTTTCATATCTAAATACATGCCCCGCCTCTGTTGAAATAGTGTCTCCAGCTTCATACATCTGGCACAGGTATCTGGCACGATCTCTTAATCCCTCATTCAGTTCAAAGAAATGATAAATTTTCTGTCTCGCCATTGGCTCTGATGTTCCCGCCAAAAGCAGTTCTATGCGAAGTTCTTCGGATATTTCTGCCGGTATCGAAGAAAAAGAAGGAACTGCAACAGCAGTTCCTTCTTTAACATCACTATCATTTATATCAGTTATCTCGGTTTGCAGATAACCTCCTGAATCACGGTCTCCTGGGCTATCATTGCCGCCTCGTTCCGCAGTCTGGTCATTTCCATCGTATCCGATGGATTGATCTTCCGATCCGCCGCTTTCATTTTCACGTAGCTCTCCACGATCTGGTCGTGCAGATCCCACGCCTCTTCCTCTATCTGTTTCAACGTCTCCTGCAGCTTGCCTGTCCTCAACAGCAGGCTGTACCTGCTTTTGTCTTTTACTTTCAGGTATTCCTCCGCCAACTTCCCGTATCTGCCCAGAGACATAGACTCCGTCTCTTCCATCATGCTCCCTGTTTCCAGCAACGGGTACAGTAACCCGTTCTTTTCTTTGTAGCTCAGTTCTACCATTTTGATTTCTCCTTTCATCTTCACGGATCTCTTTTGCGACTGCCGCAAATCTCCGCAGTGTTGTCTCTGCAATATCTGATATGAGGATCCCTATTTTTGATAAAATAATCTCTTCCTGGTAATCTGTTATTGCAGACAGACCTGTATCAAAAGTATCAATCCCACATCTCCGCAAGATCAGATATGTGGCGCTCTGCAAGATGAATTTTTCAACCGGTGATTCCCCATCGGTATACGCTTCATCCCTGGTAAGAACTGCTATTTCATGAATCCTATCGTTTTCCTCTTTCATTATAGCACGCACATATGTTCTAGTAAAGTTTTTTATTGCAATTCTAAAACTATTCTCTGTCTGATATTCCTCTGGAAATAGCTTATTAGCGAATGCAAGTGCATTCTCATCATTGATCTCCCAAATCCAGGGCATGGTTCTCCCACCGGTACTTTTGATGTCGTAGACATATTGAGCTCCTCCCAACATCTCGATTGGGAATGTTGCGATTCCAATCTCACCTCCCCGGACATAGCGCCTCGCTTTTTTCCAGTCCGCAAAGTCCAAAAGAATTTCCGCTTCTGGATATTGCTCATAGATGATACAGGTATTCAGGAAGTCATAACGATACAAGTTTCCCCTCGCTGCAAACTCCAGGAATTTCTTCCACTGCTCCCCATCACGAGAAATATCGAAAATTGCAATATCATACAGATCTGATACTTTCATGGTATGCTGGTCCATATATTCACCTGCTTTCCCCAGCAAATAGGCTCATCTGCTCTATTTTGGGTTCTATTCTCTCGGAGCTTCTTTCCACGATCAGTCTGCACTTTTTAAAGTCGGGCTTTTCGTAATATCTCCTCATAACAACAAAATCCTGTTTTTTAATTGCACCTTCTAACTCTTTTACATTTTTGAGTGCATTTATGACCTCAGCCATCCTATCCATTTTAGGATTCAATTCCAGTCCACACAAAAACTGATAGTCCGCATCATCTCTGCACTGACGGAAGATATCTATAGCCGTCTGATAAATTTTCTCTGCCTTTACCATAAATGACTCCGGCAATTCTTCCGGTGTTTTCCGGTGATATATTTCTGGCAGCTCCCCGGTTTCCAGTATCTGCGTTTTATAAGCAATAATATGTTTTCTTAGAAGATTCATATCCACTCCATCTGAATAATATGGATCGCTGCCCCCACTATAAAGTTCATTGTCCCAGCGCTGGAAGGATTCTTCCAGTTCTTCTTTTAATGTTTTCTTCATCTTCCTCCTATACTTTTCTGTTTTTCCAGATCCAGATGAATGCCCGCCATAGAGAAGGTTACTTCCTGCATATCTTCATAATCCATAACATATCCTTTTTTTGCATCTGAATAATTATCATGTGCATCTGATAAAGCCGATTCCATGCTCTCTGCCCGGACAGTTACTATTTTGCTAAGTCTTTCTGTAATACGGATATCATAATCCTGTACGCTTTTCGCCTCCTCCATATGACTCCCCTGATTCTCCCCTTCTCTGATTCCAAACCGTCTTCTGAATTCTGACAATAATGTATCCACACCCTCAAGTTTTTTCCTGGCCTTAATTTCAGGTATATAAAATTTGCCGTCATCGCATTTAAAAAAGGGGATTTTTTCACCATCCTTTTCTATTCCTAACTCCAGTTTTCTGTATGTAATCCCTTCCTGCAGACTGTTTATGAATGTCTCCCTGGCCTCCCAAATCCCCATCAGGGCTTTGTAAAGCGCTACATGATATTCCTCTCCCGTCTTTACTTTTTCGATATAATAATAATTGTCCTCTGCATAGTCATCCATTAGTCTACTCCTTTCAAGAAGGCAGCCCTGTCAGCCGCCTTCCAGCATATTCCCTCATTTCTGTTCTACAATACGCATCTGCTATCGGCATGGTCTTCCGTATAGGCCAATATTGGATGGAACCAGCGGACGGTAAACCACCCCATATGCTGTGCCGCGTGCATCTACCTGCATACCGTTACCCACATAAATAGCAACATGTCCAATCGACATAAATTCATCGGCATTATCATCACGGGCGTGAAAAATCAAATCTCCTGGTCTTAACTCGTTTTCACTGACCTGCAACCCATTATCTACAATATACTGCCCCTGTGTCGAAGCAACAGAAGGAAGATTTACCCCGAACTGTGCATAACACCTTTGAACAAGGGAACTACAATCATAATATCCTTCTTCATATCGAAGATCCTGGCTATACTGGCACCCAACTTTCTCCTGCGCCAAAAGTGCTACCTGTTCGCCAATGCCACTTGCCGGCATACTGTGTAAAAATTCTTCACTCATAACCTCTCGCAGCAAATCCTCCTGGCTGGGTGTCAGTTTCCCTAATTCAATATAATCCTCATAGGAAAGGTTATACACATATAAAGATGTGTGTGTCACCTCCACACTATTACTCCCATTGGAATCCGCAAGATACACTTCCATATCCTGGTGACCGAAATTTTGTGCTGTCTGATGGTCCCCAAAATACATATCAAAATCTACACCATAGCGGTCAAAATCACCGGTGTCCTCCACCACATACTCTTTCCCATTTGCTATGATATGGGTTCCCATAGGCAACGTAGGGTTATAAGCATCTACTGCCAGCGTATGGTCTGCTTTCGGCATGGCTCCGCTCGCAGTGGGGCCGCCAGACCATTGACCACAACAAATTGAACAGTTACAGTATCCACTAAAGGTCATGACTCCAAGGCTTTCACCCACCCGTACTGTATCTGTTGTTTCCGAAGCAAAATGGTTCATTTCGTCAAAAATTTCTTTCAGCTTCTCCTTATTCTTATCATTCATAACAGTGGAAAAATTTCCCTGTCCAGTCCCATATCGGACCATATAAACCATCATCACATCGGTAAAATTACTCCGTGCCACCCCATTCTGCATATTTTTATAAGTCACCTCTTCATCGTTTTCCTCTTCCGCCTCCCTGATATCATCGTAAAATTCCTGATAGTATCCTGACAGAACACTTTGCACCGTGTCACCTCCCAGCAATGGGGGCAGGAAAAGTGCCAGAGGGGTATTATACAGGATTACAATGATCAAAATAAACGGCAGGGCCACAGTGACCAGTCCTCCCAGCAACGGCCCCAATAGCCCAAGAAGATATAAAAAAAGCTGCTTGACAACCAGTCCAACTTTTATGGTTGCGATATCTTTTACCGTTTTAGCAAAACTGTCCTTTTGCTGTTCGTCCGTAAGTTTATTCACCATATAGGCAAACATACGCCTGCGAACCGCTTTTTTCATTCCAGTATTCTCTGTATCTTTCTTTACTCTTTTCTTATTCCCTTCACCCTTAGAGGATATCTTCTCGTCTTTTTTTCTCGTTTTCAGTGGGTCCTCTTCTTTTCCAAAACCGCCCATTGTCTCCTGTCGGTTTCCTCCAATCTCCGATTGTGTTTCCGGAGTCCCCAAGGGTGATTTTTCACGGGAAAATATGACATTATCTTTAAAGCCATACTCATGATTTTTGCGTCGGACCTCGGGACCAGACTTCCTTGAAAAATGAAATTTCTCGTCGTTCCTGGCTTTCTGTTTTTGCTGTTCCTTAATATACTTCTCTTTTTGCCGTTTTTTCTGCCCATCCTCCCCCTGCGGTGCACCCTCCGGTCCCTTCTTATTCGATTCTTTCTTCGGATTGCTATGGACAGTCTGCTCAGACTGCATTTTTGTTCGCCCGGCTTTACCAGCCGTATTTTCATATCCCGGTGTATCATCTTCTCTACGTTTTGTCCGTTCCCCAAGCCCTGACGCAGAATTCACCGCCAGGAACACACGATTATTATCTTTCTGTTCCTGTGGTTCTGAAAATTCTGTGGTCTTCATATGGATTTTTCTATCCAGTCTGGGCGGTTCATCTCCTGAAACACCTGATTTCTGTTTCGGCACCCCAGGACCGGAATCAGACTTTTTATTCCCAAGATAATTATGGTTTTGCAATTTTACTTCTGCGTCTGTTTTTAGCTTTATCTGCGTTTCCTTTTTGGTCTTAAATCTGCTGTCAGTGATCAATATCCCTCCTTTCAGCCCTTCAAATTTGAATCACCTGATAATATAAGCTTTTAAAGTGAAAACCTTTTTCGCCTTTCAGCTCCGCGCAGCCAAGGCCAAATGGAAGTTCCTGCTGTGGCCCATACTTCTCAGCCAGCAATTGGTATGCCTCGTCCACAGGCAGATCCAGTTCCAGGTAATCCGTCTCATCAAACATATAGTTTTCAGCAAGTAGGATTTCAGCGAAAGTCCCCTTATCAATTAGTTCACTGATATCCTCCGGACACAACAAAGCCCCAAATTGTTCATATACTTCGTCTCTAAGTTTCCGAAAATGATAAGATTCCCTGTCATCCAGTATCATGTACTCCCTCTCAAACAGGACGGCAATTCCATCTGGAAATAAGGCAGCCTCCACGTTCATATTCCGACAGGCTTCCCGTGCCTCTCCCTCAGAGGGATATTTGTAATCTTTTGGTATTTCAATTTCCACTTCCCATTCATTCAGTTGGAATCCAAAAGTGAATACAAATCTCATATATCCAACCACCTTTCAAATAAAAAAAGGCCACGAATATCCGCAGCCTTTTCTCCACGAAAAAAAGCAGTTGCTTCTGCTAACTGCTTTTTCCCTGTTACATATTATTAATTTTTAAAGAACCTTTTTATCCTTCAAATACTTTTCGACCGCTTCAATAAATTGCTTCGCCCTCTCAATCTGCTCCTCTGCGTCTTGCTTCGACGCAATAAAGAAGTCCAAATAATCCGACTGCTCCTTCATGATGGAAGCACTTTTAATGATCTTTGAGGTCTCCTTTGCAAAGATTCCCGTCTTTATAAAATTTTGATTAAAATAAGCGATCACCCCGCTATGTTTGCTGCAATCAAATCCTTCCAATACGGTGATAGCCCGCATAGCATGAAAAATGGAATAATAGGATCGGTTCAAGGATGGTTTATACATTCCACCCGAAAGCATTTCCTTAGCGGCGGCCAAATCCTCCAAAACCCGCTGAAAGCGGTATTTTGCCAATGTCTCTACGCTGCCCAAAGTACCACCCCATCCTCTCTTACATTTTTATAAAATGGAAGGGTGTCCTCCCACTCCAGGAAATTTTCATAATCAATATTTATGATGGAAAACACCTGGTCATACTCCAAATCCATATCCACCGCCAAATCAACCATCTGATCGTGCATTTCCTTTGTTTCCCTGCCTTTAAGCAGGATTGCTATATCAATATCTGATTCCCGCGTATTAGTTCCACGGGCAAATGATCCATAAAGCAGAATACTTACCAGCATATCCCCATAAATACCACGAAGGCCCTTTACCAGCTTCTCAAACATTTCCTGATTCTCGTTCACGCTGTTTTCCCTCCTATCTTATCTTTTATATGAATATTGTACCGTATTTTTTGCTTTTATTCAATCTATATGTTATCTGCCTTGTTTTCTCTCATTCGGTATAATGGTGCGGCACTGTACCAGCTCAATTATCTCCAATTCTGGCATGAGTTGTCTTATCCTCAACTGCCTTTTGGACTAATGAGCTATCACGATAATATGGGATCGAATTAAGGATATCCAGATCTACCCAGTCCCATGTCATCAGCTCAAAATCACCGGAGTACATGGATTCTTCACTATCTTCAATCCTAAAGCCAATCCCATTTCACATGCATTTCACATGTTCTGGGAGCTTATGATAGATATCCACTGCTTGTTTCAGCTCCCTGCATTCGTATACCTGCCCCAGAGACGGAAATTCCATGCACTCCGCTACAAAAAAAGATATTTTCGGAACCGGCTTCTTTCCATATTCAATTCCACTTTCTGCCACAAATTCACTATATTCTTTTTCTGCATCTGGAAACATCTTTTCCTCCCTCATGCTCAAATACGTGTTTCTTCCTAATGGCCCTGTTATCTAAGGCTTTTTGGGATAATCCGTCCAATGATTTCAGCATATTTTCCGTGTGTCCTGCCATATTCTTAACGATTTTTCCACAGAATTCGATTGCCTTCCTGATTTTTGCGATAATGCCCTTATCGTAGTCATACTCAAATGTATCCGATGTCTCCTTCCCCTTAAGGAGTTTACGGACATTTTTTTTATGGCCCTTAGCAGCGTTAAGTTCCACTCCAATATCCCCCATCGTCTCGGCACTGTGTTCCAGGCTTGCGGCAGCACTTTCCAAATGTTCATGTATTACGGACAGCGCCCTGGCTGCCTTTGTTTTATCAATGGCAGCATATAAAGCCTGTCCTCCATGATACTTTACACTATCTACCGCTTTTCTAACCCCCGCCGATAAATCATTTTTAAGAGCTGCAAGCCACATTTTTGCCGCCCCCACCCGATCACCGGCATTTTGAATGAAATGTTCCATTTTAGCCTTCAAAGTTTTTTCATTCAGACGGTCTAGCTGGTCGCGTAAATAAATCAGTTCTTCCTGCATATCTCCAAAATATCGTTCCATTTGGTCAAAGTATTGTAAAAAATTCTCAAGATTCTGGGACTCTATCTCCATATGATTCTCTTCCAACACAGAGAACATTTCTTTTAAGTGCATCTGTTCTCCTAAAGGAACCTGTAACGTTACATCCATCATAATAACCTCCTATCTCTGTTTTCCCGTTTTTCCCGAAACATTGCTTCCACGCTCCTTTTCCGGACTGCGCTGTTCTTCCACTTCGATCATACGCTCATTCACTTCTGCATCGTTGAAACACTCGTAAACCGCGTCCAGATCAACGTCCTCCGGTTCCAGAACCTGCGCCGAATCGCAAAGGAAAAAAGCATGTTCCGATATCAGATCATAGTCTGATTTTTGGATTGTTGTGATTCCATAACGATATTCCAGCAATTCCATACAGGCATTAATGAGCTGCACGACCAGGGAATCCACAGGCTTATATGGCAGTGGAATCTCTGGGGTCTCCTGCCATGTCTTTGCAGCCTGCAGGATCCTGTAAAGATTTTCTTCACTGTATGAGCTGATGTCCATACGTTCTGCCCTGCACTTTTCCATGTTAGCCATATCTTCTTCCAGAGTCCCCTCATGGATCATCTGCAGGATATCTTTTCCGGTCCCGCCATCTTTTAATACCCGCGCTGCCACATGCATTTCATTTGGATATAAACACAATTTTTCCTCCGACAGATTTAGGACCTTTATTGCGGTGTCTCTGTCAAAATCTGTTTGGATCCTGTTAAAAGCAAAATAATAAGAGTCCAGCCATTTCTCTACTGCCTGATTTCTCGGCATTTCCCTGAATCCGTCATATTGCCCCATATCGACGCATTCCTCTGCCCAGGCAACCCATTTCTTGATATTTTCCTCTGTCTGAAGTAAGAGCCGCTTTTTTACAGCCAACACAAAAATCTCTCTATTCAACTATATTCCTCCTCACAACCCGCCAGTCTTGCCTTTTCCGTAATACCGTTTCTTTGGCACTCACTCTTTTTCCTGCCATTAAACATGGTTATTTTTCTCCCGAATCTCATGAATGTTTGTATTAAAGAGATCGTAGATAATATTATTTTTTCTGACTCTGGCATCAAAAGGAATAATGGTCTCCCCATGCTTTAAAATTCCCATACCGGAAGCACAGTTGCTAACGTACTGCAACTGTGCTTCTGGTATGCCTGCTACTTTGGAAAGTTCCTGGCTGTCTACATTGGCTTGTTTTAGCAAGGCGATAAATTCCGAGTTGGCTAACATCGTAACAGCCGTATAGCTCTGCAGCATATCGGTAATATTCTGTGTCAAGGCCGTGCAAAGCCCGCCTTGCTTTCTTACCTTTTTCCACAGGGAATAAAGGAATTTTCCAGAGTATTCACTGTGTCCGGAATGCTCTCCCGTTCCTAACAGCACATGGCATTCATCTATGTATAACCATGTCGCCCTCCCTCTCTCCGCATTTCTGGCGATCCTCGTCTTGACGTTCTCGAGCATTACCAGCATGGCGATTGCACTCAGTTCCTTTCCCAGATCACGAATGCCATAGACAACGAAACGGTTATCAACGTCTATATTTGTCTGGTGGTTGAAGATATTTAAAGAACCATTGACAAATAACTCCAAGGCAAGGGCAATATCCCTGGCTTCTTCCTCTGGCTGCTTCATTAAAAGGTCATAAAAATCCGACATCACCGGAATATATTTTTCCTTGCTCATAGCAATATCCAGATATAACTTTCTGATACAGCGGTCAATGATGGATTTATGGCGGCTGTTCAGCAGATCTAACATAGCCTGTTCGCACAGTCCGAGCATGAACTCCCCTTTTTCACGGATCAGCCCCTTACTGTCGGCAAGGTCTAACTGGTCCACATCAATCCACAGAGGGTTGATGTAATTTTGAGTATAATTTGACAGGTTAAGGCATTCACCGCCCAGATTCCTGGCAATATCAAAGTATTCGAGCGTCGGGTCGATGACCAGGATATCATCATCGGTCTTTAAAAAAACGCCAAGCATTTCGGACTTGCAGAAGAATGATTTTCCGCTGCCAGGCACTCCGAATACCATGGCATTGCCATTGGTCAACTTTTTCCGGTCTGCAACGCACAGGTTTTTTGAGATTCGGTTCATCCCATAACATAAGCCGGACGGCTCATAGATTTCCTGTACGTTAAATGGCATTAAAGCCGCGATATCCCGTGTCAGCATCGTCCGCATCGTTTCTACCTGGCGTACCCCAACCGGTAATGCAGTATTTAACGCCTCTCGCTGCTGCAGGTGATGGATCTCCATGTTGCAGAGATATTTATTTCCAATCGTCTGGATTGTCTCTGTGATACTGTCGAGTTCTTCCCTGGTGTCAGCGATCAGGACCATATTGACACCGCTGAAGAACAGATTTTGGTCATTTTCCCGGACGTCGTCCATCAGCGCTTCCAGATTTTTCTTTTCTACCTTCTTTCCGTAGCTGATTTCAGATGCAAAGTCATTGTTCTTATTTCGGACCCGCTGCTGACGTAAAATATCTGACTCTACACCAAGATATTTTTTTTGCAGGGTTTTTGTTGTAAGGTCCTTTGGAACAGGTACAATGTCAATGGATGTTATACTATGGACTGGCACGCCGGTAAGCTCATTCACAAAAGTATCTGGCAGGCTTGTAGGATAGCGCTTAATAAAAATAGCCCTGCATACTTTCCGATCTGTTTCAAATTCGTTGGGAAAAAACTTAATCATGGAACCACAAATATCATTTTTGTAGTCCTTTTTGCTTTTCACATATTCGTCAAAATCAAACGAAAAAGTTTCCTCCTCGCCAATCCGGTAAAAATTATAAAGGATACGGAGCCGTTCTGCCGCATCAAGCGGCTCCAGCTTAGAACCTATCTCCTGGAATTCCTGCTGCATCCCCCCTTCAAAAGTATTGAAAAATGCTTTTGCCTGTTCATAGTCTTTTCGTTCAACGGTGACTGTTAGATAACGCTCCTGCTCAATTCCCTGTTTTCCCGCTACGATCCGTTCTTCTACAATGTCATTATAAACATCACGCAGATGGTCAAAACCATCATTCTTATCCGGGATCAGGACATTACGCCTGAACTGGCTCATATCTTTGTTTTTATTGTAAATGGTGATTTTAAATGCAACATCAATCGCATTCACCAGTTTGCAATACTGTTTTAAGAGCTCATATTGATCACCTTCCGAAACCGTAACATAATTAATATCTGCAAAGCGGTATACTCTGCTGTATCTATTTTTGGTATTTTCAAAGATTCCGTCCTTCGCGATCCGAAGGATCTCAATCTGCTGCTGTACACTTTGGGGGGCTGTATATAATGGCTTATCTGCCTTTTTTAATAATGTAAATCTATCTGTAAAAATTCCCACTTCCGTAATCCTCCTTCATTCAAGGTAGGCTACGGGAAGTAAGTAGTTTAACGAATCCCGTAACCTGCTGGTCGCTAAACTACTTCCCACTATTTAAGTGGGATTATTTCAATCTATCTCATAAATTTATAGGCAAGAACCCCTGCCACTGTCACGGTTAAAATTCCTACAGTGAGGATTATTAACCGCTTTGCTCTCTTCTTTACTGCATGAAAGTCCTCTTTTCCGTCAGGATGTGCTTTTGCCTCTTTTTTCTGCTGCTGTGCAATCAGTTTCTGCTCCTCTGCAAAAGCTTCCTTTATCAACTCCACATCTTCTGTTGACCTGTATAAACATGGCTTATTAAAAAAAGACATCTTTATCATTTTCCGGACAGTCTGCCAAAAACTAAGTCCATTGTGATTGTAAAATCCGGTTAATGCTATTGGCACCACGATAGGCGTTGCCAGATAACAGGATAATGTCATGCCAATCTTATTGTACAGGCCAAGCACGACCCCCGCCCCTGCCCCTAGGGACAGAGCGCTGAATATAAACTGTTTTGCAGTTAGTCCCATCACAAAGCTTTCTTTGTAATGCTGCAAATCTCTGCTGATCTCTATGTCCATTTACCTCATCTTACCTTTCTTTACATTTTCAATCCGCTTTTTTCCCTCTTCAAAATAGTCCTGGCTGATCTCTATTGATATGGAATCCCTATCCAGATCCAGTGCGGCTTCAGCAAGGGAAAATGAACCCGCATACTGGTCCAATATCAGCTCTTTTTCGTTTGTGACAAACTCTATGATCTGCTTCAACAGCTTTACCGGCTTTTCTGCCTGGTGTACACGCTCCCCCTTTGGGGGCGGTTGTATGTCAAAAGCCGTGGGCAGCATCCCCTTCACGCCTGACATATAATGGCAGGTTCCCGGCTCCGCCTTATCTTTTTTTGCATCTGGCCTCATATCTCTCGCACGCCCTTTGCTGAAAAAAAAGATATCTTCTGTGTTTTTCGCCTTCCTGCCCGTGTTAGCAACAAAATTTCCTTTTTTCCATGCCACCTTTGCATAGTAGGAAAAGCCGCTTTCCTTCGCCATAGCCTTCACCTGGTAAAGATATTCGTAATTATCTCCATTCTCCTCTGGTAAAAACTCCACGAGAAAATGTCCTTTCTTCAGAACACGGAATTTTTCATCCAAATCCTCCTGTGTATATTGAAACAGGTCATAGGAAGCAAAATCTCTGTTTCCCCCCTTTAAACTGTTTTTCAGCAGATAGGGATGGTCTGTGATGATGGCATCAATGCTGTTATCCGCAATGAAACTTATATCACGGCCATCTCCCTGTATCAGCATACAAGTGATATCTTCATCTTCTGCATTTTTCTTCGTTACGGTATATACGCCTTTGCCAAGCCGCTTAAACAGTCCTTTATTGATACCTTCATAGATTCTCGCCCGGATGCTGGGCTCTTTCACCTGTTTTTCCGCATACTGATATACACATTCTTTTGCATCGTCCAACGAAAACTGGTCTGCGTCAGCAAAATACTCAAATAATGTCATCTGTATCCCTTTATCCTGTGCCGCAGCTTCCATAATACCGGCCTCCTTTGCTTATAGCCCCAGGGCTTTGCTCGTCAGACTCTGCGCGCCCTTGACACTACCCACTGTAAGGGCAACTGTGAATGTCATTTCTCCGAGATAGATCAAAGTCTTTGTCCAGTCCGCATAATTTCCCATGAACTGGGGCAACCCTGAACTGATAAATGCATTACACAAGATAATTGCTAACGCCATCGTTACCGCTTCAAAAACAACCGAAAGAAAGTATTTCGTAAATTGAACGCTTGTCGCACTTACTCCACGATTTCCGGCAACGGTCGCATATGCGATACTGCCAAACGGCACGACAATAAGGATTTTCAGGAACCTGAAATAAACATTGTAGATCAGGAAAAAACCGCATATTAAAATGATAAGACATAAAAATACAGCCAATATCAAAAACACCAAGCTTTCTACAAATCCCAGATTTTTTATGATATCTGCCTGCGCCGGGTCTATTGTAACCTGTGTGGCCTCACTCCCTCCAATCAGGCCGACAAGATTTCCAACACTTGTAAATATGGCCCGCATGATGTCCACATTGTAAACCACCAGCCACTGTGCGATCCCAATCCGTATCAGCATACGGAGTATCACTTCAAACCGCATTTCCTCCCGCACGTCAATACTTTCCGAGCAGAAACCTATCACAAAAAATAAAACAACCAGACTCGAACCTACAGCAACAAAAATTGGCTCAATTCCAGTAATGATTCCCCACGGGGCGCCGCCTTTAAATGATGTTGGAGACTGTCCAAGCAGTTCAAAGACCATATTCACTTGACTATTCCAAAAGCCAAAGACAACTTCGAGAAGTGACAGGATTGCTTCGCCCAAATTAAAAATATCCATTTACTCTCACCTCCTGTATTTGGATATTGCCATTACCAATGTTCCTTTATAATAATATCTAAATTTTATCCCTGCTCTCCCACCACTGTCACCTTCCCTTCCTGTACGGATAACCACGTTTATTTTCCTGGTAAGACTCTGGAAGAGCAAAACGCGGCGCTACTTGTGCGCCATCGGATATGATCAATCCTTTGTTTACCATATCTTTCAGCACTTCATCTATCTTGAAACTGAAAAAATAGATGACATCATGACCCAGACAAATACGGATATCACCCTTATAATACGGCACCGGATTCGAAATCCAGGCTGCATTCAACCTCTCGTGGGATATTTCCATAAACTGAATCACCGTTTTCTCATAGGCATCCAGATGTTTGTTATAATAGTCCCTTGCCTCAATAGTCGATGGTATGTAAACCGTTCCATAACTTTTCAGAGCCTTATAGTGGAATGTTTTCCCACTCTGCAATTTTTCTTCTATTTCAGAAAGTGAACTGGAAAAGAGGTTTCCGTCTATTGACTGCTCCATGATTCGCAGGCATTCATCCCCCCGCTGTACCAGGTCATCGTCTGTTTCTAAGCCTAAGCTGGTGTGTAAATTTCTGAACGCTTCACGTACTTTACATGCTTCTTTCACATGGAATCCCATATCGGTAAATAAATCTTTACACTCTTTCCTGAATTTCGGATTCCCCCCTTCTTGCACGGTCTCACCCCGCCGGCCTTCTATTTCAATCAAAAAAGACACATGTAGTAATTTAAGCATGATTTTTCCTCCATTAGCTGATTCCCAGGAAAGTTAAGACCGTACTAATACCTGCCATGATCAAGCCTGCCACAATTCCTTTGATTGCGGAGTTCATGCTACTCGAATCCTGCTGCTGATAACTCTGTGCAAATTCCATTACGTTTTTTGCGAGGATAATCACGCCGACCGCTCCGATAATCGCAATCACAAGATTTTTAAGATTATTAAGTGGTGCAGTGACTACATCCGCCCCGGACGCATATACATTTGTCGTCCAGAGTACCGTTGCAAAGGCAGCGCCTGCGGCTACCTTTCCTGCTTTGTCAATCATTTTTTTAATGCTGTTCTTCTTTTCAGTTAATTTCTTCATTTTTATAATTCTCCTTTCTTAAAAAGGGCGCAAAAAAAAACAGGCATAAAAGAACCTAATGCTTGCGTCCTCTGGTTTGCAACAGACTCCCATATATCTGCTCTTAGGCAAAAGAAATATGGAAAAATCAAGATTCTGGCAGCCCAGTCAATTGTCCGCGGATTTCCCGCATTTCACCAGCACTGCTTTCAGCTTTGAAGTGAGTTAAAATATCCTGGTAAGAAAGTCCTCCTACCAGTCCGAGACGTATTTCTTCTAACTGCTCCAATGAATAATTCTCATTTAGAAGCGCTTCGTTGAATTGTTCTTCTGTAATCTGCCCGGAATCCTGTCCAGAATCTGGTTTTTCCAGATTATCTATTTCAGAGATTTTCCGGTTTTTCTTTAATTCATCCTCAGAAAATACCTTTGCTGGCATATCCGGTTCCTGCAATGCCAGTAATTCATCCAATGTTATTTCATCAATATGGACATTAAGCCCCTGGTCCCGCTGCCGTTCATAATATTCAAATGACTTGCGATTCAGCAATTCACATGTAGGTATCACGTTATCCTTACGGTTAGGAGTATGATGATAGGGCGGCGCGCCCCCATCGAATGTCTCTCCGTAAAGTTTATGTCCCGGCGTATTGTATTTTGAGTCTATAATGGGGTCAAACCCTCTGATAAAGATCAGGCACTTTTTATTATCTAATTTACGTGCTTCATCCGGTGTCAAAAGTTCTCTCCCTAAGACATCAAAATTCCGGCTGCTGCTTCCATTTTTTCCTCTCGTCTCCCCGGAACTGCGTTTATCTATCGTAGCCTTTCCCAGCATTTTGGAAATGTACTCATGAGTGCTTTGTTCATTTCCACCCAAATACACCAGTGTATCACAGTTTCCTGGAATCACCTCCCAGGTTTTCTCAAATAGCGCCTTAATCTGCGCCAGATTCTGTATTATGATGATAGAACTGATCTCCCTGCTTCTCATTGTTGAAAGCAGGGAACAGAAGTCATCCGGTAACGCGACGTTTGCAAACTCATCAAGCATGAAGGTCACATGGATAGGCAGCCTGCCTTCATAGATAAAATCCGCCTGAAAATATAATTCCTGGAAAATCTGGCTGTAAAGCAGTCCTACAATACTATTATTTGTTTTGTCCGAATCTGGTATCACGCAAAAAAGAGCGGTCTTTGTCTTTCCATCTCCATTCCTGCCTACACCAATTTCCGGAATATTCATATCATCATGGTCCAAGATACGCAGTATCTGTGGGTTTTCCAAAAATGCCAACCTGGAATTGGCACTGATCACGATGCTTCGCACCGTGTCTGCCGCTCCCCTGATTACTTTGTAATACTGTTTCACAGCAGGATGGTTACTGCCCTTTTTCCGCTCAAGCCGTTTAATCCTTCGGTCCAGATCAGATGGAGAACCATCGTCTCTTACTTCTGCCTCCCCCAGAAGTTTTAATACCGTGGAAAAATTCTGTTCACTTCTGGGACATTCCAGCCACACATAATAAAACAGAGCCTGAAGGTATAACGACTCTGCTTTTTCCCAAAACGGATCATTACTCTGGGAGTTTTTTGGTGTTGTGTTTGCGATCAGGTTTGTAATCAGTTTCACCACATCGGATTCCCTACGAATATACATGAATGGGTTATAACAATCGGATTCTTCCATGTCCAGCAGATTCAAAACCTTGACGACATAACCGTGCTCTTTTAGAAAACCTCCACAGGCTTTTAAAATTTCGCCTTTTGGATCAGTGATTATGTAAGAGGAACGGTTAAGCTGTAATAAATTCGGCTTAACAAAGTAAAAAGATTTTCCCGCCCCGCTGCCTCCGATGACAAGCGTATTCAAATTTAATTTGGTTTTCCTGGTATCCATTCGCATACGGACATTTTGACTCAAAATCCTGTTTTCTGTTTCATCTTTTTCAGACAGCGCCTGGTTTACCTGGTTGATATTTGCAAAAACAGCAGTTCCGTATTCTTTTCCCGGCATATAGTTTCTTCTGCTGGTCAGATACATGGCAATAGCGATAACATATACAAACTCTGCCAATAATATCCCTTTTAAGGTTGTGCCATTAAAGTAATTCCCAATGGGATGTGCCATCACCAGATTAAGGCGCTCCATAAAAGTATTGATATCAATACCCTTTTCCCAGATTCCATTGAGCAGATAACCGCCATATGCGGCCAATATCCCGCCAAGCACAAGCAGCCAGACAGGAGTTTTTTTCTTACTTTCCACTATCTCCCTCCCCGCTTTTTCATCTGGGAGGCCATCTGCCGTTTCCGCGTTTCTTCTTTTTTCCTGTACAGCATGTCCCTGGTTTCCTTCAGGACCGGATCATAACTCTGGCTGTATAGCTGTTCTCCCGTCCGTTTTCCAATAACCCGGCCTTCATTATTCACAATGCTGTAGTCCTTATCTTTTTGAAGGCTGGCAAATATCGTCCTCTTCTCTTCACTGATATGGGAGATTGCATTTTTCTCAATCCACAGATATTCATTCCGTTTACCCGGAATCCGTGTGAGGATCCTGTTGTCAGTTTCTTCTACAGCCAGACTTCGGGCAATAAATATCTGATGGATATTGGGATCACCTTTCGAAGCCTCTTTCGCATGCTGCAGTACCTTCTTTTGCCGGTCATTCATTTCAGACATCTGCTCTGTTTTCTGGGGCTGCCCCATCCCCTGTATGATAGGTTCCATCGCCTCGGTCTTCTGCCATTTATCAAGTCTGACATATTCATCGAACTCTCCTGTATCCATTTTAAAGGCTGTACTGCCTTCCTCATTGATTTCCAGGATTCCCAGGTCCTCCATATGCTGTAGTATTGGCTCCACCTCCGCCCAAGGCATATCAATCGCATTGCTGATCTCCCCAACACTTGCCCCCGGTGTCTCTGCCAGAAAAGTACCAACTGCTCGGAATCCAAACGGAGAAATGGACGGTTCTTTATGGGCGATCTCCCCGTTTGGGTTCTCTTTTCCCCCCTTTTCTATCCCATATGTTTCCTTCAGCTCATTTTCTTCCCCATTATCAATATAGTCCTGTATGGATTCAATCCTGCCGCCGGACACTTCCCCTATGATCTGGTTCACCCGTGGCGTAGCATCAGAATGAAATAATATCTCACTCTTGCCGTCCGCTTTATTTATATCTGGCAGAAGGGCATAACGGATTTTATACTTATCCGCCAGTTTCTTAACTTTTTGGATATCAACCGTGTCAAATCGAAAAACCTGTAGGTCTCCCCCAGTTTTCAGAAGGTCTTTTACACTTGTTCTTCCGTATAACCGTTCCATCTCCACCAGCTTACCAAAGATTTTCCCGATATCTTTTGCAGTATGTATCCCTCCGCCGATAATCTTCATAAAAATTTCTATACCCTCGAAGGATACCCGCAGGATTTGGGTTGCTTCCTGTATTTCTCCCATTTCATTCACCTCCTGGACACTTCATTTTCCCTTTTCTTCTCCTCGTCCTGCTTCTGCAGTTCCGTTATCATACGGTCCAATTCGTAGTCCACATTTTTATCACGCAGGATCTCCATCAGAAGTTTGTTTGCTCTTTCCTGGTTAATATTTGCAACCTCCAACTGGATGATGTATTCCACGATCTTTCCCTGCAGTTCACTTTTGCCGCGTATACTGTACTGCTCAATGATACCGGAATCCAGATCCTCCTGTGACTTTTCTCGGACTGCGGCGATATGGATAACTGCATCATGCACACAATCCAAATCCCGCTGATGAAATGCATACCCTAAAAGAAGCCTTTTATCATCCTGGGTAAATGTAAAGTCCTGCTGTTCCATCAACTGCATCATATAATAGCATTCCCGGACCATCTTGATATTGAATGCCTCACTCATCAGCAAGCCTCCTCTCACGCACCAGCATCATAATCTCACGCATTTTCCGCATTTTATCGGCAGTCAGATCCTTCTTGATGATCCGCATCACTTCCATATCTGACAGGCCGGAATCAAATGCAGACCGGATTTCTTCAAGCTGCTCCGAAGACAGCCCTTCCGCTGCAATCTTGTCCAAAATATCCGGCGTCTTCTGTGGAAACAACTTATCCAAAAGTGTTTTTTTCGCTGTCTGTGGCGGCTCCGGTCTCCAATATGACGTAGGTACAGGCTTTTTTCCTGCCCTCTCAATTTCAATAGATTTTTCAGCCCCCTGTACTGTCTGCACTTTAACATCTGACAGCTTCGCTTCCAGATCTTTTATCTGTGCCTCCCGCCCGGCTGCTTCCTCCTGCAGTTTCTTAATCAGGTTGTCCTTTTCTTTCAGGTTGTCATATAAATCCTTGATTTCCTGGTTTTTTTCATCCAGGACATGCTCTTTGACCAGAGACGAAAGCACTTCAAATTTTTCGTTGTTCTCCTTAAACTGCTGTAGGGACGTCTCCATCATTTTGATGAGATTTTCTGTGTACTCCCGAAAAGCGGTCCCCTCCGCTGTATCACTTGCGTTTTTTTTCGCTTCGATCAATTGGCTTCTCATTTTTTTCATACGGCTGGCCGGGAGGTCCGGTGTCGCATAGGACAATATTTCCTCTTTCGTAAGCCCGGAAACAGATCCAGAAACAATTTCTGGAATCTGATACTGGTCAAATGTCCCCTGACAGCACAATTCGATCAATTCACTGTCAACATTTTCGAGAACTGCATAAACTGTCTGGCGCATCTGCTCCGCGTTCAGCTTCGGGATTGCAAGCCGCCGCACATCTTTAATGCCTAACCCATATTTAAATGCCATCTGTATGACCTGAACCTGCTCCGGTCCCAGCTTTTTACGGCATTCCTCAACATACTTCTGCTCTTCTACCGTCATGTCTCATATCCTCCTGCATTAAAAAAGACAGTCCAATCGGCTGTCTCTGCTTCAAATTTCTCATCTCACTTTTTGAGAATCCACCCTATTCTTCTTTCCACCAGCCTGCACTTCCTGCCGTTCTACGGCTTTCTCTCGCAGTGGTCTATACACGGCTCCATTCCTGTGCATTTTTTCTTCGAACTCATTTATATGGTAAAGATTACTCCCTACCTCAACATGTTCGTCATCAATGTAACGGCATTTGTGTTCAATAGCCTCATTCAATTTTGTAGTCACTACAATTTTTTCCCCATCCGGAATACGGAATAAATCCTCACCATCATAGTCAACAAACCGTATCCCTCGTTCTGCCCTCCTAATGTGCTCGTCAAGCCGCTTTCCCTCATAACAGGAGCAGTAGAAATTCATACGGAACGCATCGCAACGTAATAAATAGATATGTTCATCTGTGTCCACACGAATCCCATATTCTGTGTTATATTTCCCTTCGAAGGCACTGCCTGGATGATTGCCTCCATATTTCACTGCCCCAAATCTGTCCTCCAATATCCCTTCATAACGATCAGAACGCAGAGCCTCGATAACCTGGTCAAACTCTTCTTTAAACTCCGGTGTTCTCATATGTTCCCGGTGATCAGGCCAGACAATTAAAAATGTTTTCACATTCCGGAAAAAAAATCCCTGCGCAAACCCAATATTACCTGTCAGCCCATCAATCTGCGTACTTTGTGGATAAGCATACTTCCTCTCTTGTTCATTTAATGGTCTTATTTCTAAAATTGTTGTTTACCTGCCTTTCCTCGCTTTTTTAGTTGCATTGTTTTGCAAATTGCTCTTAGCCTTCCCCATTCCAACAGGAATTTCAATGGTAATCCCCTTCTCTGATCCAGTAAGACCATTTATCATTTTTTGCTGATACGGTTTTACGGTTCCCTTTTTTCCTTCTGAAATCGCATTTTCCTCAAGCCAGCCCTGCAAGTCTGCTAACGGCATTATGATTATTTTTTCCATAAAATCATTTGCAGCAATCGCCTGATAACCAAAGCCCTGATTCATACGGATTATTTTTTCTGCGTATTCTGACAGCCAACTGTATTGTGCATGACTTTCTAACAGCTTGATTTTTTTCCGAAAAGATGAAACAAATAAATCATATGGCATGGAAAGGCACATAAGGTTATGACTTTCAGCATAACTTTGTGCATCAGCATAACTTTCCTGCTCTGCTTCTGTCACATTCCCTGCATTATCTAAAAACTGATATTTCATATTTTCCTCTCAAATTATATATTCTACCGTCCCTTACTTAAACGATCCGGAACTTTATCAGCAATCTTTTCCAGGGACGCAATCATATCTGAAATCCTTTTTCCGGCCCCATATCCTTTATCCAGCGCAGATTCCAGACAGTCGATCATACTCTGACGTTTCTCTTTAATTCCAATATCCCTGTAGATACGTCTCACAGGGTCAGACTGGTCATCCCAGGCTTTTGCATATCCGGCTTCAATATAAAAGGGAAAAGCTACATTTTTCATTACTTCGTTTATTTCCCATGCCAATTCCTGTTTTTCTCCATGCTTATCCGCTTCTCTTACCGTACCGACCGCGTCTATTTTGTCTGTCAGGCTGATACCCTGTTTTCTGGCTGATTCTGGTAAAAGAGAAGAGCGGTATAGCAGAAAACAGGTAAGATTATTCCTTAACTGGTGATTGCCCAAAACTTCCTTGATCCCCGGAATCCTCATACCTGCAGGTACACGCTCTCGAAAACTCTCGATATAGGCTTCTCCCAGGCTGTATTTCTGTAGATATCCTGTCACTTCCGATGCCAGTGCTTCTATTTTTTTATTTTCATAAATCATAATGCGGTTCTCCCCTTCCTTTATCTATATGCTGTTTTTTACTTTGCAATCGCTCCTTCTGTTCCTGCAGGATTTTCTTTCCTATTCTCTGCTGCCTTTTCACCCCCGCCAAAACTTCGTCTATGCGGCGGATTTTCCCCTGGGAATCCTGGAACAACTGAACCGTCTCCGAAAAAGAAATGCCTAAATCAGACATTTGCTTTTTCAACTGTTCTGACCTCTGATATTCTCCTTTGAACTCCTGATACCCCTCTTCATACAGAGAAACTTCTATACTCAGTTCCTGTATTTGTTCCCACAGGGCAAATGCCTCTGGATTGGCATCTTCCAAGTCTTTTAGCTGCCTTTTCTCCTGTCTCAGCGCTTTTGCCTGACCTGCTAATACTTTCAGGACATTATCCAGGTCATGGTCTGTATATATCTGATATGCAGACAGGAAATTATATTCTTCCTGCAGCTCATGAAGTCTCCGGATATCCTCCTTATACTTCCAGGCATTAGAGTATGGTTGTTTTTTGATGACTCCCAGCCGGTATAGCCTTGCAAAGTATATTTTTTGATATCCAGTCAGCTCAGACTTCCTTCTGGGAATATAACCGGATATCTTCTTGATTTTGGGCGGCAGTTTCAATACAGGCTTTGGTAAATCTTCCTCCCGCATAGGATTACACAGCCGTTCCCGTATCTTTTCCTCTGTATAATCACCTTTTAGAGTATCCAGCCTTCGCCCTTTATCCATTCCTGGAGGTTTTATCAGCGTATGTGCTCCATGCTTTATCTCATAGCCACGCTCCTCCATTCCGCTCAAAAATTCGTCCCAGTTTTCCGCCTGTGCTACAACCTGGTCGATGTCACGACGGATCATATCATTCCAGACAAAAATTCCGTCCTTACTCTGGTCCCAAGTCTTATCTCTTTTATGCTTCCTGTTCTCTCGAACCTTGTCCATATCGAGAGTAGCCATATGGTACTCTTCACAGATTTTATTGACGAGAGGCTGTATGATGTTATCCCAGTCGCCATTTCTGTAATCGTACTTCAATCCCTGCTCGACACAACGAACACTGTTAAACACAATATGCCCGTGGATATGGTCCGTATCATCATGCAGGGCATAAACAGCCTCAAACTCTTTACCCAGGTATTCCTTCACAAATTTACCTATGATCTCCATGGCAATATCTTTATCAACGGTATCTGCCGCCTCTTCAAACGATATGATAATATGGTATCCCTGACGGCCTCCCATCTTGTTATACCGGCGTTTTGTATTCAGCATCTGATTTAGCGCCGTCTCAGGCAAACAATTATACCCTGAAACATACAGCCCGTTTTCAGACTTAAAATCTTTTGTAATATAAGAGATCGCGTTTGCAAGATATTTTGCCTTAAATCCTGACTTTGCACATCCCATGTGCAGTATTTTGCTGACAGCCATAGTTAAGTACCTGCTGATTCCAACAAACTGACTACCTGTTTCACGGCTTCCTTGATCTGCTTCATATAGACATACAGCCGTTTTTTATCTGATTCATGGTACAGGCCGCTGTTATTGTTTTTGGTGATCTGATTGATATTTATGCCAATATGGTTCACTTCATTAGTAAGGCTCTGCATTGCCTCCAGCAAATCCGGGTAATCCCTGGGGCGGTTGGTTATCAGCATTCTCATGTATTGGGATTCTTTTAACCCCTGTTCTTCTGCTTTCCTCCTTAACTCCTCCAATTCCTCCGGGGATAGCCGTATTTCCTTACGGCAATTCTTAATTTTTGCTTTTCCCAGCCTGTTCACTCTCCTTCCAGCAAAGAAAAAGGAAGGAAACACAGCAATCAGCAATGTTCCTTCCTACCAGATACACTCTTACTATCTATCTTATCACCCGACGGCCCGCTGTTATCTCCACAGCAGGCAGTACGCCATGTAACCTCACCTGCAGCTCCTTTTGAAAATATGTCCTGCTGAAAGCAGTATTTAATATCTTCTCATCAGATAACAACCCCTGCAGGACCTGAAACAGGTTATCCCGTTCCTTCCCGCCGCAAAACACAAAATAATCCCTGATATCAGATATCATTTCATAATTTGATTCGCAGGCATCATCTATCATATGGTCAATATCTGTCTCCAGACACTCACCGTTTTCCAAGTCTGTCCTGTAGAGTTGCCCATAACCGTCCGTTTCCAGTGTATACCCGCTGTTTTTTATATATTCCAGCACCTTTTCAGCTTCTTCGGCGGTCAATGGCAGCAATATATCAAATTCATCAAGATATTCTCTCAGTTCGTCCGGTGTGTCAATCCGTCCCAAATCATCCCCTTCTTTCCGTAATTAATCGTATCATCAACAGGATTTTTTTCTCCAGTGATTCCTTCTTTAGTTGGTTATAGAATAAAGTCTGTTCAAACATGACATCCAGCAGTCCTTCATCTTTCTTTAGGTTTTCAACTGGTCCAGAATTTCCTGCTCTGCACTTTCATCTTCCACTTCTTGATAGTCAGAAGTTCAGCCAGTTTTTTCTTAATCTGCTTCCGGAATATCCTTCTTTTCACAAATTGCCCGCAAGAATAACGCTTCTGATTCCCTTCCTCGGCGGTTTTCAGTCTGCTATTCCCGCTCAACGACTTTTAATCTTATGTTGGGATCTTACTATTTTCATAGAATCCTCATCACGGTTTTGTAAAGTATTCTGTAAACCTCCACTTTCCCTAACTGGAAATAAGTCATTTTCCAAGCAAAAAGCAGCATATCTTCCGAATCCCTGCATGTATTTTAATTCATTTGTATCTGTTTCCTTTAAATTATCCCATATAACCAGGCTCGCCTCCTTTGTTATCTCCACGATCTGATAACCCTCTTCCAAGAGCTGGAACAACTTTTGATTTGTCATACATTCTTCTTCGGAAAAGGTTTCCGTTTTATAACTAAAAGGATCAATGAATTCCATTTCGCCTTCGTCACACTTAATACATGCCAGATAAGCCGGATTCCCTTCATGGTCCTGTTTCATAAGAATATAATAGAGTTCATACACATCACAGACACTGTCTTCCCTGCGTTTTTCTATTGCCATATTCAATCTCTTCACGGATATCACAGGCCATTGTTCCAGCGCTTCTATTACTTCCTTCATCGGTCTTCTATCTATGTAGTAGCTTATATCTCCAAGGTGTTCTTTCCAATATTCAACCAATTCACAGCGTTTTTCTGTTTCTTTGATCTGCTGGTATATTCTACGGACTACATCCGCCTCAGACTCCCCTGCATGTCGGATACGCCGCCATTCCATTTCGCTTATGGACTTCACAGCCCCGCATAGATCCCAAGCTAAAGACTTCAATGATCAAGTACCATACCATGTTTCAGGTTATCAAATTCAGCCAAACCGTTTAATGCATCGTAAATTAAATCTATTGTCTCCCTGTCTGCTGCTTCTTTACTTTTATCCAGCAGAAAAATAAGAAGTTCTGTCCTTGTATCCGCAAGTTTCAATGAATCCAACACATCGCCTCCAGGCACATAGGTAAAATCCAAGAAAGCTTTTTCAACAGGAACTTTTTCAAATAACTCTGTTACCTTTTTCTTTAGCTGTTCAAAATCCTCCTGCTCATATTGCACAA
Source organism: Hungatella sp. L36 (assembly GCF_014288035.1). NCBI lineage: Bacteria > Bacillati > Bacillota > Clostridia > Lachnospirales > Lachnospiraceae > Hungatella > Hungatella sp. L36. The sequence continues at coordinate 204,731 of NZ_JACOPC010000002.1, read as the reverse complement.
ATATATCCCCTTTCCTGTGAGGCCGGTCCGGACTGGCTCCGCCAGTCCTCTGCAAGATACGGATTTTGCCGTACAAAATCCATTCTTGTTAGGGGAGTCCCCCTAATACCCCCGTATCAGCCTCAAAATGCTGATATCACTCACACATTTCTGCTGTCATCTTCGCTCAAAATGAGCTGATATCTGATAGCAGAAAAGGGAAACTGACAGCAGTTTCCCCACAACTCGCATATTAACCTGCTATCAGCTTCGATTATCTGACAGCAGGCAATATGAAATCTGATATCACCAAAACCTTTTAGATATCAATGTTTTGAAGTTCCTGCTATCAGTTACGGATAACTGATAGCGGGATTTTTATTCCATACATGATACCAGATTCCTGTTCCTGATAGCATATTAAATTCTCATGTCTTGAACTCTTTATTGGATTGGGCTTTATCACCCCCTTTCAATTGTCCACATTTTTAAAATCTATCTCGCTGTATGTTTCATTTTTTTCTCTCTCTGATCCGTTGCCGGCTGTAACGTAAGTCTATGTGCATCAAACTGGAATACCATATCCGATACATGCAGGGGGATCAGTCCGTATAGTTTATCTTCCTTACTCTTCATCTTTACTACCTCCTGCAATTTCTCCAGATTATACTCATTTTTAGAACACACTAAAATACGGTCGTTTAAAATTGGTATTACAAACAAATCCCCGCCAAGCCGCTGTGCAACTTGAGACAAAACAACCGGATAAAACATCATCCCGATCCCATTTTCTCCTGTTATACTATAAATCCCATATGTGTCTGGCAGAAGCTGCTCATAGCTTCCCAATACTCTTTTGAAGGCGTCCTTACTTGCATCCAATACTGTCTGTAAACGCTCGCCCACATCAAAATATTTGGCTTTGTCAAATAATTCCTGTGCTGTAAATCCCCACTGTTCTAAATGTTTGTTGCAGACTGGCCTTATATAATCGTTAGGCCAAACCTCACCGTCTTCCTTGCTGACCTCGTATACTTCGTCGAAAAACTTAAAATACACAGCGATATCCCCCACTGTGACATAAGGTGTCTCATTCTCTTCCAGTTTTTTTGCTGACTTCTCCAGATTAGCTGCCCAAATAGTAACGTTGTCCAACTGTTCGATCTTTTTGATCAGTCGTACCCGGTCAAAATAGTCGCAGATTCTATCTACCTGATTCGGCATTGTATATCTACAATACTGGTTATACAGGTGCCATAGCGATAGTGACTGGCTGCACATGGATTCGGTTTCCCTCGAAATTTCAACAGCTATCTCCTCATTGGCTGTCCCTTCGCCTATTACAACTAACTTTTTGTTGGTTTCATCTAACTGCCGGCCAAGTTCTAAATATAAATTCTGTTTATAATCCTCATATGTCATTCACGCATCACCTTTTCCCATTCCCGGATCGTCAGCAGTTTATTATCTGATGGGGAATAATGAAAACCATGACTTGAAACAGCATAACCGGACAGACTGCGGCGTACCTGATGATTCCCGTTCCTGTGGATTTCTTCAATGGAAAATCCCGGTGTCAGCGCTGCCATCGTATCAGGCAGGATGTAGGCTTCTCTTTCGGTATATGGAAGGATATAAAAGCTGTCGTGCATCAGTTGCTGCAGCTCACGGAGGACATCCCAATATAATATGGTTGCAGCTCCTCCCGGTCCGGTAACAGTATATCCAAGGGTATCCTCCGCCTCCCCGTCATTCAGGACACAAGGGATTCCATCCAGCATGTTTTCAATCATATTGTGTAAAGGATAGATTCTGCTCTCCATGGAAACGAGGGAGTGTTCCCGCACAAAACTGTGAAGTTCTCCTTTTCTCATATTCCAATTTTTCAAATGTCTGTTTGTCACCTCGGCCTGATAATAACGGCCATCTCCCAGCGGTGCGTAAAACATATAGTAAAACACCACATTCCCCATAACAAGGTAAGGCATATCATTATTTTTCAGTGCATCGAGGTCAAGTCTGTGGTTGGCAGCGTATATCGCCACATTTTCCGGCTGTTCCAACTGACTTACTGCTATCTTCAAATCCGCCGTCTGTGAATCGGAAAAAACCTCAATTGCCCGGTCCACCAATTCCTCTTCCCACATGTTTAGCATCTCCATTCTCAGAAATGCTTCCCTCATGGAAATGACAGGACAATATCTCTCCTTCTTTTCAAATAACATTGTGATCCCCTCGGTTGGAAGCCCTTTTGCCACAATCTTCACGTCCCCCTGGATATGGGAATCTTCCAAAGCCGCCTGAACGCATTGCTGATAAGCACCACAAAATTGTTTATATAATTTAAGATTCATATTCTTACTCTCCTTTATAATTAATAAAAAAAGCAGGTACTTTTCCGAATCACTCTGAAAAGTTACCTGCCCTGTCTTTTATTCATTTGAGGTTTTGGTTTCTGCCTCACCCTTTGACTCGTCTTTTGGATTTCATCCATTTTCTGGCTATAAGTATAAATAAAATCGGATAAATCCTTATCTCTCTGCTGATAACCGTTTTTCTTACTATCATAGAGGGTTTCCTGAATCCATTTTTTCCCTTCCCTATTTTCTTTTGGTAACGCCAAACATTGATTAATACTATTAGGAAACAGTATCAGATCTCCTCCTAACTTATCCGCCAATTCGTGTACTTTGTCCTTATACAGCATAGCAGACTCACCCCAATAAAAGCTCTCCGTTGTCATGATAAAAATATTTCTTCTATCTGGTTCTGTTTCAAATGGATCCATTTGAATGGCTCTTTGGTTTTCTGGGTTTTCTAATGACCTTTGATACAGAGCATTAAAATCCATGCCAAACTCACTCAACAGGTCAGCCGTCACTTTCAGATTAAGACGCATATCCTCAAGCAGACTATCCGATGAATGATAAATAACCCTCAATACAATCGCAATTTCGCCAGCCCCATATAATTCATGTGGCGTCTCCTCTAACAGCGCTTGATTCCGTTTTGCATTCACTAATGTCGGGACCACCATATCAGGTGATATTATCCCCATATCCCGAAATGCTGTTTCGGTAACTCTATCACGAAGAAAACGCCCAATGGAATCACTTGCCACCTTCCACATGGGTTCCCCCAATTCTGTATAGCGGTTGAACGCCACAGAAAGAAGCATCCCGGTTTCTGATATTTGTGGACATCCTCTCATGATAAGCATACAGCCATCTGATATATGGGACGGTAAAACTGCCTCCCACTTTAACCCCAGCTTTTTCAAAATGCTATTTACTTCATGAGTGAAGGATACATAAAAGTCCAACCTCTGTTTTAATATTGCTGCATATCTACTTGCCAAATGATAGCCCCATATCTGCCTCGTTTTTTTGTTTCTTTCGGTACATCGGAGATCATGCGAAACTGTTCTGTCCTGCAGTTATAATGATATAAGTTTTCGGACAGTGGCATCGTCCCATTGCTTTCACGCAATACATTCGCTATGTACCGGACACCGCTGCTATCCAGAAGAGGCATGGCGATGAATTGGTCAATACTCATAGGGACCAGCAAGATATCCTCACCGAGACTGTCCGCTAGTTCACGCATTTTTTCTTTATACAATATGGAAGCTGCCCCCAAATACTGCCCCGTGTTTGTTATTACGTAAAAGAGTGGCAAATTCTTTGCTGCCCCCTCATAAGATGCCATTTCATCTAACATTTTATATAATTCCACCATCTGGACGGACTCAATATTTCTGGGATTATCCAATGATCTCTGATATAGTTCATCAAAACTCAGCTCCCACTCCTCCAATATGTCATCCGTAACAGTCATATTTAGGTTGATTCCCCCAAGCGATTGATATGCAACCTGCAGGACGACTGCAAGGTCCTCAAACCTTATATGCGGAATCTGTTCTAACCGTTCCGCATTTTCTTTTACATTCGCAAATGTGGGGATCACCATATCTGGGGCGAAAACTCCCATATCCTCCAATGCACTTCTGGTTATTTTATCGTCAAAATATTCCTGCGTTGCCTCACGCGCGGCAACACCCCACAGTGTCCCTTGTAAAAACCTTTGATAATACTCATATATAGAAATAGGTGGCAGGTCGGCATAACCACCGCCACGGATAACCGCCATAGCGCCCTCTTTTCCCTCCCCAATTACAGGACTTGCCCGCCATGTAACTCCCAGCATTTTCAGATTATAGCTGATTTCATGAGTAAAATACTTGATAAATTCTTCATAATCCATCTGTCTGCCTCCTTATGGTAGTGATCTCACCTTCCCTGTTTCTTACTGGCCGCTTTTTTTTATACTCACTGGTTCCCTGGACTAAAGACAGCATATCTCCTATATCCTTAAACCTGTTTAATTTTCCATTGTCATACATATAAACATGTTTAGACAGTGATAACCGTGTCGCTGTGTGCTCAATGCTTTTCCGCATTTTTGTCTGTACCCATGTTTCCTGTACAAGCCCTGCCGGAAATAGGGCTGCTTTCCGTCCCGAATATGGCGCGTTTATAATCTGATCGAATACTTTCCAATCTGTCGGTTCCATCAACAGCCCCCTACCTTGTTCTATATTTTTCTATTTTAGAGTCGATAGCAGGAACCAGACTTTTTTTCACCGCATCATACTTAAAAACATGTCCAGAGATAACATGACGCCCATCTCCAATCGCTTCCTTTGTCTCATTCTGAAATTGCAGTTCCTCCTGCACATCTGATAAATCCTTCACATCAAATGTCTGTATATAAGCAGTGAAGCCATCGTCAGGAACGATCACCATATCGCCTCCCAGCTTTTTAATTACTTCCTCCATTACTTTAGGATAGAAAACAGCGCCAAAGCCATTCACCCCGTAGACCTGATATACCTGCCTTGCCTCCTCCCGTACATCCTCTACTGAACTAAATATGATGGACTGGTTATTTTCCAATGATTTTTTTACATTATCATACACATTTATAATTTGTGTACCAATTTCCTCTACCTCCTTATATCTGACCTTTTCAAATAGTTCTTCAACATTTATACCCCACTGTATCAAGTGGTCTTCTTTAACATCTTTGCAATAGGATCTATTTTCCGTTTCATAAATGAACTGAAATGTGATTGCCATATCCCGATAGGGCATGTACGTGATGTGATTCTTTTCTAGTTTTTCCCAATACTTAGACAGGTTCATGGGGAAAATCAGGACATTATCAATCTGCTCCAACTGTTCGCAGGCAATTCGCTCTGCATTATCATGCATCCCCAATATATACCGGGCGGCTTCATCAATCTCATAAGCAGCAATTGTATAACAATTTATATATACCAGTTCCATTGACATGCTGGGGCATATCGAAGCTCCATCACCTTTTATCATAAAAGATTCAAAGGGGGTTCCTTCTGCTATAAATTCCATTTCCTCCCCCTTTCCTCTCTGTTTTAACTGATCTTTAAATTCTTCTATAAAATCCTCCCGGACTTCATCGTATGCCTGATCTTCATCATAATCTCGCATCTTTGCTCTCCTCTCTGCCATATGCAGTTATCATTCCTGCCAAATTTTAACCCCTTCTTACCACACTGCATTTTCGCGGCTGTGGGACCACCACTAAGGACTTACACTTTTGCTTATAATGCAGGACGGCCCCTGACAAAGCATGGTTTTCAAAATCCTTGAAATGTTTCTGCCTTTCAAGACCCATTTTAATATCTACAAGTGTATATTGATCTGCGGCATAAATGCGCGTCTGACCGTTTGTTGTTGGCAGAAGATACAGATCTGTATTTACCCCTTCCGCAAATTCATCCAACGTGTTATTATAAAGCATACCAGCGGCACCTCCCGGTAAACCGTCCAGCACCAGATTTAATGCCCCAATGTCCTGCTCCGTTCCATCAAGTCGATCAACTGATAGATAAGTTCTTCTTTATAATTAAACCAATCCATATTTCTTCTTTTCTACTGGATTTTTCCAATTGCCTGTTTCCGCACCACATTCCTGCTTCTATCCAAATATTGAACAGTTGCTTTTTTTCTCTCTGTAACGAGAAATTCATTCCAATCTTTTCCGTGTGGTGGAAATCGGACTTTGACCCGATAACCCATTTCCCTATATTTTTTACGGCATGCTGCCGCTGCTTTTCTACCGGCTTTATCGTTGTCAAAATACAGGCTAACCAGCTTGATCTGGGGATTTTCTAACAAAAACCGGTCTAATGCTCCATCCCAGGTTGTCCCCAATGCCAGTTTATTTGACTGCCCGTCTCGTTTATAATCCATGTAGGACATTAAATCAATAGCCGCCTCAAATACCTTGACTTCTTTGTTTCTCCTATTTCGAACATTAAATCCATAGGTTTTGTCGTTATTGTCCACATCCCCTTTAAATGGCTTTCCATAATTGTCAACCGTTCCTCTCATGCTGGCAAAACGGGCTGTTCCGAATGAATCTCGACCAATAAAAACCACGTTATGGTATCTACGCGTTTCATAGATCAGTTTCTTTTTTACAAACCAGTCCACCACCGCTTTGCTCAAGCAACGTGTTTTCAACAGATAAGCATATAAACGCCGGTAATTATCATTCGCCTCTGGGAGCACAAATTCCCCCTTTTCCTCTGGTTCCGTCTCCTGTTCTGCTTTTCTGCATTCGTGTCTTTTTCTATATGTATCACTTTCAAACTCTTTATCCTCATATCTATAACCGGCTTCATTTAGTAGATAAATGACAGATCCGCGGAAGTCCATCCCGCAAAACTGTTTCAAAAATTCGATAGTATCACCATTATGGCCTTCCATACTCTGGGGGATAGAATAACGCAGCCAAGTCCTCCGGTTTTTTATCCTAACGGAATCATGTTCCTTTAGCGTATAGTAACTGCCAACTCTTTTTGTAGTGAACCCCTGACGTTCAGCAATGGATACCAGGTCCACGCTCCTCGCAATATCCAACTCTTCATCCGAAAATTTTATATCGCCACCTCCTGGATCAGAATCTTAATCTATAAACTTCATATCCAAGTAACTCCTGCCCTCTGGAAAGTTTCTTTCAAATTCTTGCAGATAGTTTCTACAGGCACTTCCATCTTTAGCCAGAAAGCAAAAATCCCGCAAGCTCATCCGCTTAAACATATGGGGCTGGTTGCACCACCTGGACAGGTTCACATACATTCCCCGGTAAGGAGACTCCCTGTATTTTTCATACCTCATAATATACGGGTAGGCACGCATCCCCATCAATATCCTTATGCGTTCAAATGTTTGTAGAAGGTCCTGCCGCCAAAATGATTGGTCATATCTCCCTTTTGAATCAAATCCTGTCAAGACATAGAATCTCACTCTCTTTGATCCCTGAAATACATTATTTATCACTTTCATCTTCTCAACAATCACTCTTTTATCCTTGATGTTGTTAAAAGCAAAAATCAAATCTCCATCCAGCCTGCAAGCTGCCAGTTCCTCAGCTTTTTGCGAAGTGATAAGCCGGATATCCAAGCCTTGCCGGAACTGTATCGGACGGCCTGTTTCCCGTAGCTGCTCCAACAAAGTGTGCCACTCCCTGCATGCCAGGAAATTATCATCCAGCAGGCATATTTTCTTTCTCTTAGGGTCATAAAACTCTGTCACAGGGCTTGCAGGCACCGATGCCGTCTTATTACGGTTTACACAAAAAGGGCATTGCCGAAAGCAGCCCCTTGTCAAAAAACCCACAGAATACTCCCGGTAATATTTGAATTTCTTACTTCTTTTCCCGTCCTCACCCTGGCTGGCAAGCCAATTTGCGTAAAGACTGTAATCGGGCATGGTATGTTCTACTTCATAAGGTAATCCGGGGGCCTGGTCTAAATAGAAACCAGTCCCCCCATATTTGACATGTTCCATAGTAAGAACTTCCTCCGGGCATCTTGTTCCTGTAAAAACCTTTGAAAGATACACCCGTCCAAACTCTTGTACATTGGAATAATCAGTCAATAATTCTACCTGATCACCCATCTGCTTATGATATGAGCTGATTTTCATACATGCCAGGTTTGGCATGCGATGTCTGTTTTTTTCCAGTAAGTCAGCATCAATAATCCCAACTTTTACATTCATCACCTCTTTACCGTAAATCTTTTACCCATTTCTGTTTCTTGCATTGCGGTGCTGTTGTGCTTCTCCGCTTGGAAAGTATATCCCATGAACCGCCGCCCGTGCATTCTCTGTCACAGCTCCAGCCGGCAGGGAACTCTCGGATTCCTGATGACTAAATGTTATTGTCTGGTCCCATGTCCATAAAATCTGCCAGGCACAACTGCCCTTCAATATTCTGATCCTGCATCCACCATCGAAACACATCTTCTCCGTTCTTCCATTTTGTCTCTTTTCCTGCCGCATGGATCGCCACCAGCATTTTTTCAAATGCCCGGATATAAGCTGCTTTGTACTTCGGAAAGTCTGCAAATTCCTTGTACCGGTTTTTGCCGGCCATCGGACACCCTACGCAGCCAACCCTCTTATACCCCATATTGTATAGCGGATTATAAGACATATGGTTGGAGCGGATATAGTCCCAGATATCACGGTGCTCCCAGTCAATGATCGGATTCGATACCACACGGCCACGGACTGCACACCGTTCTATAACCAGGCGCTTATCATCGTTATCGTTCATTAATGTAATCCGGTTTTCAACCTTCGCCGCTGCTGCTTCTAACTGCCCCCGTTTGGAGCGTTTCACACTTTCGTCCCACCGCACCCCGGTAGCAACCATTCTGTCCGGTGTTGTATTCTCTTTTAGGATTTCACAACAGTAGCGCTGCATCCTCGTGGGCGGCATCTTCTTTTTAACGATCAACTGCCACATACTTAACGATGGCATATGGATGTAACATGGGATCCCTTTTTCTTTTAAACCTCGAAATTTCTCCCGAATGTAATACACGGTATCGGGAGCATCGACTGTTGTATGAGAATTGTGGACCTCAAACTCAACGTTGGACCGTATAAACAAATCCAGAAGCACATCAGAATCCTTCCCCCCACTGTAAGTACAGATTATGGGGGCATCATAGTACCTCTTTGACATTTCACTTGCTAATTTGATTCGTTCAATGCTTTTCGCCTCTAAATCCAATAACTTCCGAAGAGACTATCGTTTTACATGGCCACAACTTCTTATCCCTCCTTTTGTGTTTCAATTTAGATTTTTATAAAGGAATCCAGAAAACCTTTCTACTTGAAGGATAGATGTTCTCGTATTCTGTCTTGTTACAATAGCAGACTCTTAAATCTTGTTACCTGTAGCTGCCTGTATTTTTTCTAATAGGTATTGTCTCCTTCCAGGGTTCCATCTTCTGAACCTTATGGATTCTCCCACATATGTCAGATATTCTTTCATACTCGGTGTCTGACTTATCCAATATCTCCAGCAGCTCCTTAAAATACTCTGAAGCTTCTCCGCAGCCTTTGGAGTTTGTCAGCCACTGATATACTTCCCTGATCCTGTCTTCCGGTGTCTTTTTAGGTTCTTTATCGTCCATGCACCCAAAAGTCCCAAGGTCATCTACCAGCCTGTTCACGTCCTCCGCCAGACGCTGAATATAATCATTTGCTTTATCTTCCATAAATTATCATTACCCTTTCTCACATTTACAGATTTATGGTTATCATTTTTCACCGCGCCGCTTAATGCTCTCTTTGATTTCCTGGCGCATTCTTCTTGTATTATTACTGGGTACGGCGATTGCTGCCGCCTCATCAATGCTCAGATGGTTATACAGGAAAGCTTCTTTTATCGTTCTCATCTGATAACAGTCAAAGTGCTCTTTCGCATATACTGCTACCTGATCATAGGTGAGGCCATACTGAAAACTTGATAAGATTTCTTCAATTTGGTCCTCATCAAATCGGTTATCTGTAGCCAGTTCCATTTCCTGGACACTCCTACCTATATAAAACCCGTAAAACACTAATTCCATTTGTCTATAATTGTGTTTTCCATCTGCTACAATCCGTATCTTCTGGATATCCAGCTTCCTTTCCAGTGCTCCGGCAATTGCCCGGACCTCCTCCGATCCGTCTGAATCATGCACAAGACCAATAAGACTATCCCAATCTATACCCATCAAATACGCTTTGCGCAAAGCATTTATTTTGTTACTATATCCTCCAACCTCCATGATCTTCTTCACCAACTCATAGGGGATCCGGTCAGCAGATAACGCCTCCTCCGCGATCCGCAGTTTTTCCTTTAATAAGAAGATCTCATTTTTCAGGGTATCCAAAGTTTTGATTTTATTGTCCATGTCACTCCTCCTTATGTAGCAAAAGAGGAAGATTCCGCGTCTCCCTCTTTTTGTAACCATTTCTTTATTTTGTTCTAACTATTAATCTGGTGCCTGCGGCGAAATATGCCAGTCTGTCCACAAATTTCCGTTGATTGTCAGGTTATCCGTTAAATTTAAAGATAACATCCCTGACGGCGTCCATGCATCAATCAGCCAGGTATACGGTGTGTACCTGCCATCAGGCATCCATATAGGTGTAAAGTGTGTCCTTCGCTTAAAAGTGCTGTATTGGTTTTGCTTAAACTCAAATTGTGACTGTAAGCCCCCTGACATCCGATCCAATAATCGCCAATATGTTTTATATTGGAACTCTGGAAAATAGGTTACTGCATTTTGGGCTCCAGTGACAGCACTGGACTGATTCGTACTTACATTACTGCTGACAAATTCATTAAATCCGTAACCGCTCTTTAGTGTTTTTCCACTAGCTGTAGGGGATTTACCGTCTGGCTGGACACGCATTGTCGCGTTCATATTTGCGTGATATCTATCGATATTGAACTTCCACCAGCCATGGTCGCACCAGAAGCCATCATCGTCATCATTACCACTATGCCATACCCAGTAGGAATACCAATAAGGACGCCAGATACTCCAGTCAGCGGACGTCTGCTGGTTTTTTGATGGAACTTCCGGCCTCGTATAACTGTCATTACGGTCGTCCGCGATCGGATTCGGCGGCGGATTCTTGTCCAGGTTTACGATTTTGACCCGTATCGTACCTTTATCTGTATGTCCGCCGCCTTTAACCGTGACTGGAATTTCCATAGTCTGCTCCGTTGACGGTGTTGTCCATCGAACCCATGCGAGCTGACTCCCCCCTTCCGGGTAATATACGTTGCTTACCTTATAATTTCTCCCCTTTAATTTAAAGGTCACAGATACTGGGTGGTCTGGATCACTTTGACTGCCACCTACACGGATACTTGTGATAACCTCTGTATTGGTATGGTATTCATAATCAAAGGAAGCAACCTCTGGTGATAGATCTGGCAATTCTTCATTAAAACGTATAATTCCAAGCCCCAACGAAGTTTTAATCTCCTGGTGTGAACGTAGTCCGGTAATTGGGCCGTTCCACGCTGGGTATCCTAAATCAGGTTTTTCAAGGAACATTGAAAGGGGCAAATTTTGAAAGACAACCCCACGCATCCAGGAATATACCACCCCTCCTGCCACCTCATCGTATAATGCCGCTTCGGTTGCTGTCATAGCAACTCTTACTCCCTGCAAAGTCACGTAGGCAATCGGCTCTATCATGATCCTGTACTCGCCGTTGATTAGTACATTAAAATCTATTCCCACATAGCCTGCAATCCCACGTACTGTCTGTTCATCCGTAAAGTACCGCTTTATCTCCGCAATGCTGGCCGGTCCGAGACTTTGAGAACTTATGATTTTGGGTAATCTCTGCGCTGGTCTTATGTATTGATACCTGGAACCGGAAATACCAATCCCCCGGCCTGATGTATAAGACATTTTGCTCACTTTTCCAAAATGAAGCCTGATATCAGATGGGCTTCTGTTGGTAAGATCAACAGGCGTGCCTACTACTTTATGGTCGCTTGTACTGATTACCGACACACGTACTCCTTCATCACCTGGGGACCAATAATTTTCCGAAGAACCTTGTCCCATGCCGCCACCTCCGCCGTCCACATTACCTTGCCCTGTCGCATAAGCAGGAACCGACATGATCAAAAAACACAGACTGAACAGTGCAATCCCTGTCAGCCATCTTATTCGGCTTTTCAAATTTCGAAATGTTCTCCTTTCCAATGAAAAAGCACAGCCATAAATAGCTGTGCTAAACGATAAGTAAATGATATTTTTGATTTCACTCTATGCCTGGTAGGACGAAGGTTGCCATCTTGTCAATCCATGATCCCGATTTTATTACCATTTTCATAGATTTCACTGTCTTCAATTCCTTCCCCTTCCCCAATGTCATCTATCCAGCCGAATCCTGGGGCATATATTTTTCCTTCCTGCGACTCACCCTCCGGTGCAGCTCCGGGAACTGTGTCTGTCTCTGGCTGTTGTACTTCATCATGGTTTTCCGGCACCGGCACACCCTCGACACTCTCCCCATCTGGTTTCTGATTGGGATTTTTCAATACTTCTTGATCCGGTGTCTCTGGTTTTGTCACTCTGGGCTGGATATTCTGAACGGGCTGCCCGTTATCCTGATCCCCCTCTTTTCCTTCCTCTGATTCTGGCTGTCCCTCTGTGGTTTCCGGTTCTTTCTTTGATTCCTCTTTTTTACTGTCAGTCTCTTTTGGTTTCTTATCCAATTCTGACTTTTTTATATCCGGTTTCACCTCTATTTCTGTAGACTGGCTCTCTGCCAGCTTATCTTTCGTCTTCGCTGGTCCTTTAAAATTACTGGCAATCATGACTACAAGAACAATACAACACACTACACAGCCCGCTATAATCATACCTTTTTTCACTTTATCACTCATATGGTTCTCCTTCCTGTCTCAATCATTTTGTCGCATCAAACATACTACATTTTTCCAATTCTGTCTACCAAATTTTAAAAGACTTCAATATACCCTGCCTGAACCTTTAACCTGATCTTCATTTCAGGCAGACGCTTTCCTGCAAACTGGACTGGTACTTTTAATGTCACGACTGCATCAATCTCAAACCTCTGTTCATTCTCCGGTGTTCCCGGTGCAAGCGGCGCATTACGTGCAGTAACACTTAAATCCGATATGCTGTACTCCAGAACCCCATCTGTATACTTTACATGCCGCCCGGATTCCACCCTTGTTCCCAGGATTTTATCCATTTCAGACAGTACATCCCCCTTATCTACGCTATACTTAAAACCTCCATTATTGGGCTGGTATCCTCCACTGTATCCTTCCCTTACCCCGTGATATACATTGGCATAATTATCATTTACCGTTATCATGACAGCTTCCTGTGCGGCGTCCCTTACACCATTGGCAATAATCTTCAGGCGGTAAAATTCCAAAAATCCGCACATGATCAGCATTAATACCAATGTAACCGCAACCACAAATGGGAAAGAGGAACCACGCTTATCCTTTAAACAGCAAATCAGGCGCTTCATTTATGATATACCTCGCTCTTTCCAGTAGCACTAGCCTTTAAAGTAATCGGAAAAGAACCAAAATTTCCAAATAGCCCAAGGTCCCGATGTAATGTCAGTTTTACAGTGACTTCATGATTTAACTGGATATCCCCCCTTTGTGACCACTCAACTGTAGGATCTAATCCCGTCCGTTCCCGAAGTACCTGTTCCCGCCTGGCAGTCTCGGTTCCAACTCTGCCACTGATTTCAGCCTCCCGGCACAATTCCGTTGCAAACGTGTCCAACTGATTCTTAGCCAGAAAAACCGGGAATACACTGACAGCTAATGCGATCACCAACATGGCACACAACACCAGCACACAGATATCTATATATCCCTCTCCACGGTTCGTTTTTAATATTTTTTTCAAGTCCCTTGACCTCCTTTCATGTGGAGTATATGGCTGCTTAGAACATCCCTCCTAATGATTTGATGATTTCAAATACAATGATCGCAAGGTAAGTCAGCAAAAAACACATCAGCATGAGAAACGAAAAAAACCTGATCTTAGGCGGTATCTTCTGGGCCTCACTTTTTAATTTCTGCAATTCAATCTGCTTAAAGTCGTGAGCAAGCATCTGAAAATATACCACGCTGTTATCTCCGCGCAGAACCCCAATCAATCCCCGGACAACATCAGACAGCATTGGTGAGTTTAACCGCGCCTCAAACCGGGTAAGTGCCGCCTCATAACTGGATGATCTCATATCTGCCGCAAGGACCCCCAGCTCTTCCCCAAATTCTGTACCGGCATTTTTCCTGAAATTCTCCACCATGGAAAGCACATCACGGTTATTCTGCAGCTCCTGTTCCAAATTGGCAACAAAACGTGGCAGTTCGTCTTCGATTGATTTTCTTTTTGACTTTAGCATCTCGTCTGCGCGCTGGATTTCCTTAAAGTAAACCATGACTGCCAGAAACACTACAATCGGTGTCAAGAGAGGAAAGAGAAGCAAGCATGGAATGATACCAGCCATCAGTAAGCCGGCTTTTGTAAGTGCATACGCCTGATATACTTCCGGTGTCATCTTAATCCCTGTTGCTTTCAGCACGTTTTTCATTCGGCTTTTCCGATACTCATCCATTCGTATTACATGGGACAGTCTCATGGCTCCCTGCAATAGGAACGCATCGAATGCCGCCGATCCTTTTTTATTGTTTCTTCCTGTGTCCAGCAATGCCTTTTCTGTCTTCATATATGGCACTTTTAGCAAGTCTGCAGCCAGGAAGAACATTCCCAGGAAGAGGAATCCTCCAAATAATAACAGTAATAACACTGACATATCCCTACCTCCTGTATTCTAGTGGTTTTGTCAGCCTGACAACGACCGCTGTAGAGACAAAAATGATCGCTGCAGTAATGGCAAGTATCACCTGTCCCATTGGTGTGTGCATCAAAGTGTCATACCAGCTTTTGTTAAGGAAATAGAGAAGCGGGATATTGCCAATCACAAAGATTGCCATCGTGATAAATTCTTTTCTCGGCTCTACAATCAAATATTCCAGTTCAGCATTGACGATACGGATATCACTTAATTTTGATACGATTGGTGTCAAGGTTGTTTTCAAACTCCTGTCATACTGGCAGTCACACAGGGCATCGCACCATTCCTGGAACACATCGTTGTCAATTTTCTCTCTCAACTCTTTTAGTGCCTCATGGATGTCCGGATTCACCAGGTTGATCCGTACAATGAAGTCCTGGAATACCCTCTGGACTGGCGGATTCAAATACTGAATATTTTCCTCTATCGCTGTCAGAATGTCCTCCGTCCGCAGATAGCCTGTAGTAATGACGCTTAATGCTGTCTCCAATTCCGCAGCTACATTCTTTTTATAGCTGCTGGCGGAAAG
Source organism: Hungatella sp. L36 (assembly GCF_014288035.1). Lineage (NCBI taxonomy): Bacteria > Bacillati > Bacillota > Clostridia > Lachnospirales > Lachnospiraceae > Hungatella > Hungatella sp. L36. The sequence goes on along the minus strand of NZ_JACOPC010000002.1, from coordinate 189,449 downwards.
TATGACGTACCAAAAAGGGAAAAACATAAATCCAACAGCCATCACCGGAGCCAGAAAAAAGTTTCCAATCATGATGGCAGCCGAGGCTCCTACTGTAAACAATATCAAGGCCACCACACAAATAACCGAAAACTGCTTTTCTCGTCCCGTCATTTTGAGTGTCTGCTGGGCCTCAATAATTGCTTTTTTCAAAAATCTGGCCTTTTTCCTTTTTGTTACTGTCTGTATTTCATTTCTGATATTTGATGGTTCTTTTGACAGGAAACCAAAAAGTCCATCCGTAAATTCCATCGGACGGATCCCAAAAAGGAGAAAACCGCCTACGATCAAGCCCAGGCAGGCGAAAAGCTGTATACTTGTCAAGCCTCTTCCCCTCCCTCCCCTTTAGAACGAAATCTGTTAAGGGTTTCCATAGGCATTCCATTTTCTAACAGACGTTTATAAAGTCCGTCCGAAATGGTATTCATAGCCCGGTGCTTCCCATTTACTACAAAATAGTCTCCCTCCAACTGATTTTCCAAAATTTCATACTGATATAAAGGACGATATTTCCGTGAGCCGTCCGGTTTAATTTCGCATTCCATGATTTCCATGATCACTCTCTGACGGTTCTCCAACTGTTTACAAAAAACTATGATAGGATATGCTTCTGTCACGTACCCCATCAATGTTTCGTCTGACATGTCCACAGCACGCTTGCACAGGGACACCATACGGCGGTATGTAGCCTCGCATGAATTAGAGTGGATGGTAGTAACCACCGCCACACCGGTTCTTGCAGCTTCCTGGGCGGCATTTGCCTCCGCCCCTCTCATTTCCCCGACCACCAGAATATCCGGGTTAAATCGAAGCGCAATATCCAGAAGGGCAATCTGGTCAATTCTCTGCCTGTCATTTTCACTGTCCCTTGTCAGAGTGTGAACAACGGAATTAACTACTCGTCCATCATATTCCCTTACCAGGTCCAGTTCACGGCTGCCATTTTCAATTGAAAATATTCTCTTCCTGTCTGGAATTGTGGTAAGAAGCCAGCCGGCCACCGTTGTCTTCCCGGAACTTGTTGCCCCTGCAACACACACTGATATTCCATATCGGATACATTCGCTTAAAAAGTCCAGCATTTCTCCTGTAGCCGTTCCACCCGAAACAAAATCCTCCTTTTTCATACTCTGGGGATTTACAATTCTGATTGAAGCGGCAAGACCTACCTCTTCATCCACAATCGGAGTTTTCAATACTGCTATACGGATATTTTTAGCCAGAGTCCCTGTTACCACGGGACTTGCATCATCAAGGATAGTTCCTGACACATGGAGCATCCTTCGGATCACATTGATAGCATGCGCGGGGCTGTCAAAGTGTTCTTCCAGCTTTTCCGTCCTGCCGCCGCTGTACTGGATTTCGATATCCTTCCAGCTATTGATGTCTATTTCTTCAACACCTTCTCCAAAAATATATTTAGTCAAAAAGGAGAACTCCGCCATCTCTGTGTACAGATTGTCAACGAGTTCCTGATTTGACATACCCTGGACCGCGACCCGGTTTTCCTGGACATATTTTGTAATGTAGCGCTTCATCTGCCTTTTTACATCATCACTGTTTCCATCCGTCAAAAGCGAACTGTACCTGCTGGCAATATGTTCCTGCACCTCCTGCAGCACCGTTGCAAAATCTTTCCCTTCCACGGCTGCAAAAAAGATATCATCTGCACTCTTATTCACCACTTCTGCCGGTTCTCTTACAACTGGCTCTGCCGGGGCCGTCTGTGCCGGCATAAGTTCCTGCATCCGTGCGCTCCATTCAGAATTTCTGCCTTCGTTAAATACTCCTCGCGTTTTTCTTTCCCCTAACATCCGTATACCTCCTTAACAATCCTCTCTATTTCATTATTAAAACCACGGCTCTTTTTTCCTTCCAGACCCGCCAACAGGTTCCCCGCCATCCCCTGTTCTGTAACTTCGGATGCGGACGGGATCTGAAAACTGACTTTTCCAAGCACCTGTTCCATGTGGTTAATGGCTTCCTGCCCCTTGATGTTATTGATCGCTTTTAAATGTCTTTCTACCTTCCATTTGGGTTCCTGTAATAACGGTAACTGGCTTGCCAGATAACTGATGGATTTAAGATCACAATTTACCATCTGTAAAACTGCGTCTGCCTCCATCAGTGCAACGGCTGAAAGGATATCGTTGGCGATATAACTGCCGCAGTCAATGATGATATAGGAAGACAATTCCCGCAGCCCAGCAAGAAATTCCAAAGCCTGTTCCGCCTCATAGGGGGCGTAGGTGTATTCATTCTCCCCTCTCAGCATCCCAAGCATTGCCAGATATTTTATTTTTTTATGGACAATGCAGTTTTCTTCTATCAGCCCTTTTGTAATATGCGGCGCTGCAAGTACATTTCCCAGGGACCATATGTTTTCCAACTCGTCCATCGGGCATATACAGGGAATCATGGGTACGGTCATATCAGAAATTACCAGGATAACATTTTTCTTCTTTTCTGCCAGGTATTTAGCAATCTTCACTGAAATCGTAGTTTTCCCACAGCCGGGGCTTCCCCAGACAGCCAAGACCTGTGCCTTGCGTTTCCCTGTTTCCGGTTCCTCCTTACTGTCCGATTTATCCACACGTTTTTTGCCTTTAAAATTCAGCATTTATTCTGCACTCCCTTCTGTCTCTCCTTCGGGCTGTCCAGTTTCCGGTTCTGATTCCACCGCCTCCGTTTCCGGCGGATAAAGTTCCTGCAATGCCTGTTCCTGCTCTGCGATAAACTTTGCTGCATTTTCTTTTGTCCCCCGGTACACGAGCGATATGTGCAGGTTCCCGTCCTTCTCCATCATGGCGAGTATCCTGCTCTGTTCAGGTGTAGCCAGGAGCGTCACCGTGCTGGGCAGTTCCTTTTCCTCCGGATCTTCTTCTCCTGTGTTGGCATCATAGCCACTGCCCGCAGTTACCGCAATGACTTCAACATATTTGAGTTCGGGAGGGATGACCGTTTCGCCCTGTTTCTGGTAGTCCGGTGCGATCACAGATACAATATCTCCAGATTTGAGTTTTCCAGATAATCCGGTTGCAAAAGATTTCACAGACACGGAAATAGCCTGTTTTTCACCTGACAGATTATATAAGTAGGCATTTTCAGCAGCCGGCTCGTCCGCAACCTTGCTATTGATGATATAATCACCTGGGACCATATCTGCAGATGCATATTTCCCAATGACATTTTCTTTATTTTTCATGACCTCGGACGGCAGGTTTAAACTCCCCACTTCAACCGACCTTACCATATCACCGGTGACCTTATCCCCGATTTTTATATCCTTTACTACCCGCACGATCTCAATCTTTTTGCTGATTTCTTTATTGAACAGCGGGGTGATGCCAAAGCAGATAAGCAGTGATACTACAATGCAGATCACACCCAGCACAGTACGGCTTTTTAATATTTTCATATTTTATATCCATTCCTTTCGATTCAAAGTTATCGTTTTAAGTGCGGCAGGGGATACCTGCCGCCATGATTACCTCACAATGTATCTCTTTTTCCTGCGGCACCTGTAAAATGCCAGAACAGCACCCACAAAGGTAATTGGAGCCGCTACACAAATACAATAAAATGCTTTTCTTTTCATTACATCCTCCTATCCAATCAAATATCCCACTGCACATCCAGCCGATAAAAAGGGGACTAACGGTACTGCGATCACCTGGGTTTTCTTACATATTTTTAATAGTACAGAATAAACAAGTACCAGCGACAATCCTACAATAGTTGCAGCAATTCCTGCAGGAAGCCCCAGGACAAGTCCTGCGGCCGCCATCAGTTTGATGTCACCGCCACCCATTCCGCCATAAAAAACCGCCGCAAGCAGAAATGGGAGCGCGATGAAAATCCCCCATACATATTCTGGGTGAAAAGAAATAGCGGCGGTTAATGCGATCAGCATACATAACAGATCCGGCACAACTCTTTTCTTTATGTCCGTCACCGACGCTGCCAAAAGCAACAGTAAAAATACAATGGCCTGAACTGCCCTTCTATCCAGCATAGTTAAACATTTCGGTGATACGCCGCGTTAATGTCGGCAATACTGTGTCACCGAACAATGCATACAGTCCTGCCAGAAGCAGCGCCCCGATTACAACGGCCATTAAAATTTTGAGTAGGCTAGGCCCCCGGCGCCTTACCGCTTCACGGCGGCAGGTTTCCAAAAGCCCGCCCCCGAACCGGACTTACACCTCTCGATGTATCCGGCTCTCCATTTATCTATCAGTCTAATTCTCCTGCATGTAAACAATCATGCCACTGCACGCACAATGCAAGTGTCTTACGTTTTCGGGCTATCATCAGCCATGCCCACCGCTTTTCCCCTTTTAAGTCTTTTTTTCAATGATGAATTTCAAACATTTTCAGCTCCGCACCACTCACAGTGTCCCGCTCTTAAACGGGCAATCAGACCGGTTGGGTTATTATTGCGGTATACTTTGGGAACATTATCGACCTCTGGTTTTGCAATCCCTGTTTTTACCTTCTTGAAACCGTCCTCATAATAATACAGTATCTTTTCGCCTTGCTTTGTCTGGTATTTCACCCCAAAGTGCTTGTAACCGTATTTCTTTCGGACACCGCTGATATGGAGCTTATATTTTGCCCCAAAGGTTTTAAACATGCTGAATTTCATCACATAATTAAAGTGGCCGAGGACATTTACATTGTCTGCTATTTTGTAATAGTTATAGAGTCCTCTGACTTCAGCATTGTATTGCTGCACAATTTCAAAGTCGTCATTGCTGATTAAATAGGTTCGATGAACAGGGATAAATATTTCCTTTCCATTTTGATACTTGATTTCAAGAGCCTTATAATCCATGAGCTTCTTCTGCCATTTTTCACGGGGAACATACAGCTTTACCTTGCCCCTTCTCACACGTCTTGTATGACCGTTTTTATCCTCGCGCAGACTTTCATTGTCTGATAAGAAAATATCATAGCTAAGAAAACGGGCCATATCACGGGCATTGGTTATCAAGGTTTTTTCTTCTGATAATTCCAGCTTCAAAGTTTCTGACAGGAACCGTTTCATATCTGCCTTGATCTCTTCTGCGTCCTGTTTGCTGCCGATTACTCCGCACAGCCAATCGTCTGCGTAACGCACATAAAACAGACGCCGGTATCCGCTGTCCTGCGGATCAGAGTATTCGCATTTCAACATTTTGCTCCTGACTGCATGAATCTGGTCATTTGCTGTTTTACGTTCTTCTGCCGTCAGATCCACCCACTTGTCCTTTGCGTACACCTCATAACGCAGATATTTAAGTTTGTATTCCCAGTTTGCGTATTCTGCTGACTTCTGACGCCTTTTTCCACGCTCAAACTCTTTCATATAAATTTCCATGTATCTGTCCAGTTCGTCCAGATATATATTTGACATAATCGGACTGATAATCGAGCCTTGCGGGGTTTCGGAATAAGTATTATGAAACATCCAGTCCTCCACATATCCTGCTTTCAGAAACTTCCATAACAATGCAATAAAGTATTCGTCATGGATACGTTTGCGCAGAATGTTTATCAGCACCGCGTGGTCTATATTGTCAAAAAATCCGCAGATATCGCCCTCTATGAACCACTTTACACCTGTAAAAGTACTTTGTATCTGCTGCAAAGCTGTGTGACAGCTGCGGTTTGGGCGGAATCCGTGTGAATAGTTGGAAAATGTCGGCTCATAAATGCTCTCTAATATCAGCCGCACGACTTCCTGCACCAGCTTATCGTCAAAAGATGGGATACCCAAAGGGCGTTTCTTTCCATTCTTTTTCTCGATATAAGTACGCCGTGCAGGGTTCGGCTGATAGCTGTGATTCTTCATTTTTCCTATCAGCCTTTGTATCCTGTCCATGCCCATACCGTCTATGGTTTTTCCATCTGCTCCTGCAGTCATGTTCCCCTCTCTGGCATAGATATTTTGGTAGGCCAGAAGGTAAAATTCCTCATTATACAGATTCCGGTACAGACGTTCGTAACAATAGCCCTCATCACATGCTTTCGATTTCAGACTGTTTAACACATCAATCGGATTTCTCAATGCCTCACGCACCTTTCCTTTTTTTGTATTAAGAGATAAACTGCCGCCCTTCGCCATGTGCATGGCTTTCCCATACTCGGACTACTATGGCGGCTCCGTTGCCATGCCGGATATTCAGCGTCATCTTTCCCCCGCTTTTAGGTCTTGAAATTTCTCACCTTACGGTATTACGCATAGCTTAAAGAAGCTTTCCAGTTTAGGCAATCTCCGTTTAGACGGTTAAAAACACAGCCTGCCAGATTGTCGGATAGAACGTTCGTCCTTTTCCATTTATCATGGATGGGCGGTGCAAATATCATGGACTGTCGTGCCAGCTATCTACACAGCTCCTACACCGCCTGACACCTAAACTATCGTGTGCCAGGGACTCGACTATGACCCCTCGGACTATTCATAAAGCAATCAAGCCTTTATCCTCGTATCTGGCCTTTCTTCTTGCCATTCAGTCGCAACCGTGATAGTTCGGCTGACTTATGACGTTACCAACATGCTACACTCTCTGTCTGGTTTCCCTTTCAGATCAGTTGGTTGAAGAGGATTGTGGGTATAAAACCCGGATATTTTTCAATCCCTGCTTTGCTAAAGCAGATTTTCTAACCGTCCGCGTTCGTAACAACTTTGTGCAGTTGTTACGCCCTTACGGACGCACTGGCCGTATCCACGAACCCCTCCGCCTTATTGTTTTCCAGCGCTGCTTTTACCTTCATTCCCTTTTTGATTAAATAATCTTTCATTTTCGCTTTCATTCCTTGACCTCCTGGTTTAATTGATTTTAAATTTGCGCAAAATAAAGCAGGCCATAAATCAGCCTGTCTTTTATCCCCTAGTATTTCTTCTATCCAGTCCTACCTAGATACACTACCATATCAGTTCTCACCTTCCCGACCTAATGCTTTTATTCTTTACGGGATTAATGATATATTCCTGCAATTCATAGGCGCATGGTACATATTACTTGCCATTCTCCTCACAGAGAAAAATATCAAATACCTTGCCGCCCGCAGCTTTGTAAAATTCTTCATAATCATATGGATATTTTTGCCATGTCTCATCACATTTTGTCAGTCCGATTTCCCGGTCCTGTCCCAATTTGCGAGTTAATTCATAAAAATCACCATCTTCTGCGGTAAATGTACGTAATGGATAGAAATGGTATCCTCCATACTCAAAGCTTGTCTTATTCAAATCCAGTACCCCCTTTTGCCTCAATAGCCATATCGGCGCAAAACAGGTTACTACACATCAGCGTGTCCTCCCCTGGTCCATACGGAATCTGTTAAAGGCTCATCACGTATCCTGTTCATATCCACCTCCCTTCTGCCAGCCTGCATATAATCCAAAGGATATTTCATTTCCAATTTTTCTTTTTATCTTTCGCTGAACATTTTTACATTACAGCAGTCATCCCTATTGGGATTGAAATTGTCCCTCCTTCAAAATCTCTGCCCTATTTGATATCTTTATGTAATTTAGAAATGAAATTTTATCCCTTTGATTGCGGAGTGCAGTACCGCCCTGCATTCTTCTGGTCAAGCATCCAGATATGTTCTTTACACTACCCCGCTCCATTAATTTTCAATTCTTCACACAAAAAAAGCAGGCTGACGAATCAGCCTACTGCAGAGATACTCATTATTCACTGTTTACATATTACTTTTTCCTGGTAATTTTTAGTTCTGTTTCTCTAAATAAAGAAATTTTAATTCCTCTGTTATTTCTTTCTCTTTGAAAATCGCGTAACCAAGACGTTCATAAAGACAAATATTTTTTTCGCTCTTAGTGCTTGTAAATAGTTCATACCTGCACCCAGGATACTCATTCTCAATATTAATAAGAAGTTTTGTTCCAATCCCTTTTCCTTGTCTTTCAGGATGAACAATCAATTTTCCAATATAGACTGTGCCATTTTCAGAATAAGCCCTAACCGAACCAATGATATTGCCTTTTACGTCTTCTGCTTTAAGTACAATACCTTTCTGGTATTCATTGACAACATCCGTAAGAGACTGCTTCAAGGGTGGAATATCAGGATTATTAAAAAGCTTTGCTTCACTCTGATAAGCCAAATACTGTAAATTAAGAATTTTCTGCAGATCGTCCTGTTCAGCCCTTTTAATGATGACCAAATCTTCTAAATCAGGAAAAACTAAATCGCACTTGCAATCACCATAGATTGCCTCCCCACATACTGGACACTCTTCAATATCACAGCCAAAATGGTGAAAACTCCCAAATGGTGCTAAACAATCCGGACAGCTATCCTCTTCACCAAACACATCCTCAAACCTTTTCTCTGCCCCAAACCTGATACGCGGATAACTTTTCCCGTTACAATCACATATCCCTATTTTACAACCCACACGTTCCAGCATTTCTCCGCCACAAATCTCACAAATAGCCATGATCGTATTCTCCTTGAGTTTTTAGAATCGGGTTCCGTCTACTAAAAGCATGAAAATATGAAATACAAACAAAAACATGCAGCCTATCACTTTGACACTAAATGATGCAATTTTTAATAACGCATAAGCAATTCCAAGCAACAATTTTCCTATAAATTTTATTATAGCACACAATATCGTCATATTCTATCTTCTCCTTCGTCTTCAAATCCAGTGAATGAACTATAGAAATCAAGCAAATTAAAATCTTTTTCCGTCGCCTGATCCGTCATCTCTGCCGGCCGCTCACTCTCACTATTGGTTTCCTGTTCCTCTTTAGTTTTCATATCGCTTTCAGCCACTGCCGGAATGGTAGTTATCTGCATTGATCCCAGCACGTCTTCCAAGGCTCGTTTTGTCAGTTCACGAAAGTAATCCTCCTTCTCTCGTATATTTGATAAGGTACGTTCCAGCTTCTCATATTCTGTTTTCTGTTTCAGATACTCTGAATAGTGGATTACCGCCTCGGCAATAAAGTCATTTTGAGAAGCGAACAGCTCCCGGTTGTACGCTTCCAGACAGGTTAGTGCCTGGAAATGCGCCGGGTTATTTTTATAAAGCCGAAGCGTTGTAACATATTTGTCGTCCATTTATGGCCTCCTTAACCGGCCATGTTCTGCCTGGCCTTCCATATGCTTTTTAAGGTTTCTTCATATCCTCTTGCATTTGCGTGTATATCTGGAATGCAGATCACATCCTTACCCTCGTTATCGCCAAAATTCTGCATGATTGAGGCTCCTCCACCCATAAAGATTATTTTTTCCAAATGCAGATTGTATCCATGCTTCTTGATCAGGTTATAAATGTATTCCGTATATTTGTTCAATTCCCTGCGGATTACACGAAGATACATTTCGTCGCCTGCATAAGTACCTGTCCGCATAATCGTTTCAATGATATATGGTTTGGCCTTCTCTCCAAACTCAGCCATTAATACCTCATTTACATTGGATATACATTTTATTGTGCCATTATTATCTATAATAGGCTGTGCTCCACTGGGCCGCATGTTCTCAATCGGAACCCCGTCAACGGTCCCACCTCCAATATCTACCAGAAGACAGGACTTTCCCTGTGTCTCTGCCAAGATATCTGTGATCGCGGCAAATCCCTGCATATATACGCTAACACCTTCCAGATAGACATTGAACTCCTCCCCCTGATAACGAAAACACAGTTCCCGCTCCCTGCCCAAATACTTCCTGAACGCCTTCATTTGTGATTCATACCACCGAGGCGGTAATCCTGTAGCCAGCCTGACAGCCGCCTGATTCTTACCTCTGGCTTTCAATTCAGCGGCAAGTGACGCCAATGTGAGAATATAGTAATCATCGTCCACCGTCTTATCGACTTTTGTATCCACATCTTCCCTACTGCCACCGATTGAGTAATACTTCCCCTTAAATTCTAAAATCTGGCTTAAATTACTGGTTTTCACCTTGTTTTGCGTCACTGTAGACAAAAATGCCGTATTCGCTGTTTTCATTTGCCTATTGCCGTGGTCGATTCCAAGTATTTCTCTATCCATTATGACTGTTTCCTCCTTATGTTTAATATTCTCCAGCATGTTCCAAAAGTTCAACCTCTTCAACCGCTTCTCCGAATCCCTCTTCATCTTCCCAATCTGGGGCATGTTGCTTTAATGTAATAACTAGGTTTCCCTTTTCATTGTTCTCAAATCCTACATAGTCATCTTCTGATTCTTTTCCTAACCGTAATAACTCAATGATTTGGTCAATCTTATACATTTTCATCGCTTCTACCTCTTTTATATGTCATAACGCAGTTTAACGGCTTCAAGAAAATATTTTGCATATGGGCAGTCAAAAATTTCTCCAACCGCATAAACCGAACTGTCTACCCCTATGTAATACCCTTCTTCCGAATTGTCCCGTTTCACTTCCTGTGCAAATCCGGTATAGAGGTTTATCGCCAGCCGTGTCACTTTTTCCGAAGCGGAGGTCTGCCACCCGGCGAATAAAACCAAGGGATTCACCTGTAATGTTTTCTGGTCCACAATTTTTGAAAAAGCAGCTCTTGTCTTGTCACAGATGCCAAGAGTATATATCATAGCAATCTCTTCATTGTCCCTGCGCGAATTTGGAAGTTCCCGCACCTTCTCACGAAAGAAGCGCTCATGTGCTTCATCGGCAAATACTATGTCCATTACTTCCAATTTGTTAATATCAAACATACATTTCCTCCACTTCTTATTTGGCAGTTATAATTCCTGCAGGATAGATTCAATATTCTCGTTAAATATCTTTTGCAAGATTAAAATGACTCTGTAGGACGGCTTTTGCTGCCCGTATTCGATTCTCTGATATGTACGGAGGCTGATACCCAGCTTGTCCGCTAATTCCCACTGTGTCAAATCCTTCGCTATGCGTAATTGTCTAACCCTGGTTACTGTTCATCACCCCCTTTACTCATACATGTTCAGGGGAGATGTCACCATTCATCACCACTTGATTCATAACGGAATTACTTAATGTGAATGCTGAATTATATAAGGCTGTTAGCAATACTGCCCGCATATTCCTGATTTTTGTTTTCGTCTCTGTCAGGCTATTTAAAATAAACTGTATTCTAAACATATCCAATTTCCAGAACACGGATTTAACAATGGCCGTCGGCTTTTCTTCCTGATTAATCCGTACTGTATCTTTCGTTGTTGTCAGTACGTCAACCGCAATTCCCACAATTTCATCCAGACGGTCCACATCAAATGGACGATCAATACATATCGCATCATATCCAATCTTCTCTTGAAATGCCTGCAATGTGTCCTGATATGATTGGATGGTATAATCTGTAGTTGAAATATCTGTGGTAATATCTGTATTTGTCTGCCTGTTGACAGATAGTGCTGTACCTTCTACAAAGTGGCACCTGCTATTTTTCGGCGTGGCAGGTATCTCTTTTCTGGGGGACACCCTCTCCCTTTTTTGGGGACAGCCCCCTCTCCAAAGACTACCATCTCGCTATTTTTCTCAGCAAAGCACTGTTCTTCAATGATTTCCTCTTTAATGTCTTCACCCCTGTCTCCCATAAAAGGGATAGGGGGATCATAACAGCGTGGATATGTTAATTCTTTCAGTCTTTCAACGATCAATTCAATGTACAGTACATTATTTACAACAAGTCCATTCAGATTGATCGTCCTAAAAACTCTTTTTATCACGCCTAATTTTTCCAGAAAAATGATGGCATTTGTAGCTTCCTTTTTGCTTAAACCAAACTGCTCCGCTATTTGCTGATAACTTCGCTGGAGTAGATCCGCCTTAAATTTCTTACGTATGGCTATAATCTGCCCGGTACTTTCGTCCCTCAATTCAGTTGGGCGATACCAGTAAACAATATCCGCGAGTATGACAATAGCGGTTAAATGCGGTTTGCCTGTTTCCTTTACAATCGTTTTATACCATGTCTGCGGTGTAATATTACCCGTAATGCTGATTTCCGCGCTTGCATCTACAATCGAATTTCCTGTTGTATATTCCCGCATCCCATTCACCTGCCCTTCTCTTCAAGAGAGGTACAGATGGCACGTAATCTTTCGTCAGATTTCTTTGCCGTTACAGCCAGGGCAATACTTACAACCGCTGACAAAGTAATCAAAAAACCAATACCAATAAATACTATCTGCATACCCTTTTCCTCCTAAAACGCATAAGAGGACTAAGATCAGCTAACAAAGTTGCTTCACTTAGTCCTCTATATTCATTTATTTTTAACAGCGCTGTTCTCCCGAAAGAGAGCTTTACTTCAGACGAAGTAAAAGAAAAGGATATTTGGAATAGGACTAAGTATAAGCAGGTCCCAAACCACTCGGTTGCGGCCTTGATCCTAAAAAATATCCCACTCTTTGGAAAACGACACTGGATTTTCATGAAAAAGCAGTTCGATTGTGGTATAATAAATTAAGACCTAAGCAGCCGCAAACCCTTGATTTCATTGGGTTCCTTGCTAACTTGGTCTTATTATAACACGGTCACCAGCACCGTTGATACCGACGATTGCCAGCTTCTTACCAGCTTTTATCGTAAAACTGAAATCTGTATACACATTTTCATCCGTCCCCGGATAATGAAAGCTCACATGGCGAAAGGTGATCTCATAGTGATCCGCCTGCGGAACGGGTACCGTTTCTTTCGGTCCGCCCTCATCCTCATTGGGAAGGTCCAGAAACGTTCTCATCTCGTCAATCCGGAATAAATCGCCCTTTACAAATGCCATATCCTCAAATACCTTTTCCAGCGTAACCGTAAGTGTTGCTGCCGCCATGAAACACATAGTAAAATCAGCAATGGAAATCCGTCCCTCAAGGACGCTGCAGATCAGATAGCTGTAAATAATGATATCACGGACGCAGGAAAGGATGCTTTCTGCAAGGTCTGCACCGTAATGGTGTTTCTGGATATCCACATCAATCTTTCGTCTGGATTTGTGGTTAAGCATCAGCTTCTCCAGCAAAATGTTGGAGAGGCCGTAGATTCTCAAATCCTTTCCATAAGCCAGGTTGCCCATGACATTCGTCAGGTAGCGCTGACGCCTTCCAAACGGTGATGCCTTCCTTGATATCTCCACCTCATACTTACTGGCTTTTTCCCTTAAGAGATAGACTATGTAAATATCAGCGATCAGCAGGAGAACGATCAGAAAATTAAGTTTTCCTAAAACGCTTAAATAAAACACGGCTGAGACACCATTTGCCGACAGCACAAATAACTGGGTCAAAATTCCCTGGACCCCGAATTCGATATCGGAGGTGGCCGAGGTGACACGCCAGAATTCATTTAAGTATTTGGGGTCTTCCAGCTTTTCGTACCGTACCCGCATGATCTTTTCCTTCATCCTGCTGATAAAGGAATACCGGAAACGGGAAATATCCATCTCATATCCGGCCTTCACAACGGCTGAGATCGTTCCTGCCGCCGCGGTTGCCACAAAAAAGACTGCAGCAATCGTGATCACGGCCTTCACTCTCGCTTCTCCTGTCAGCTCTGCGATTAAATATCTGGGAGTAAGGATCGCCGCCGCCGACAAAATCAGTGTAAACACGATGTTTAAAACAAAATAAAGGTACAGGATTCTCTTGCTGCGCCACGCTTCCTTCAGCAAATAAAGGAGGTTCCCTCTGCTTTTCTTTTTTCTTTTCATACTCTCACTCCTGTCAGACTATTTTTATGATCTTTCCCCACTCCTTTACCAGCATTAGGTAAATTTCACTCCCAACTGGCCAGGATCGAAAAAAAGTGCTGCAAAAGCCTTATTTCCAGTGTTTCAATTCATTGGAAACAGGTCCTTTGCAGCACTTTCCTATAATCTTTTCAATCGTTAATACTGGGAAATGGTCCAGCCTCTAAAACCGTCTCTTATAAGCTCTATGAAGATTATAAAAACCGGATGTCGCCCGTCTTCCGTGGCGCCGTTCTCTGATATTTCACGGCCGGATACCCCAGAAGCATACAGCAGGCAAGAGTTCTGCCTTCGAGTCCCAGCCACTCCATCAGTTTCGGGCTCACGCTGACCGTTCTCTGCAGATAGCCGCTGTATAGGGCACCTGCGCCCTCGGCCACCGCCATATTTTCCATATTGGCCGCCGCCAGACCTCCATCCAGCGGATTGTCTGCTGCCGTAATCAGCAGGCACGGCGCATTAAAGAAGAAGGTGTCATCCTTGGGGTCCTTCTTCCATTTCTCATAGAAACGCGTAAAGGCGCGCACGTAGTCCGGTTTCGTCTCCCGCAGGATCTCCAGAATGTAGGGAAATTCTGACCAGAACAGTTCCTTAAACTCGGGGAGGCGTGTCTGTACTGCCACAAAGGTACATGCCTGTGCGTTCTTCGCCGTTGCCGTATAGCGCCCCGCTTCGATGATCTGCTCCAGCACTTCCCGGCTGATCCGTGTATCCTTATAGCTGCGGATGCTTCGGCGGAATTTTACCGCGTGAAGAAAGTTTTCCGGAGATACGGTGAACGAATCCTTTTGATACGCTTCCACCCCCGCCATATCATACTCCGGTATGGAAACCGCCTCGGAGGGACAGACTGCCACACAGTGGCCGCAGGTGATGCAGGGCCGTTTGACAGCGGCCTTTTTCTCGTTTAATACAATCGCGTTTCCCGGACAGTCCTGCACGCAGAGACCACATCCGATACACCGTTCTTCATCAATTATAACTGCACTGTTCATCATTCAGTTCTCCTTTTCCCACTTCATTTTAAGATGCCGTTTTTTTCCTGTATTCGGAGAGAATCACTGCCGCAAACATGAATACACAGCCGGCCATCAGCCGGACTGTCAGCGGATCTCCCAGGAAGATCACGGAAAAGATAAGACCGAATACCGATTCAAACGATAAGAGAATGGATGAGGTGTTCGGCGTTAAATATTTCTGTCCCACATTCTGGAGCAGGAACCCGATCATTGTGCTGAAAATCCCCAGATACAAAAGACCGATCATCATCGTGTTGTCAATTACCCCTCCGTCAAACGGCCCTTCCAGAATCGGCGCGATAATCCAGCTCAGGGCCGCAGCCACCACCATCTGCAGCACCGTCATCGTGACCGGGTCGTGATCCGTCGTATAGCGGTCAATAAATACGATGTGGACCGCGTAGAAGAAGCCGCAGATCAGGGTCAGCAAATCTCCGAGGTTGATGGATAAATCCCCTTCCAGCGACAGAAGCGCAAGGCCCACAACCGCGATACAGGCAGCGATGACATTATTTCTCTTCGGTTTCTTGTGGTTAAAGAACCAGTGAAGAAATGGTACGAGGATCACATACAGTGTGGTGATAAACGCATTTTTGCTGGCCGTCGTGTACTTTAATCCATACGTCTGAAAGAAATAGCTGACAAAGAGAAACACGCCCAGCAGTCCCCCGCAGAATAAATCCGATTTGTTGATCTTCATCACCTTTCTCCAGAATACCAGGATCAGTGCGATAGCCGCTATGGTAAAGCGAAGCGCCAGTAAGTAGGTGGGGGAAATGATATCCACCGAATTTTTCATGACAACAAATGCGCTTCCCCAGATGATGGTCGTGATGATCAGCCCGATAGCTGCCAGTATTTTGATTCCTTTTCCGTCTTTCGTACCCATAGGTCTTCCCTAATGTCCTTTCACATACACATGGGCTGCCAAGGCCGGATTATGGCCGTGGCAGCCCTTTGCTTTCTATGGTGCTGCAGTGTTTAAAGCGTTACCAGCGTGTAAACCGGTATATCGTAGTAGTCCGGTATTCCTCTCCCGCTTTCAGTACCGGCGAAGGAAATTCCGGCATATTCACTGCGTTTGGATAGTACTGTGTCTCAAAGCAGTAGCCGTATCTCGGTGCATATACCATGCCGTTCTTGCCGGCCGGACCTGCGCCGAGGAAATTGCCGGTGTAGAACTGCATTCCGGGAAGGTCCGTGTAGACCTCCATGCGGATCCCCGTTTTGTCGGATTCAGCTGCCGCGGAAAGTTCGGTCTCCCCGGGAGCGTGGTTTAAGATCCAGTTATGATCGTAGCCCTTGCCGAGAATCAGAGCCTCATACTCCTCTTCGATGTCGCGGCCGATCACCTTCATGGCAGTGAAGTCCATAGGCGTACCTGCCACCGGCACGATCTCTCCGGTCGGAATGGAGCCTGCGTCCGCCGCCGTATACGTATCCGCGTCGATCCATACTCTCTGGCTCATGGCATTTCCGCTGTCCTGGCCATCCAGATTAAAGTAGCTGTGATTCGTAAAGTTTGCAACCGTATCGCTGTCGGAAACCATATGGTAAGCGATGACCAGGCTGTCATCCGGTGTCAGCGTGTAGCTCACCGTGATGTTGGCGTTTCCCGGGTATCCCTGATCGCCATCGGGACTGAACAGCGAAAAGCTGATGACGGTTCCGAGAGCGCCCTCCTCTGTCTCGGCCTCCCAGAGACGGTCGTGATACAGATCCGGCGCGCTGTGCAAATTGTTCGTTCCGTCGTTAGCCGCCAGCCGGTACTCTTTCCCGTTCAGCGTAAACTTCGCCCCTGCAATTCGGTTGGCGTTGCGGCCGATCGGTGCTCCGAAGTGGGGCGGATTCTCCAGGTACGCCTCCACACTGTCATATCCCAGAACCACATCGACGAGTTTTCCGTCTCTGTCAGGCACGTTCATCGTCACCCATGTGCCGCCCAAATCGGTAAAAGAGGCCGACACGCCATTATCATTATACAGCGTATAGAGAGTGACCGCTTCTCCGGAAGGCATAACTCCCCACTGTTCTTTCCTGTAAGCCATTTCAGCTACCTCCGCGTTTCTCTTATTTGTGTCACTATTTTGCCTGAATATATCCCTGCGCCGTTAAAAGCTCTGCGCAGAGCACCGCGCCGCCGGCCGCGCCGCGGACCGTGTTGTGGGACAGACCGACAAATTTATAATCGTACACCGTGTCCTCACGGAGACGTCCGATGGAAACACCCATACCATTTTCAAAATCCACGTCCATGGTAACCTGCGGACGATTGTCTTCATACAGATACTGGATAAACTGCTTTGGAGCGCTTGGAAGCTCCAGTTCCTGAGGAAGCCCCTTGAAGCTTACGAGGCGCTCGATCAATTCCTCCCTGGTTGGTTTTCTGCGGAATTTCACGAAAACTGCAGCTGTATGGCCGTTTAAGACCGGAACACGGATACACTGGCAGGTGATAACCGGCTCGCTCGCTTTGACGATCTCTCCGTTCTCTACCTTTCCCCAGAGTCTTAACGGCTCCTGCTCGCTCTTCTCTTCCTCGCCGCCTATGTATGGGATGATGTTGCCTTCCATCTCAGGCCAGTCCTTAAAGGTCTTGCCTGCGCCTGAGATTGCCTGGTACGTTGTAGCCACCACCTCGTACGGCTCAAACTCTTTCCAGGCGGTTAATACGGGAGCGTAACTCTGGATGGAACAGTTCGGTTTTACAGCGATGAAACCGCGCTCTGTGCCGAGGCGCTTTCTCTGATCCTTAATCACTTCGAAGTGCTCCGGGTTGATCTCCGGTACTACCATCGGCACATCCGGTGTCCATCTGTGCGCGCTGTTGTTGGAAACGACCGGTGTCTCCGTCTTCGCATATGCTTCCTCGATCGCTTTGATCTCTTCCTTCGTCATATCGACGGCGCTGAATACAAAATCTACGCTGGAGGCAACTTTCTCCACCTCGTTTACGTTCATCACGGTCAGCTTCTTTACTGCTTCCGGCATCGGAGTCGTCATCTTCCAGCGGTCTCCTACGGCCTCCTCATACGTCTTTCCAGCGGAACGGGGGCTGGCAGCCACGGTCACCACCTCATACCAGGGATGATTCTCAAGCAGAGAAAGAAATCTCTGTCCCACCATACCTGTCGCACCTAACACACCAACCTTTAACTTCTTTTCCATAGTTTTCTCCTCATTTCATTTCTTTTTTCAGACTATCCTATAACAAAGTTAAAAAAAAATCAAGGTTTATTCGTCACAAAAATACATTTGTACGCCTATGAGAGACATTTTCCTGGAATGTACGTCCTGGAAAAGAATCGCACGCTTTTATTTTATGATTTTACAGCAAATATAATTCCCAGCGTGTTTGGGCCGCAGTGGCTGGACACCGTACATCCGGCCTCCGTCACCAGTATCTCCGAAAAGATTCCCCGGCTCCGGATCAGCTCCCTGGCTTCCACCACCAACGCCTCCGGGCAGGCCGCATGGGTGAGAAAGATTACGTCCGGTACGCAGCGTCCCTGCACCGCGTCGAGCCGTTCCCCGATATATTTTCTCACACACTGCCGGAACGAGCCGCGGTACTTTCTGTCCACCGCCAGTTCCCCGTCCCTCACGCTGATGCTGGGCCTGATGTTCAGCAGATTGGCGCCGAACGCGGTAACCGCCGAACAGCGTCCGCCCTTCCGTAAATAGTCCAGCTTGTCGATGACAAAGCTCACATCCATGCAGGTCTTCAAATTCTCCAGCTTCGTTGCAATCACTTCCGGTTCCATGCCAGCCTCCGCCATCTTTGCGGCGGCTACGGCCAGATAACCGATTCCGGTGGTAAGATTCATGGAGTCCACCACCGTGACGCCAGGAACTTCCTCCGCGGCCAGAACTGCGTTCTGATAACAGCTGGACAGCGCCGAACCGATGGTAAAATGAATCAGCGCACCGCACTCCTTCCTAAGCTCCGTAAAAGCGCCGCAGTACTCCGCCGTATTGATGGCGGTCGTACTGCAGATCTCTCCTCCCGCCGAAACATGGCGAAAGATATCGGCCGGTTTCAGTTCGATTCCATCCCGGTATGTCCTTCCCTCCATAATAATGGCCTGAGGGATTACCGTAATTCCATACTGTTCTGCAATTTCTGCCGACAGATCGCAGGAGCTGTCGGCAGATATCCCTATTCTCTTCACCGTGATTCCTTTCCCGTGGCTGCCGCAGGCTCTTTCTTATGAAAGACGGACCTTGCTGCCCTTTCCGTCACGCTTTCCGATCTTTAAGCGGTTCAAATGAACTTCCTTCTTCTTGTATTCGACCACCGGATCCTCTCCCAGTAAATAGACCGTCTCCAGTTCCTCTCCCTGGGCCAGCTTAATGCCCCGAACGCCTCTGGAATTCTTCTTCATCTCTGGAATCTCTTCCAGTGCAAACCGCAGGAATACACCGCTTGAGGTCTGAAGCACCACCTCAGTCTCTGCCCGGAGAACTAAAATCGATACCACATCGTCGCCTTCTAAAAGCTTGGTAGCGGCTACGGTCCTGTTGTTTGTCTCGAATTCCTCTCCCGGCACTCTCTTCACGAGAGCCTGCTTCGTGGCGAAGAGGAAGCGGCTGCCCTTCATGGATTCCGCGCTGCAGAGATAGATAATCTGCTCTTTTGTGCCGTCGTACTTGCTTAAGTTGTCGATCGGCGTGCCCTTGTCCCTCAGCTTTCCGTAAGGGATATCGGCGGCCTTCACCTGATGCAGGTTGCCGGTATTGGTGAAAATACAGATCTTGTCTGTATTGAAGCACGATACCACGTGAACGTTCTCCGTCTCGATGGTCTCTCTGTTGCGGTCGTATGTGGACTTGTCCAGCAGCTTGCAGTAGCCGAACCGGTCCATGACGAACACCACCTCCGAGACGGCCACGGCTGTCTCATCGTAAACAGCTTCTTTTCCATCCTCGATGAGCGTGCGGCGCGGTGTGGCAAATTCCTCTTTGATGGCCTCCAAGTCCTTCTTGATCACGACGTCCATATTGGCCCGGCTCTCCAGAATATGCTGGTACTCGGCGATCTTCGCCATCGTCTCCTTATACTCCTTCTCCAGGGCCAGAATCTCCAGACCGATCAGCTTATATAAACGCATCTCTAAAATGGCGCTGGCCTGCTTCTCCGTAAAATGAAGCTCCCCCGCCTCCTTTTCAAATCCGGCTGTCCGGAATTTGATGTTGGAAATATCTCCTGTCATCAGGCAGGCCTTGGCATCCTTTAAGCTCTTGGAGCCTCTCAGCACGGCGATAATCAGATCGATGATATCGCAGGCCTTGATTAAGCCTTCCTTGATCTCCTTTTTCTCCAGTTCCTTCTCCAGCAGCGCCTGGTATTTGCGCGTTGCGTTGTGATACTGGAAGTCCAGGTAATTTTTGAGGATTCCCTTTAAATTCAGGGTCTCCGGCCGGCCGCCGGCGATGGCGAGCATGTTGACGCCGTACGTATCCTCCAGCTTCGTCTTCTTATAGAGGATGTTGCGGATCTTTTCCACATCGGCGTCTTTTTTCAGCTCCAGCACGATGCGGATGCCGTCCTTGTTGGACTGATTGGAAATGTCCACCACATCGGTCAGCTTCTTTGATTCCACCAGTTCCGCCACGTCCACAAGGAACTTGTTGATACCCGCGCCGATCATGGTATACGGAATCTCCGTAATGACCATCTTGTCCTTGTCGGCCTTCCGTTTTCCCAGTTCGATATCGATCTTTCCGCGAAGCTTGATCTTTCCGCTTCCCGTCTCGTATATCTCCGCGAGACCGCTCTTATTGGCGATGATACCGCCGGTTGGAAAATCCGGGCCCGGCATGTATTCCATCAGTTCCCTTGTTGTTATCTCAGGATTGTCGATGTAGGCTCTGACGACGTCGATGACTTCCCCCAGGTTATGAGGCGGAATGCTGGTGCTCATACCGACCGCAATTCCCTCCGCGCCGTTAATCAGAAGATTCGGCACACGGACCGGAAGCACCTCCGGCTCCTTTTCCGTCTCGTCGTAGTTGGGGATAAATTCAACCGTCTTATCCAGATCCTTTAAATAGACTTCCTCTGCAAACTTCTCCAGCCTGGCCTCCGTGTAACGCATGGCAGCCGCGCCGTCGCCCTCGATGGAACCGAAGTTGCCGTGTCCGTTTACAAGGGGCATTCCCTTCTTGAATACCTGGGACATCACGACCAGGGTTTCATAGATGGAGCTGTCGCCGTGGGGATGGTACTTACCCATAGTATCGCCCACGATACGCGCCGACTTTCTGTGCGGCTTATCGTGGTTTAACCGAAGCTCACTCATATCATATAATACACGCCGCTGTACCGGCTTTAATCCGTCTCTCGCATCCGGGATTGCCCTGGCAGTGATAACGCTCATGGAATAGTTCATGTAGCTCTTCTGCATTTCCTCGGAATATTCTGTTTTTACAATCTTCTCAGCCATGTTCCCTCTCCTTACGCATCAATCTCTGCTTCATCCGCATGCTCGTATATAAACCGGCGCCGCGGCGGAACTTCGCTGCCCATCAGCATCTCCGTGATTTCGGAGGCCATGCGGGCATCCTCGATCTCCACCTGCTTCAGCACCCGGTGATCCGGGTCTAACGTAGTTTCCCAGAGCTGCTGCGCGTCCATCTCACCAAGACCTTTGTAGCGCTGCAGCGTAAAATCACCGGTGTGGGTCTTCCGGTAGCGCTCCAGCTCCTTCTCATCGTAAAGGTACTGTTCCTCGCCGCGCTTCGGAATCACCTTAAAGAGGGGCGGCATGGCGATAAACACATGGCCGTCATAGATCAGTTCCGGCATGAAACGGTAGAGGAACGTCAGAAGCAGGGTGTCGATATGGCTTCCATCCACATCGGCATCCGTCATCAGTACGATCTTATTGTAACGAAGCTTGGAAATATCGAAATCGTTGCCATAGCCCTCCGAAAAGCCGCATCCGAAGGCGTTGATCATCGTCTTGATCTCGGCGTTGGCCAATACCTTGTCCATGGAAGCCTTCTCCACGTTGAGAATCTTTCCGCGGATCGGCAGAATGGCCTGGTACATCCTGTTTCGTGCAGTTTTGGCAGAACCGCCGGCGGAATCTCCCTCGACGATGAAGATCTCGCATTTCTCCGCGTCACGGCTCTCACAGTTGGCCAGCTTTCCATTGCTGTCAAAGGAGAATTTCGACTTGGACAGCATGTTCGTCTTGGCCTTTTCCTCCGCCTTTCTGATCTTTGCTGATTTTTCTGCACAGGAAATAACTGCCTTCAGAATCTCTAAATTCCGGTCGAAATAGCGCTGCAGTTCGTCTCCCGTCACTGTGAAGACCGCCTTTGTGGCATCGGCGCTGGCCAGCTTCGTCTTCGTCTGTCCCTCGAAGATGGGATCCGGATGCTTGACCGCGACCACAGCCGTCATACCGTTTCTCGTATCTGCGCCCGTAAAGTTGGCGTCCTTCTCCTTCAATATCCCCAGTTCCTTGGCATAGCTGTTGATCATCTGCGTAAAACGGGTCTTAAAGCCGGCTAAATGGGTGCCGCCCTCCTGGGTGAAAATATTATTACAGAAGCCCAGAATGTTCTCCTCAAAGGTATCCACGAACTGGAAGGCTACCTCCACCTCCACCCGGTCGATGGTGCCTTTATAATAGATCGGATCGTGAACCGGAGCCTTTCCGGAGTTCAGTTCCTTTACGTAAGAGATGATTCCCTCCGGCTCATGGAACAGGACGGTCTCCTCCTCACCCACTCTCTTATTCTGATATGTGATCTGAAGGTTGGGATTTAGATAGGCCGTCTCGTGAAGACGGCTCTTCAGCCAGTCCGCCTTAAAACGGGTCTTTTCAAATATCTCTCCGTCCGGCAGGAAATTGATCTCAGTTCCCGTCTCCTTCGTCCTTCCCAGCGTAGGAAGCAGGCCATCCACCAGTTCTACCGTCGGAATGCCCCGCTCATATGCATCATAATGAATCTGACCGTTCTTATATACCTTTACGCTCATCCGTTCCGAAAGAGCATTTACAACAGAAGAGCCGACTCCGTGAAGTCCGCCGCTTGTCTTATACGCATCATTATCAAATTTGCCTCCCGCATGAAGGGTGGATAATACAATTCGCTCCGCGGACATGCCCTTCTTATGCATCTCCACCGGAATTCCTCGTCCCGCGTCTTTCACGGAACAGGAACCATCCGCTTCCAGTGTAACCCAGATCTGGTTACAGAAGCCAGCCAGATGCTCGTCCACCGCGTTGTCCACGATCTCATAGATCAGATGGTTAAGCCCCTTCGTGCCGACACTGCCTATATACATACCCGGACGTTTCCGGACCGCTTCCAGCCCTTCCAGTACGGTAATACTGTCCGCATTATACTGTGTTTTCGCCATGATACTCCTCCACATCTTGTATTGTCTTTTGCTATTATACAATGAAATTCCTGCACTTGGCAAGTTTTTAACACATTTTTTCAAAAAAGTATTGAAATTTATACCAGAGTCGTGCTATAATATATGACGTGTCAGTAAACTGGCTAAGCAGATATAGTTCATTGGTAGAACATCAGCTTCCCAAGCTGAGGAGGCGGGTTCGATTCCCGTTATCTGCTTTTTTTATTGCCCAAATATTGATTTATGGGCATGCATTTTTATTTTCACCACAGGAAAATTTTATGACAAAAAGAGGATTTACGCTCATTCAAATAAGCTGGAAATCCTCTTTTTTTATCAGGGTGTGTTTCACATCCTCTTTGATCTTTAATTATATATCTCCGAAATCTTTCCTTCGTTACTCTTCGCTGCTCCAGTCCACATCGTATTCCTTTTCCAGCGAAAAACTGCTTAACATATGGTCCGTTGGGTCAAATGACATGAAATATTCATAGTCTTCCCCCTTCTGCAGCCACATATAGTCATCGCCGCTGAAATCTGGAAACATCTCTCCAGCCTTCTCCCGGGACATCTCACTGACAGGCACACCGTTAAAGGCGATCCTCTTCAGTTCGCTCTCTTCGCCGCTGACCAGGCTGAATTCCAGACGGGCGATCACTGCGTCTCCCATACGAACAGCCTTTTCATCCGTAACCAGGGAAATATGGGCAAAGATGGAATCCGTAACCCAGATCGATCCGCCGGTATAGTAAGTATTAGGCTCCAGCTCGGCCTCCGGGTCGATCTCATACTGATTGATCTGTTTGTCCTCCGTCATCTCAGACACCGTCACATTCATTCCCTGATCCAAAAGTGTCTGTACCGTGGTCTCACCGACCAGAATCTCTTTCCCGTCTATCGCAACCGGATACAGCACCTGGGCCGGTTCCGCCGACGCGGTCTCCTCTTTTCCGTTCTTCCCGGAACAGCCGGATAACAGCGCCGCTGCCGCAAGCAGGATCATACCTGTTTTAAAAACTCTTTTCATCACTCGCATCCCTCTTCTTTTGTAATAACATAAAAACCCCTGATAAAATCAGGGGTTTACAGTCAGCTCCCGGCCGGACTTGAACCGGCGACCCACGCATTACGAATGCGTTGCGCTACCAACTGCGCTACGGAAGCAGCTTTGTTTGTCAGACTTAACTGTCGGACCTTAGATAGTATATCAGCAAAGGGGAAAAAAATCAACCCTTTTTTTGAAAAAATTGTAAATAGCGAGAACTGTTACAATTGATGTATTAGTTGCAAAAATTAGGGTGAAAAGTTATAATGAATAACAGTAAAAACGTCCCCAAATGACTGGCATTGGATAAAAGGTGATCAGATGAAGGAAAAAGAACCCGTCAGAAAACACATTCTGGTAAGCGGCCGGGTCCAGGGCGTCGGCTTCCGCTACAGGACCTATTATCTCGCCCAGAATCTTGGTCTGACCGGCTGGGTTCAGAACCTGGATGACGGCCGTGTCGAGATGGAGCTTCAGGGTGATGAAGCAGACATGAACCAGCTTTTCCGAAGGCTGGAGCAAAACAGTTTTATCGATATTACGGACTGTGTGGTAAAGCAGATTCCGACGGAACGGGAAAGCAGTTTTCGCGTGCGGTAGCTTCCATATTTTTCCAGCTTCACCTCTCCCATAAAGTTGTATAGTTACCTTATGGGGGTGAATTGAAATGCATAAAAAAGGAGAAAAGGAACTGGCAGATTTATTCGACCACGCCGCTGAAAGCGACGATCCCGTACCACCAGCACCGGACGATGAATTTCAGACGATTCTGGCTGAGATGAAACGCCGGGGGATTGAGCCCCGGATTCGCAGGGAGCTGAAGGAAAAGAAATAGGCGGTCTTTACAGACCGTCTGTTTCTTTTTCCGCGTATCCCGCCACCTCTTTATCCCAGGACATAATGTGGTTCTGAAGCCACTCCTCCACGTTCTTTCTCACAGCCTCCACGAAGGCCTCACTCGGTCCTTCCTCTTCCTCCAGCATGATCCGCAGTTCCTCCACGGCCCGCTTAAATTTTTCATGCTCCCGGTGGTGGGCCGAAAGCTTCGGATACCCGCTCTTTTTCTGGAGCGCTTCCTCCTCGGAAAAATGGTAATCCGTATAATCCAGCAAAAAATCGAGCGTTCCCACCGCGGTTCTCTTTTCCGTTCCCGGAACGCACTCCTCCGCCAGTTTATTCACCCGGCTGATCAGTTCTCTGTGCTGCGTGTCGATCAACTCATTCCCCGTCACCAGACTCCTGTCAAATGTAATGCTCATTCTTTCATTCCTCCTTTTATCATTTTTACTCGTATGCGCCTCAAGCGCACTTTCCCGGTGCTCCGTCTATTCCGGAAGCACCATGACCCATCTTCCCTCTTCCGGATAAAAAATCAGTTTAAACTCCTGGGTCAGCCCGCCGATCACCGCCCGGCAGGCGTATTCCATGGAAGGGATTCCGGAATAATACTTTTCTTCTCCAAAACGGACTGCCACATGGTTTACGGTCTGCATCATCCCATCGTCCCCTTCGAACTTAAAGGACAGGGGCTGGATCGCTCCGGTACTGGTAAACCACGCCTTGCACGCGATTTTGATCTGCCTGCCAGCCAGAAGCCCACTGTCCGCTCTTTCCGCATTTGTCCCTATTCCGAACGCCGACATGTCACCACTCCTTTAAAAAACTTCCTGTCTGCTGTAATCCACCGTGCGCTTCTCCCTTGCGATTCCGCCGCCCATGTGATCATGTACGGCGGCACCCTCCGGATGCTCCGGGAGAAAAGCTGCGCGTTTTACAGCATCGTTGCCGAACCGCCTCCGGATTTCATCGACTGCCTTATCCATTCTCTCCAGCTTTTCGTAATCCATGCGGTCGAAGAGCCCAATCTGCCTGGATTCCTCTGAGGAAACGTGACTTGTATGGATGCCCAGATGGCGGACCGGCGTCTTATCCCACGCCTCGTCAAATGCCCGGCATGCCGCCTCATACAGTTCCCTCGTGATGTTGGTCGGCGTTTCCAGCGAAATCTGATGAGAATGGTATTCGAACAGATAATCCCGGATTCCCACCGCCACCACACCGATTTTAACACCGTCCTTCCTGAGTCTGGCGCCCAGCGTTTCCGCCAGGGACAAGAGGACCAGTTTTGCCGTTTCCGCGTCACAGACGTCAAAGGCCACCGTGGTGGAATTGCCGTATCCCTTATTGGGCGGAGCCTCCGCCTCCACTGCAGATAGATCGACGCCGTTGGCAAAGCCCCAGATCACCTCTCCCTGTTTTCCCAGGTGACGCCTTAAAATATCCGGATCGCTCTGTGCCAGCTCACCGATCGTGGTGATTCCGATCCCCTTGAGCTTCCGGTAGGTCGCACGCCCGATGAAGAAAAGCTCCGACACGGGAAGCGGCCACATCTTCACCGGAATCTGCTCCTTCCACAGCGTGTGGACCCGGTTCGGCTTCTTAAAATCAGAGGCCATCTTTGCCAGAAGCTTATTCTGCGCCACGCCGATGTTCACCGTAAACCCCAGTTCCTGTAAGATCCTCTCCCTTATCGTCTCCGCGGCCACCTCCGGCGGTCCAAACAGCGCCGTGCTCTCCGTCATATCCATATAAGCCTCGTCGATACTGTACTGTTCCACCAGCGGCGTATACTCCTTTAAGAGACGGATCAGTGCATCACTGGATCTCTGATAGAGATTATAATTAGGCGGAACCAATACCAGCTCCGGGCACTTTTTCAAGGCAGAAAACACAGTCTCTCCCGTCTTGATCCCGCATGCCCTGGCAGGAATGGACTTTGCCAGTATAATTCCGTGACGCCTCGTCACATCGCCTCCCACCGCAGAGGAAACCGTCCTCAAATCCAGTCGGCCGCCCAAATGCTTCATCCGGTAGACTGCTTCCCAGGAAAGAAACGCCGAATTCACATCCACATGAAATATGGTGCGTTCCATCAATCATCACCTCAATACTATTGTATCGAATATATGTTCGATTGTAAATGGAAAGTAAAGGAAGCTGTCACAGCTTCCCCTACCGTCGTTCTATTCCTTTAAAGCGCCTTTTTCATCGGTTTTTAAATGCAGCTCCCCTTCGAACATGGCGCCGTCTTTCTTTGCCCGGTAAAGCTCTCCCTTCCAGATGATCCACTGGTCTCTGGCCATGGCGCCGTCGGTCTTTAAGTAATACCAGATCCCGTCAGAGCCGGTCTTCCAGGTATCGTGCACCATCATGCCCGCGCCGTCAAACCAGTACCACTGATCGCCGTCCTCGTACCAGTCATCGGCCACATAGTTTCCCGAATCTCCGAGATAGAACCGCCACCCGCCGTCCTCCTCCAGCCATCCGGATTTCTTTTCCTGCACAGTGATTCCGTAATACAGGGCGATGGCATCGGCTTCCGCCCTGGCCAGACGGTCCAGATTCGATTCCTTTAAGAGCCATGCGGCTATCTGCGCGTTGGTATGAAAGGAGTGCTCCAGGATGAGCCCTGGAGTCCCTACGGAGGCCGCGCCCCGGAGCACACCGTAATAATCCCCGTTCTGCCCTCTTCTGTGCTCAATTCTGGCAGGCTGTTTCGTCTTCATCACCTTTTCCACACACTGCGCGAGGGCCATTCCGATCCCATCCGCGCTTCCGTTAATGACGCAGTAGGCGGCCGGATAGTCCACCTGATTGTTCACACTGGTTCCCACCGCGTTGGAATGGTCGGACAGGAACAAATCGCATCCTTTCGACTCCGCACCTCTGGCGAAAAGACCCTTGTCCTCATCCTCCCGGCGCCTCGTGGTGATCACTTCGATTCCATACTCTTCCAAATACTTTTTCTGCAGAAGGTGCAGTTTCCATACCATGACAGACTCGTAATACCGATGGTCTGCCGGGCTCTGGTTATACCGGCCCTGATGGCCCGCATCCAAACATATCTTCATATCGCTGCTGACTCCTTTTTAAGCTTATACTACAGGATATGAAACTTTGGGACAGGTGTTGCATCAGGCTCCCGTACCCATAATTTTGTGTGATAACGAAAAAAGCTTCCGGATTTATTTTCCGAAAGCTTTTTTATGACCTATCCGAGAATCGAACTCGGGTTTCCGCCGTGAGAGGGCGGCGTCTTGACCGCTTGACCAATAGGCCACGTATCGAATGTTAACCAAAAATCGTCGAGGCGACAAGATTCGAACTTGCGACCTCTGCGTCCCGAACGCAGCGCTCTACCAAACTGAGCCACGCCTCGATACCTTTGGTAGTATAATATAAAAATGATGGATTGTCAACTATATTTTGGAATTTTTTTAATTTTTTAAAATATAAGAAAAATTCTACTGCTGTTCCACCGCCGTAAAGCCCAGATCATCGAGAATTTCCACTGCTTTTCCGTAGTCCTTCTCTTCCTCGATCACCACGGTCTTGGTCTCTAAATCCACTTTGTGGCCGATTCCCTCGTGATCCAGCCCTTTGTTGATTCTTGATACACATCCGTTACACATCATTTCATCACAGCGATAAGTCTTCATAGTCTTTATCTCCTTTTCTTTTTCATAAATTGCGGTTGGTCAATCACTTCATAACCTTCTGTATCGTCATACACAGCTCATCGACCGCTTCTAAATTGCCGTCCTGAATCTGTTCCACGACACAGCTCTTGATATGGCTCGACAGCAGCACCTTATTGAAGCTGTTAAGTGCCGCCTGAACCGCGGATACCTGTGTTAAGATGTCCACACAGTACCGCTCGTCTTCCACCATGCTCTTGATGCCGCGGATCTGGCCTTCGATCCGGTTTAAGCGGTTCAGTAAGTCCTTTTCCTCCGCGGCCTGACGATGCTTGTGCTTCACCGCACAGTCACATGTGCGTTCCTCCATATCATACCTCCATTCCTTATGCCCCTACAGCTTTACTGTCTTTAAGCGAAGCGCGTTGCTCACCACGCAGACCGAACTCAATGACATGGCAAATCCGGCAAACATCGGATTTAACAGCGGGCCTCCAAATAAGTATAACACACCTGCGGCCACAGGGATACCCAGACTGTTATAGAAAAATGCCCAGAATAAATTCTGTTTGATGTTCCGAATCGTGAGACGGCTTAATTTTACCGCCTTATAGACGTCGCGCAGATCGGATTTCATGAGGACGATATCGCCGGATTCCAAAGCGATGTCGCTTCCTGAACCGATGGCCGTTCCCACATCCGCGGATACAAGCGCCGGAGCGTCGTTGATTCCGTCTCCAACCATCATGACGGTCTTTCCCTGCTTCTGCAAAGACTCCACCACGTTGGCCTTGTCTTCCGGCAGAACTTCTGCGATTACGGTGTCGATATGGGCCTGCCTGCCGATGTAGTCCGCTGTCTTCTGATTGTCTCCCGTCAGCATACACACCGTGATTCCCAGACTCTTTAACTGGTCCACAGCCTCCACGCTGGTCTCCTTAATGGTATCGGCTACACAGATAATGCCCTTTAACGTGCCATCCACCATCAGATACATCGGTGTCTTTCCCTGGTTCGCCATCTGGTGGGCCTGCTCTCTCACGGGATCGCCCATGGATACCTTCATCTGCTCCACCAGTCTTCCATTACCCACGGCCACCTGGCTCGTTCCGATGGATGCGATGATTCCCGCTCCCGTCACGCTCTCAAATTTCTCCGGCATGGCAAGCTCCAGCCCCTGTTCTCTGGCCTTCAGTACGATGGCCTGCCCCAGCGGATGCTCCGACATCTGTTCACAGCCGGCCGCCAGCTTAAGAAGACCGTCGGAGGTCTCCGTCTGATCCAGAACCACGATGTCCGTGACCTTCGGCTTCCCTTCCGTAATCGTACCCGTCTTATCAAATACGACAGTGTCTACCTTATGAGCGGTCTCCAGCGCCTCACCACTCTTGATCAGGATTCCATGGCTGGCTCCCAGACCGGTTCCGACCATGATCGCCGTCGGTGTCGCCAGTCCCAGCGCACACGGGCAGGCAATAACCAGAACCGCCACAAAGATGGTCAGGACAAAAGACAGCTCCTTGCCGCCAAACAGCCACCAGAGGAGCGCCGCAACCAGTGCGATTCCCATGACCGTCGGAACGAAGTATCCCGCAACCTTGTCTGCCAGTTTGGAGATAGGCGCCTTTTTCCCCTGCGCGTCCTCGATCATCTTAATGATCTTGGAAAGCGTGGTATCCCCGCCTGTATGGGTAACCTCCATCTCCATGGCCCCGTTGTAATTCATGCTGCCGCCGATCAGGGTGTCGCCCTCCTGCTTCTCCACAGGGATGCTCTCTCCTGTCAGCATGGACTCATCCACGCTGCTGCTGCCGCCCGCCACGATACCGTCCAGGGGTATCCTGCTGCCCGGCTTGATAAGGACATGCTGTCCCACTCTCACACTGGCCGTTTCCACTTCCCGTTCCGTACCATCCTCATAGAGAATCGCGGTGTCCGGAGCCAGCTCCATCAGCTTTCTGATCGCTTCAGAGGTCTTGCCCTTGCTTCTGCTCTCCATGTATTTGCCCAGCATGACGAGAGTGACGACCACGGCCGCCGACTCGTAATAGAGGTGATGGGCGTTCATCGGATTCACCGGTATCGTAACCGTCATACAGAGGCTGTAGATAAACGCACTGCCGGTGCCGATCGCCACCAGGGAATCCATGTTCGGATTGCCCTTAAACAGCGCCCTTAAACCTACCAGGTAAAACTTCCTTCCCGCAATAAGCACCGGAACCGTGAGTACCAGCTGTGCCAGCGCATAGTTAAAAGGATTTGCCTCCATATGGAGGAAATGCGGAAGCGGCAGTTCAAACGGGAGCATATGCCCCATGGAAATGTACAGAAGCGGAACCGCAAAACAGATGGCCACGATCAGCCGTCTCTTCATCGTGTCGCGCTGCTGCTCCTGCTTCCCCCAGTTTTCCTCCTCCTGGGCCTTTACATCTTTCTCCTCCGCCAGAGGGCAGGCGCCGAATCCGGCCTTCTCTACCTTCCCCATAATCATCTCCGGAGTGACTTTCGTCTCGTCGTAGGTGATGGTCATCTTGTTCGTCGTCAGATTCACGTCACTCGACTCCACACCTTCCAGTTTTCTCGTGACCCGTTCCACCGCACTGCTGCAGGCTGCACAGGACATGCCTTCAATATCGTAAACTTCAGTTCTCATAAGATCATCCTTTCTCATATACCCCTATAGGGTATATTCATTATAGTATGATTTCTTATCCCTGTCAATGGTATCTGTCAATATTATTTCTCAATAAAGGAAAATCTTGCTGGAAATCTTCGGAAATAAAAAGGCAGGTTCCGCGGCGCTTCTTGAAGAAGCCGCAGGTTCATGGTAGAATTAGACAGTCTTGTTTCAGCAAAAGCGTTACAAAACAAACAAATGAGAAAGCAGGTATTGATTATGTGGGCAAATCCCTTGAATCCGGGAGATACCATCGGCATTATTTCCCCCAGCCATACCGTCACTCCGGACGACTACGCGAAAATCATCTCCGGGATCGAAGCGAAAGGCTTTCGGGTGAAAACGGGGAGCCGCTTATACCGGCATACGTACGGCTACGCGGCAAGCGAGACGGAGCGCGCCGATGATCTCAATGAGATGGTTTCCGATAAAGACGTCAAACTGGTTTTATTCGGCGGCGGGTACGGCAGTATTGAACTGCTGCCCTATATCGACTATGAAGCGATCAGGAGGAATCCAAAGCTGTTTTCCAGTCACAGCGACGGTACCTCTATTCTCAATGCGATTTACACGAAAACAGGCCTGGTCACGTATTACGGTCTGCCGCCCAGGCTATTCGAGGATATCGACGCCTACGCCTATGAACAATTTTCCTCCCATCTGGTTCGCCGGGATGCCGTTCATTTCGTCAGCAACAGCACCTGGTATTCCCTGAAAGACGGCATCTGCAGCGGCACCTTAATCGGCGGCTATACCTTAAATTTTGCCCTGTCTCTGCACAGCGGCTATCTGGAAACAGAAAAAGACCGGAAGTATATCCTGTTTCTGGAGGATCACGAGAAATTTAGTTCCGTCGCTGCAGTGAGCATGTATCTGTCCCATATTGAGCAGAGTTCCTTCATAAATCAGGTATCAGGGCTGCTGTTCGGCAACTATTCAGACACCTTATCGCAGCTGCTGCTTGGCAGGCTGGAACGTTTCGGCCGGAAACACAGCATCCCGGTCGCGTACTGCGATGATTTCGGCCACGGAAAAAATCACGCCATCCTGCCAGTTGGCTGCCGCGCTGTGCTGGATACGAAAAATAAGACACTGCGGTTTCTCCCTTCATAATTGGCAGCAAAAAGGCAGGTCTGCACAGAACCTGCCTTTTTGCTGTATTGCCAAATCAGATTATTTATTTATTTCACTCCGTATTCTGAGTCCAGAATACAAAACCCAGAATGACATAATAGCTATGCTGCCATTAAAATTTAAAAATCAAACAGTGACAGCTGATTAGACTCCGGCAGTTCGCCCAGCAGTCCTAAATCTCCCATCAGATCGCACACCGTCTTACTGACCTTCGTCCTGTTCCGGAAATCTTCCTTTGATAAGAACCTGCCGTCCTTCACGGCATCAACCACGGCATCAGCCGCTTTTTCACCAAGTCCGTCAATACTGCTTAAGGAAGGCATCAGCTTGCCTCCGATGATCTGGAAATGGCGGGCCTTCGCCTGATAGATATCGATCGGCGTAAAGTCATAGCCTCTCGCGTACATCTCCTGAACGATTCTCATATCGCGGAGCGTATCCTGTTCCTTCTTTGACAGCGTATCCATCCGCTTCCTGTAGTCAGCCAGGTAATATTCCAGCTTATCGCGTCCCTGGCACATCAGCTCATAGGAGAAGCCGCTGGCTCGGATACTGAAGAATGCCGCATAATACGCCAGCGGATAAAACACCTTACAGTAAGCGATACGCCACGCCATCATAACGTAGGCGGCCGCATGGGCCTTCGGGAACATGTATTTGATCTTCTTACAGGACCAGATATACCAGTCCGGCACGCCGTGGCCTGTCATCTCCTCTTCCCACTCCGGCTTTAAGCCTTTTCCCTTTCGGACACTCTCCATGATGGTAAAAGAGAGTCCCTCCTCCAGCCCCATGGAAATGAGATAGATCATGATGTCGTCACGGGTACAGATCGCGGTCTGAATCGTCGCCTTTCCCTCCTGAATCAAGGTCTGGGCATTTCCCAGCCATACGTCGGTACCGTGAGCCAGACCGGCAATTCGCACAAGGTCAGAAAAATACTTGGGCTGGGTATCAATAAGCATCTGCATGGCGAAGTCCGTACCGAACTCCGGCACGCCCAGCGCTCCCAGCTTACATCCGCCGATATCATCCGGCGTAATCCCCAGAGCCGATGTATCCTGGAATAAGGACATGACCTCCCTGCTGTCCAGCGGAATATCCTTAACCGGATCAAAACCGATTAAATCCTGAAGCATTCTTATCATGGTCGGATCATCGTGCCCGAGTATATCGAGCTTCAGCAGGTTATGATCGATGGAATGGTAATCAAAATGGGTGGTGACCGTCATGGTCGTCATATCGTTGGCCGGCCTCTGCACTGGAGTAAAGGAATAGATCTCCTCCCCGTGAGGAAGCACGATGATACCGCCGGGATGCTGTCCCGTGGTTCTTCTTACCCCGACGCATCCCTGGACAATACGGTTAATCTCACAGTTTCGTTTATGTACGCCGTGTTCCTCATAGTAATTCTTCACATAGCCGTAAGCCGTCTTATCCGCCAGTGTACCGATGGTTCCCGCGCGGAAGGTCTGGCCTTTTCCGAAGATGACCTCCGTATAGTCATGAGCCTTACTCTGGTACTCGCCGGAGAAGTTCAAGTCGATATCAGGCTCCTTGTCTCCCTTGAATCCCAGGAATGTCTCAAAGGGGATATCAAAGCCATCCTTTGTGAGCGGATGGCCGCAGACCGGACACTCCTTATCCTGCATATCACATCCGGCCATACCGGAATACTTCTTCACTTCCTCCGAATCAAAATCGTAATAATGGCAGTTGGTACAGTAATAATGCGGGCTCAGGGAGTTAACCTCCGTGATACCGGACATGTACGCGACAAAGGACGATCCTACCGAACCACGGGAACCTACGAGATACCCGTCCTCGTTGGACTTCCACACCAGTTTCTGCGCAATGATGTACATAACGGCGAAACCGTTGGAAATGATGGAGTTTAACTCCCTCTCCAGACGCTCCGTAACGATCGTCGGCAGGTTGTCACCGTAGATCACGTGGGCCCTGTCGTAACAGATCTGCCTTAAATCCCCGTCTGAGTTTTCGATGACCGGAGGGCATTTATCGGGGCGCACCGGCGAGATTCGCTCGCACATGTCCGCGATCTTCCGCGTATTCTTTATGACGACCTCTTCCGCCTTGTTTGGTCCCAGATACTCGAATTCCTTCAGCATCTCCTCCGTCGTCCGCAGGTAAAGCGGCGCCTGGTCATCACTGTCCTTAAATCCCTGCCCCGCCATGATGATCCGGCGGTATACCTCGTCCTCGGGATCCAGGAAGTGAACGTCGCAGGTGGCGCAGACCGGTTTTCCGAACTGGTCTCCCAGTTGCACAATTTTCTTGTTGATGTCGATTAAATCCTGCTCCGAATTTATGCTGCTCTTCTCATCACGGAGCATGAAGCTGTTGTTTCCAAGAGGCTGGATCTCCAGATAATCATAGAACCGGACCAGCCTGGCGATCTCTGCGTTGGAGCCGCCGCGAAGCAGGGCCTGATACAGTTCCCCCGCCTCACAGGCCGATCCCACGATTAAGCCCTCCCGGTTCTGGTTCAGCAGACTCTTGGGTATTCTGGGCCTTCGGGCATAGTAGTCGATGTGGGACCATGAGATCAGCTTATAGAGATTCACACGCCCGATATCGTTGGTTGCGATAATGATTACGTGATAGGTCGGAAGCTTCTTGATCATCTCCGGAGTCATCGTCTTTAAGCTGTTTAACTCGATCAGCGTCTCCACGCCGCGCTCCCGCAGCATCTGGACGAATCTGACAAAGATCTCCGCCGTACATCCTGCGTCATCCACGGCGCGGTGGTGGTTTGCCAGCGAGATATTCAGCGCCTTGGCGACCGTGTCCAGCTTGAATCTGTTTAGGTTCGGCAGAAGGAACCGCGCCAGAGTCACCGTATCCAAAACCGTAGGTTCAAAGGGAAGCCCCTGCAGCTCCGCGTTGCGGTTGATAAAGCTCACGTCGAAGGAGGCATTGTGAGCCACCAGAACAGATCCCTGACAGAATTCCAGAAACTGCGGCAGAATTACATCAATCTTCGGATATGGGAGCACCATGTTGTCATTGATGCTGGTCAGCTGCTCAATCTCGAAGGGAATCGGTACATCCGGATTTACAAAGGTGCTGAATTTGTCCGTAATGACTCCATTCACCACCTTGACGGCGCCGATCTCTATGATCCGGTTCTTTTCCGGGCTGAAGCCTGTGGTCTCGATATCGAATACCACGAAGGAGTCCGCAAATGTCTGGTCTTTCGGATTATCCACCAGCAGCTTCAAGTCGTCGACAAGATACCCCTCCACCCCATAGAGGATCTTGAAGGTGTCCCCCTTGTCCAGAGCGTGGTTGGCATCCGGGAAGGACTGCACGCATCCGTGGTCTGTGACGGCGATGGCCGGCATACCCCACTTTTTTGCACGCTTTACGATATCCTTTACCTCCGAAACGCCGTCCATATCGCTCATCTTCGTATGACAGTGAAGCTCGACCCGTTTTTCCAGGCTTCCGTCCACCCGTTTTCCGGTGAAGTCCTCTGACTTCTTGATGCCTGCCACAGAGCCCAGAGTCAGCTCGCCGTCGAACTTGTCGATGGTCGTCACACCCTTAATCTTAATAAACGTCCCCGCCACAACGGCAGCCTTCAGATCATCCAGCTGTTCCTCCCTTGCGAACATCTTCACGGTAATCGTATCCGTAAAGTCAGAGACATCGAAAATCATAATCGTCTTTCCGCTCCGCAGTTCCCGGCTGTCCACCATGAGAATCTTTCCGCGGATGGTTACCTCTCCGATCTCCCCGTCGATCTTTTCGATCTCCATCGTCTCTCCATCGAAATCACGGCCATAGAGCACGTCCGGATTATCTGAACGTTTTCCTCCGTAGCCGCCATAACCGCCGTTTTTCTTATAATCCTTATATTCTTTCTTCTGGTCCTTCTTTCCGTAATCCCCGTTCCTGTCTTTTTTATTTTCGTCCTTCTTATTCTCGTCCTTCTTACCGCCCATACGCAGAACCGGAGCGCCTGCCCCGCTTTCCGCCGCTCCCTGCCGGGCCGGGCCCTCGTCGAAGGGAACTTCCGCGGAATATCCTGCCGCCAGTGCCTCCAGAGATGCACCATCCGCCATGGAAGGACCGCCGTATCCGTCCTCTGTCCCAGTTTTCGACAGCATCTGCTCCTCGTTTAAGGCAGCGGCCAGAGAGGTCCTGCTGACGATCTCCTCCACCTCGCGCTGCATCTGAAGCTCCTTCTGCTTCGCCAGCGCATTCTCCTTCGGCTCCACGTACTCGTAGCGCACCTCAACAGGGAGGCCGCAGCGCTCATAAAAAATCTTCTCCAGAACGCGTTTTAACTCGGCTTCCTTTTCATGGGTGACAATGGTGTCTTCCACCGTCATCTTAAGCAGATCCGGCTCCGGAAATTCATACTCTGTCTTCCGGAAAATATTATATTCGATGATACTGTAGTTTTTGAGTTCCATCAGGATGCTGTCCCGGTACACATCCAGCAGCTTCTCCGGCGTGTACTGGTCAGACAGGCGGAACTTCTCGATAATCTTGATCGATACCTGCTTAGAGGGGAAGAGCTGGTCCTTAATGCCCTTCTCCAGCCCATAGATATTCTGTTTATGGATCAGTCTGGGGCTCACGATATAAACGCGAATAGAGCTTCTATCCCTGGTGGAAGTGACCTTCTCAACTTCCACCAGATTTAAAAGCTCCCGCAGTTCGTCTGTCATATTCAGATTTGGAAATACATCCAAAAATGCTTTTGTCATTCCATCACCTGTTGCTTTCTGCCAAACATTATCTCCTCTTATCCTGGAGCGTGTCTGAAAATTCATTTCCGCCATCTGCACATCACACTTCGCGGCATATTTGATCCCAATTCAGTCAGCGTAGCCCACTACGCCTCCTTCATCGGGACCAAATCTCCCACAAAGTGTAATGCACAGCTGACAGAAAGCAATTTTCAGATACGCTCCAGCTTTAAGAGCTCCTCTCTCAAAGCGTCAAGTAAGTTCTCCTCAGGTACTTTACGGATAATCTCTCCCTTGCGGAATAAAAGGCCCTCGCCGATACCTCCGGCCACGCCCAGATCCGCTTCCTTCGCCTCACCCGGCCCGTTGACGACGCAGCCCATAACGGCTACCTTGACATCGAGATGGTCAAATTCCGTCACCATGGCTTCCACCCGGTTCGCCAGGGAAATGAGATCGATTCTGGTCCGTCCGCAGGTTGGACAGGAGACAACCTCCACTCCGCCCTTTCGTAAGCCCAGGGTCTTTAAGATCTGCTTCGCCGTCGTCACCTCTTCCACCGGATCTCCGGTTAAGGAGACACGGATCGTGTCGCCAATACCCTGATGCAGGATAATGCCCAGCCCGACGGAGGACTTGATCGTCCCCGAACGCACGGTTCCCGCTTCGGTAATCCCCACATGAAGTGGATAAGCGGTCTGCTTTGCGATCAGTTCATGAGCCTTTATGCACATCAGCACATCGGAGGACTTGATGCTGATCACCAGATTATCATATCCCATCTCCTCGATCATGCGCACCTTCATAAGGGCGCTCTCCACGATGCCCTCTGCCGTCACTCCGTGATACTTTTCCAGTAATTCCTTCTCAAGCGAACCGCTGTTGACACCGACCCGGATGGGGACGCCGAATTCCTTCGCCTTATCCACAACGGCCCTGACCCGGTCCTCACTCCCGATATTGCCGGGATTAATCCGGATCTTATCCGCGCCGTTCTCAATGGAGGCCACGGCCAGCCGGTAATCGAAATGAATATCCGCCACCAGCGGAATATGAATCTGTCTCTTGATCTCCTTTAAAGCCTCTGCCGCTTCCATCGTCGGTACCGCCACACGGATAATATCACAGCCGGCAGCCTCCAGCGCCAGAATCTGGGCCACCGTGGCAGCCACATCCTCTGTCTTTGTATTGCACATGGACTGGATCAGAATGGGATTCCCGCCCCCAATCTTCCGGTTCCCGATAGAAACCGTCTTCGTCTGTTCTCTGTCCGTCATCGCACTTTCCTCCATTTGCACACTCCCGGGAACCCCTTCCCATCTCTGTGGGGGAATTCCGGGATATACACAGTATTTTTCTTGTTTTTCATGCCCACTTTAGGTAAAGCGGCTGATATCGTTAAATACAACGAACACCATCAGGGCCATGAGCGCCATCATACCGATCAGATTCACCATGCCTTCTTTTTCCGGGTCCATGCGTTTGCCCCGGACCGCCTCGATGATTAAGAACAGCAGTCTTCCGCCGTCAAGCGCCGGAATCGGAAGAAGGTTCATAATCCCCAGGTTCGCACTCAAAAGAATGCACATACTGAGGACATTCATAATGGCCGCCATGACGCTCACTGTCAGCCCTGCCTTCACGGAATCATCGATCATAACCACGATTCCCACCGGACCGCTCAAGTCATTGACACTGGCTTTTCCCGTCAAAAGCATACCGAGACTCTTAATCGTCACGGTAATATCATATTTCACCTCATAGGCTCCGTATTTCACCAGTTCCAGGAAAGACGCTGCCCGGACATTTACCGGAGTTACGGAAATGCCTATCATATACTGGTTGTATTCTTCATTAAATTCCGGTGTCACCAGAACCGTACCGCGCTCTTTTCTGCCCGTCTGCGCATCGGTTCTCTCATAGGACACCCGGCTCATCTTCTCATCCGGTTTTAACATGCGGTAAAGGATATAATCGCCGTAAACCGTCATCTTCTCATCGTTTACACCGGTGATTACATCGCCCGGCTTAAGCCCCGCCTCGTAAGCAGGAGAACCCTCTGTGACTTCTTTGATCTGAGTGATATTGTATCCGCCCATTCCCACGAGAATCAGTGCCAGGAAAAAGGCAAGAATAAAGTTAAAGACCGGACCGGCCGCGATAACCGCCATCCTGCCCGGGATGCTTGCATTCTGAAATGCTCCTTCCGCCGGATTTTCCTCGTCTTCTCCGAGCATCATACAGGAGCCGCCGATCGGCAGCAGCTTTAAGGAGTACGTCGTCTCCCCTTTTTTGACATGGAACAGCCTCGGTCCCATACCAATGGAAAATTCCACAACGGCGATGCCGTTTAATTTTGCAAATAAAAAGTGCCCTAATTCATGAATCAGCACGATCAGTCCAAATACAAGAACTGCTACGATAACGCTGGACAATCTACCACCTGCTTTCTATATAGTCATAAGCCGAAGCCTCTGCTTCCAGAATCTCATCTACAGATGGATTCTCTTTCACAGTATGCCCTTTCATAGCCCCCTCTATCATATCCGTGATGGTAAGATAAGAAATTTCTCTGTTTAAAAATTTTGCAACGGCCCGTTCATTGGCCGCGTTGAATACAGTCGGCATGGTCCCGCCGGTTCTTCCGGCCTCGTAAGCCAGGGAAAGCCCCGGGAAATTGTCCATATCCGGCTTTTCAAATGTGATCTGCCCGATGCTCCAGAAATCCAGCCGGTCCCCGGCCAGAAAACGGCGCTCCGGGTAGTAAAGTGCATACTGGATGGGCAGCTTCATATCGGGTGTTCCCAGCTGTGCAATCACCGCCCCATCGTCGAACTGCACCATGGAATGGATAACGCTCTGCGGCTGAACCACAACCTGTACCTGATCCATGGAGACATCGAAGAGCCAGTGCGCCTCCATCACCTCCAGGCCTTTATTGACCATGGTGGAAGAATCGATGGTAATCTTCCTTCCCATCGACCAGTTGGGATGCTTTAAGGCATCCTCGATACGCACCTTTTTAAGCTCCTCTCTCGTCTTTCCGCGGAACGGCCCGCCTGACGCGGTTAAGAGAATCTTATGTACCGCCTTTTTGTCCTCGCCGTTCAGGCTCTGAAAAATAGCGCTGTGCTCACTGTCCACAGGCAGGATCTTTACACCCTTTTCCTTTGCCAGAGGCATAATGATATGGCCGGCCGTCACCAGCGTCTCCTTGTTGGCGAGCGCGATGTCTTTCCCCGCCTCCATGGCCGCAATGGTGGGCCGTATTCCGATCATGCCGACGATGGCCGTCACCACAATCTCCGCATCCGTCTCCACGGCCGCCGCGATCAGCCCATCCATGCCGCATACCACCTTCACCGGCAGATCGCTGACCGTCAGGGCAAGCTCCTTCGCCTTCTCCTCTTCCCACACGCAGACAATCTCCGGATGAAACTCCCGGATCTGTTCTTCCAAACGTGTAATATTACTTCCAGCCGCCAAAGCGGTTACTTCTATATCCTTCTGAGCTCTCACCACTTCCAGGGTCTGTGTTCCGATGGAACCGGTTGAACCCAGAACTGCAATCTTTTTCATGCTGTTTTTCGCTCCTTTTATCTTTCTCGCGTTCCTCTTTTCTCATCGCCGGAATTTGCTCATCGCAGAAATGTTACTGCAAAGAATATGGCAGGCGCCGTAAACAGCATACTGTCAAACCGGTCCAGAATACCGCCGTGGCCCGGAATCAGATGGCCGTAATCCTTCACTGCGTGATTGCGTTTTACCGCCGATGCCGCCAGATCGCCGATCTGGGAAATAACCGCCGCTATGGCACAGGCCAAAGCGCAGGCCACCTGCGGGTTCTGTACCTCCGCCATGGAAGCGCCGAACACCGTCGCATAAAGGAAACCCAGAAGCGCAGCTCCTGCTACGCCACCGATCGCCCCCTCAATCGATTTCTTGGGGCTCAAAACCGGCGCCAGCTTATGTCTGCCGATCAGCATGCCCACGCAGTACGCGCAGGTATCGCATCCCCAGGAACTCAAAAAGATCAGCCAGACGAGATACTTTCCATCCGCCATGACGCGAACCTGATACAGATAAGACAGCATAACCGCCACATAAAAGACGCCGAAGAACGCTACCGTCACTTCCTCTGTCTTATATTTGGGGAACGTAAAGACATAGATGGTCATCAGTATCATAAGAAATGCGATGGACATTAACATCATATACTGCTCTCCATGGAACCACAAAAGCCCGTAGTAGGACACCACGGTCAGATAGCCGGCAATTCCAATCACATTCTTCTGTATCTTCATAACACGATATAATTCAAACAACCCTATCATGGAAATGGCCACAGTCGTAGCAAAAAGAATCATCCCCCCGCTTCCCACAGTGACGAGGGCGATCAGGACCAGGACAATTCCACTGATCAGTCTGGTTGTAAACATCGCGCTTCCTCCCTTCGGACTATTTCACTCCTCCAAATCTTCTATCCCTACTATTGTACGCAGCTATCGCCTTTTTCAGTTCTTCTTTATTGAAATCGGGCCAATAGCAGTCCGTCACATACAGTTCCGTATAGGCTAACTGCCATAAGAGATAATTGGACAGCCGCAGTTCACCGCTGGTACGGATCAGAAGATCCGGGTCTGGAATCTCCGCCGTATCGAGATACGATGAAAATGCCGCTTCATCCATCTGGTCCGGAGTAATCTTCCCATCAGCCGTGTCCTTCATGATCTTTCTGGCTGCGCGCACGATCTCATCCCGTCCGCCGTAATTCACAGCGATAACAAAGGTCAGGCCCGTATTATTCTCGGTCTCTCTCTCCAGCCGGTTAATGCCGTCGATGATATCCTGGTCGAAACGGCTTCTCTCACCGATCATCCGCACCCGGACATTGTTCGCCCTGGCAATCTTTAAGAGCCGTACCATATAGTAACGGAACAGCTGCATCAGCGCGCCCACCTCATCGCCGGAACGCTTCCAGTTCTCCGTGGAAAAACCGTAGACAGTCAGATATTTGATTCCAATTCTGGCCGCATCCTCTACCGTCCGTTCCACCACCACACATCCTTCCTTGTGGCCCATGCTTCTGGGCAGTCCACGCTTCTTCGCCCAGCGTCCATTGCCGTCCAAAATGATGGCGATATGGTCAGGAATGACCATATTATCTATATTAATTTCCATTATATTCTCCTTTATCATTCCAGGCTGCCCTGAAACATAAACAGGACAGGCACTTTGAAAGCCCCCTCACTTGCGTGGGTTGGAAACATGCCTGCCCCGGTTCTTTCTGTTATACAGTAAGAAGTTCCTTTGATTTCGCTTCGATTGCTTTATCGATCTTGCCGATCATCTTGTCAGTTAATTTCTGAATATCGTCCTCTGCCTCAGCTAAGTCGTCCTCGGAAATCTCATCCGCCTTCTGCTGTTTTTTGAAAAAGTCATTGGCGTCACGGCGGATATTACGAACCGCCACCTTGGCTGCCTCGCCTTTTTTCTTGACATCCTTAACCAGTTCTTTTCTGCGTTCCTCGGTCAGTTCCGGGAAAACGAGACGGATTACGCTGCCGTCGTTGGTCGGATTGATCCCCAGTTCAGAAGTCAGAATCGCCTTTTCAATCGCCTTTAAGAGGCTCTTCTCCCATGGCTGAATGATGATCATGCGGGCTTCCGGAACGTTGATGTTGCCCACCTGCTGAAGCGGTGTAGGAGTTCCGTAGTAGTCAACCTTGATTTTATCAAGTACATGCGGGTTTGCACGTCCTGCGCGGATCGTCATATAATCACTCTCCAGCACTTCTAAAGTCTTATTCATCTTGTCCTCGTAAACCTGTAAACTCTCCTGCATATTGTCCTCCTAGTTTATGCGGTCACAATCGTGCCGTTTATTTTCCCCTGCATCGCGTTCGCAATGCTGTCTTTTTCGTTCAGGCTGAATACTGCCAATGGCATGCGGTTCTCCATACACATGATGGAGGCAGTCAGATCAATCACGCCCAGCTGCTTGTCAATGACCTCCTGTATGGAAATCTCATCATACTTCTTCGCCTCCGGATTGATCTTCGGATCGCTGTCGTAAACGCCGTCGATGGCCTTCGCCAAAAGGATGCAGTCCGCTTCCATCTCAATGGCCCGAAGAGCAATTCCGGTATCGGTAGAAAAATAAGGATGGCCGGTACCGCCTGCAAAAAAGACGACCATTCCCTTTTCAAAATACTTGTTTGCTCTGTCCTTGGAAAAAAGCTTTGTCATGGAGCCGCACTCAAACGGTGTCAGAATCTGAGTCGTCATCCCGGCACACCGGAAGATCTCAGAAACATAGATACAGTTCATAACCGTGGCCAGCATTCCGATCTGATCTGCCTTGGTGCGGTCGATTGCATTGCTCGTCCTTCCCCTCCAGAAGTTGCCTCCGCCGATGACGATGCCTACCTCGACACCAGCATCCACGGATATTAAAACCTGCCGCGCTACTTCCTTCACAGTCGCTTCATCAAAGCCTGTTTTATTCGGTCCGGCAAGGGCTTCACCGCTTAATTTCAGTAATACACGTCTTGGGTTCATAGCTATCATTCTCCTGTTATTGAAGCGTTTTCCGCTTTGGTATTGTCATGAATGATTATAGCATATTTCCTTTTGGTTGGAAAGAGAAAGTTTTTATGAGGAAATACGCCCTGTCATCCACTGCCTCCCGCATAGTACAAAAAGTCCGGTGGCGGAGTACTTTCCTATTACATAAAAAGTCCCCGGAAGAAGTTCTCACCTCTTCCGGGGACCGTTAAAATTCTTTTACGTCAGACAATTAATCCATTGTCGCATACTGGAAGAACCAGTAGCCGTATGGAGAATGCCATGTTCCTTTTAACTTCGGATCCTGTAAATAGAAATCGTTGTAGTAAGCAATCGGTGCCATAGCTGCATCTGCAAGAATCATGTTCTCTGCTTCATGCAGTTTTGCATAATGCTCAGCAACGTCAGCTGTAGAGTTGGCATCGTTTAACATCTTGTCAACGTCAGGATTGCTGTACTTACCGTCGTTGTTTCCACCGCCGGAAATCATTAAGTTCAGCATGTTGGAAGGATCATCGTAGTCATATACCCAGCCGTTACGTGCAACCTGGAAATCGCCGGCACGACGGGTTGGTGTAAATGTAGACCACTCAACAACCTTGATATCCATGTTGACGCCAAGTGCTTCTTTCCAGCAGCTCTGTAAGTACTCAGCCAGTGGTTTGTGGTAACCGGCATCGTTGGTCATGTATTCAATCGTTGGGAATCCTGCTCCGTCCGGATATCCGGCGTTAGCAAGTAATTCTTTTGCTTTTGCAATGTCAGCGTCATGATCAGCTACATTGAAGAAGTCTCCGCCGTTATTCTTACGTGTTACTTCTTCGAAGGAGGAACCATCTTCTGCATCAGAAAGGCCAGGT
Source organism: Hungatella sp. L36 (assembly GCF_014288035.1). Lineage (NCBI taxonomy): Bacteria > Bacillati > Bacillota > Clostridia > Lachnospirales > Lachnospiraceae > Hungatella > Hungatella sp. L36. Next base: position 144,837 of record NZ_JACOPC010000002.1, on the reverse strand, counting down.
CCAACAAAGTTGGTAGCTGGGGAATAAGTTCCCTGCATAACAGTGTTGGCAACGTAATCACGGTCGATAGCAAGGCTTAATGCCATACGTACGTCAGGATTGTTAAATGGTTCTTTTTCTGTCTGGAAGCTGATATAATATGTACCCATTAAAGGATCTACATGGAAATCTTCGTTGCCGCGCAGGCTCGGAACTTCTTCTGTAGGAACATCCTTGATCATGGAAACTTCGCCTGTCTGGTATGCGCTGTAAGCCGCATTGGAATCTTCCATCAGGACAAACTTTAAGGTATTCACTGTAACCTTATCCGCGTTCCAGTAATTTTCGTTCTTTGCAAAAATAATATGGGAACCTGGTACCCATTCGATCATTTTTAAAGGACCGTTTGATACATAGGTCTCTGGTGTTAAAGTCCACTGGTCGCCGTTCGCTTCAATCGTTGCCTGCTGAACAGGAACCATGGAACCATGTGTAATCAGTTTTGAGAAATATACACAAGGAGATGCCATCTCAACAACGAATGTATCATCATCCGGTGCGGATACTCCAAGTGCGTCTAAATCACCATTAGAAGCTTCTTTATAGCCTTTTACGTAGCCAAGCATATCCATCGCATACGGTGCTGCTGTGTTCGGATCTGCAAGTCTCTTCCAGGAATAAACGAAGTCATTCGCTGTAAGAGGTGTTCCGTCACTCCACTTTAAGCCTTTGCGAAGATGGAAGGTATAGGTAAGTCCATCATCAGAAACTTCCATAGATTCCGCCTGCCCTGGTACGATCTTATTCTCTGAGTCAACGCTCATCAGAGTCTCAAATGCATGAAGAATCATGTTTCCACCGTCTACCGCGCTGTTTAAAGCCGGGTCAACTGTCTCGGGATCAGGTCCGATCTGAACTGCAAGATCAAGGCCAGCGCCTCCGTTTTCAGCCGGTGCAGCAGTCTCGCCCTCTGCGGCAGCAGCTGTTGTTGTGGTATCGGCAGCTTTTGTTGTTGGAGCATCAGCGGTCTTGTTGCCGCCGCAGGCAGTAAGAATCATGCCGGATGCCATAACAGCAGCCAATACAAGTGCTGTTTTTTTCATATCAATTCCTCCTCTAAAGAATTTATTCAAATTAGCACAGCAGTACTTTACCTGACTACTGTGCTGATTTGTCTTTTAGCATACCACAAATCTCCAGGAATAGCAACTTAGAAATTAATTTACTTTGTCTAAGTGGTGGCATGCTGCGTAATGACCAGTGGAAACTTCCTTCCACTGCGGCTCTTCCGCTGCGCAGAGCTCGTCTGCATACGGACAGCGGGTACGGAAACGGCAGCCGCTCGGCGGATTAACCGGGCTCGGCACGTCGCCTTCCAGAACAATTCTCTTAGATTTTCTGCTGATCTCCGGATCAGCGATCGGAATCGCCGAGATCAGGCTCTTAGTATACGGATGCACACTGTGGAATGTCAGCTCATAGCTGTCTGCCAGCTCCACCAGCTTGCCCAGATACATAACTCCGATTCGGTTTGATATATGTTTTACAATGGATAAATCATGTGCAATGAAAAGATAGGTCAGTCCCAGCTCTTCCTGAAGCTGCTCGAACATGTTGACAACCTGGGCCTGGATGGATACATCCAGTGCGGATACAGGCTCATCACACACGATAAACTCCGGGTTTACCGCCAGAGCGCGCGCAATGCCGACACGCTGACGCTGTCCGCCTGAGAACTCGTGAGGATAACGGTTCGCATGCTCGGAGTTTAAGCCAACGGTGGAAAGCACGGATAAGATTCTCTCGTGACGGTCCTTCCTGTTGGCAGCCAGACGATGGATGTCGATGGCCTCGCCGACGATATCTTCGACCGTCATACGCGGATCAAGGCTCGCGTACGGATCCTGGAATACGATCTGCATCTTACGGCGGTAAGGAAGCATATTCACATGCGTGATATCCTTGCCGTCATAGAGAATCGTTCCATCCGTCGGTTCATATAATCGAAGCAGAGTACGGCCGGTTGTCGTCTTTCCACAGCCGGACTCGCCTACCAGGCCAAGTGTCTCTCCTCTTCGGATACCGAAGGAAACGTTATCGACCGCCTTTACAACCTTCTTTTCAAAAAGCTTACTTCCTGCAACCGGGAAATACTGCTGTAAGTGTTTTACTTCTACCAGATACTTGTCTTCCATCATGCATCCCCCTTCTGTGTCCTGGAATCCTGCTGTTTGTCAAACTCTCTCTTCTGCATCAGCCAGCATGCACTGTAATGGATATCGGATAAATCTGTATACGGCGGCATCTCTCTTAAACAGATCTTCATGCAGGCGCGGCACCGCGGCGCAAACGGACATCCCGCAGGCGGATTCAGCATATCGACAGGGCTTCCCTCGATAGGTACCAGCTTATTATGCTCTTTTTCCGTCAGCTTCGGAATACTCCGGATCAGTCCCTTTGTGTACTCGTGGGATGGACGGTAGAAGATATCATCTGTCGTGCCGTATTCTACAACCTTGCCGGCATACATAACGGCGATTCTGTCACACATGTTGGCAACAACACCTAAGTCATGGGTGATCATGATAATCGCCATACCCAGTTTTTCCTTTAAGTCCATCATAAGCTCGAGAATCTGGGCCTGGATGGTAACGTCCAGAGCCGTGGTCGGCTCATCTGCAATCAAAAGCTTCGGTTCGCAGGCAAGGGCGATGGCAATCATCACACGCTGGCGCATACCGCCGGACAACTCGTGAGGATACTGTTTCAGACGCTTCTCCGGCTCGTTGATTCCAACGAGAGTCAGAAGTTCCTTCGCTCTCTCATTCGCCTGCTGTTTATTCTTATCCGTATGAAGCATAATTACCTCACGGATCTGGTTTCCGATGGAATAAACCGGATTCAAGCTGGTCATTGGATCCTGAAAAATAATGGAAATCTCATTTCCACGCACTTTTCTCAGTTCCTTTTCTGACATCTTTTCGATCTCATGACCGTTGAATTCCAGGGAACCGCCGATCAGACGGCCCGGATATGCGGTAATTCCCATTAAACTGTATGCGGTTACGGATTTACCGGAACCGGATTCGCCGACAATTCCCAGCACTTCGCCTTCTTTTAAATGAAGAGACACATCATTTAATGCCTTTACTTCACCCGCGGGAGTAAAGAAAGAAAGGCGTTCATTTTTGATATTTACCAAATACTCGCTCATCGTATCTCTCCTCCTTTAGTCTTTGAGTTTCGGGTCAAACGCGTCACGCAGACCGTCGCCCAGTAAGTTAAAGCTTAAAATAATGACGGAAATCGCAAGCGCAGGTGCAAACAGACGGTGCGGATAAGACTGCAGACCATTTAACGCAGCACTGGCAAGGCTTCCCAGAGAAGGCATCGGCGCAGCAACGCCAAGACCTAAGAAGCTTAAGAAGCTTTCCGTAAAGATCGAGGACGGAATCTGCAGCGTTGTGGTAACAATCAGAGTACCGATACAGTTTGTCAGTAAGTGCTTCTTAATGATACGGCCATTGGAAGCACCCAGTGCCCTGGCCGCGGTCACGTATTCCTGTTCCTTCAGAATAAGGATCTGGCTTCGAACGATTCGGGCCATACCAACCCAGTAAAGAAGGGCGAACACGACGAAAATACTGATCAGGTTGACACCGATTACCTGAATCCATTCAAATCCCGGTTTTTGAGCCAACGCCTTTAGGGGCTGATCAAATGCAACCGATAAGAGAACGATGATCAGGATATCAGGGACCGTATAGATCATATCGACGATACGCATCATGATCATATCGACCCAGCCGCCGAAGAAGCCCGCGACGGAACCGTAAAGGGAACCGATCAACAGGATGATGGCGGAGGCCACAAGACCTACGGTAAGGGAGACACGGCTGCCCATCATGACACGGACTGCATAGTCACGTCCCAGGTTATCCGTTCCCAGAACATGCGGGAATACACTCTCTCCCGCGGCCTTCGCCTCCAGTTCCTTTTCCGAATACTGCATGGGTGCCAGATTCTCACTTCCGCGAATCTGCTGCTCGTAGCTGTATGGGTAGAACTGCGGTACCAGGAATGAAAAAATGAATACAAAAACAATAACTACCAGGCTGACCATGGCAATCTTATTCTTCTTTAAACGACGTATTCCATCCTGCCAGAAGCCAACGCTCTTGCGGAGGACGGTAAGACTCTCTTTTTCCTCGTCACTTGCCGGGAGAAAGTCGTCTACGTTAAGCTGTAATGATAATTTATTATTCGACATCTTCTTTCTCCTTTCTATTTAAGATTAATACGTGGATCGATGAATTTGTAGGCAACGTCTACGATCACGTTCATAACAACCATCAATGAGGCAAGGAATATGGTAGTTCCCATGATCAGCGGATAATCACGTCCTGTGATGGAACCGATAAACTCGGAGCCAAGGCCCGGAATTGTGAAAATTTTCTCGACAATAAAGCTTCCCGTTACCGTATAGGCAAGAAGCGGTCCCAAATACGTAACAACCGGAAGAATCGCGTTACGAAGCGCATGTTTGAAAATGCTGATTATCTGAGAAAGTCCCTTTGCGCGTGCTGTTCTCATGTAGTCCTGGCCCATAACATCCAGCATGGAAGAACGCATCAGACGTGCGATATAGGACGACGGATACAGTGCCAGCGCAATAACCGGCATGATGTAGTTTTTCCACGATGCCAGTCCGTACGTGGGCAGCAGCCCCAGCTTCAGACTCAGGACATACATCAGGATCGTACAGATTACGAAACTGGGAATCGCAATTCCGCACGTACTGAATACGATTATGATGTCATCCACCACCGTCCCTCGTTTAAAGGCGGCAATACTCCCCAGTGGAACGCCCACCAGAACTGCCGTTAAGATTGCGATGCCGCCGACTCTTGCGGACACCGGGAACTTCGATGCGATGATCATATTCACGGTACGGCCGCGCTGTTTTACGCTTAAACCGAGATTTCCGTGAAGAAGATCTTTCATATATGTAACATACTGCTCACTTAGAGGCTTATCAAGACCGTATTTCTCATTCAATGCGGCCTGTGCCTGCGGACTTATGGCCTTCTCTGACATGAAAGGGCCGCCGGGTACCATGTTCATAACGAAGAATGTAACAGATGCAACCGCAAATATTGTTACAATCGCCATGATGATACGTTTAAAAATATATTTAGCCATTGTGTCAACTCCTTTGGTATAAGGTTTCCTTCGCGCAGCCCGGACGGAAGCTTGCAGGCTTCCGTCCCTGCGTTCTGCGAAATATCAATAGTCTCTCCTGCTCTGAACCTGGGAAAAGGGCGAAATGTCCGTCCAATCTGGAAACATCTGTCAACGCTAAACGGACACTGTCTCTATAGAAAAATCCCATGGATGCCCATGGGATTCCCCCCTGAATCCTCTTTCCTTGGAAAGTCCTCCTCGTTTATGCGCGGCGGAATTTTGTAAGTCCTCCTCACATACGTTCGGCGGAATCTATTACTGCATCTGTTTTGCAACTTCAGCAGCAAAATCTTCTTCTTTTTTCTCAAGACCTTCGCCGGTTTCAAAACGAACGAATTTCTTCAGTTCGATCTTTCCGCCAACTTCTTTGGAAACCTGCTCTAAGTATTTAGCAACAGTTAAATCGCCATCTTTCACGTAAGCCTGGTCTAACAGACAGAATTCTTTTAATTCCTTGTTGAGACGGCCAACGATCATCTTCTCGATGATAGCGTCCGGCTTATCCGGATTCTCGTTCTTAGCCTGAACCTTTAAGATCTCAGTTTCATGCTCAACGAATTCCTGAGGAATCTCGTCTCTCTTTACATACTTTGGTGTTAAAGCTGCAATCTGCATTGCAATGTTCTTTAAAGCCTCTTTTACATCATCGCTGACAACTTCCGCAGAAGCTTCCAGTAATACGCCGATTCTTCCGCCGCCGTGGATATAATCGATTACAACACCGTCTGTGGTGATCTTCTCGAATCTTCTGATGTTCATGTTCTCGCCGATTACTGCGATCTGGCTGGATAATACCTGAGCTACAGTCAGGGAAGTATCCTTTGCCCATGCTTCCGCCATAAATGCATCCATATCCTGCGCGCTGCTGGCCAGTACCTGTGCTGCCACATCGGCAACATAGCCCTGGAACTGTGCGTTCTTTGCTACGAAGTCTGTCTCACTGTTTACTTCAACGATTGCTGCAGACTTTCCATCTTCACTTACAAGGGTCTTAACAAGACCTTCTGCCGCGATTCTTCCCGCCTTCTTGGATGCAGCTGCAAGTCCTTTTTCTCTTAAAAATTCTACAGCCTTTTCCATATCTCCATCGGTTGCCGCAAGTGCTTTCTTACAATCCATCATGCCTGCACCGGTCATTTCTCTTAACTCTTTTACCATTCCAGCCGTAATTGCTGCCATTTGATTTCCCTCCATGTTCTTTTCGTTATTCATATTATACAGGTTTAAGCTTCCTGGTCTATAGGGAACTTCTTCCTTTTCACCCGCGGCAGTATCTGCCGCAGTGCGGATCCCGCTGCCCCATAAATCGAAAAATGCTTCAACCCGCTTATCACAGCCGGTCGAAGCATTCATCTGCCTGAACAATTAAGCCTCTACAGCCTCTTCCATTTCCTGAGCTGCTTCTGCTTCTTCAGCTGTTGCCTCGCCCTGGTTTGCCTCGATTACTGCGTCCGCCATCTTGGATACGATCAGCTTAACGGCTCTGATTGCATCGTCATTACCCGGAATTACGAAATCGAGTTCTTCCGGATCACAGTTCGTATCAGCAATGCCGATTAACGGAATTCCCAGTGTATGAGCTTCCTGAACGCAGATTCTCTCTTTCTTAGGATCTACAACAAAGATAGCATCCGGAATCTTCTTCATTTCTTTAATTCCGCCGAGGTTTTTCTCCAGTTTCTCCCATTCTTTCTTGAGAGCAATAACTTCCTTCTTAGGAAGAACATCAAATGTTCCGTCTTCGGACATGGTCTCGATCTGTTTTAATCTTCCAATTCTGGACTGGATTGTCTTGAAGTTTGTAAGCATTCCGCCCAGCCATCTCTCATTTACAAAGTACATACCGCAGCGCTCTGCTTCTGTTCTGATCGCGTCCTGAGCCTGCTTCTTGGTTCCTACGAAAAGGATCTTGCCGCCTTCTGCAGCGATGTCGGCTACGGCTTTGTAAGCCTCGTCTACTTTTACAACAGACTTCTGTAAGTCGATGATGTAGATGCCGTTTCTTTCTGTGTAGATGTACGGAGCCATCTTAGGGTTCCATCTTCTTGTCTGGTGACCAAAATGTACACCAGCCTCCAACAGCTGTTTCATTGAAATAACGCTCATGTTATTACCTCCATTTGGTTTTTCTTCCGTCTGCTTCTCTTGCTTCCAAGGAGACCGATATTTCGGCACCTTCCTCCAGAATCCGCAAACGTGTTTTTTAGTAAGCTTAGCTAGTATAGCATATCTTTAATGCCTGTGCAAGTCATTTTTTACTTTTAATGACAATTTTTTTCATACTTTCGTAAAAAAAAGAAGCAGTTTTTCTTCGCTGCTTCTTTTTGCCGCCGTCCTGATTTACGGTTCTTTTATCTCTCTGTGTCCCTGCATCGACTTGCCGTTGCCGGCCTTGATCGCCTTCAGTTCATCGAAAACCACATCGTTTAAAACTTTGATGTAGGTTCCCTTCATACCGGAAGAACGGGACTCGATAACGCCTGCACTCTCGAACTTTCTGAGAGCGTTGACGATTACAGAACGGGTAATTCCCACGCGGTCAGCGATCTTGCTGGCTACCAGGATTCCCTCATTTCCGTCAAGTTCGTCGAAAATATGAGTGATTGCCTCCAGCTCTGAAAAGGATAAGGTGCTGATCGCGGATTTTACGATCTGAACCTTTCTCGTCTCCTCTGCATTCTCCTCATTTACGGACCGCATCATCTCAAGGCCTACGACCGTCGTTCCGTATTCGCTCAGAATGATATCGTCAATATCGTACTGAGCATCTGACTTGTAGATGAACAGCGTTCCCAGACGCTCACCCGCAATATCGATAGGAGTGATAATGGCCTGGTACTTGCGGATATTGTCGCCTGTAAATCCGAGAGTCTCGAGATTCACATTCTCCTTGGTGGAAAGAATACCGAGCAGACGTTCATTCAGCATACCGTCCACGTAGCCGCCGACCTGATCTGCAATCAGTTCCTGTATCTCTTCTACATCAGAGCTGATCGCAACACCCAGTACCTTCCCCTTTTTACTGATCACGAGAATATTAGAATTTAATATCTCGCTGAGCACTTCACAGATATCGTTAAATACTACTTTGTGCGAGTTGTTGTTATGCAATAACTTGTTAATTTTCCTAGTTTTGTCCAACAATTGAACACTCATAACCGAAAACCTCCTTAAGAATTTGTAGGAAAGCTCAAAATACCCCTTTAATATTTAAATATTAACACTATTCCAGCAAAATAACAATCATTTTTTGAAGATTTTCGATTTTCTTAATAATTATTCTATTTTGTATTTTTGCTCGTACTGTAACCACACTGTTCGTTGGAGCAGAGCAGTTTATTGCCTTTTTCGACCATATAAGCACCACATTTCGGACATTTCTCTGTGGAAGGTCTCTGCCAGGACATGAAATCACACTCCGGATTAGCTTCGCATCCGTAATAAATTCTGCCCTTCTTCGTCTTCTTGATGACGACGTCCTTTCCGCACTTGGGACACGGTACGCCAATCTTCTCCAGATACGGCTTTGTATTCTTGCATTCCGGAAATCCTGGACACGCCAGGAACTTACCGTGAGGGCCGTATTTTATTACCATGTTCCGGCCGCAGAGCTCACAGATCTCCTCTGTCACCTCATCCGCGATGGTCACGGACTCCAGTTCCACCTCTGCCTTGTCCACAGCTTCCTTTAAATCTGGATAGAAGTTGCGCACCACGGTCTTCCACGGAACGGAACCGTCCCCCACCTTATCCAGAAGGAACTCCAGATTAGCGGTAAAGGTGATATCGACAATGCTGGGAAAGCTCTGCTTCATCATGCTGTTGACAACTTCCCCCAGTTCTGTTACATAAAGATTTTTATTTTCCTTTGCCACATAGCGTCTGGCAATGATTGTCGTGATCGTCGGCGCGTACGTACTTGGACGGCCGATTCCCTGTTCTTCCATGGACTTTACCAGAGATGCCTCGGTAAAATGTGCCGGTGGCTGGGTAAAGTGCTGGCTGCTGTCCAGCTTCTCAAGAGTTAAAACGCTTCCCTTCTCCAGCTTTCCAAGAAGGGCGTTGCTCTCTTCCTTCTCGTCCTCCTGAATGTAAACAGACATGAATCCATCGAAAGCCAGTTTTGAAGCTGCTAATGTAAAGTAGTAATCTCCTGCCGCAACCTTGACGGATGTCGTCTCATAGACAGCCGACTGCATACGGCTCGCCGCAAAGCGTTTCCAGATCAGCTGGTACAGGCGGAATAAATCACGCTGAAGCGATTCCTTAACGATTACCGGTGTCAGGCTGATATCGGTGGGACGGATCGCCTCGTGTGCATCCTGGATTTTGGCTCCGCTCTTCTTCGCCTGTTCTCCGCTGGCCACGTATTTGCTTCCGTACTGCGCTTCAATAAACGCTCTCGCCGCTGTATCGGCCTCCTCTGCGATTCTGGTAGAATCGGTACGCAGGTAAGTAATAAGACCGACGGTTCCGTGTCCCTTCACCTCCACGCCTTCATAGAGCTGCTGGGCCAGACGCATCGTCTTCTGTGTAGAGAAGTTTAAGACCTTGGAAGCCTCCTGCTGAAGCATACTGGTCGTAAACGGAATCGGCGCCTTCTTGATCCGCTCCCCGTTCTTCACCTCATCCACCACGTAGTCGCTGCCTTCCAGATCCTTTAATATCCCATCCAGCTCTTCTTTATTGCGGATCGTGATCTTTCCTTCTTTATTGCCATAGAACTTGGCGGCCAGGGCCTTCTTGCTTCCCTGCTGTTTTAAATCCGCCTCAAGGTTCCAGTACTCTTCCGGAATAAAGGCGTTAATCTCCTCTTCCCTGTCACAGATCATGCGAAGCGCCACCGACTGAACACGGCCTGCACTTAAGCCACGCTTTACCTTTGCCCAGAGAATCGGGCTGATCATATATCCAACCATACGGTCCAGGATTCTTCTCGTCTGCTGCGCGTCCACGAGATCCATGTCGATCTCCCTCGGCGCCTTCAAGGATGCCTTCACCGCGTTTTTCGTAATCTCATTGAAGCTGATCCTGTATACCTGCTTATCCTTCTGTTCATCCAGCTTTAAAGCCTTCACCAGATGCCAGGAAATCGCTTCTCCCTCACGGTCAGGGTCAGTTGCGAGATAAATCTTATCTGCTTTTTTCACTTCCTTGCGAAGCTTCGCAAGAATATCACCTTTTCCCCGGATCGTAATATACTTTGGTTCAAAATCCTGTTCCGGGCTGATTCCCAGCTGACTCTTAGGCAAGTCTCTTACATGACCGTTTGAAGCATCAACCTCATAGCTCGTTCCCAAAAATTTTTTAATCGTTTTCACCTTCGCGGGTGACTCCACAATAACTAAACAATTCGCCATACAAAACTCCTCGCCTATAATCTCTTACCATAATATTGATGGGATGTCTGAACCACATAACCGCCCAGTTCCAGATCCAGAAGTGTGCCGATACATTCACTCACAGACAGTCCGCTTAAGATCACAATCTCTTCTAACCCCTTCGGTTGCAAATCGAGGCAACTATACACCATTTTTTCTTTTTTGGCAAGCCCGTTCTCATTTTTTTCATGAACTCTTAATATTTTACCTTCCCTCAGAGTGAAATATTCCAGCACATCCTCCGGACTTAAAAGAACGCCTGCGCCCTCCTGAATCAGCCGGTTGCAGCCCTCGCTCAGCGGATCTGATATCCGTCCCGGAAGCGCAAAAATTTCTTTTCCCTGTTCCAGTCCAATTCCTGCGGTAATAAGAGATCCGCTCTTCTGTCTGGCCTCCATTACAAGGATCACATCGGAGAGCCCGCTGATGATCCGGTTCCTTATGGGAAAGTTTTTCTGCTGCGGCTGCTCCCACGGCATCCATTCCGACAGAACACCGCCCTGGCGGCACATGCGTTCGTAGAGTCCGTAATTCTCCCGCGGATAACAGATCTTGATCCCGCACCCCAATACGCCGAATGTCTTCCCGCCGGCCTTCATCGCTCCCCTATGGCCTGCGCCGTCGATGCCATAGGCAAGGCCGCTGATGATCTGTACTCCGGCCTTCGCCAGCTCCGCCGCCATGTATTCAGCTTCCTGCTTTCCGTAATTGGTGCAGTTTCTTGCTCCGATCACGGCAGCCGCCGGCCGCTCCTCATCCGGAAGTTCTCCTCTGACGAAGAGTCCCACCGGATAATCGTGTATCTTAAGCAGCCGCTTTGGATAATTCCCATCCAAAAACGCAATCAGGCGGATACCCTCCTTTTCCAGTTCTTCCAGTTCCCGTTTTCGTCTGTCCAGTTGGCGTTTTTCCGCATCGAACGCGGCAGCCTCCTTCGCCCTCAGCAATCCTGCATTTTCCAGATTTTTTCCTTCTATATTATATATCTCTTCAAAACTTTTATACTGTTTGAAAAGACGCATGCCGGTAACCGCGCCGATTCCGGGCACGGATAGAAACCAGCAGAGATATTGACGTTCCTTATATGATATCATGATGACTGCCTCCCCAGTATTTTTCTTCCAGGCTGCGAAGCCCTGCCGCTTCCGCCAGATGTTCTTTTTTTATATCACCGCTGCCTTCCAGATCCGCGATGGTTCTGGCCACTTTCAGTATTTTTCCGTATCCTCTGGCACTAAGCCCCATGTGTTCAAAAATACGCTTTAGAAATACCTGTTCACGCTGACCCAGGCGGCAGAAATCTCCGATCTGCGCCCCGTTCATGGCACTGTTAAAATAGATTCCGCTGCCCTCAAAACGCTGTCTCTGAATCACCCTTGCTGCCTCGATCCTCTCCCGGATGGCACCGGAGGGTTCCGCCATCCCCTTATCCTTCAGTTCCTCATACTTCATCGGCACCGCCTCGGCGCAGATATCGATCCTGTCCAGCAATGGTTTTGAAATTCGGTTCAAATACCGCTGTATCTGCGGCTCCGTACATGTACACCGGCTCCGGTCGGGATAATAGCCGCATTTACAGGGATTCATAGCGGCAGCGAGCATAAAATCCGCAGGAAATTCGTAAGCGCTGTGCAATCTGGAGATCGTAATCTTCCGTTCCTCCAGCGGCTGTCTTAAGACCTCTATGCTGTTTTTCTGAAACTCGGGTAACTCATCCAGGAACAGAACGCCCCTGGAAGCCAGAGAAATCTCTCCGGGTTTAGGAATTCTTCCTCCGCCGGTCAAAGCCTGCGGACTGATGGTGTGGTGCGGACTCCGAAACGGCCGTCTGGACAGCAGCGGCTGATCCTGATGAAGAAGGCCGCAGATGCTGTATATCTTCGATATCTCTACATTCTCCTCGTGGGACAGGGATGGCATGATGGTTGGAATTCGTCTCGCCACCATAGTCTTTCCTGTCCCGGCCGGACCGATATAGAGGATGTTATGCATGCCGGCCACCGCGACCTCCGTGGCCCGCTTGAGAAGAAACTGACCATTTACCTCAGAGAAATCCACATCGTAAGCATCTTTCTCCGAAAAGCACGCTTTTTCCTGTCTTATGGCCGGTGACAGCTGGTCAGGATCATTTAACATACCCGCCAGCTCTCTGATGTCCTCCACGCCAATGATGTCGATGTTCCCGATGATCTGTCCCTCGCTCACATTGGGAATCGGAAGAAAACACCGTTTCTTTCCCGCATTCCCGGCTGCAGCCACGATCGACAGAATTCCGGAAACCGGTTTGATTCTTCCATCCAGCCCCAGTTCTCCCACCAGGACGCTGGTATCCAGAATCGACTGGTCCACCAGTCCGGTGGCCGCCAGAACCGCGACTGCGATGGGAAGGTCGAATCCGGTTCCCTCTTTCCTGATATCCGCAGGCGACAGGTTCACCGTAATCTTTCTGGCCGGAAGCCGGAAACCGGAATTCTTCAGAGCGGTCCGAACCCGGTCCTGCGCCTCCCTCACCGCTCCCGAGAGATAACCAACCATGGTAAAGCCGGGGAGACCTTCGCTCACATCCGCCTCCACCACGACAGGGTACCCTTCGACACCTAAAATACCTATACTATGCACTTTGCTGAACACACTTTCTCCCTTCCTGATTTTAATTTCTGTGTTTTATTCTGTGTTTTCATTTTGTGTTTTCATTCTCTGTTGGAAATATGATGCAGAACCGCATCGATTCATAGAACGTTCCTGAATTGGAACCTGTATTAATCATACAGGATTTTAGATTGCCTGGCAAGCAGTTTTTAAACTGCCTGCCAGTCTCTGTCAAAGCTCATGATACGTAATCCAGCTTAGAATATCATGCCAGACCGCTTCTTTATCTGTCTCGTTCAACAGCTCATGGCGGTCATCCGGGTAGAGAATCATCTCGGTATCCGTCATGCCGATCTTCTTATACCTGCGGAACACGCGTCTGACGCCTCTCCCGAATTCACCGACCGGATCCTGTGCCCCTGACAGAATAAAGAGCGGCAGGGATCTGGGAATCCGGTCCTCCTGGCGGTGCAGCTTTAAATCCAGCATAATATTGAAGAAATCACAGTACGCCGAAGCGGTGAACTTAAAATTACAGAACGGGTCACCGCAGTACTGATCCACAGATTCACAGTTCTTGGAGAGCCAGTCATTGTCTGTTCTGGACGGCATAAAAGAACGGTTGTAATTCCCCAAAACCAGCTGGTGCATCCATTTGCTCTGATACTCTTTTCCCCGGATCAGGCCGATGGAGGCGGCAATCAGTTTGCCTGCGATCACAATCGGCATCGCCTGATCTCCCGTTCCCATAATGATCGCACCTGCCAGTTCTTCCCCATACAGTGTAAGATACCGTCTGAGGAAAAAGGATCCCATGCTGTGCCCCAGCATATACAGCGGACGCCCCGGGTACATGACGCGGATGCGGCTGGCTGTCCTATGTAAATCCCTGATAACGCAGACATGGCCGACCTTATCGGCAAAGTAGCCATACCGCCCATTCTGCACCGTTCCTCCATGGCCGAGATGATCATGGCCGATCACCGCAATTCCCTGTTCTGCCAGGAAGCGGGCGAATGGATCGTACCGAAGGATATGCTCCGTCATTCCGTGAGAAATCAAAAGAAGCTGTCTCACCTCTCCATCCGGTTCCCACAAAACGGTATGCAGTCCTGATTTTCCATCGCTGGAAGGAACTCTGAACTCTCTTCGTTTTATCATGAAAGTGACTCCTCTCTGAAACATGAACAGAATCATTCTGTCGTATAGGAGAAGTATACCATAAATGTAAAGTTCGTGAAAGACTTCATCCGGTCTTTCGGACTGTAATCAGCGCTGATCCTTTAAGCCCTGGTCAAATTCCGGCATATACGCCCTGTACCTCAGCGGCATATGAGTCCTCTGGCACACCGGGTTCCACCGCTCTTTTATAGTAATGCTCCTCCTTAATGCCTTCCACAGTTCCCGGTATTCGTCGTCTTCTGTCGCCTTATGAAGCTTTTCCTCCCACTCTCTGGAATCCAGATCCATAAGAAACCACGGCCGTCCGGCCTGATGAAGGGCGGCCTTCTTCCTTTTCTCGTCGTAGATAATCCAGTTCTCCGCCGGCATGCGGTCTGCAAAATGAGGGGCGATTAACACCAGCACATCATTCTTCGGGCCAATCCGGCTGACCAGCATGTCCTCATCCATCTGGATAAACCGCAGAAACTCCGTCTCCAGATGCGCCTCGTTGTCGAGATTCCTGCACATATCGAATATCTGGAATACCTCGGGCAGCTGAAGGCTCTGGGTGATGCCTGCTCCCTTCTGGAACCCCCGGATCAGGAAACGGTAGATATGATCCGCCTTCTCTCCGTTTCGGCTTAAGGAGGCCTTGTAGATGGCTTCATACGCTGCTTCCGATATTCTGGTCCGCACCGATTGGATCACCTTTTCCACCTTTTCCTCGTCGGGTATAACATCAATGTAATCGCAGAATAATTCCATGGTGCTGTATTGGCCCGCGGTCTCCAGTCTCACATTGGAATGGCCCTTCCGGCTCATCCATGCGTCATACACACCGGTTAAAATCCCTTCAAAGCTATCTTTACACGTATAAACCGTCATATCACTCACATACTCCCTGTTACTACTGAATACCGGTCCGCCGGGGCCGGGGCCATATTAAGCTTCATATCATCGAACAGCGACAGCTGGCGGTAGGCCCCCTGCTGGCTGATATCCCATACTGCACGGCGCTCATCCCCGACTAAGTGGCTGGTGATATAATCCTCATCCATCCTGGTCGGATACATCATCCGGCCGGAACACGTAATAAAATACATGGCTCTCTTCAGTACGACCCCCATCTTCTTTAAGGATTCGAAGTCCAGCAGGCCCTGCCTTCTGGCCGCGATGATTCGTTTTACGGATTTCACTCCCATTCCCGGAACCCGCAAAAGCGTATAGTAATCGGCACGGTTGATCTCTACCGGAAACAGTTCCAAATGGCGGAGCGCCCAGTCACACTTGGGATCCAGAAACACATTGAAATTCGGCCGGTCCTCTGTCAAAAGCTCCGATGCCTTAAAGCCGTAAAACCGCAGGAGCCAGTCCGCCTGATAGAGCCGGTGTTCCCGCAGTAGCGGCGGCCCGCCCGGAAGCGCCGGAAGGCTGGAATCCTCGTTGACCGGGACGAAGGCGGAATAGAAAACCCGCTTTAAATCATAGTTCTGGTACAGCGCCTCCGCCACCATCATCATCTGATAATCATTTTCCGGCGTCGCGCCCACAATCATCTGTGTACTCTGTCCCGCAGGCACGAAGGAGGGCGTCCTTTTATATTCCATCAGCTCGAATTTATTCGCGGTTATGCCACGCTGAATCTGTCTCATGGGAGTCAGTATCTTGCTTCTGCTCTTTCCGGGAGCCAGCTTTTTTAAGCCATCCGCGGTCGGCAGTTCCAGATTTATGCTCATTCGGTCTGCCAGAAATCCTACTTTTTCAATTAAAACCGGGTCGGCCCCCGGAATTGCCTTTACGTGGATATAGCCATTAAAGCGGTATACCTCTCTCAGCTTCTTTAAGGTCTGGTAGATCAGATCCATGGTGTAATCCGCGCTGTATAAAATTCCGGAGCTTAAAAACAGCCCCTCAATATAATTCCGCCTGTAAAACTCCATGGT
The DNA here is from genome assembly GCF_014288035.1 of Hungatella sp. L36. Classification (NCBI taxonomy): domain Bacteria; kingdom Bacillati; phylum Bacillota; class Clostridia; order Lachnospirales; family Lachnospiraceae; genus Hungatella; species Hungatella sp. L36. The sequence continues at coordinate 128,537 of NZ_JACOPC010000002.1, read as the reverse complement.
CAGCGTGCAGACCTCATCCGGTGTAAATGCGGTCCTTACCACGTCATTGGAACAGCGGTTGATGCAATACTTGCAGTCATAGATGCACTGGTTGGTGAAGAGAATCTTCAAAAGAGAGATGCATCTTCCATCTCCCGCAAAGCTGTGGCAGAGTCCGGCTGCAACCGTGTTGCCAAGCATCCCTGCTTTACCTTTTCTGTCAACGCCGCTGGAGGTGCAGGCCACATCGTATTTGGCAGCGTCGGAAAGGATCTCCAGTTTTTCCTGTATACTTAAATCTTCCTGAATCAGCATAGGTCACCTCGAACATGTGTTCTTTTTCTTTTATTTTAGCATACTGTAAAGAATATATCAAGTATTTTCGAATATATGTTCGGGCAATAATTTAAACAGGCTCAGGAGATTTTGGGAAACGGCGTTATACAGATCATTTGTACGAATCATTATTTATATGTGCTCTATGTTCTACTTTTGTCTTTATTTTCTATCTTCGTATCGCTTTCTATCCCGTTACAAAAAACAAAAAAACGGCTTCCTCCGGCGCCTGAAATCCAGCGCTGGAGAGCCGTCCACACCGCATAAGCGGTTGTATTTTCCATTACTTCATAACATCACAGTATTTCCTTTTATTCCGCATATCCTTCCGGATTATTCTTCTGCCAGTTCCAGGAATCACGGCACATGTCCTTTAAATCGCGTTCCGCCTTCCAGCCCAGCTCACGTTCTGCCTTTGCCGGATCGGCGTAGCACTGAGGTACATCGCCCGCTCTCCTCGGCTTGAACTCGTAAGGAACCTTTAAATCATTGGCTTCCTCAAAGGCATGAATAACGTCGAGAACGCTGTATCCGCAGCCGGTTCCCAGGTTGTAGATCAATACGCCGCCCTTTTCGCCTTCCATCTTCTTAAGCGCCTTGACGTGGCCATCCGCCAGATCCACAACGTGAATATAATCCCTGACACACGTTCCATCCGGGGTATCGTAATCATTTCCGAAGACACCAAGAGATTCCAGCTTGCCGACTGCAACCTGGGTGATATATGGAAGCAGATTGTTCGGAATTCCCTTCGGGTTCTCACCGATTCTTCCCGATTCATGAGCTCCAATCGGATTGAAATAGCGCAGAAGCATGACATTCCACTCCGGATCGGCCGTATGTAAATCGGTCAGAATCTGCTCCAGCATTCCCTTTGTCCGGCCATATGGATTGGTGATCTCTCCCTTCGGGCACTCTTCCGTGATCGGAACAAATGCAGGATCGCCATATACGGTCGCGGAGGAACTGAATACAATGCTTTTTACGCCATGTTCGCGCATGACGTCACAGAGCACGAGTGTACCGGTAATATTGTTGTGATAGTATTCCAGCGGTTTGTAAACAGATTCTCCCACCGCCTTAAGGCCTGCGAAATGGATCACCGCGTCGATCTTCTGCTCCTTAAAAATACGGCTTAACGCTGCTTTATCCAGCAGATCAGCCTCGTAGAATGCAAGCGTCTTTCCCGTAATCTCCTGTACACGTTCCATGGATTCCTCACAGGAATTACAGAGATTATCCACTACTACCACCTCATAGCCCGCCTTTAAAAGCTCCACGCAGGTGTGGCTTCCGATGTATCCGGCTCCGCCAGTAACTAAAATTGCCATTGTCATGTCCTCCTTCTAAAATTGTCTACGGTTATTATAGCAGTCTGAACTGGAATAACAATGCAGATTTCTTTGAAAAACCTATAGATTTTTTCTATTTTTAAAATGCAAACGTGTGCGGCAGTCTCCCGGCCGGAAGACTGCCGCCCGCGGTACTGCTGTCTTTATGGCTCGAAGACGCGGTCTCCTTCCAGGATATCATTGCAGACGTATCCCTCCATCTCCATATACTGGACCGTGTAGGGATAATCGTCCCCTGCTCTGTTTACCAGATAAAACTGGATAGCCGGCGGATCTGTTTCCTCTGTGTTCCATGTTCCCGTAATCTTCACATGGTCCTCATCGACAGGTTCCGGCTCCGAAAAAGTAAAGCTGCCGTCAAATGCTCCTTCTATGTGAAATATGACAGCGTCATCCTTTTCGTCGGGCACGATAAATCCGGCCATGGATTCCGGTATGGCAGGCAGCTCTTTTTTTCCTTCAAAAAGTACGGACATATACTCCTTCAGCTTTCCCGTCTTCACGGAAACTTCCGGCTCTCCCTGCGCTGCTCCGGTCCCCGCGATGCCGTAGAGACACCACCACGCAAACGAATTATCAGCCGTATTATAGACCATCCGCTTCTCCGATGCAGTCCAGACCATCCCTTTTAAGACGGTTTCCTGCAGCTTCAGAGGGTCCAGTGACGTCCGGCTTTCAGCCTCCGCGGCACCATTTTCGCTGCTGCCATTTACATGATTCACCGGTTCTGCCGACATCTCTTTGTCTGACGGAGAGGTCTCTTCCTGAATGCCGGATGAGGTTGTCTCCGCATTCACCTCCTGGCTGCTTTTCGCAGAAGTCGGGGCCGTCTGTCCTCCCGTTGTTCCATTCTCCTGTGCCGCGTGTCCGGAGGCGCAGCCGCCTGACGCAAGAACGCACACAAGAGCCGCGGCTATAAGGGCCGTCCTAGGCCTGTTCATACCTGTCATACACTTCCTCACTTTCCCAGGGCGTAAATACGCCTTGTATCGTACCTGAAGAACGGACTACTCGTCCCATTCTTTCCATATCTCCGGGCGGTATCCCACAGTCGCCTTTTTCCCATTCCGAACCACAGGAGTCTTTATAACCTGGGGATTTAGCAGAAGCTTTTCCTCCCGGTCCTCAGGTGACAGATACTTTAAGAGAGCCAGCAGATCCTTGTCTTTGCAGTTTTCGTCGATCAGCGCTTCCACACCTCCAACCGCCTGCTTCACATTGGTAAACTCTCCTTTGCTCATGCCCTTTTCCGCCATATCGATCATCTGAACGCGGATATTCCGTTCCTTAAAATACCGCTCCGCCTTCTTCGTATCAAAACACTTCTTTTTTCCGAATATCTGTATGTTCATCCGTCAAGCCTCCACCACAAATTTTCCTCTGTCTTCCACCTCTTAAAGCCGCATCTGCCCAGTACACGTATAGAGGCCAGTCCGTCCGGCTCGGTCTCCGCGATCACTGCGCGCACCTCTTCCTGCTCCAGCGCCCACCGGCACATGGCTTCGGCCGCCTCCGTCATATAACCCTTGTGTTCATATTTCAGTCCCAGGCCGTAACCGATCTCCACCTGGCCTTCCGGATCCGGTACGTTTTTAAAATCTGCGGATCCTACGACCACACGGTCTTCCCTGCGCACCAGGAACCAGAAGGTGTGGTATACGTAATGCGCCTCATCCTTCTCGGTTATCCCGCACTGCCCTTCCACAATTTTCAGGAAAATACCTTCCATCGGCTCAGCATCATAGACAACACCGAGTTCCGACTCCAGTTCTGCCATATCAGTAACCCAAAGCCTTAATTGATCCGGCGTCAGCGGAATCAGCTGAAGCCGTTCTGTCTCTATCATCAATTTCCTTTTCCTCCATCCTGTATCTCCAGTGTTTCGTATTTAAGCATTCATCATACCATAAACACAAAAATTGCGAAAGACCTCATCCAGCATTTCCCGCATAGCCTGGCATTCTCCTGCTGTTCTGCCTCCAAAAGCCCGGTGCTCCATTTCGTTCCAGCTTCATCAGCATCATAAACATAAAAATCCCCGCCGCTTTGAACCTCCGCAGAAGCGGTTCAGTCAAGCCGGCGGGAACATTCTATTTTGAGGCTTCCGGTTCCCGGCAGTCTATCCCATAAGGAAGACTGCCAGTAAATATCCCAGTGTCAGGCAGAGCCCGATACAGAACAGCATCAGGCCAAAGGAAAAGCTTTCTTCGACCAGCTTTCCGGTCCGTTTCAGCTCCTCCTCCGCCTCTATAAAACGTGGAATCGCAGACGTGCGGTCCGTTTTGATTTTCCTGCCCTTCCTGCCTTTCCATGCCGCGATTTCATCCGCCATACCTCCAAGGATGTAGGCGAGTCTGTCATTTTCCCTTATTTTTACGGTTCCCGGAAGCTGTCGGTGAGTCGTCTTTCTCGCAAGGAGAATCAGGCCGTCGACGAATGAATCCATGGCCCGGCAGACTACGGAGGACACCGCCAGAAATACAGTCACCACCGCGGAGACCAGATACCGGTCGATCAAGGCGCATACCGTGCCGCAGATTCCAGGCAAAATATGCAGAAGAAGCGGCCGGTAGACCAGATTCTCCAGATCCAGCCAGGACGGCAGGCGGTCTGCATAAATCGCTGTGCCTCGTTCGTCCTTTTTCATCAGAAGCAAACGTACGACGAGGACATAGAGCACGACGCCTATTCCGATGGAAATGACTCCGCCCTTTAGATTTCCCAGAGAAAAATAAGCCACGGAATGAAGCATCTCATCTCCCTGGAAAAAGGGTTCGCCTGCTCTAGCGATCCGGTCCATGGACAGATGCGGTGTCATGCCCAGAAGCGGAATGAGCGCCGAACAGCCAACCAGCACGAAACGGCTGAGAGGCTTCATGCAGGAGGTGGACATCGCGTCGTACTTCGCCTGCTCGGTCGGATGTTTTTCCACAAAAAGGGCGATAAACAGCTTCAGCATATAGGCCACGGTCATTCCTCCCGTCAGAAGAAACACCCATTCCGCCGCTTTCCAGATTCCCGGATTCAGCAGAAGCGATGTGACGATGCCAGGTATTCCGGCGGAGGCAGAAGCCATTCCCGGATTCACCAAAACGGCGGCCCCCTCTCCCACGGCCTTCGCATACTCCACCATGCTCTCATGGAGCAGCGTCTTGCTCACATAACCGCTCCACAGCGGGATTCCGCCGATCCCCAGGCTTCCCATGAGGAAACAGAAGCCAAGTGCCGGCTTCTTCCTGCCGAAACCGCGGATATCATTTAAATTCAGCTTATGCAGATTCATATACACCGCCCCGGCGCAGAGAAAGAGCACCAGTTTGAACAGCGAATGATTGACCATGTGAAGAAATGTGCCCCACACCGCCAGACCATTTTCTTCTCCCACGCTGGAAAGAAGAACTGCCATACCGATTCCCGTTAAAATGAATCCGATCTGAGAGATGGACGAACACGCCAGCGTCCTCTTTAAATTAACGGACAGCAGCGCCAGAAGCGCGCCCAGAAGCATGGTCACAAGCCCCAGCACGGTGAGGAGAAGCCCCCAGTTTCCATCGGAAAAGAACAGGCCCCCGGTAATCACAATGATTCCGAATACGCCGGCCTTCGTCAGTATTCCAGACAACAGCGCGCTGGCCGGTGCCGGTGCCACCGGATGGGCCTTGGGAAGCCAGATATGGAGTGGAAAGCAGCCCGCCTTGGCTCCAAAACCGAATAGAAGCAGTCCCCCCGCAGTATAAAGCTGTGCGGCAGGCGAAAGGTAACCGCCGCCGTTCTCCAGGGCTGCCCGCGCCGCCGGACCGATCAGATCCATATCCAGGGTCCCCGTCAGGTCATAGAGAAGGAACAGCCCCATGAGCATGGCAAGGCCGCCGATGACCGCCACAGCCAGATAGGTTTCCGCCGCCTTAAGGCTCTCCTTCTTCTCGTCGAATGCCACCCAGACATACGAAGTAAAGGACATGATTTCGAAGAAAATAAAGGTGGTATACAAATCCGCAGACAGAAACACTCCCACGGTAGCAAAAAATGTCACCCATAAAAAAACGTAGTATTTCCGGCGTTTCTCATAGTGAGCCATGTATTCCAGGGAAAATGCACCGCTGGCGGCCCACATCAATACGGCGATACAGGAATAGACCAGACGGAAGCCGTCCAGCTTAAAATGCAGTCCCAGCCCACAGAATCCGGGTATCGCTACATCAAACAGGGTCTTCATCCGGCCTCACCTCCTATCGCCGTAAGCAACTCCATCAGAGGCCCGGAATACAGGCCAAACACCAGCACTGCAGCCGCGAAGATCAGAAGCGGCACCATCATCATCCAGTTGGGATCGGTGTACGGTTCCTCTTTTACCGCGGCGGCGGCCGCAGCCTTTGGAAAATACGCCCGCACCAGCACAGTAAGCATATAGACACCGGTCATCAGGGCCGAATAAAGGATCACAGCCGTTCCCAGATACGGGAGAATTCCCATTCTGCTGCCGCCTGCCAGAGCGAGACTGCCGCAGGCGAAGGCCGCTTCCGCAATGTTCCATTTGCTGATAAAACCGGCAAACAGAGGGATCCCCATGAGGGAAAGGCTGGCCACAGTCAGACAGCCGAACGTCAGCGGCATCTTCTTCGCCAGGCCGTCCACTTCATAGACGTATGTCTTTCCGGTCTGATGCATCACAGCTCCCGCGCAGAAGAAGGAACAGATCTTCATAAATGCGTGAAAGACCATGTGGCTTAAGGCGGCCGCCAGCCCCAGAGGACTCATCATCGACGCTCCCAGCAGAATATACGACAGATTGCTGATCGTGGAATACGCCAGACGGCGTTTCCAGTGAATCTCCTTGACTGCCATGGTAGAGCCGAAGATAATCGTCACCATGGCTGCGGCCATAACCACCCACTGTGCCGCGCTTCCCCGCAGGAACTCCGTTCCATAGCTGAAATAAGTGAATCGCAGTATGGCAAACGCACCGGATTTCACCACAGCCACCGCGTGCAGCAGGGCCGTCACCGGCGTAGGCGCCACGGTGGCCTTCGGAAGCCAGCCGTGGCATGGAAATACGGCCGCCTTGACACCGAAGCCGAAGAACGCAAGGATATAGACGAACAGCAGCGTTCCACGGTCGCCTTCAGCCGCAGTCAGGGACAGGACGCCGCCCGGAACAAATTCCGTGGTTCCCGTGGCTGAATATTTCAGCACGAAAATCAGGCCAATAAAGGCGAACGCCGCTCCACCGATGGAATAATAGAGGTATTTGCGGCTCGCACGCATGGCTTCCTTTGTCATGGGATGGAGCACCAGAGGGAAGGTGACCAGCGTCAGCAGCTCATAAAACAGATACATGGTGACTAAGTTGCCTGAGAACGCAATTCCGATCGTCACCCCATACGTCATCAGATAATAGGCAAAAAAGGAGGCCCGCCTCTTTTCATGCCTCATATATTCAAATGAATAAAGCGTTGCCAGAGGCCACAGAAACGCCACCAGGCCCGCAAATACCGAGCCCATGCGGTCCAGCTTAAACCGGACCGTCAGATTCCCGTAGAGCTTAAAGAGCACCAGACCATTATCCATGCCGCTTCTGCCGGCGATCAGCAGGGCCACCAGCAGGCTGTTTAAAAGCACCAGTCCTTCCACGACAATTTCCAGATGCCTGTATGTGCTATCATCCTCGGCCCCGTATCCGGAGGCGAGAATCGCCGTACCTCCCACGATCGGAAGGAGCGCCGGCACCGCCAGTAAGATTCCGTTCATACGCATTCCTCCGTCAAAGTACGGCCGCGGCAATGGATTCCAGCATAGCCAGGAACCGGCCCGGGAAGCAGCCGAAAAGCAGGGCCCCCGCCGTAAATATCAGTATCGGTACCATCATGCAGAGCGACGGTTCCCGCCCTATAAGCCCTCTTGCCTTTAATCCGCTCTCATCAAAGTCTTCCCCCGGGAAGAACCCATGGATGGTGAGAGGAAGCAGATAACCGGCAGTGAGCAGCGCACTGATCAGCAGCACGGCCGGTCCCGCGATCGTCCACACTCCCGTTCCGGAGGCAAGAGCCCCGCACGCCAGATACCATTTGCTCACAAAGCCGCTGCAGGGCGGAATTCCGATCAGCGCCAGGGACAGAACCGTATAGCCGCCCAGCATCACCGGCATCCCCCGGCCGAGACCGCGCATCTCTTCCACTCTGGTCCATCCGGTTTTAAATATGATGGCGCCGGCCGCCAGGAAGAGTCCGTTCTTGATCATGGAATGGAACACCACATGGGATAAGGCCCCCACAAATGCCGTCGGCTCCAAAAGACTCAGCCCGAACAGTATATAGGAGACCTGGCTGACCGTCGAATACGCCAGCCGTTTCTTTAAGACCGGTTCCTTATAAGCCAGCATAGAGCCCATAAATACGGTGAGCAGGGACAGGAGAATCCACATGGTCTGTACCCAGGTTCCGCGGAGAAGCTCCGGCCCGACGATATAATAGACCACCCGGATTACCGCCAGTACGCCCGATTTCGTAATCAGGCCCGACAGCACGGCACTGGCCGGCGCGGGAGCAACCGGATGAGCTGTGGGCAGCCATCCGTGCATGGGAAACATACCGGCCTTCGTTCCAAAGCCCAGCAGCATGCAGCACACCGCCGCCAGCAGGATTCCTTCCTTCCCATCAAGGGACACACCTCCCAGCACACCTCCCGGAGTAAACGCCAGAGTACTGGAGATGCTGGCCAGAAAGAGGATCCCAAACAACGCCAGGAAAGCGCCCGCCACAGAGTAAAATAAGTATTTGAGTCCCGCCATAACCGCATCCTTTGTGAGCTCGTGGAGAACGAGGGGAAGCGATGTCAGCGTCATCAATTCGTAAAAGACGTACATGGTCACCAGATTGGCGGAAAAATCCAGTCCGATCAGCACTCCGAGGACGATTAAGTAAAACCCAAAGAACCGGTGTTCATCCCGTTCATGGGTCATATAGGTTATGGAATAGATCCCTACCAGAAGCCAGACCACCGCCGTCAGCACGGCAAAAAGCCTGCTGATCCCATCCACCCGGAATTCAATGGTAATGGTGTCAGTCAGCTTCCAGAGCGTAAGCCCGCCTCCCGACGCCACCGCGGCAAAGGCGCACAGTGCTCCCGCCGTCAGCGCAGCCACGACCAGGCACAGCATCGCTTTCCGGCTGCTTCTGAGCCGTTTCACCGTCAGAAGCAGGATTCCTGCCGCAATCGGAATGAGAACCGGAAGCAGCAATATCACGTTTTGATCCATCTCTTGGTACATAAGGTTTCTGCCACTCAAAACATAAGGAAACTTACTCACAAGTTCCTTTACACTCCACAGTCGTAAATTCCCGAAATAGCCTTCGGTACACACTTACGCCAGCGTAATTTTTCTCTTTGAGTGGACTCTCCTTTCTAAATTTTCATATTTAAGGCGGAGGATTTACGAGCTTAATAGAGTAACGCTTATTCGAGCGTTGAAAGTCCGGCTGCAATCGCCTGAACGATCGGCTGGGATTTCAGTCCCAGAATCAGATTCAGAAAGATGAAGCACAGGACGGCCAGCCTGAGTTTCCAGGAACTTTTCCTGACTGCGGACCGCTCTCCTCTGGTCTCCCGGTCTCCCTCTCTGGAGTACAGGGTGATGACGAGGCGCAGAAAGTAGATGGCATTTAATGTCGTGCTGACGGCCAGACCAATCAGCGTGATAATCATCTTATTCGGACTCTGGAGTGCCGACGTAGCAAACAGCAGCTTGGATATGAAGCCGGCCAGCATGGGAAATCCCACCATGGAGAGTGCTCCCACGGAAAATCCGATTCCGGCCAGAGGGTTCCGGTATCCCGCTCCACGCAGGCTCTTGTAATCCTTTTTATCACCGGACACCTCATAGAGTCCGACCGCGCTGATAAACAGCAGCGCCTTGGTCGCTGAATGGGTGAACATGTGGAACACCGCCGCCACCATCCCGGCCTCCGTTCCAAGGCCGATTCCCATGTAAATATAGCCGATCTGAGCCACAGAAGAATAGGCGATCATCCTCCTCGTATCCTTTTCCAGAATCGCATGAAGGGACCCCATAAGCATCCCGGCCAGGCCGAAGACGAACAGAACGTTGACAATCCGGCTGGCCACCACATTTTCTCTTCCCAGCACGCGGTAGAATATCTTAATCAGCAGGAAAATATACCCTTTGGACACGAGTCCGGACAGAATGGCGCTGGCCGTCGGAGTCGCATAGCCATAGGTATCGGGTATCCAGTAATGAAACGGATACAGTCCGCTCTTGATGGCCAGTCCGACGCTGATCACCGCCAGAATTACCAGCATGGGAATCTCATAGCTGCCCGCGGCTTCGATGGCCTCCACCGCCGCCCTGGCCGGGCTCATCAGCAGATGGCCCGTTACATCGTAAAGCATACTGAGCCCGATTAAAAACAGGCCCGAGCCCAGCTGGCTCATAATCATATACCGGATCGCCGCCGACAGGCTCCTGCCCTTCTGCCGTATCATGATCAGGCCGCATCCTGCGATGGTATTGATCTCCACAAATACATAGGCGGTAAATAAATCGTTTGTATAGATAAGGGCCAGAAGCGAACTGAGCATCAAATCGATCATTACATAGAATAAATTCAGCTTTGTCCCTTCCACATCCTCCGCGGTATGATCCATGCCTCCCAGGACGGACAGCAGCATGACCACGCCGAATACAGTGGCAGTCAGGCCTTCTAAGACGCCGGCCCTGATCTCATTTCCCCAGGGTGCCGGAAAATGTCCCATCATATAGGTATAGCTCTCCCCCGTCCCCATACAGAAGCGAAGGACGGCGGCCGACATGACCGTCGTAGCCGCAATAACCGCCAGGCTTAAATTCCTGGCCTTTTTACCAGAGAGGGCGCACGACAAAATACCGGAAAACATGGCGATGATGATGGAGAAAAAAGGAAAGTTCTGAACAAGAGTCATGTCTTTTCCTCCTCTTTCGCCTGTGTCAGAATCTCATCCAGATCCAGGGAACCGTACCGCTCATACAGGCGGATCGTCAGCGCCAGCATCAGCGCCGTCGTACTGACTGATACTACGATGCCCGTCAGGACAAGGCCGCTGGGTACGGGATTGATGTAAGCCGACACCTCTCTAATACCGTTCATCTCGATAGGAACGGCTCTTCCCTGGATATACCCCTTTGCCGCCAGGAATAAATAGACCGCCGTGTCCATGATGTTCATTCCCATAATCTTCTTGATTAAGTTCTTATGAAGCAGCAGCATGGTAAATCCCACGCCGAACAGAATCACCGCCACCGTCTCTTCTATGTTAAACAGCAAATGGACCGCCATGTCACATCCCTCCTTTTCGGAACAGCGTGTAAAATGCGTACATGGTGCACGCCACAACCAGACCCACGCAGATGTTGAGAGGCAGAATCAGCCCGCTGCTTAAGATGGCCCCGGGAGTTCCAAGAGGGATTCCGCTCTCTAAATGGTTCGCGCCGGTAAAGAAAGAATAGCTTTTCGCCACACAGTAAAATGTCAGCGCGCAGAGTGTAATTCTGCGGTACACTTTCTCTGTGAAGAAGCGTTCCGTCTTCTCGAAGCCGAAGGCATTTAAATAGAGGATCAGACCCGATCCCAGTACCGCGCCTCCGGAAAACCCGCCTCCGGGCGACAGATGGCCGTTTAAAATGATGTAGATGCCGAAGATCATGATAAAAGGGACCAGCACGCAGGCGCATTTCTGTAAAATGATATCGTTCTTCGGTTCAAAGAGCCGGTCATTGGCCTCATCGAGCCGTTTGCGCGTCTGTGCGTCACGGCTCACCGCATCGATCCGGAGCAGAGCCAGGACACAGCAGGAAGCGATAAACAGCACGCACGACTCCCCAAATGTATCGAAGGCGCGGTAATCCAGAATCATACCGGTGACGTAGTTGAGCGCGCCGGTCTCCTCCACTCCCTTTTCTATGTACCGGGCGGACACCTCGTTGTTGTCCGGATTTCCTGCATTACCAAAGACCGGCAGATAGGCGATCGTCCAGAGCAGAACAAAGATAATCGTCAGGCACAAGAGAACCGACATGATCTGATAAAACCGGTGAAACAGGAGAAGCCCCCGTTCTTCCTTCTTCCGCATTCTGGCGGCCTTTCCCGGATCATCTCCCGGAAGCTCCGCCTGTGCTGACTGCGCCGCCTGCGTAAGTACCTTTGAGTCTTCCTCCGGAACGCGGATCTCCATTCCGTCTGCGAGAAGGTCCGTCTCGCCGTCGATCCATTTCTTGAATTTCAGCCACAGGCTGTTTTCGTAATTATCCTTCGTCCTGCTCATCACGGTCCTCCTTTCGGATGGCTCTGATCTTCTTTAGCGTAATGAAAAAGAGGATGCTGGTCACGCCCGCTCCCACCGCCGCCTCGGTAATAGCCAGGTCGGGCGACTGAAGCAGAATCCATATGATACACATGATCAGGCTGTAGGACATAAAAATAACGATGGATGTCAGTAAATCCTTCGTAAATGCAACCGATACCGCACATACGATCAGACAGATTAAAAGAATGATTTCAAAGAGTTTCATCGCCCTTTTCTTCCTCCTTCTGTTTCTTATCGGTTTTTCCCTTCCGGATCACGAGTATCTCACCGAGATTTTCGTCGGTCATGGCTTCCAGGCGGCTGATCATATGGCCGGATACCGGACCCGCAGTCCAGAAAAACAGGATAACCAGGAATAATTTTAAAGAATCCATGGAAAATCCACGAATCAGGATGAGTCCCGCAAATACGAACAAAATCCCCAGCGTGTCTCCCATAGCCGCCGCATGCATCCGGTTCAGCGCCCGGTGAAAACGGTTTACTCCAAACACGGCCAGTATCATAAAAACAAGGCCCGTCACGAGACAGGCGGCCGAAAGTGCGAATCTGATCCACTGCCACGTCATAGTGAGTCCTCCTCTTCCGCCTGTATGCCTACGTTGTCCTCGATCGCTCCTAAATCGGCTTTCCGGTTCTTCTTCTGCAGATAGACTCCCGTGTATACCTTGCAGAGAACGACAACGCCTAAAAAGCTGATCATGGCATAGATCAGGCTCACATCCACCAAATAGTTTTCATCCAGGTAAACGGAAAGGATGGCGATGACCATGATCACCATGGTTCCTGTCATATTGACTGCGATAATCCGGTCCGAGATCTTCGGCCCCAGAACGGAACGAATGATGCTGATGATCATCAGGACTGCCAGAATCAGGGCTGCCCCGGTTAAAAGCATCTCATAAGCCTGTCCTATTTTGTCCATTTTGCTTCCATGTCCTCCATTTCCTTCAGCAGCTTTACGAATACAGAAGTCTCCATCCCCTCGGCCAGTTCTTTATCCAGACAGTGCACGCAGAACCGGTCGTCCTCCACGGACACGGTGATGGTTCCCGGCGTCAGCGTGATGGAATTGGCCAGCAGAACCCGCGCCAGTCCCGTCTTGAAATCCGTGTCAAAATACACGAAGGCCGGCTCCGGCTGAAGCTCCGGCGACAGGATGATCTTTAACACGCACACGTTGGCCTTTACGATCTCCTTCACGAGAACTCCGAAATAACGGATAAACAGCGGGATCAGACGAAACAGCAGCAGCTCCTTTTTCAGGCTGTATTCCATGTAGCGGCACATAAAATAAAAAAGTGCGGCTGAAATCAAAACGCCAAAGATACAGATTTCCGCCGTCACTTTACCGTTTAAAATCATCCACACTGCAAAAAATAAAAGAAACACAGGCATATCCCCCTTCCGCCCAGTTTGATTTACTATGTATTATACCTCTCCTTTGGGGGAAATACAAGGATGTCTGCACGTTTCGGTCCGCGTCGGCAGATCCGGATATTACGGCAGAACTTTACATTCTTTTAAAGCTTTTTGGTTGTATCATTTTTCCTATTGCGATATAATAAACATGTAACAAGAAACCAATGAGGAATGTGTATGGATTTGATTAACCAGTTTATTGAAAATTATAAGAAAAAGTTGAACTTTTACGAGACGGCCGGGCACATCGCAGCCAGGCAGCCGGTATCCGCGCCATGGTGACATCCAGGGCCAAGAATCCTGTGAGATTAAAAAGCAAGGTATTGAGGAGGAACAGCCGGCGGCCGGTTCCCTATAAAAACATGAGGGAAATTTACGAGGATATCGCCGATTTATCCGGAGTCCGGGTATCCCTCTACTTCCCCGGAGACCGTGACAAGGCCAACAGCCTGATCGCCGATCTGTTTACCATTATAGAGACTAAGCAGTTCCCGGAGCAGTCCAAGCCGCCCACCTACAACAAGCGTTTTTCCGGCTATTGGGCCAACCATTACAGGGCTCATATGAAGGAAGAATCCTTAGACAAGTCACAGCAGAAATACGCCGCCGCACGGATTGAGATTCAGGTGGCTTCTGTTTTGATGCATGCATGGTCCGAGGTCGAACACGATCTCGTCTACAAGCCTCTTTCGGGAACCCTGTCGGAAGAAGAGCTGGCTATCATCGATGAGCTGAACGGACTCGTCCTCGCCGGAGAGATCGCCCTGGAACGGCTGCAGAGTGCCGGCAATGAAAGGGTCCAGAGCAAAAACGCCACATTCGGCAGTCAGTATGAGCTGGCTTCCTACCTCTACAATTACTTAAGCAATAATTTCCGCCGTGAGGACATCGAGCTCCGCATGGGAAATATCGAGTTATTATTCAAGCTCTTAAGCAGGCTTAAGATGAACGGCGTCAAAGAGATCGAACCGGTCTTAAAATCAGTCAAGTTCGAAAAGGACCGCCGCAACATCTCCCAGCAGATCATCGATCAGATCATTACGGGTAATGAAAAACGGTACCAGATTTACCGGGAGCTCCGCATCGCCGGCGATGCCGACGAGGTGGCCGGCAACTCCATCACCTACTTCTTTAACCAGTGGGTGCCTCTGGAGCATTTCCTGAACCGTATATCATACAAAAGCTCGCCGAAGACGCGCGGCGCCTTTAATATCAATACCTTAAAGCGGCTGGATATTCTCGACAAGGAATGCCTCAACAAGATCGTCGCCCTCCGGAAGACGCGGAATGTCCTGATCCATAATATCGAAACTCCCGAGGTGGATGATTTACTGGAACAGGGAAATGAGGCAAGGGACTTACTCGAAAAGCTGACGGAGCAGTTCTCCTCTCCCGCTCCTGCGGCGGAATCTGTGAAACAGGCAAACTAATATCGGTATGAATGAGACAGCACATAAAAAGCAAGCAGCACCGGATAGATTTCTGCATCTGGTGCTGCTTGCTTTCGTGTGAAAGCCCTTTGTCAGGAATGTATACAAACCATGCTGTGCTTGCTGCTAATAAGGCCGATGAGAGCGCTGTAGTAAGGACACGGTATGTCTGCAAGATAAGAATGGCAGACGACAGCGCAGTGCCCAGGAGCTGTGTACCGCTTCTTAGCTACGTCTGTGTCAGATCGCCGGCTAAGACAGCCCTTATCTGCATGGCCAGGCTGACATTGGTATTTCCACCGTTTGTCAGCAGTCAGACGGCGGTTTCTTCCTTTGGAAACAGGACAGCTTCCGTTCTGAAATCTTCCGTTCTGAAATTGGGATTTCCTCCTGCGTGCTCCCCATCTGTATGTCCAGACAGTGCGACATATCTTTTGTGCCGGAAATGATGCAGCCTGCGGGTTTATTTCCGGCATAATACGGCGCCGGGCATGAACGCCAGTTCTGCGTCTGTCAGCGTTTCCGCCGTCTTTCAAAGCATATCCCAAAATACTATGCCAGTTCCACGGTATAAAGCTCTTCCACAGGAAATGTAACTTTGACTAAGCCGATCGATTTAAACATACCCTGTATCTTTTTAAATTTATGCAGAACAAAATCTGACGCATCAAAAAAAGCTTTTTCCGGTTCATCCTTTGTCATAGCGACAGTACAATGTGGTACCCACCGATCAGGACAATACCATTCCCAACCAGTTGTATCAAACGAGTTCATACATTCATGCAAATCTCTTTGCAAATCATACATCTCTTTCGTCATAATTGGTGAAAGAAATATAGTTTTTGTATCATTAAACATTCCAACAGAGCCAATATACGCTGGCTTTTTAGAGTGTTTCACCGCAAAGCTTTTTAACAGTTTTTTACACTGCTCTTCGTCTACATCATTGAAACACGCAAGCGTAATATGCGGACGAGTTTTCCACTCCAAAAATTTGCTGCTGATTCCATTTTCAGCTATCTGAAACGCTAAATTGCAGATGGCATTCTCAGTCACCTCATCATAGTACATTTCAATGGCATATTGCATACTAAATCCTCCTTCAAATATATATCATTTGATCCAATTATACTCGATCCCTGTCAATTTTCCGCTTGCTTCGGAACACACGCATAGATAATCGTTTGAGAAAAGCATTGCGGATTTGGGAACATTTCCAACAAGCCCTTTTTCGGTAGTGCAGCCACTTTTCCTATGTTTTCCTGGTAATTTCTTTACCCTGAAAACGGAATAGAGATGAATAGATCTCACCAATCAATTTAATGTGGAATAACAGACACTCACCTGAAACTCTCAAAGCTGCTGAGCGATAGTGTTGCCCGGCTTTGCAGCATTTTCGCATGTCGCAACAAATTGACTGTTATACTATTTTTTATTATAACAGAGCAGAACATAAAAATGAAGCGCTGCATACTTTTATTTCCCTATACAGCGCTTCGAATAGCATTTATTTTACAAAGACGTAATTTGCAAGGTAAAACAGCAAAAACGTATGTGCCGGATAGAAAACATAGAAAAAGTATTTTAATCCGGGGCCTTTCTGGTTATTGTAGCTGAGCATGAACGGCAGGGCGAGCACCATCATCCACTGTGTGGCGGTGCCTGCGGCCAGCATCTCCTCGCTGAACTGGGCGATGCAGAAAAGCAGATACACGACTGTTAATAAATCCTTCTTCTCTTTCAGGAAATACATCAGCACGCCCAGGACAATGAATTCAAGCCCATACTCATTCAGCGCCAGATTGGGAATGACACCGGTGAGCGTATCTCCGCTGAGACTGTGAAGGAAGGGGAAGAAGCCGGGCATCATATAAAATAAGACCTGAACGAGAAAAATGATGCCGATCATGATACCGCCCTTTTTTCTGTCCTTCATAAACAGTTCAATGGTGCTGATTAAAACGCCCACCAGAAACATGGACAGGAAAATATTATGGTATCCATAGTCAATGGAGGCATCAAACCTGATTTTAATGAAGTAAGTAAAAAAGGTCATAAAAATACTCATCAGGTATAAACGAAGCAGGTATTTTTTCCTGTCTCTTGTGTAGTGATATCCCCAGACCATACTGAATAAAAACAGAGGGTAGGAAGCTCTCCCCACCCAACGGAACCACATCGGCGCACCTTCAAAATAGAGTCCTGCGTGGTCGAGAAACATAAGGATAAGGGCTGTGATCTTTAACGCGAATGTACTCATTGTCAACCTCCATGTTGGGAATTATTGTTTAGCCGTCCTGATCCTGCAGCGTAACCGCAAGAACCGACGGGTAGTAATTCTTGAGTTCTTCTACAGGCACGGATTTTCCCTTATACTTCTCAAGCCAGTCCTCATATTCTGGATTTTCCCATACCTCTCCATCCGAAAATACTATCCTCCGGTCGCAGTAAAGCGCATAGGCCACCCGATTTGGTCCGCCGTCTCCGATCTTCGGCCATCCTGTCATCTTCTCTCCGTCATAAAGCGTCCAGCCGGAATCAGCGGACGCCCCGGGTATTATCTCGTCATGATCATCGTACAGACAGGCATATGCCGGTTTATCGCTGGAATCCATGATATACCATTGAAGCTTCAGCGGCTGCCCCTCTTTATCGTAGGCCAGCATGCAGTACTGTCTGGATGAGATGGTTTTATCGGTATGATTGGTGTAGGTATCATATAAATACGGCCATCCGCTGTCTTCATATTCACGCAGCTCCACGATTCTGGAAACCGAATTTCCTGAACCCACTGCCTTTTTCTGATTTCCGGTGCTCTCACACGGATTTGCCGCACACGGTGTCTCCGCAGCACTCGATCCCCCCGTCACGCCCAATGCCTCCGGCGCACACGATATTACGCCGACGCACAGCAACGCAAAAATCACAACTGCCGTCATCACTCTTTTTCTGTTCACAGAACACCTCCCTGTCTGATTCTCATATTCTTATCTGCGACAGGTAAATATTACCACAAAATGCTTGGGAAACACGGAATGAATCCTTAAGAAAGATGGATGGAAATGTGCATTTTATCGGATATGGCTGCTGTTTGTCTGAAAATATGACTATGTGAAAGACACTTGTGAAAGGGTACAGACAAAAAATCAGGGGCGTTCTGCGCCCCTGAAAATTCTGTTCCTATCAATGTCTCTTAATTTTGTATTTTCATTATCCCCAAACCAGTATCCGGTTCATTCCTTCTTTCAGGCCTTCAATCGGGCCTGCCGCAGGCTGTCCGTTCCTGGACTGATCCAGATAGTCGGTATCGAATACGACTGGTGTGCCGTCCGGATTTTCGTATGCGGCCTCCGTGATGCGCGGCGTTCCCAGTTTTTCGGAATTGTAGATTTCTGTCGGAATCTCCAGCATCTCCTTTTCCACATTCAGCTCCAGATACGTTTTTCCATCAGCCTCTACAATCCGAACGGCAGGATCCATATCGCTTACGTGCGTATTTTCTTCCCGTCCATAGGGCTTAGCCCCCTTTAAGTAGGCGTTTCCACGGATGTATACCGGCTGTTTTACATGCTTGAACTGCTCTAAATCACCGTTTCCACGGGAGATGACATCGCTGATATACTCTTCCAGGGAATTCGTATGGCCGTCATAGCCCTCGGTTCCGTGAAGGGACTGCTCCGTATAGGTCACGGCTCCTCCCAGGAATACGTTCTGATAGATCCGGTCGTCACCGCTGTAAACCACCGTGGTTCCCGCCACCTCTGTCGTGTGAGGGAAATGGTAAGGAGTGGACCGGTCCAGCACGTCCTCTCTGCGCATGGTGCCGCAGCAGAGATTGTGAAGGTAGGCGCCGCCCTGGGCGATATTGTCGAAATTATAATCGGATGCAAAGATATTGTTGTCCACCAGATATGGGCCGTGGGTTACTTCCACCATGAGATCACGGTCGTTGGCATAGTATAAGTTCTTGCTCACTCTCGTTCCCTGGGCCTGCCAGTCCAGCCACGTTCCCAGCGTGCAGTTATGTATGTTGTTGTGATAAATCTGTACATCGATGGCGGCGTGCAGCTTGATTCCTCCGATCTCATATCCGAAATATTCATGCTTTACCGCGATATTATAAATATGGTTATGGGCAATCTCGCTGAAGACACAGCCCATATGGCCCACGATACCATTCTGTCCGCAGTCATAAATCTCATTGTTCCGGATTACGTGGGAACCGATCGTCTCCTTGCTCCATCCGATCTGTCTTGCCCGGAATACTGCTTCCATCTGATACTGGTATCCCGGCTTTCTGTGGGTCCTGGTACAGAGATTATGGCCGGTAGAGGCTTCCTTTCCGATACTGATACCGCTGCATTTGGCATCGTGAATCTTATTGTTCTCAATGATCCAGCCCTTGCTCCAGTTCGTTCCCAGAAGTCCTGGCTGATCTGCGGTCGGCGGGGTCCACGGGCATGCCGCCTGTGCCATCTCGAAGCCGCGTACCGTGATATAGTTTAATCCTGTTTTCTCAGGATAGAAACAACATTTGCGCACGTTGATTTCTGTCAGTTCCTCGTTGGGATTCACTCCCTGGAAGTTGGCATAGATCACCGTAGTCTCCTGATCTGTCTCGGCATACCACTGATACATGGTATCCTCCGGATGCAGAATCGGCTCCGGATGCCTGGTCCACGGCGGATTCACTCCCTCGGTGCGGATAACCGGATTCTTCACTTCCTCCAGGCTCTTCGCTTCATAAAAGGATTTTCCATTTAGGTAGACGTCCCCGGCGTGCAGGGAATTGTCATTCGGATAGATAAACCAGTCTCCTCCCAGAACCTCCTTATACGGATTATAGGTGCCAAAGAAGGAATTGGGAAGTACCGCTTTCCAGACACTGCCCTCCACCGGCTCCCAGCACGTGATCTGCTCAGAACCCTTGATTACGACGCGTTCTCCTTCCGCTGCCTCGTATGTAATTCTTGAAACACTGCTGGTTCCGCCCTGCGCTGGTTTAACCCACTCCCGGTACTCTCCCTCATGGACAATGACACAGTCTCCCGGCATGGCGAGTAACGCGGCCCTCGATATGGTTCGGAACGGATGGTCCTTTGTGCCGTCTTCAAAATCACAGCCGGTTACCGCCACATGATATTCTCTCATTATATTACCTCCTGGATCAATGATGTACTTAAGATGACTTAAATATAGCAGATTATGACAGTTTTGACTTTACAATTATTGCGCCATCTATATCAATAGTTGCTTCTTTAAAATAGCATTTTTAACGAAAGAAGGCGGGATACAGCGGTTTTATATTGCATTCTTGCCATAATAGCGGTATGATAGCAGGAAAAACAGCGCACTTTTTTTGTTTCAATTTGCTGTCATGGCCTTTTGTCCGCGGTTTGCGCTTTCAGGCATATTTTTATTTCCGCAGGAAATAAGCCAGACAGCCATGCCGGTATGTCCATCCGGCGACTGCGGCAAAGGTTAAGGCCCTTGCGGCGATGTAGGTTTGACGCTCCGCTGCCTGCAGCGGGATTATTGACCCTGGGAGGTAATCTTATGCTTACAGATGGTTTTCCAGCTCGGCTGTATGAAGATGCAGCGGCTGTGCTGTCACGTATTTCCAGAAACACATACCATGATATTCCGATCACAGAGACGGGCAGGACCTGCACTTATACGCTGCCCGACAGACAAACGGTTTCATTTCCATACCGAATCTATTATGTCGATACGTATGAGGACCTGCGCTCCGGGTTATCATGGACGCAGAGAATGATCTGTCACGCCATTTTTACGAGAAGCTTTGACGGTTATATACGGGAGAAACACGTAAGGGCAATCCTTCTGGAAGATTATCCGGACTGGTGTTTTCCATACATCTTAAAGCTTTCGGATGAGTATGTAGCCGAAATTCTGGAGCTGATCTGCCATGAAATGGCGGGAAAAAATACAGACCGGATGAAATCATTCTGCCGCCTTAACATGAATTCGTTTCTGCTGAGCCATGACCGGATGATCAGCTACTGGAATGAGTTTTACCGTCACAACTGTTTTCACTACCGGGATTACATTGGCAGAAAGCTGTTTTCAGAGTGCTTTGGATACACGCGAAGCATGGAAAGGGAACGAAAGGGGATTATCAATGATTGAACATCTTGACGGCATCTTCGAGACGGTCACATTTCGTGAAAATCTCCGGATGCGAATCAGTGACATGAGTATTTGTGAAAATTTCCCGGATCACTGGCACACTCCGATGGAAATCATACATGCGAAGAAAAACTGGTATAGGATCGTGGTGGATGACCAGACCTATCAGCTAAAGGAGGGGGATATTGCCATCATCCGTCCTGGCACCATACATGCGCTTTACGCGCCGGAAACAGGCAGCCGGACCATCTATCTGGCGGATTTATCATTTTTAGGAGGAGTCTCCAACCTGGAGACCATGCTCGCCCTGCTGGCGCCGGTAACCACTATCACGCCTAAGGGAGAGCCTGATCTGTACAGAAAGGCCGGCGAACTCCTCTCCTTCATGGAAGAGGAATACGCCGGCTCCCGGTCCTTTTACGATATGCTTCTTTATGGCGCGCTCATCGAGCTGCTGGGGCTTCTTGGACGATACGCCATCTCCCCGTCTGCCTCCGTGGGCACGCTGGGTCCCCAGTCCGCCAAATACGCGGAACGCTTTCTTTACGTCTGCAACTATATCAATGAGCACTGTACGGAGGACTTATCCCTGGAAACCATCGCCGGGATCGCGGGCTTCAGCAAATACCACTTCACCCGGCTTTTTAAGGATTTCACACATACCTCCTTCTACCGCTACTTAAACAAAAAACGAATCTCCCACGCGGAGCAGCTCCTGATCAATCCGGAATACTCCGTAACGGAGGTGGCACTCCAGTCGGGCTTCTCCAGCCTTTCGGCCTTCATCCGTATGTTTAAACAGCTGAAAGGGTGTACCCCCACGGAGTTTAAACGCATGTACTCGCTGGACTGCATGAACCGTGTGGATGGTGAACCGGCAGCGGAACTGCCGTCAGGAAAATAATGCTTTCGCCTGCCCCATACGTTCCACCACATGGACGCCAAAGGGACACCGCGTCTCACAGCTTCCGCATCCGATGCAGTCGGCCGCTCCCGCAGACAGTCCGTCATAATGTGCCCGCAGGGAGGCCGGGACCTCATTCTGCATGACTGCAAGATCGTAAAGCTTATTTACCATGGCGATATCGATGGCCGCCGGACATGGCGCACAGTGGCCGCAGTACGTGCACTGGCCGGCATATGCGTGGTGAGGCGCCCCTGCAAGCACGGTCGCGTAATCTTTTTCTTCTTCTGACGCGCTCTCGTATGCCACCGCGGCCGCCACGTGGTCCGGGGTATCGTATCCCACCATGACGCTGGCCACAGCGGGTCTGGTCAGTGCATAGTGGAGACACTGAACCGGTGTCAGCGCCACGCCGAAGGGAGACGCCTCCGCCGAGAACAGCCGGCCGCCGGCATACCCCTTCATGACGGTAATGCCAACCTCTTCCTGCTCGCAGATCCGGTACAGCTCTGCCCTCTCCGGCGCAATACCGCCCAATTCCTCTTCGTACCGCTCCTTAAAATAATCCTCTATGTTCTCGCTGGCGGGAAGCATATCAAACGCCGGATTGATGCTGAAGAGAATCATCTCGATCTCACCGCACAGCGCTCCCATCTTCGCCACCGCCGGATTATGGGTGCTCATGCCGATATGCCGGATAATCCCCTGCTCCTTCAGCCCTCTGACATATTCCATGAATTCCCCATTTATGATCGACTGGAACTCTGCGGCCTCATCCACGAAATGAATCATTCCCAGATCGATATAATCTGTGCGCATGCGGTCCAGCAAATCCTGAAACGCCGGTTTTACCTTGTCTAAATCACGGGTTCTGACATACTGTCCATCCTGCCACGTGGAACCGATATGGCCCTGAATGATCCAGCGGTCCCGTCTGCCCGAGAGCGCCGCTCCGATATTGGAGCGAACGTTCGGTTCGGCCATCCAGCAGTCCAGAATATTGATCCCCGCCTCCTCACAGCAGTCGATGACTGCCTTTACCTCGTCTGCATTATGGCGTTCCAGCCACTCGCCGCCCAGACCGATCTCGCTGACCATAAGTCCTGTTTTCCCCAGTTTTCTGTAGTTCATATGTATTTCCCCTCTTCTTCCTTTATTCCCGTACCACGGGTTTGTAATCCATTTTGGATTCGTCCTCGGCTGCTTCTATCTTGTTAGTTTATTTATTTCAATCCCCACCCGGTAATTGCTCAGAGTGCGGCTGCATCATTTATCGATGCGCAGCTTGACTTCATATCAGTGGGGGATAGCGATTTTTTTCCGTCCGCCACTGCCGTTAAACTTGTTTTTGGCGATTCAGCCCTCCGGTTTCACGTAATCAGCAAAGAACATCTGTCCCGCCTTCACCATGGGACATGCCTGTAATCCCGGTGCTCCGTACTCCCTCGCCAGTTCCTCATCCAGTGTTGTCTTTCAAACGGTGATCTTACACCTTCTCATATTTCATTCCTCCAGTTCAGATTTGCAACAGATGCTGTGGTGGTTCACAATTTGGACTTGACATTCATAACTGTAATATATATAATTACAGTTACAACTACTCTATTTATATATTTCATTTTAATCGAATTGCGGTTGGCTTTCAACCACTTTCGATGGTGAGGAGGATTCATATGATCGAAGAAGGAACTGTGGTCTATTACCTGGACGAGGATGCGGTTCATTCTGGTCGGGTGATTGATGTGACACCGGAAAACGGTGGATTCACATTCAGCATTGACAGTTATGGAGCATGCGAGGGACCGTACGTGATCGCTTCCGGACAAATCGGAAAGACGGTATTTTTCTCGGAAAAAGAGGCTGAAGACAGGCTGGGAATATAATTTCCCAGCCTGTTTTATCGTCAAAGACCCAGGATAGGAGGACACTCAATGTTGACACCTGTTAATATATATGGTACTATAATATTAACAGGTGTCAACATAATATTATCATGTGTTAATATCGTTTGTAGAATTCATTTATTTAAGAATAAAACACTTAAGAAAGGCTGAATTATGAAAGAAAAACCATACCATCACGGAAATCTGCAGACAGAGCTGATCGAAGAAGGGCTGGCGCTGATTCACGAGGAAGGAAAGGGGAATTTCTCGCTGCGGAAGCTGGCTAAAAGGCTGGGGGTCTCTCCCACTGCCTGCTATAACCACTATGCTGATGTCGATGACCTGATGCGCGAGATGAAAAACTATGTCACAAGGAAATTCTGTGATGCGCTGATCGAGGGCACGGATAAGGATGATCCCGCGGGCGCCGCCATCAACATGGGAATCGCTTATGTAGAATTCTTTGCGGACAATCCCCACTATTTTACCTTCATCTATGACAGCGGAGATTACAGGATTGATTTGACAGAGGATACCTTTGACGGAGACTTTGAACCATTTCACCTTTTCAAGGAAATAGGGCTGCTGTGCATGGAATATAATCACGTGGAAAAAGAAAAGCACAGGGACAATTTAATCGTTATGTGGGCCACCGCACACGGACTGGCCGCCATGGCAAATATGAAGGGATTTCACTATAACGGAGACTGGGGCGCTCTCACCAAAAAGCTTCTGTACGAAAAAATAATTTTATCATAATGAAAAGGGAGACAAAACATGACAATCCAGGAAGCGATAAAAAACCGGCACTCGGTCAGAAGCTATCAGGCAAGGGAAATAGACGCTGCCACGTTTCTGACACTGAAGGAAGAAATTGAGAAATGCAACCGCGAAGGCGATCTTTCCATACAGCTGATTACAAATGACAGCAGCGTCTTCAAGGGACTGATGGCTCATTACGGAGGCTTCCGCGGTGTCTCAAACTACATTGCACTCATAGGTCCCTCCGGCCATGATCTGGAAGAAAAGCTGGGATACTACGGAGAACGGATCGCACTGCGGGCGCAGCAGCTGGGACTGAATACCTGCTGGGTGGCGGTCACCTATAAGAAAAAGCTGTGCAAGGCAGTCGTCAAGCAGAATCAGCAGCTTGTATGCGTGCTGGCGCTTGGATACGGAGACACCCAGGGCGTCCCTCACAAATCAAAACCAATGCCGCAGCTTTGCAAGGTGGACGGAGAGATGCCGGAATGGTTCCGAAAAGGCATGGAAGCCGCCCTCCTCGCACCAACCGCCATGAATAAGCAGAACTTTCTGATTATACTGGACGGGGAGACTGTGAAATATGAGGCAAAGGAAGGCAAGTACCGCAATCTGGATCTCGGGATTGTGAAATGCCATTTTCAGACGGGCGCAGGACTTTGATACAACGGTATGGAAGGAAAAAAGCGGAAGATTTTACGCTGTAGAGTGTAAAATCTTCCGCTTTTTATGAAATACTTTTATTCATCCCTTTATGTATCCGAAATATCCTCAGTAATCTTTAGTTGATAAAAAGCTGGGTCCAGTAATCAACGCCGGCCGCGTTCTTATAATGGCCGATTCCGATTGAGCTGTAATTTGCATTCATAATATTAGCTCTGTGTCCTGCGCTGTTCATCCAGTCCTGCATAACCTGCTTCGCTGATTTCTGGCCGTAGGCAATATTCTCGCCGGCTGCTCTATAGCTCACACCAGCTGCGGTCAGTGCTGTGGTAAAGTTGCTTCCGTCCGGTCTTGTATGAGAAAAAGAGGTCTCGATCTCTCCTGCTCTCTGCTGTGCCGCACGGGTCGCGCCTGCATGAAGGGTCAGCGCCGGAAGGCCTGCTTTGGCACGTTCTTCATTAACAAGCTTCAGTACTGCGCCCACGGCCTCATCCTGATTTTCATCGGACGGCTGATCCGGTGTCGGAAGGCTGTTGTCCGGAAGCTCCGGTGTTGGCAGGCTGTTGTCCGGAAGCTCCGGTGACGGCAGTTCCGGTGTCGGAAGGCTGTTGTCCGGGTAATCCGGCATGGGGTAATCCGGTGACGGCAGCTCCGGCATCGGCAGGCTGTTGTCCGGCAGCATATCGCCCGGGTAATTCGGGAATACAGGCTGGCAGTCCGGGGAGAAGTTTACTCCGGGAATCTGGTTTAAGATATTATTGAAATCCATCCGGTTATTCCCGGTCACCATGATAACTCTTCCGCCGCCTGCGGAAAAATTATATGTATTAACGGCTGCATTTGCCGTCGACGGGATGGTGCCGGCCGTTGCCAGTGCCGCTGCTGCGGTCAGTGCGTATGCGGTTAGTCTCTTCATGTTTAATACCTCCTGATATTGTTACATATTTGTTACATTTCTGTTACAAAAATATAATAACACAGGATGGCTGGAAATTGTCAGGAAAAGGATGGAAATCATTTTTACAGATACAGGGTGTTCGCTTTGCGGCCGCTGCAGGCCTTTTTCATCTTTTGTTCTGCGGCAAACAGCACTACCTTATCATTGCGGCGCGCCTGCTCCGGACATATGGCGATACAGTGCATACAGGAGATGCAGCGTTCCTTGTCCAGAGATGACGGATTATCCTTCGGGATCGCCTGGACCGGACATTCTGCGGCGCACTTTCCGCATTTGATGCAGTCCTTGTCCGCCTTCGGTTTCATCGGAACGCCGTGATATTCTCTGTACGGATGGCCGCCAGGCACTGATACCTCGCCGTCTCCGTTTTCCTCCAGATGACGTTTGATCCGTTCCGAAAACTCTTTCAGTTCCCGGCAGTCTTCCTCATCCGGCCTACCGGCGCCGAACTTACGAATGATCGAATGCTCTGCCACAGCCGCTGCGGCTGCCGAACAGCGAAAACCCGCCTCCGACAGCGCGTCTTTTAATTCCATCAGCGTATCTTCGAATTCCCTGTTTCCATAAACGGCCACCAGAACCGCTCTCGCTCCGTTGCCCGCCATCTTTTTCAGACGTTCCACTGCCGTTACCGGCACTCTGCCGCCGAACGACGGGACTGCTACGATGCAGATGTCATCCGCCGAGAAGACGTATTGTTCCGGCTGCAGTGCCGGATTCATCAGATCAACCCTCTCTGCTTCACACGCCCACGCGCCTCCAATGATCTCTGTGACCTTCTTCGTCCCTCCGGTAGGGCTGAAATAGATTTCATACATTGCCATATTATTGCCTCCTGATTTTTATTTCTGGGGACAGTCAGCCGGATGGCGATAAAGTTAGTCCACCCGGCTGGCAAATGCCTCGAATTTTAAACACCCCGCCGCGAACGGCGGGGATACTTGATTCCTTTGATTTTATCACATTCCGGCCGCCAGCACCAGTTCTATTTCTCCGTATAGCTTGCTTTCACATCCACCTTTTTCTGGAACAGAAAGGCCAGTACAACGGCAACTCCTAAAATACAGCAGTTTCCGCAGATCTGAGCCATGGAAGTCGTCACAAACAGCATGACCACGGATACGCCCGCAAGGAACATCGCGGCGATGCAGATCACCTTCAATTTGCCGTCACTGACGTAGAAGGAAGAGCGCTTCCACAGCTCCGGCAGCTTTTTCGGCAGAGCCAGTGCGACAAATGCGATGACGCCGCGGATGGAGGTCGTCAGGATGACCGTGCTGTTTGCAATCGTGCTTAAGTCCAGTCCTGCCAGGATAGGAAGTACGCTGATCAGGTAGATGGCAGCGATAATCCAGTGGGTCGTGCCGAACCGTTTGTTTGTGGCGGCCAGGCCTTTCGGGAGCCAGCCGTCCTCGCTTGCTTTTTTCAGCGGGTATACGAGCATGCCGATATTGAAGTTCAGTGTCGTCAGGAGGGCAAACATTGCGCCGCCTACTACGAAAAAGGTGTATACCGCTTTCGGCATGAAGGAGACCGCAGAGACGCTCAGCGGCTTTCCGGCTACCTCCTCGACCGGGAGCACCCCTGCGGCGATTGTGGACATTACCGCGTAAAGGATGACGATAGCCGCAGTGGAAACGATAATAACGAACGGAATATCCTTCGTCGGATTCTTGGCTTCCGCGCTGAAATTGACCACATAGGTCGCTCCTCCGGCGGCAAAGGTCAGGTAAATGGAGGCCAGAACGAAACCGCTGGCTCCGCCTGTGAAGAATCCGGGGGACTGCGTGTAGCCCGGCTGAATGTGGCCGATGCCGAACACGATATAGGCGGCAATTCCTGCAGCCAGGATGACGCACATCAGATTCTGGAGCCTGGCCGCCTGCTTCATTCCAACCATATGCATAAGTGCCAGCACGGTCAGGACAACGAAGGACACCAGTTTTGCGTTAGCTCCTGGAAACAGCGACAGAAAGTATTCACTGAAGGACAGCGTATACATGGATAACGCCAGCGCCATTGCAATCTGAATATAAATAAATACTCCTGCCAGCCTCTTGTTCCCCAGCACCGCGATCTGAGAATACTGACCGCCTAAAAAGTTCGCCGTACCTCCGATATAAATCTGCGGAATAGCCGCCACAATCGTCAGTATTCCCGCCAGAACATAAGCGATGTTGACGCTTCTCCCCGTAAATCCGATTGCAATTCCGGTCATGGTCATGATCCCCACACCAATAATCTGACCGATTGCCATAGAAAATAAATCCGCTCTCGTTAATTTGTTTTCGCTCATACCAATTCTCCCCTTTATCCTACCGCGTCTTTGATTCGCCGCAGCGCCGTCTCCAGTGTTTTTCTCTGACAGCCGATATTCAGCCGCAGATGCTTCTCTCCGCCTTTTCCAAACCACTCGCCGGGTACACAGACTACTCCGGCACCCAGGTTCACCCGTTTTAACAGTTCCTTATCCGTGATGCCGTATTCTGAGAAATCAAGCCAGCACAGGAAGGTTCCCTCCGGCCGCTCCATCCGTACCGCCGGCATCTCCGTCCGGATAAAGCTGCATACCAGGTCCACATTTGACTCCAGATACGCAAGCAGTCTGCCCAGCCATTCCACTCCTTCCTCCGTGTAGCATGCCTGAACGCATTCCACGCCGAAGGTGTTCTTAATATCCAGAGACATGGCGAGCTGCATCTCATCGAATGCTGCCTTTATCTCCGGATTTGGTATCAGTGAGAAGCTCATCTTCAGCCCCGGTACGTTGAAGGTCTTACCAGGAGCCGACAAATGGATAAACTTCGAAGCGTACCGCTCATTCAGGGAAAGAAGCGGGTGATGGCAGTGATCTCCGTATACGATGTCGGAATGGATTTCATCTGTCACAATCATGATATCGTGTTTTAAGCATATCTCCGCCAGGCGCCGCAGTTCTTCCTCGCGCCAGACTCTTCCCACCGGGTTGTGCGGACTGCAGAGAATCAGCATCCGGTTGTTGGGATCCGCGGCCAGCACTTCCAGGCCGTCGTAATCCATTTCATAGTGACCGTCCGTGTTCTTCAGGCAGTTAAACACCGGAACCCGTCCTGTCCGTTTCACAATGTTGATGAACGGATCGTATACGGGAGTCTGGACAATGATTCCGTTCCCTTCCTCCGAAAAGGCGCGCACGGCAATGTTTATGCCGCTGACCACCGATGGAAGAGCTGTCACCCAGCCAGACTGGATGTCCCAGCCAAACCGCATTTTCTCCCAGTAAGCGACCGCGCTGTAAAAATCACTTCCCGGCGCACAGTAGCCGTAAATCTCGTGTTCTGCTCTCCTTTTGACCGCTTCCACAATCCCTTTCATACAGCCGAAGTCCGTATCGGCGATCCACATGGGAATCATGTCGTCCCGTATGGGCTGGGATAAGTAGGCCTCGACCCCGGCACGGCGCCATTTTAAATCATGGGTGCTTTTCCGGTCGAACTCCCGGTCGAATTCCTGGTCGAATTCCTGATCGAATTCCTGATCGAATTTCTGATCGAATTCTCCGCTGAACGCTCCATCAGGTTCCCGGCCGCTTTCGCAGAATTCTTCTTTGCTTTTTTGCATCTTGGTTCTCCTTTACTTTAGTTGCTAAAGTAAATATTCAAAAAAATGACAGCATTTTTATCGTTTCATTTACTTTAGCTGTTAAAGTAATTATAGACAAGGAATCCTCTCCTGTCTATGGTAGTTTTAGACAATTAGGAGAGGATTTTTTATACAACCTGCCGATTCATTCGTTCGCTTTCGTGTGCAGCGCACGCCGGAATATCCGTTCCGCCTCGATTAATTTCATCACTTCTTCATCCGAAAAATCATGGAACATGTCGCTCATTGACATCAGACTTCTTCTGTCATACTCCAAGTGTTCCTGAAACAGCCTCGCCCCGGACTCCGTGAGGCTGACCATGGTCCGCCGCCGGTCCCCGGGATCGGGAAAACGGCTGACCAGTCCTTTCTTCTCCAGCTTTGTCGCCATCTGGGATGCAGCTCCAAGCGTAACGTCGAGGGAACTGGCCAGATCCGAGATGGAGACCGGATTCTCAGGATCCGCCGAAATGATAAAATGCATCTCCCTCATATAAAGGTCGGTTCCGGGAGCGTATTCTCTCAGAGTATTTAAGTAATGCTCGTGTACTATCGTTGTATTATGTTTTTCGTCCAAATACTGTTTAAAAAGCGTAATTCGGTCCATGTGATTTTTCTCCTGCTCATAATTTCTATCCCGCCGCATCCAGCCTGCACTTTCCCCACATCCGGCCTATCCTTCCTCCGCTTCCAGCCTATCCTTCCTTCGCGTCCGGCCCGCCATACTTCTCAAACCGTCCCTTTCCGCTCTTCTTCACCCGGTACATCGCCTGGTCCGCCAGATGAAGCATCTCTGTACAGTCAGCGCAGACCTCGGGATAGATCAGATACCCGCCTGATACGCTCACCTCAGCCTCCTCGCCGGAGGGCAGCGTAATTCTGGCCTCTCTTATACTCTGTTCCAGCCGTTCCATGCACGCGTACAGCTCCTCTTTCTCCTCCGCGCCGTAGATCAGCAGAACAAACTCATCTCCGCTGAGCCGCGCCGCCAGCTTCTCAGGAGCCTTGAGACCGGCAAACAGATTCGCAGCGGTCTTCAGAAGCTTATCGCCGTATTCGTGGCCCCAGGAATCGTTGACATGCTTCAGATTATCTAAATCCATCATCAGAAGCATTGCCGTCTTCAGCCGGTCCGGATCTGCAAACAACTGGTCTGCCGTGCGGAAAAATGCCCGCCGCGTCAGGAGACCGGTAAGCAGGTCGATATCGCGTTCCTGCTCGATCTGCTGTTTTTCCACGATTGCCTCCGTTACGTCGATAACGATCCCCAGCGTCTTCCCTTCCCCTTCGTACGTCTTGATCCTCACGTAACGGCGCTCCTCTCCGTTCAGGCAGCAGATTTCCTTCTCTTCCTTCAGCGGCTCGGAACGGATCTCCCTAATCTTTTCCACGAAAAGCGCCCTGTCCGCAAGGACGGCAGAAAGCTCCTCCTCCGGTATCATCAGAATCTCTCCCAGCTTTTTCGTCGCCAGCACGCGCTTCATATCCTGATTGTACTCGTAAACTGCAATCGGAATATCGACGTTCTGGAAGACCAGGGACAGCTTTCCTGTCGCCTCCAGAAGGCTGCCGACCATGCGGTTGATATTGGCGCTCAGTTCCTTGAATTCCGGCGTGTGATCAATCTCCAGACTGTAGTCGAGATTACCGGCGGCAATCTTCTGCGTTCCGTCTATCGTCCCGTAAATATCGTTTAAGATAAAGGTATCCAGCATCTTAAGGATCAGGAACACGGTGACAAAGGAGAGCACGCAGAGGCTGAAAATGATCAGCATCATATTGCCCGGAACGTTTTCGTAGAGCTTCTCGTATGTAGCGCTGACGCCTACCAAAATACCGTCCGTCATCTCCATCATGCAGTAATTCTTCTGCCCGTCAAGAACCATCTCCCTGCTATAGAGGGTGCCTTCTCCGATGTCTTCAGGCAGACAGAGTCCGAGGGACGCCAGCGGAGTCCCCACCGGAATCTCTCCCGTAGCTCCGATAATCGCCCTCGTGTCCTGATCAGCCGCGAAAATAGTGACGCCTCTCTCGGTCGTCATCATGGAAAATACGTAAGAGAGCTCATTCTTTTCCATGGCGGCCATCAGGCGGGCCGGTTCCATGCCGATCTGGACGATTCCTCCGTGATCCTCCCTCCATACCGCGACGTACTGCATCATCTTGCCTTCCGCGGTGTTGGGCGTCACGTCCTGGCAGAGCTGAAGGCTGTCGTCGTCAAGCATCGGAAGAAAGAACTGCATCTGTTCCCCCGAACGAAACGTATAATCATAGTATTTCGGCTCGGAACCGGCATAAAGGCGGCCCTCCATGTCAAACAGATGAAGTTCATCAACCTGGAGCAGTGAGGCGATCTTTCGCATTTCCTCTAAGTCTCCCACCACGTCCGGCTGGTTCTGTACGATATACGCCGCCGCTTTTGCCCGGATAAAATAATCCTCCTTCAGATTCTCCCGCAGCTCCGCGATCTCGGTGTCATTTCTCTTAAGGACCTCCGAAACCTGGTTGAACCGGATCTCTGAATTCGTTCTCATCGCTTCTTTTGCCGACTTCGTCAGCAGATAGTATCCGAGAAGAGCCATCATCACCATGGCGGTGATGATCACGACGCACAATCTGAACGTGATGGCTTTTTTCATGCTTCATCCTCCTGTCTGATTACCGGCAGTATATTACTTTTCGAACCATTGATCCGGCTGCGGATGGATATAATGGGTGTCAAACTCCGCCCATCTGTAATCCTGTATCCCATTCCGTTTAAAGGGTTCCGCGGCCAGATACGACTCTATCTCCTCCGGCTTCTCCGCCTTCATGAGAAATATGCCGCCGCTCATGTCCGTCTTAAGCCCCGATAAGAATATCATGCCGCTGTCCATGGCCTTCTGCGTATAGGCCATGTGTTCCTTCATAATCGCGTCATCCATCTTCCCGGCGTCCAGTATGATTCCTTCCACCATATAATATTTCATGTTTTCCCTCCGATTTCACAGTATGTCTGCCGCTCACTTTACCCAGCGGCTCATAATTTCAAGAAGCCGGTTGATCTCCAGCGGCTTCGCCACATGTTCATTCATTCCCGCAATCCGCGCCTGGTATGCATCATCGGCAAATGCATTTGCCGTAAGCGCGATAATGGGGATCTCCGCCGCATCGGGTCTCTCCCCGGACCGGCCCAGTCTGCGGATCGCCCTGGCGGCACCGTATCCACCCAGAACCGGCATCTGGATATCCATCAGAATCAGGCCGTACGTGCCGGGAGGCGACGCGCAGAATAAATCTACTGCCTCCTGTCCGTTGGAGGCGCTTTCCACCGTGATCCCGGACAACGCCAGCAGCTCTTCCACGATTTCCCGGTTAAGCTCATTGTCCTCCGCAAGCAGCACACGAAGCCCCGGCTTAAACTGCTTCTTTACCGGAAAGGCATCTATGGGCGGCTCCGGGCGGAATGTCTCGCCGTCTCCCGCCAGCTTTAAGTAAATAGTGACGACGAACTTCGTTCCGACGTCCATCCGGCTCTCCACCTGTATGGTACCGTTCATCATGGAGACGAGGTTCCGCGTGATGGCCAGTCCCAGCCCGGTTCCCTGGATCCGGGAGACTCTCGGGTCCTCCGCCCGCTCAAAGGGCATAAACAGCCTGTCTATAAATTCCGGCGCCATTCCGATTCCGTTATCTTCCACGGTAAATTCAAAACAGCCCACACCGCTCTCGCTGGACAGCTTTTCGTCCAGGCTCAGGCCGATCCGGCCGCCCACAGGCGTGTATTTGACAGCATTGGACAGCAGATTGATCAAGATCTGCTTGATCCGCACCGCATCCCCGCAGACCGTTCCATGCTCCAGCCCCCGGATCTGCGCTTCGTACTTCTGCTTTCGGTTTTCGGCCTCCGGACGTATGATCTGGGCCACCTCGCCGACCAGTTTATCTAAGTGAATCACCTCTTCGCTGAGGCTCATCTTGCCGGATTCGATTTTCGACATATCCAGGACCTCGTTGATCAGTTCCAGGAGATGGGCTCCCGAAAGACTGATCTTGGAGAGGCAGTCCTTCACCTTCTCCGTGTTCTGCAGGCTGCTCTCCGCGATCACGGTCATACCCAGAATGGCGTTCATGGGTGTCCGGATATCGTGGCTCATCCGGGACAGGAACTCCGACTTCGCCTGATTGGCCTGGTTCACGGACTCATAGGCTTCTTCCAGCGCCTGCTTTGCTCTCTTTTCCTCTTCGTAATATTCCAGCTCTCTCTGCTTCTCTTTATTGATATCACGGATCGCCAGGATTACCGTCCTGGGCTTTCCGTCCTTTACTGCCACCTGATGAATCTCCAGCCTCAGCCACTCCGCAGACCGGTTATGGCGGAATTCCGTCTCGATATGGACGTTCTGCTCCGTCAGTACCCGTTCGATCTGCTCCCTGCTGCAAAGCTCCGCCACCCTGTGTTTATCCTCCGGCCTCACGGAATCCAGAATATAGCCCCGCAGGCCGCCGGTATAGCCGCCGTTCCTGGGCGGAGGCGCTCCCCGGCCCGCTTCCGGAAGACGGACCGCGTAGTAGCTGTCTGTCTCTAAATCCACGTAATAAATACTGACATACACGCCGCCGATCGCCTGGAATGCTGACTGGCTCATATACAGGCGCTCACTGTTCTCCGACAGCTTTGCTTTCATCTTATGGATGTTGTGGAGCGCGCCGACCACCCGGTACGGCCTGCCGTTCTCCTCCATCAGCCTGCTGTCTGCCCGGAACCAGGTATACTGTCCCCTCACTCCATCCGGAGTGGAACAGCGCACCTCGAACACCTCGGAACGGCCGCGGCAGATATTATCCAGAACGGTCGGGACATCGTCCGGATGTACGATCTGCTGGTCAAGAAGAATCTTTGAGTAGTTTTTCAGCTCGTTTCGCAGAATTCCCTGCCCTGCCCTGGGTTCGTAGCTGATAAAGGTATCCGAATCCATCAGATACTCAAACATGACCGCAGAACTCGCTTCCATGGACACCCGGTACATCTCCTGTTCCCGGTCCAGCCGCTCTTTTAAAGCCTTTCTCTGGGTAATGTCCACCACCGTGCGCTGGAGAATGGCCTCCCCGTCGGCTGTGAAGCCAACGATCATGCTGGTTCCTTCCATCCAGCGGACAGAACCAGCCTTCCAGCCTACACGGTATTCGCTGTCTCTCCGGTCTCCAACCTGCTTAAGACTGTCATACGCAGCACGCAGAAGAAGGCGGTCCTCCTCCAGAACCGCGCCCAGCGTACCATCCTGCCAGTCCTTAAGCCCTTCCTCCATCGTCCCGTAACCCATAAGCGATAAAACCGCTTTATTTAAAGAGACAAGGCGGTAACCGCCGTCATGCTCCCGTACAAAACGGATGATTCCGCAGGGAACCGTGTCGTAAATACTGGAGAGCAGCTGTGCCTGCTCCCTGATCCGCTCGGCATCCTCCTCCGAACGCGTAATATCCAGATAAAGGCTGTTGACCATCCATCTGCCTGACGTGTCCTGGCACTTCTTTCCGCTGTCAATCACCCACTTCAGACTTCCATCCCTGCAGCGCACCCGGTACCGGGTGGAATAGGTAAGACCGCCATCCCGAAACGCCTCCGCGCAGTCTGAGAGCGCCTTCGGCAGATCCGGCGGATAGACGTTCCCCACCGCATTGCCCCCGGTAGCCTCCATAAACTCTTCCACCGTATACCCAAAGAGGGCCGCCGCCTCCCTGCTGACAAAGGCAAAGGAATAGGTGTCGTCGTCGTTGCTGATCTTTAAGCCGCCCGCGATGGAGGACATGATAACCTCCATCTGCCGGTTCTGCTGTCTCAGCTCTTCCTCCAGCGCCGAGACGCGCTCCTGCACGTAGTCGTAGGACTGCCTGCCTATTTTTTCCGGAAAATACTCTCCGGCCATCATCTCCTGATACGGATTGGAGCAGTGAATATGATTGCACTTAAGCCCTTCCTCCGTCTCCTGGAACACAAAGGTTACCCGCTGATGCACCTTTAAATACATCTCGGCGCTGGGATCTGTGGCGATCCACATCCGGCCCGTCACGATGTAAAGGCCTTCTGCCGGACAGATGACCTCATACTCCTCAGCCTCGATGTTGCACTTCGGAATAGCTCCCCTGTATTTCAAAAACTGCTCCACACAGGCGTCTCTGCCCGTGATGTATTCCTCTTCCCCTGCTCCAAGCCATGAAAACTCCGTTGAAAAAAGAGCCGTAACCGCCTCCACATCATGCTCACAGTAATGCTTATGCATGATATAACCAGCCAGACGCTCCGCCTCTTTCATACGCGCTTCCCGTTCTTTCCCTGTCTCTGCTCCCACGCCGCATTTACCCGCTTTCCCTGTCTGCATACCCGCTCAGTTTTTCTGTTCACTATTTCATATTATACTGAATCCACGCTTAAAACTCAATGCATTCTTAGTCATTGCGCAAAATAATACGGCCGTGCTCCCTCTCAGTCAGGAACACGGCCGTGGTCATATAATCGGGTATCCGGTGCGATACCGCTTACTCTTCTATTTTTACTCTGCCAAAGCTCATTAAAAATCCCAGCTTCTCAATGGCTTTGGACGCCTTCCACCAGTTCTCGCTGACGGCAAACTCCTTCGGGTACTTCTCTCCCAGCGCGAACCAGGACCATGTAATATCCCACACGCCGCCCGGCTTTCGCGTATCGATGAGGTACTCCAGTTCCTTCTCCACGATCTCTTCATTTCCCTTGTAAAACGGGCTGTCCGGGGCCCAGATAAACTCCGACGGACGCGGGGTATAGCCCGCCCATTTTTCCGTGTCGCGCTCGATGGAACGGTTTACGACCTCCGCCATTTTCCCCATCAGTCCTTCACAGGGGAAAGAGGCGTTTAAGCCGCTCATCATCACTTCTCCCAGCAGCATACAGACTCCGCCGGCTCCCATCTCTCCAAAATCTTCCGCAGCAGCCGCTTTCCCAAGGATTCCTGCCGTATGCTTCAGGGCAGTCTGATAAACCGCAGATTCCGGTTTTCCGTAATGAAGGATAAATGCACACAGCCCCGCGGTAATTCCCATGCTCTGAAGCTGATTCTCTGCCTCGTCATAGCTCCACCAGGGAGCGCGGGGCCATCCGTCGTTGGATGGGATGGAGAACATCCAACCGTTTTCATCGCGGCCAGCTCCGCTTTCCAGATAGCGGAAAATGCCCTGCATCATGGGATGGCCGGCTCCCATAGCATCTGCGGCTCCCGTTCGTCTTAAGATTCCCGTAACCACCAGCGTGGCGTAAGGAGATGATTCCGGGTTCCAGCCATCCGGCTCCACTGCATGTCCAAAGCCTCCGTCCTCATTCTGATAATATGACAGCGCATCGATCACAGCCTCTCGGCTCCCATTCTCGAAGAAATAATTCCAGACGGACAGCTCCAGTTGTCTTGCATTGCGGTGAATCCAGGTGCGGATCTCCTGATAGTCGTTTTTGTTCAGTACTTTCATGTTCATTCTCTCCTTCCGTGTTGTAACCGATACTATACCAGGGAATGGCGAAAATGTATTGTAAAAAAACGACACGCTACCGGTTCTGCCACGCGATTCGCCTCGCCTCCTCGGGCGCCGTCCCGTGAAAGCGCCGGAATTCCTTCAAAAGATGAGCCTGATCGGTGTAACCATACCGGTAAACTGCGTCCTGGATATTGAATTCTTTACTGGAAACCATCTCTCTCCACACGTTCTGATAGCGCACCATACCGGCAATCCGTTTGATCGGGAGTCCTACCTCTTTTAGAAACAGTCTCTCCATCTGTCTCTGGCTGACACAGCTGTACTCGCAGATCTCTTTCACGGAGATCCGTCCCGAAGAGGCGAGAATCCGGTGTACGGAATTGTACAGATCCGGCTTCCACTCCATCGATACCAGCTTGCTCAGCAAAAATTCCTCCACAAGAGCGATCTGGTCCTCTATCCTGTTTAAATAGAAAAAAGGTTCGAACAGCATTCTCCAGTCCCGGCCCAGCTCCTCCAGTCCGATCGTTGCATTTGACGTATCCCTGTAGTTTAAATTCAAAAACAGTCCTGCGCTCCAAAAATAGAACCGTACGGCAAAACAGCTGACCTCATCACCGCTGATGCGGGGAACTGAAAGAAAGGGCTGATCCTGAATCCCGCACAGGTACCCCGAGATCTCCTGTCTCGTATGGTTGATACGGATAATAATATCGGCACACGTATCCGGGATCACCAGGACGGGGGTGTTCGCTTCGCTCCCGCTCTTATCCGGTGTGACCTCGTCCTCCATGGTCCAATAACATAAAATATAGGGGCGCAGCAGTTCGCACGGCCTGTATTCCCTGTAGCGTCCGTCCGATAAGAACGGACGCGATGTCATGGGATGATACAGCCTGTGGAATACCGGCGCCCCTGCCTCAATTGCCCTGCTCATTGTGATTCATCGCCAGGTGATCCGTCCCGCCCAGCATCGCCTCAAATTCTTCCTTCGGCATGGGTTTTGCAAATATGTAACCCTGGATCACGTCGCAGTCTGCGTTCTGTAAAAATTCCACGGTGTCTTCCTCCTCCACGCCCTCTGCGATTGTAGTAATATTCAGCTGCTTTGCCATGTTGATGAAATTGGAAACCACGATCCGTTCCCGGCGCACGTCCCGGCTTTTCCGGAAAAACAGGATATCCAGCTTCAGCGCGTCGACAGGCAGATCCTTTAATAAGTTCAGGGAACTGTAGCCGGAACCGAAGTCATCCAGGGAGCAAAGAAAGCCTTCTTTTCTTAGTTTTATAACCAGATCGGAGAACAGCTCGGTATCCACCGCAAGAATGTTCTCCGTAAATTCCAGTTCCAGCATATGGTCCGGAATTCCGTATTTCTTCTTGACGGCCGCATAGTATTCGACGAAGCCCGGCTGGAAGATTCCGACCTTTGACACGTTGACCGCGATATTCACCGGCCTTCCGCCCCCGTCCAGATACGATTTCAGCCAGATACAGGCCTGTTCAAACATATAGCGGTCCAGCTTAATGATAAGATCGCTCTTCTCAAACAGCGGAATAAAACGTCCCGGCGGGATCAGTCCCAGACGGGGATTCTGCCAGCGCACCAGCACCTCGGCGCCGCAGATCCGGTTTCCGTTCTGTATGTCCACCTTGGGCTGCATGTAAAGCCGGAATTCCCCATTTCTTATGGCGGGCTCTGCCTCCGCTTCCAGGGTGGAATCCTCCAGCGTCTTCTTCCGTATCTCGTCATCGTAATAGACAAACGCGCTGCCGTTTTTCTCCTTGGCCGTCTTATGGGCCATATTGGCATAGTTTACCAGGACATCCACCGTCTGCCCCCGGTCGCTCTCTTTCAGGCGGTAGACCCCCAGCGGAATCTCCAGAAACGGAAAATTCTCCATACCGGACTGTTTTAGATAGTCCAGAATCTCCTTATGGCCCCGGGCCAGACTTTCGTCTTCCCTGCATCGCATGATTCCGGTAAAATTATCCGCGGCGATCCGGCAGCTCATACAGTCCGGACTCTCCACCATCTTTAAATACTCCGCCACCATGGAGAGCAGCCGGTCGCCCTCCTCATAACCCAGCACGTCATTGATAAACTTAAAATTCTTAAAATCCGCGTACCAGATCATGCAGGCGGAAAGCTCCTGCTCCGCCAGGAATTGCTCCGCGTCCTTCTTAAAACCGTCATAATTGCGCATACCGGTCAGGGAATCACTGTAAGCCAGCTTCATCAGGGTCTTCTGATTCTCAGCCGCCATACGCCTCTGTGAGCTGATCAGCCAAATAAACAGCACACAGGCCGCCAGAATAATCGCCATGATGCCTCTTGCAGTCTCAATATAGCTGGAACGAAGCACCGCCACCGGAACCGTACTGACCTGGTACCACTGTCCTTCAATCAGAGGAAGGACAGTCACCATGTATTTTCTTCCTTTTTCGTCCTTTACAGTAAAGCTCCCACTGTCTTCCTCCCGAATCCTTTCCGTGATCGCCTCCTGATTTGACGACAAAGCCGTCTCAGCCATGGAGGGTTTGCTGATTATTACAAAATCACCGGATTCATTCAGGATATCAGAATAGCCGGAATTTTTCAAAAGAGGCATATCGATAATCGACCTTAATACATTCGTTGCATGGACTGCACAGAGGACGCCTTCCGTCTCTCCGTCGCTGTTTAACACTCTTGCTGCAAAATAATTGACGTATCCTCCAGCCGAATTGGAATCCTCGAAGGTCATGGATATACTCTTTTCCCCCTCCATCGCCCTTTGAAAAAATGCTGCCTTTGCGATGGATATCGTCTCAATATTTCCAGCCAGATCAACCATTTCCCCCTGTCCGGAGGCATCCGCGTATCCCATGCGGATAAAGGCATTCTTATCGTTGACATCCGCCAGAATCTCCATGAGCTCGTCTGTTCGGATATTCGCCAGGCTCTGCAGACTTACGGACAGTCCCTCCAGAGTCTGCCAGTCACCTTCTATCTGTTTTAAAAGGGCGGTTTTGGTCTGATTCGCCGCGTTATACAAATCCGTAATGTTCTCTTCCTCGCTCTTAACAATCATCTGAACGAGAAATAAAAGACTGCTGGCAATAAAACACATACACACAATTACTGGCAGCAGCATCCCCTGCATTTCCCTCTTACCGCGTTCTGACCATCCCATCTCCCGTTACCTCTTCTGTAGTGTTACTCAAATCATAATATATTTGCGAAGAATTATCAAGCAGTATGTCTCCTTTATCCGGGTACCGGCGGCGGGGCCGGGGAACTGCAACAGTACAGCCTCAGTAAAGCCTGCAAATAGTGTCGAAACTTGACAAGTATGCAAAAAATTGTTATAGTATTTTTTGTAATATTTTTGTAACATTTATGAAAAAACAATTTTACAGAAAATCAGAGGTTTTTATGAAGCATTCATGGAAAAACACCCGGGGAAACCGCACCGTAATCACTGCGGCGGCCATTGCAGCAGCTTTTACTCTTACTGCGTTTTCATCACCGGGACACTTGACCCCGTCTCTGCCGGAAACGGCAAAGGAAGGTATTATCACCGACGGCAGTTCCGTAAACGTCAAAGCGGCGGCTGCGGTTCCCCAGGTCGGTATCGAGCGAAAAGAAGTTCCGGTAACCCACGCTCCTGCTGCCTCCGAATATGATAACAAGGCTGTCGCCAATGTCACCGACGTCCTCAATCTGCGTGCCGAGCCTTCACTCGACAGCAAGGTTCTCGGCAAATGCTACCGGGGAGCCGGGGGCACCGTTTTAGAAAAGAAAGACGGCTGGACAAAGATCCGCTCCGGCGGCCTGGAAGGCTGGCTGAAAAACGATTACCTCGTATTCGGCCAGGATATCAAGCCGCTGGCCAAAGAGCTTGGACTGTTCACAGCCAGGGTAACGACTCAGACGCTGCATGTGAGGGAGACGCCTTCCACCGACGCGGCGATCATCGGGCTTGCCGCGGCAGACGATTACTATCCGGTTCTCGAAGAGTCCGACGGCTGGATCAAGGTTCAGCTGTCCTCCGATACGTCCGGCTATGTCTCCAGCCAGTACACAAAGGTGAGTCTCACTCCCGGCAAGGCAGTCAGCATAGAAGCAGAGCAGGCCGCTCTAAAGGCCTCGGAAAATAAAGAGCAGAAAAAGAAAGAGGAAGAAAAGCCGAAGTATGTGATCAATGCTTCCTCCGACGAAATCTATCTGATGGCGGCCTGTGTGATGATGGAATCCGGCAGCTACTCCTACGACGGCCAGCTGGCCGTGGCCAGCGTCATCGTCAACCGGGTGAAATCCGGGCGCTGGGGAAGTTCCATCACAGATGTCATCTACGCCGACGGCCAGTTTCCCGGCGCCACGTCGGGCCTCCTGGATAAATACCTGGCAAAGGGACCTTCCTCCGAAGCGTTAAAAGCGACGAAGGCAGCGCTCTCCGGCTCAAACAACATTGGCGATTACCTATTCTTTAATTCTGCAAAACGCGCCGATTATAACAATTACTCCTCCTATACGGTTGTGGGCGGAAACTGTTTTTATAAAAAGTAAACTTTAATAGAGCGCAAAAGTGCCGGACTGCCGGGAAACATCGTGTTTCCCAGGCAGTCCGGCACTTTTCAGTGGTAACGCCGCCATGATTTGCACCGCATAATTTCTATGCCTGATGCCGGCATTCCGTTTACCGCCTGTCTTCTGCTTCACTGCATACCGCTCTCATCCTCACAGTAAATCTCTTCATCCAGAAGTTTCTGCAGACGGTGGTCGCGCAGCTCCTCATGCAGCTTACTCCCATACCGGAGCCACATGGCGTCTTCCTGAAATATGTATTCACAGCTCTGCAGCTGTTCCATGTCTTCGGACAGGACCGTATAGATCTTCTTTCCCGCGGCGCACAGCTCTTCCGCGG
Organism: Hungatella sp. L36; assembly: GCF_014288035.1. Lineage (NCBI taxonomy): Bacteria > Bacillati > Bacillota > Clostridia > Lachnospirales > Lachnospiraceae > Hungatella > Hungatella sp. L36. The sequence continues at coordinate 86,332 of NZ_JACOPC010000002.1, read as the reverse complement.
ACATCTCCGCTTCTGTCTCAGGCTTAAGCGCCGTTAAGTCCACCGCTCTGATATGGCCATCCGACAGAGCTATCACCAAAGCATCCTTCCGTTCTATCACATCCAGTAATTTTTCCATCTCCAGAATCTCCTCCTTGAAATCTGCTCCCTGACAATCATAGTACTATTATACAGAACACACGTTCTTTTATCAACTACTATTTTTTGCCATATTCTCCCTGGACGGAAAAAGCCTGGATTTTCAGGTTATAACACCGTAATTTTCTTTCTTTTTTATTTTGAAAAGACCAGCCAGTGGCCTCGGTCATCATCGTCTATGACGCTGCATTCACAGCCGTACTTGTGCCCCAGCCTGATATATTCTTCGTCAGGCAGAGCCCTGGAACGCTCCGGATGGCCTCCCATACAGGCCAGTCCGTAATGCTTCATCTTCTTCATAATCACTTCCCGCTGATCCGGCCTTCCCAGACTGCCTCCGATACAGCCTTTCCCGCCTGGAGCCAGAACCCGGCAGATCTCGGAAACCGCCTTCTCCTGGTCGTTCCAGAACGGCATGGAGCCGCGGCTGACAATCAGCTGAAAGCGGCCGTCTGTAAATGGCATCTGCTCCACACTGGCGCAGATGAACTCGGCACGGCTCTCCAGCCCGCGTTTTGCTGCGCGCTCTTCTGCGCACGAAACCGCCGTACGGTTGATATCCATGAAGGTACACTGAAGCTTCGACTGCACCATGACGGCCAGCCCCAGATGGCCGCCTCCGCAGCCGATGTCCAGCATCTGTCCGGAGACAACGCCGGTCTCTTCCAGCAGATCGGTCGCGATCACCTCATAGATCGGCAGGAAAATATTCTCTGCGATATCATCAAATTCGAAGTCCGGATGGTGAAACGCAAGCGTGCTCGCTGTCTTCTTCTCATTCTGTTCCATCTTCATCCTCCCATTCCTCCAGGTATTCCATTCCGCGAAGCAGGGCTACCTCGATGATTTCCCCCTTCTTCCGCTCAGACTCTCCCACGTCAGAGATATAGATTCCATCGGACGCCAGGGAGGCTGGAAGGCTCTGGTTGAAAAACGACTGATAGCGGGCATGGTATACGCCATCCTTTGCCCTTGTAATCTTCATCAGGCACATGATCGCCATATTGGGATTGCTGCCGAATGCATGATCCAGAATGCAGGATACCACCGGCCTCTGAGGCGCCGGAATTCCCAGGAACCTTGCCGTCACTCTGCTCAAGCACCACTCCAGACCGAAGACAGCCGCCAGAGTCGGCCCCGGCAGATTGATGACCGGTTTTCCCTTTGCCACGGCCAGTGCCATCGGCCTTCCTGGAGCGGCCGCAATGTAATGGTGAATCAGCCTGCCTTCCTGCTCCAGCAGCTGGAAGTTGTAGTCTTCCCCTCCCTTGGCCGTCCCGCCGTTTAACACGATGAGATCGGCAGAGCGGAGCGCCTCATGGAGCGCACGTTTTAACGCCTCTGGGTCATCGTCGATAATCGGGAATACCAGCGGGTCCGCCCCCAGAGCCTTCAGTGACGTCTTCACCAGAACGCTGTTCGTGTCCACGTTCTGCCCTCTCTTCGGTGCAATCCCCGCCGGTACCAGCTCGCTGCCGGTCGGTATAAATGCCACCACCGGCTTCTTCCTGACGGGAACCATGGAGATTCCTCCCACCGCGAGGGAAGCTAAATCCACAGGCCGGATCACCATGCCGGCCCGGATCAGAAGTTCGCCTTCCCGCAGCGAATCTCCGCGCGGCCGCACATTCCAGCCCGGCTTTACCGGCACATCGGGGCTGATCACAACGGAGGTATCCGGCGCGGTCTCCACCTCCTCAATGGGGATCACTGCATCGAACCGGTCGTCGAAATCGTCCCCTGTGTCGGCGCGCTCATACTCGCTGCCGCATCTCCATGCGGAAGTGTCCGGTACGCCTTCGGCAAACATGGACGAGTTTACCGCGATCCCGTCACACGCAGATGACCGGTATACCGGAAGCGTGTTGACCGAGTATAAATCCTCCGCCGCAACCCGTCCCACCGCTTCCTCAAGCGCCGCCAGTTCCGTCTGCATCCGCGGCTCCCAGGCCGCAAAAAAATCATTCAACGCTTTTTCCCTTGCGGGGAATCCGCTCATTTTTTTCCCTTTCAAGATCTGTTCCCTCCTTATTCTCTCCTATTCTCACACAGCAGGAACCGCACGCCTAGTAATCAGCGATACAGGTCATCCTTCCCTCCGGATCTACCTCCACGATCCGGCTTCCGATATCGTACATATATCTGATCCGCTCCTCTGTGACGATCTCCGTTCCTTTTCCAACTCCCAGCACGCCGCCCCGGTCAAGTAAAATGACGCTGCTCTCCGGCATAAAAGCGTGGTCGGGACAGTGGGTGGTCATCACTATCGTCTTACCGCCAGCTGCCAGCCGGCGCACATGGGATAAAACGCGGGCGTGATTGCCAAAATCCAGATTGGATACCGGTTCATCTAAAAAGAGAGCCGGCGTCTGCTGGGCGATGGCTCTTGCCAGCAGCACCAGCTGCCGTTCGCCGCCGCTGATCTGCGTATAAATCTTATTGGCCAGCCCGTCGATATGAAGCGTTTCCATCGCTTCCGCCACGATCCGGCTGTCCTCAGGTGTCATCCTTCCATAACCGTTCTGATAGGGATTGCGTCCCATGGCAACCATCTCCCACACCTTAAAAGGAAACGGCGGTACGTGGTTCTGCGGCACATAGGCCACCAGTCTGGACAATTCTTTCCGGCTCCACTGTTCCAGCGGCTTATCCTGAATCAGGATCTGTCCCGACATGGGCTTTAAGAGGCCCAGAAGCGTCTTAAACAGCGTGCTCTTCCCCACTCCGTTGGCCCCCAGGACACACCAGAGTTCACCCGGATTCATGGTAATATTAATGTCGTGCAGCACCTCGCATCTGCCGTAGCCGCATCCCAAATGTTCTGTCCGTATCATATTCCATCACCATCCTTTGTTCTGCCGCGTCAGCAGATATAAAAAGAAGGGAAGCCCAGCCAGCGAAGTGACGATTCCCAGGGGGATTTCCACCGCGAACACCGATCGGCAGAATCCGTCCATAATGAGCAGATAGCTGCTTCCCAAAAGGGCGGAGGCAGGAATCAAATACTTAAAATTAGGGCCGATCATCATGCGGGCCAGATGCGGAACAACGAGTCCCACCCATCCGATCATCCCGCAGAAGGACACGGAAAATGCGGTCAGCACCGTAGCCGTCACGATCACAAAGCCCTGAAGCAGCACCGTGTTGACGCCCAGCGTCTTCGCCTCCTCGTCTCCCAAGGCCAGAATGTTTAACTGTCCGGAACAGAATATCAGGATTCCGGTGCAGACGGCAAAGGGAACGAGCATAATCTTTACATCCTGCATCGTCGCCTTCGATAAGCTTCCCATCAGCCAGAAGGTAATGGCCGGAAGCTTATCCGTAGGGTCCGCCGCGTATTTCACCAAAGATATCAGGGACTGGAACAGGTTCGACACAATAATTCCGCCCAGAATGAGCAGGAAGAGATTGTCGCTGCCTTTCCCGAACCGCTGGCTGATAAACCAGGTCAGGGACACGGCCAGAATGCCGCATACAAAGGACGACGTCTTCACTCCCGCCACACTGAATGACAGGAGAATTCCCACTGCCGCACCAAATCCCGCCCCTGCAGAGGAGCCCAGAATATCAGGGGAAACCAGCGGGTTTTTGAACATTCCCTGATACGCGGCCCCCGACAGCGACATGGCCCCTCCGATCAGGACTGCGGCCAGGACTCTCGGCAGACGGACCACAAAAAGGACCTGTGCTATTTTATCGGACACCTCCCCGCCCAGGAAAGCCTTTCCTATATCCCTGACCGGAATATAGTATCTTCCCACCGCAAGGGAAAGAACGATCCCCACCAGCAGGATTGCCAGCAGAGCCAGCAGCGTTCCCAACGCCCGCCGGCTCTCATGCTCATATACCGCAATTTCACTCGATGCCATGACTTCTTACTCCCATCTCATTTTCTTATAGTTTCCTTTCAGGTACTCTTCTCCGATCCTGGTCTCTCCCAGACAGTAAGAACAGAGGGCGGACGGCATGGAGAATCTCAGCCGGCTTTCCTTCAGCCCGTTATTCAGCTCCGGAGCCTCCAGCCAGGCCCTCGATAAATCGAAGGCCCCCTGTCCCGTGATGCCGTTGACAAAGATGATCTGTGCTCCCGCGTTGGCCTGCCTGACCTTGAACGCGAAGACCTCGCGCTCTGCCTGTGATACGATATCGCCCTTTGTCACCACGACAATATCCGCGTATTTCAGCATGGGACCGATTTTCTGAGGCGTGTTGATTCCAGAGAGATTATCAATCACACAGACGGCCAGACAGCCCTTTAAATGGGGCGCACAGCGGTTGCAGAGCCCTGCGCTCTCCACGATCAGAAGGGAGCGTTCCTCCTTCTCTCCCTGTTTCACACAGTCTTCCACATTGGTGATATAAAAATGATCGGGACACTGGTTCCCCGACAGCCCCGTCACCGCCCGGATGCCGCCTGCCCGGTAGCGCTCCTGGTCAGTGGACGACAGGCAGTCGAACTTGACCACCATGACCCGTTCCGGATGCTCCAGCTGTTCGATGGTCCGGATTACCACGGAGGTTTTGCCCGAGGAGGGCGGACCAGATACTGTTATCAGTTTCATAGAAAGAGCTGTCCTCCTTCGTGAGTCCTGTTCCATTCCTCGAAAAAGACATCCTTGCACTGCTCTGCTATCGCATTGATGTCATGGGAACGGATATAATCCCAGCCCAGCCATGCCAGCGTTCCCGGGAAGGTGTCATCCACGTTTCCGTTGGCCGGAGGAGTAAATGCCTTCACACAGGCATCCGCAAACGCATCTCCGATTATGTAATCCACGATGTCACGCACCTGTTCCAGGCGGTCTTTCCGCACCAGCACGTACATGGGAAGTGTCATACAGCCGTCAGCCGGAAAATGGATCTCGACTCCCGGCCGTACGCAGGTTCTTGCGAAGAACCAGGATACGAGACAGATTCCCGCACCTTCCGGATTGGCCGATCCGGCCAGCCTCGCCATCTGTGAGCCGTGTGCCGCATGGCGCACATTATGCGCGAGCCTGCGGATTCCCTCCATCCCAAATTCCTTATAAATATAAAGAAAGGTCGCGTTAGACAGCTCTGTCCTGTCTTTTCCAAACAGAATGATCTGATCTTTGTATTCCGGATCCAAAAGCTTCGCGCGCGTCATTGGAACCGGAATATCCCCCAGCTTCTTTCGGTCCACAAGCAGAACGTCGGCCATGACGCCATAGACTCCATACTGTTTTTGAGGATCCATTAACCCCGCCTGTTCGAAGTTAGGATTGATCTTTAAATCCCCATAAAAATCAGCGGTAAAATACCCTTTCTCCGCCATCCGTTTTTGAAAATCCTGTCCCAGATACTGGTTGAACTCTTTGGAAAGGAGCAGCGACGGAAACATCTCCGGATCGGGATTGGACCACAGTTCGTCACAGCTGTCGTTGGAATTCTTTCCCGCCTCCACATAGCATTTTCTCTTCTGCCCCGTATCGGATGCGTGGTTCCGCTCAAGCACCTCCAGGGCGTCTTTGAACGTAAACTTCAGCGGACAGATGGTATTTCCGTAGAAATCCAGATGATCCCACGGATTAAAGTCCTCCAGTACGCAGTTCCGCTCCTGCTCCGCCTTTAAGACCGCGTTGTCCAGATAAAAACGGAACAGCTCGGGATTGATCTCCCGGATCTGAAGAACGGTCTGAAGCAAGGTCTCTTCTCCGATTTCCCGGATCATCGTCTCCGCGTCCGGATACTCAAAGCCATTGCTTAAAAATATGGAAAAGGTCTCCGGATACTCCCGAAGAATCCGGCTGACCGGTGTCGTTCCTGTTATCATTGTTTATCCCTCCAAATGAAAAAAGCCGGCCACCGGGTACTCCACCCTGCTGCCGGTCCTGATCTGATTTCTCAGTTCCTGCATCCTCCGATCGATCCGTTCCAGCTCGTATAGATTGCTCCGCTCTCTGTCACTGGTCTCGATCACCGCCTTGACCCCGCCATTTTCAATGACCAGCCTACGGTCCCCCATCAGAGCCAGCAGCGGATCATGGGTGGACATTAAAACCATCTTCTCCTCGCGTACGAGAAGCTCCAGGGCTTTCTTCCTGTCCACGCCCGCATTCTCGATCTCATCGATCAGAACGACCGGGGAGCTGCTGAGCATTGCCGTGTCGGCGATCATCAGCGCCCGCGACTGGCCGCCGCTTAACTGGGTCAAAGGGGTATTCTCCCCGAAGGGCTCGCCGGCCAGCTCATTGGCCTGGTCAAAGATCTCTCCGGCCGTCTCCTCAATCCGATTCACCATCCGGCTCTCCCCGTGGAATTTTAAAAATTCCATCACGGGCAGGTCCATCACGAAATTCATATTCTGGGACAGCTGGGCAATCAGCTTATTCTCAATGGAAAAGCGTTCGGCGGACACAGGCGGCCTTCCGTCAATGAGCACGGTCCGCCCCGTCTGTGTATCCTTCTGCGCCAGACATTCGATATCGGCAAGCAGCCTGCTCTTTCCCGAACCGGTCGGTCCGACAATCGCCAGCACATCGCCTTTTCTGATGGTCAGGTTAAGTGTTTCCGGCGTCCCGTCCTTTCGGCGGCCTCCAAGTATCGTGATGGTGCTGATAGAGGACTGCTTCCGTTTCAGCTTCTCCATGCGGCTTAAAAACTCCAGGAAGTGCTCTTTAAGCTCCTGCTTTGAAATACCAATGTCTTCCAGGGTATCCTCATTAAGTCCCATGATATCGGCAAGCAGCGGCTGCCCTGTGTGATGGAGCCCCTTCAGGCCCTGTGCCAGGAAGAAATCCCCGGCATAGGGATAGCGCCGGAGAATCTCTTCCCATGACAGGCGGAGCAGCTCCTCTGTGATCTCTGTCTCTGCTCCCATAAGCTTACTCTGCCCGTAAGGAGCGGGCCAGAAGCTCGTCCACTTCACTGTCACTCAATTCATAGTGATAGAACATCTTATAAAATTCTTTCGCCTCTTTTTTGATATCATAATCCGCATAGTCGGGATACAGTAAATTCTGCACCCATTTGATGCCGATGATGGTGTTTACACTCGGCGGACGGTCGAACCAGTTCTGAGGCACGGCTGGAGTCTCATAGACGTGCTTGTCCTTTACTGCCTGGATCACAGACCACTGGGAGTCACTTAAGATCTTGCTGTAGCTGCCTGAATCGTCGTAGCCGTTGTCGGTACACGCGATTATGTATTCCGGATCCCAGGATATCACCTGCTCCATGGAAACCTCTGTTCTTCCGTAGCCCGGGCTGACATCACAGTCTGCCACGTTAATCCCGCCGCACAGGTCGATTAAACGGGAGTGGGCTGACCCGGAGGGATCCGTGTTGAGACCCAGGGATTCTTCCGCATAGTATACCGTCACCTTCTTATCTTCCGGGATTGCGGCGGTGATCTCTTTCGCCTTATTGATGGTATTCTCCGTGTAGACAGCCAGTTCCTCGCCTCTCTCCGTATTTCCCACGATCTCGCCAACAAAACGGTATGCGTCCGCCATATAATCAAAATCCGTGTTAATCAGCACCACCGGAATGCCCAGCTTTTCCTGAAGCTGATCCGCCGTGTCGATGGATGACTGGTCTACACCGGATGCCAGCACCAGGTCCGGAGCCGCCTTTATGATCTCTTCCACATTGCCCTCATTGCCTTTTCCATACCAGCCGCCCAGATTCGGAAGGCTCTGGTAATGGTCGCTTGTAAACTTCTTCTCCGCGTCGGACAAATCAAAATTGGTACCGGCCACCATCGTATCGTCAAATGTATACATGAAATTCGTTCCCACCGGGCTGGTGGAATATACGCTCTTCACTTCATCGGGCACCTGGATATCACGCCCCGCCATATCCTTTACCGGTTTTTCAGATGATGCTTTTTCTGTTTCCGCCGTCTCCGGCGCAGTTGTGGTCTCTGCCGCCGCAGTCGTCTCCGCCGCAGTCACCGCAGTTGCTGCTGCGGTCGTTGTGTCCGCCGGCTTATTCCCGCATCCGGTTACGATGGACGCGGTCAGAACTGCCGCTAGACCCAGTGCATAAAATCTTCTTCTCATAGTTTCCTCCTGATTGGTTATTACGTTATTTTTTTAAAAATATAACGAGTAGGTACATTTTACCATAATCTTCCTCTATTTTCAAGTTCTTTATCCGATTTGACAAAAAAACAGAGCTCCGGATTCAGTTTTTCGTGATTCTAAACTGAATTCGAAGCTCTTTTTTCAATTTCCGGAACATGGATTCTAATCTCTTGTCAGTTTCCTCATCCAGTTTCCATACCTCACTTCCAGGAATGCCGGAACCACCTTAAATATCTGATCCGCGTTCAGGCAGCAGACTACCACGACCGGAGATGCCTTTACGACAAACGCCATAAAAAGAGAGACCGGTATGACGATCAGCCAGATACTGATCAAATCCATCTTGACCACGAACATGGGATTTCCCCCACCGCGGATGATTCCGTTGTTGGTGGGCATCTGGTAGGACATTCCCACGCATACGACGCTTAGGATAATCAGGAACGTATTGGCCATATCCCGGGTCTCCGCCGATAAATCGTAGAGGCCCAGCACCGGTATCCGAATAAAGAACAGAATCGCACCGGATACAATCCCGATCAGGACAAAGACTCGCTGAAGGCTCCGCGCGTAGCTTCTGGCCAGTTCCCGGTCCCCTGTTCCCACCGCCTTGCCGATGATGACGGACGTGGCCGCGGCCGATCCCACCGCCATGGACTTCACCATCAGGAACAGGGTCGACGCCACGCTGTTGGCCGCGATGGCATTGGCCGTCATATGCCCCAGAATTACGGTCTGCAGCGCTGTGTTGACGCCCCAGAGCCCCTGCACGGTGAGCATGGGAATCGTAATTTTTAAGTAATCGCCGGTCAGGACACGATCCCATGCGAGATAATCCCGCCATCTCAGGTTGAGTCTCGTCTCTTTTTTCGCTATGTAGAGAATTAAAACAACGCATTCCAGAATCCGCGCGGCCAGTGTGCCGATGGCGGCTCCCTCTACGCCCATCTCCGGTGCTCCGAAATGACCGTTTATAAGCACGTAATTAATTCCGCAGTTGACGAACAGGGTGAGCACCGACAGCTTAAATGCGATCTTCACCGTCTCCACACTGCGGAGCGTAGCCAGCAGAATCTGGGTCACTGCAAAAAACAGATAGGTAAATCGAATGATATTGAGATACCGGGCGCCCTCTTCGATGATTCCGCTGTCGCGCGTGAAGATTCCCATGACACGGTACGGAATCAGGCTCATGACTGCCAGCAGAACAGCCGAGAGAATCAGCGCGAAACGCATGGCCGACGACGCGAGCTTCTTCATGGGCTCTGTCTGATGCTTTCCCCAGTACTGGCTTCCCACAATCACCACACCGTCTCCCAGTGCGTGCAGGAGCTGCTGGTACACAAACTGAATCTGGTTGACAGCGGCCACCCCGGCCAGAGCCGTCTCGCTATACGCTCCCAACATCAAATTGTCTGCCAGATTAACGCTCAGTGTCACCACATTCTGCAGCACCAGAACGACCGCCAGCGACAGAAAGCGGCGGTATAATTCCCAGTCTTTTTTCACAGTCTCTTCCCCCGAATATCAAAAAATGCCGTTTTTCGGCAATAAAGTCCTATCCATTATACATCATCGGGAAAATATTTCCAAGATTAAAGAATCATAATAAAATATCCCTGCCGGGATCTTCATCACAAGATTATCCAATATATGGCAAATCTGTCTCTGCACACTGCCGCGCTGCCGTGATATACTAGGTTCAACTTCTCCTGAGTACCGCTTTTCCCCCAAACTGCGCGGTACTCTTTTTATTTGTCAGAGTGTCTCATTTTTGTGCGGCGGCTCTTCCATTTGATTTATATTTTTCGTTCTCTCACCGGAACCAGGAGATCCAGCTGAAACTCTTCCGGCTCCGTATTTGCCAGTTCCACATGGCTTATATAATTTAAGTGTTCCTCCAGCAGGCCGCACATATGCTCCTGGTCCGCCATATCCCCCGCAAACTCGTACTTCTCATTGCTGTTAACCCAATTGAGCAGCAGATCCCACTCATTAAAACTGCCGAAGGAAATCATATGGGCGGCGTAGATACCTCCCACAAACAGTTTCTTTACAAGCGGAGCCGGGACCTCCATGTCCTCCGGGATCGTCACCCAGCTCTCATATCCATGGAAACCGGTCGCATCCGTTGGATTCGGATGATTAAAGCCATAGTGCCTTAAGTCAGGCTTTCTTCTATGAAGACCTGTCTCCCTCACAAAACGGTCCAGCATCTCATTCACATGAATTTCCGGCTCATCGCCGACATAGTGGGCAGCCGCCACAGCGGAAGGCGGCAGGTAGATAATCCGTACATCCCCGATTCTGGACAGTCCTGCTTCCGCTTTCTTTAATTTCTCCATCGTCTGATCCTCCTTAAAGTTAATACTGATAAGGCCGAAAGACTCAATGGAGTCTGCCAGAACATCATCCTTCAGCAGAATTTTCTCCAAAGGCAGTTCTGCGGTTCTGCTCAGTTCTTCCACAAAATGGTTCAATATCTCTTTGACCACAGAGAGTGCCGTCATTTCTTCATTTAGATTTCTAATGTTCTCGCGGAATATTTCAATCGCCGCTACCGCGTCCTCCTTCAGCAGAATCGCCTTGATCTGGCGCACAGGGATACGCAGCCTGCGGAGCAGCAGAATCTGCTTCAGCCGCAGTACAGCCTTTTCATCGTAGATCCGGTATGCATACCCCTCCTGCCGCAGGCTCTCCACGAGGCCCGCCTGCTCGTAATAACGCAGCATCCTCGTGGATATCCCCAGGCTCCTCGACACCTGGCTCACAGTCATAAGCTCCATGGTTCTCACCTCCTCATGACTTGAGTATAAACGACGACACGGTGTCGAAGTCAACTGTTTTTTGTAATTCATGCGATCATGCATTTCATTTTATTTTTCTCTCACCGGCACGAACTTTGCCCGGTTCATCAGGGGATGCTCCAGCCTGACAGCCCCTTTTACCGGACAGGCCATGACGCAGGCGCCGCAGTAGTAGCATTCTCCCGGATACATAACAATGGGCGGTTTTCCCTTCGTTTCTGACGGAAGCAGGATATCGCACTGGCAGACCGATGCACACCGGTTGCATCCGATACAGAGGCTTTCATCGTAAATGATCGGCCTGGCGCTGCTGGCAACCGGCTTCACTGTAAATTCAGGCTTTTTCATGGCTGATCTCCTCCATATAATCCTGGTTGCGCCGTTCGTACTCCTCCTGAAGATTTCCGAAGAAATCGAGAGGAACGCTTCGCTCCCTCACCTGGCCGTCTTCCTGGCGGATGACGATATGGCGCCGTTCCCCTTCCGGATCCATCTGCGGATAATCACTTCTTTGAAAGCACAGCGGCTGCGAACTGGACCGCCGCCGCAGGCAGGCGTGAAGCACCAGCTGGGCCACGGTCAGAATATCCAGGACCTCATGGGTTCTCATGAGGTCGTGAGGGTTGGCGCACGACAGAGTGGGAACCACCTCCCGCTCATAGCTCTCCAAAAGGTCCAGCCCCTCTTTTAGAAGCTCCTCACATTTCACACCGCCGCAGTAGTTCTGCATTGCCTTGGATATCGCCATATTCAGCTCTTTCCAGTTGGTTCCATCCTTCACGTAAAGAGGCGCGTACAGCCTCTCTTTTTCCCGATCGGCCTCTTCCCTGCTAAAATCCTCCAACTCATGATCCGAAGCGCAGTCTGCCGCCTTTCTTCCCGCGTAATATCCCGTGGCACAGGCAAATCCCGCGCAGTCGGAGGCGTACAGCTGGTCTCCGGCCGCATAGACGCCATCGATGTTCGTCATTAAATCCCAGTCGTGCATGATTCCGCCCGGCGCTCCGAAGAACTGGCGCTCCTGCTCCAGAAAGCTGGCGGACTGCCAGCCGGTGCCGTAGCTCTGGAGCATGTCCTTTTCCGGATCAAATCCCCGTTCGGTATAATTTTCCAGAATCGGAATTCTGGTCTTCGCCTCCTCGCCGACCATCATTCCCCAGATAACGCGGCGTTCATCCTCCGGCATGCGGCTCAAATCCGCATAGAACGGGAGCTGGTATCCCCGGCGGATCAGTTCCTCGAAGTCCAGAGTTTCCGGCCCCCGGTATTCATACTTCGGATTGTCGATGACTCCGCCTTTTAGGAAGAATTTCTGGCCCCGGGCCGGATAGTACCGCTCGGATACGGTTTTCAGTTCCTTTCCGTCACGGTCCACGTATGGAATCTCCACGCCTCTGGCATCCACCATGGTGGCCGCGTACCAGGTATTGTGGTTATTGCCGGTTCCGTATGCGGGGAAACTTCTTCCTGCACCCGAAAATTCCGCGCGCACCGATTTCTCCATCATGGTAAATTCCACTCCGGCCCGCCAGCCCATGGCATGGCCGCTTCCGATGCTCTGCATGGGACGAAATTCGCATAAGCCCACCAGATCCGGATTAAACAGCCAGACTCTGGCCGGCCTGGACATGGTGAGAATCGTGGCCTTCGACCGGAAGATATAGAATTTTCCCGTATGGACATCCATTCCGCAGGCCCCGGCTCCCTTCTTCTTTCCGTCCTTTACCGCGGTAAGCAGAGCCGTGGCCTCCGTCCTCTCATACACCTTCACGCCCAGTCTCTTCAGTTCCCGCGCCAGGGCAGGCTTAAAGGTGGTCCCCCAGACGCGCAGGGTAAATTTGTTTTTATAGTCATAGGCAAACATCAGCTTCGTCTTCTCATCCCGAAACTCTGCGCCCTTAAATTCATCTCCGGTATCCCTCACCTTTCCGCCGAAAGACTCCAGGTCCAGGAGCCGGTCGTATCCCTCGCGGCATTCGATGTAGTGGGCGATTCCATTGCTGTACCAGTCCTGTTCATGGACGTAGGCCTCCGCGATCTCTTCGGGCGTCACCCCGGAACAGGGATTGGTACAGGCTGATTCCCAGTGGTCAAAACCCGTTCCTGCAGAACCGCTTCGTTCCACGGCCCCCTTTTCCACCAGCACCACGGATTTTCCTTTTCTGGCCGCGGCTATGGCGGCAAAGCAGCCCGCCAGCCCGCCGCCCAGGACAAGGACATCGCTGGTTACGGTCTCCTCATCCCCAATCTCATTGGCATAGGGCCAGCTGTATGTTTCTGCACTCATTTTACTCCTCCATTCTGTCCACGCATCCCGGACATGCCGCAAAGTGTCCCGGGCTGACTTCTTCAAGCATAATCTCGCCGGTCCTGCATTCCTCTTTCACAAACGGGCACCGCGCCGCAAACCGGCATCCAGGCCCCGGATTCACCGGACTGGCCACCTCTCCCTGGAGAAGACTCCTCTTCTTGTTCCTCGATTCCGGGCTGGGATCGGGGATCGCCGCCAGAAGGGCTCTCGTATACGGATGGAGCGGCTTCCTGAAAAGCTCGGCCGACGATGCCTGTTCCACGCATTTCCCCCGGTACATGACCATGATCTCATCGGATATGTGTTTGACCACAGACAGATCGTGTGTAATAAACAGATACGTCAGATTCATGCTGTCCTGAAGGTCCATCAGGAGATTTAAAATCTGAGCCTGAATCGACACGTCGAGGGCCGACACCGGCTCGTCGCATACGACAAAGGCCGGTTCCATAATCAGCGCCCGGCCAATTCCGATTCTCTGGCGCCGGCCTCCGTCCAGCTCGTGCGGATAGGCGCCCGCAAGGCGTCTGGCCAGGCCGACGGTCTCCATCATGGCATCCACCCGCGCCTCGATCTCCTTCTTATCCTTACAGACCTTATTGACGATCAGGGGTTCCGCAATCAGCTGCCGGACATTCATGCGCCCGTTTAAGCTGGAGTAGGGATCCTGAAAAATCATCTGCATTCTGGGGCGTATCCGTTTGAATTCCTTCTTTCCTACACTCTGAAGGTTCGTTCCCTCAAACAGGATCTCGCCGCCCGTGGGCTCGTCAAGGTATAAAAGCGTGGAACCCAGCGTGGATTTTCCGCAGCCGGATTCTCCCACGACTCCCAGCGTCGTTCCCCGCTTAACGGAAAAGCTCACATCATCCACTGCGTGAAGCAGACCGGAGGGCGTTCCAAAATATTTTTTTAAATGTTTTACATCCAACAGCAGATCTTCCATCACTCTTGCCCTCCTTTGTTATCGCGGTACAGATGGCAGCGGATCAGATGGCCGTTTTCCTCATATACGGCCGGTGCTGTCAGACTGCACGGCTCCATGCACTTCGTACACCGGGGCGAGAATTTGCAGCCCTTCGGCAGGTTCGTCGGATCCGGCAGAATTCCCTCGATGGGATGAAGGCGCTTCGTCTCCTCCGTAAGGCTGGGAATGGATCCAAACAGCCCTTCCGTATAGGGATGGTGCCTGCCGCCGTTAAAGATATCGCTCAGCGTTCCGTACTCCACAATCTCCCCGGCATAGACGATGGCCACCTTGTCACACGTCTCCGCAACCACCCCCAAATCATGGGTAATCATGATTACGCTGGTTTCGTATTTTCTCTGAAGGTCACAGATCATCGTCAGTATCTGCGCCTGTATGGTAACGTCAAGGGCGGTCGTCGGTTCATCCGCGATTAAAAGCTCCGGACTCAGAATCAGGGCCATGGCGATCACCACGCGCTGGCGCATGCCGCCGGAGAACTGATGGGGATAATTGGCCTTCCGCTCTTTCGGAATACCTACCATCTCCAGAGTGTCCTCCACCCGCTTTTCAATCTCTTTCTTTGACAGGCCGTCGGTGTTGTGAAGCTCCAGGGCCTCGGCGATCTGGCTGCCCACTGTGAGGACCGGATTTAAGGCCGACATGGGATCCTGAAATATCATGGATATTCTGGCTCCCCGGATTTTCTCCATCTCATGGGCGCTCAGTTTCCCAAGCTCCGTCCCCTCAAACCGGATGGCTCCTCCCGTAATCTTTCCTGTCCGTTCCGGCAAAAGCCCCAGGATGGTCAGCGCCGTCGTCGTCTTTCCGGCCCCCGTCTCTCCCACCAGCCCCAGAGTCTCCCCTTTTCCCAGGGAGAAGCTGATTCCGTTTACGGCGTGCACCGTCTCCATATCCGTCTCGTATACCACGGACAGATTTTCGATCTCCAGTATCGTTTCACTCATTGCGCCACCTCCTTAGTCCTTCAGTTTGGGATCCAGGGCGTCGGTAAGTCCGTCCCCCACCAGATTAAACGCCAGGGAAGCGAGCAGAATAAAGACACCCGGGAAAAACAGCAGATACGGTGAAGTAAACATATACTTCTGAGCACCGGAGAGCAGCGCGCCCCATTCCGGAGACGGCGGCTGGATTCCCATGCCGATAAAGCTCAAGCCTGCGGCCGATAAGATCATGCCGGAAATGCTCATCGTCGTGTTTACAATGATCGGCCCCATGGCGTTGGGCAGCACGTATCTGAAAATAATGCGCGCATTGGAGGTCCCGTAGGACTTTGCCGCCCGGATGTAATCCTGTTCGGCCACAGTCATGACCACCGACCGGATCAGTCTGACATTCCCCGGAATACACGATATGGTAATTGCGATAATCAGGTTCTTTAAGTTCGTTCCCAGCGCCGCCACCACGGCCAGAGACATGAGAATCGGCGGCACGCAGATAAACACGTCCATGATGCGGCAGATGGTATTGTCGATCACTCCGCCGAAATATCCCGCGCTGGCTCCCAGCACGGCGCCGATCACCAGCGCCATTAAGCTGGTGGACACGCCGATGAAGAGAGAATACCTGGAACCGTGAACCACACGGGCAAATAAGTCCCGGCCGTATTCATCCGTCCCGAAGAAATGCGCGGCTCCCGGCATCAGAAGTCTTGCACCCCCGTCCTGTTCGATGCATTTGGAATAGGGGACAATGAGGTCGGCAAACACGGCGATGGCGACGATCACCACCAGGATAACGAGGCCGAGCATGGCCGCCTTATTCTTCTTAAACCGGTACCAGACTTCGTTCCGGATGGCGTTCTTGCGTTTCTTTCCCTTAGCCACGGCTCTTTCCTCCCTCCTGGTATTTGGCCTTGATTCTCGGATCGATGAAGGCGTACAGGACATCGACCAGAAGAATGATAAGGCTGAATAAAAATGCCAGAAACAGGGTGGAGCCCATGACCACGGGAATATCCTTCTGCCGGATAGCCGTCGTGATTAAGGTTCCCATCCCCGGCATGGCAAACACGGTCTCCGCAATGATCGCGCCGCCTAAGGAGGCCCCGAAGCTGGTGCCCAGCGTTGTGACGACCGGCAGGAGGGCATTTCTCAGCGCATGGCGCATGATAATCCGTTTCTCGCCCGCTCCCTTGGCCCTGGCCGTCCGGATATACTCCTGCCTCACCGTCTCAAGCATGGCGGATCTGGTGAGGCGGAGCAGGCTGGCGGCCGACCCTAAGGATATGGTTATGGTAGGCAGAATAAAATGCTTCAGAGTGCCTGCGCCGTAGGATGGCAGCAGCCCCAGATGCAGGGAAAATACCAGCATCAGCATGAGCCCCAGCCAGAATCCCGGTATGGAGGCAAACACCAGCGCCACAATCACGCACGTATGGTCCAGCACGGAATACTGTCTCACCGCAGAGACAATCCCAAGCAGTATTCCGATAAAAGCGGAAAGGGACATGGAAAATACGGTCAGAAGCAGTGTGTTCGGGAACCTGGCGACAATATCCTGTATGACCGGCTGCCGGCTCTGGTAGGATACTCCCAGATTAAAATGGAATACGATATCCCCGATGTAGTTAAAAAAGCGGATCAGAAACGGCTTGTCATACCCGAATTCCGCGTTCAGAGCCGCGATATCCTCTTTCGACGCCGTGATTCCGAGGATAATGGAACCTGGATCTCCCGGCGTCATAGATAAGATGGAAAATACTAAAAATGCGACTCCGAGCAAAACAGGAATCATGTACAGAAGCCGCTTGGCCACGTATTTGGTCATGGAGAATGTCCTCCCTTCCACGGATTAAAGCCTTACCAGGCAAAATCATAGATGTAATACACTGCCTCGTACGGAATTTCCGGGCATTTCAGTGAAGAGCTGTATGCGAACAGCGTAAGCGGATTAGCCAGCGGAACGTAGATGGCTTCCTCCTGCGCTTTCGTAAAGATCTGGTTAAAGAGCTCCGCGCGCTCTTCCTTGTCGTTGGAAACCCGTGTCCTGTCAAACAGCGCATCCATCTCCGCATCCGAATATCTGGCATTGTTGGCAGTTCCGATGTAATCGCTGGCGAAGGCCATCTCCATCATCTGGGTATCCCCCTCCAGCGTCATATTCAGTGCGCTGATGGTATAGCTGCCGCTGGTCAGATCTCCGATATAGGAATTAAATTCCTTTACGGAAATCGTCGTCTCCAGTCCGACTGCCTTTAAATCATTCTGGATTACGGTGGCGAGATTGGAATACTTTTCGGCCACCAGCATTTCTCCCAGCTGATACGGCGTCGTGATGCCTGCCTCGGCCAGAAGGGATTTGGCCTTCTCCGGATCGTACTCGTATTTCGGCTGTTCCTCGGAGTAGCCGAACCGGTTGGCGGAACATAAGTTGGAGTTTACCGTGGCCTCTCCGTCATAGCAGATCTGCACCAGATTCTCGCGGTTGATGGCATAGTTTAACGCCTGGCGCACTCTCACGTCATCAAATGGTGCCTTATCCAGGTTCATGCATACATAGGAGAAGCTGGAGGTTGGAATCTCAGCGATGGTGACATTTTTGTCCGCCTTCAGCTGCGGAAGGCTGGCCGAGTCGATTTCCGCAAAATCCACCTCGCCCGTCTGAATGGCGATCGCCATGGTAGACTGGTCCGGAATGACCTCGAAGGTCACTTTTTTAATCGCCGCATCCCCGCGGTAGTAGCCGTCATACGCTTCCAGCGTTACACTGCTTCCCTTGCTTCTTCCCGTAAATTTGTACGGGCCGCTGCCCACCGGCTTATTGACAAAGTCGTCGGCCGATTTTTCATAATACGCCTCGGAAGCGATATGGACGGAACAGGCCCCCAGCAGGAACGGGGAGTACGGATTATCCAGGTGGCAGACCACGGTGTGGTCATCTGCAGCTTCCGCGCTCGCCAGTCCCGTCACCTGGGAATTCTGGTACTGGGAATCCTTATACAGATTCAGGGAAAATACCGCATCCTTTGCCGTAACCGGCGTGCCGTCGTGGAAGGTGGCGTCCTCCCGCAGATGGAAGGTGTAGGTCTTTCCATCCTCGCTCACCTCGTATGATTCCGCGAGACGCGGCTCCGGATCGTGTTCGCCATCCGGATTCATATACATCATCGTGTCATAGAGCTGGTTTAAAACCGTAAGCTCTGCGGTAGTGGAGTAATCCGACGGATGAAGCGTGTCAATATCGGCGCCCATGGCCACCACCATATCGGTATTTCCGGAGCTGGACGCACCCGCGCCCGTCTCCGATGACTGACTCTGTGTATCGTTCTGTGTATTGCCTGCGGTTCCTGAACCGCCGCAGGCGGTAAGCGACAGCGCCGTCACCGCCGCCAGAATAACTGCCATACCCTTTTTCATAATCTTGCTCCTCTCTCTTTACCAATGGATAAATTCGATCTCTTCTTTCTTCAGGAAACCCGCCTTACTGCCGTAGGCCCTGATGGTCTCCTCATCGTATAAATTCGTACCCTGGAATACCATGCGGACTTTTCTCACATTTCCGATATCGGCCAGTGGATTCCCATCCAGCACCACGAAATCGGCATCCATGCCTTCCCGGATACTTCCCTTCTTCTCTTCCAGGCCAATATGTGCGGCCGGATTGACCGTAGCCGCCTTCAGAGCCTCGAAAGCCGTGCATCCGTAGAGCTCCACCAGCTTCTCCAGCTCATCTGCCATGGAAAAGCCTGGGATAATTCCCGGATAAGCGCAGTCTGTGCCGGCCATGAACCGGTCCGAATATTCCAGAAAGGTTCGTCCTCTGCCGATCACCACACGGATATCGGGGCGAACGCCCTGGCTGCGGTAGCTCTCGATGATTTTCCTGTTTCTGTTCTCCCAGCTCTTCCGCTCACATTCCGGGAGATCTTTAAAATGCTCCAGCTCCGGCAGCATTTTACCGTTCCAGACATAGTCCGGCAGTGTTTCGCATACGGCCTGTGTGGGAGTAAACCACATCCCGGCTTCGGCCAGATAGCGGATATCGGCCTTGTGGGACGGAAGGGAGCTGCTGTGCTCACAGCAGTAATAGCCGGCGTCTGCCAGCACCTTGTCGTCCAGCTTCTTGCTCATATGGCCGCATACGGGAAGCCCCTGCTGTCTCGCTCGTTTAAGCAGATACCGGTACAGCTCCGGCTCAATGGACGGATACGTCTTTAGCCACAAGAACCCATTCCGGATCGTATACTCGATCGCCTGCTCCACGTCCGCCTCCGTGCGGATGATCTCATTGGAATTGTCCGGTATACTCGGATCTTCTCCGTCATAGATGGGACCGCTGGAATAGATATAGGGGCCTGTCCGCTTTCCTGCCAGCGTCTCCGCGGCATATTCAGCGTGGCGTTTGTACCCCCGCATGTTTCTGACGGAAGTAACGCCGCAGGCCAGGAACATCTTTCCCATATAATCGGCGTCGTAGTGGCAGTGGCTGTCAATCAGCCCGGGGATCACGTACCGGCCGCTTATATCGAGGAACTTTGTTTCACCGTTTAATGTATCTGCCTCGCATCTCCAGGCATCTGCTTCACCGTTTAATCCATTCACGGGTTCCGCCGCTTCCTGAGCTGCAAATGCAGTCAGATTCCGGCCGATTTTCTGTATTTTCCCGTCCCTGATCAGGATATCCGTATCGTATTTTATGGTGCGGTCCCTCATCGTCAGGAGGTTTCCATGTGTCAATATGTACTGTTTCACCCGGCGCCTCCCATCCCACTCAGAAGCGGAATTCATGCTTTGAAATTGCCGTACATAATCTCGCTCCCGCCTCGATGTCATCCTTTGAGGCTACACAGCTCTGGCAGTGGGGATATCTGGTCACGACGGCGATTCCGCCCGCCCTGGCTCCGACACCGGACATATTCATGCTGGATGCATCCGTTCCGCCCTTGTCGATGACTTCGGGCTGCCATGCAATTCGTTCGCATTCACAGCATTCCTCCATGGCTGCAACCACTTCCTCGTCGCAGATTACCGACGGATCCGCGTATTTGATCGCAACGCCCTTTCCCACGGTATTGCTGCCTTCCAGATCGCAGGGATAATCGTGGGCCGGTGTGATGTCCACCGCAATGCCGATATCGGGACGAATCCGCTCTGCCGTCGGCTTCGAACCTCTGCATCCCACTTCTTCCTGCACGGTAAACACATAATAAATATCGTTTGGATACGTGCCGTCATTCTCCTTCAGCGCCTCCAGAAGCTGGTAGCAGCCGATCCGGTCATCCAGGGATTTGGAACACACCAGATTGTTCTGCAGATCCACGTATTCTCCGTAATAGCCGCAGACGGAGCCGACTTTAACGTATTTTAATGCGTCCTCCTTAGATTTTGCTCCGATATCGATATAGAGCTTGCCCACATCGTTATGGGCGTCCTCGATGGCTCCCATACAGCCAAACACGCCGGTTACGCCGTTGCGGAACCGCACTCTGGCGTTGTAAGCCGAGGCCGCCCAGTTCCACCCCACGTTGCAGACACGAAGACGGCCGTCCTCCTCGATCTTCTTCACCATGAAACCGATTTCGTCCATATGGGCCGCAAACATGATCCTCTTCGACTGCGGGCCTCCCTGTCCTTTCTTAATTACTATCAGATTACCGATCGCATCCGTTATCATATCGTCCGCATAGGCTGCGGCTTCCTTCTCAATCAGCTCTCTCACTTCTTTTTCATAGCCGGCGATTCCCTGGGCCTGGGTCAGCCGTTTCAGTAATTCCTCGTTTCTCATATGTCCTTCTCCCGTTCTCTGCTTTTTCGCTTTAACGCGTCACATAATTATTGTTTTAAGAATTGTACCATCTATGATTACATTTTGCAATATGCATTTTGCAAAATGTAAAATAATAAGGTTGACCTACTATTTTTTCTGTTGTAATATGAATATAAATGATGGATATGAGTTTTTTAATGAGGAAGGATACGGCATGGATTTAAATAAAACCACTCTCTCCGGGCAAATCTACGATATTCTCCGTCAGGATATTCTGACACAGAGAATCCGGCTCGGCGAGAAATTAACGCTAAAACACTTACAGGAACGCTTCGGAGTCAGCTCCACCCCGATCCGCGAGGCGCTGACCCGGCTTGCGGAGGAAGAACTGGTCGTCTCCTACTCCAACATCGGCGTCAATGTCATAAGTATCGGGGAACAGGACTTGAAAGAGCTCTATGAATTTATGGGGGATTTAGATGCCTTGGCCATTCTCTATACCTCTCACTATCCGGATCAGGAAAAGGTACAGAAGGCACTGGCGGAAAATATACATTATACGGAAAAGGTTTTAGAGACAGAAAGTCTCACGGAAGAGGAAATCAGGACATGGACAGGCTATTCTGATCATTTTCATCTGATCTTCTACGATTACTGCGCCAACAGCCGCCTGGCCCGCGCCGCCGGGAAACAGAGGAGCCAGCTGACGATCTTCTCCAATATGTATGAGGCGTCACTGCAGCACCAACGGGAAATAGAACGCGGACATTTAAAGATTTACGGGGCGTATTTACAGAAGGATTACCAGCTGGCCGCTTCACTGATGAAGGAACATCTGAATACTTCCCTGTCTTATGCGATGGAATATTTATTTCAATGCCACTGCCTATAATTTTTGACAACGCCTCTCCCAACCTCAACAGGCGGGAGAGGCGTCGTTATTCTTTGCAGAAAAAGACTGCTCTATTATCTCTTTAAATTCTTGGATATCTTCGTCCTCACCG
This sequence comes from Hungatella sp. L36, assembly GCF_014288035.1. Taxonomy (NCBI): domain Bacteria; kingdom Bacillati; phylum Bacillota; class Clostridia; order Lachnospirales; family Lachnospiraceae; genus Hungatella; species Hungatella sp. L36. The sequence continues at coordinate 64,328 of NZ_JACOPC010000002.1, read as the reverse complement.
ATTCCGTCATGGGCAGTCCGGTATCGTAGTCCAGCTGTCTTGGCTCATACTCTTCATTTTCCCGCTGTCTGGTATAGCCATCGTTGCTCCAGGTCGGATCCTTGTCCGTGCGCCAGCTTCTGCAGGCCCACTGATATCCACGATAAAGGTCGCGGGTCCGGTTCATCTGCTCCAGGATTTTGTCATGCAGGGAATTGCGGATTTCGGAATAATCATCATCCTGGATCCGGTTGCAGATCTCTGCCGGATCCTTTTCCATATCGTACAGCTCATCACTGTCCAGAAGATGGATCACCAGCTTATACCGGTCTGAAATGACAGCACGCATCATCTGCAGGCCGCCGAATCCGTCGTGGTCCGCTTCATACCGGGTAAATTCTGTATAGACCTCATTATTGATCCGGATATCCGTGCAGTTGATCTGAGGCAGCATACTTTTCCCCTCCAGCAGCTTTGGGATGGGAAGGCCCATGTAATCCAGAATCGTGGGAGTCAGATCAATGTGGGAAGCCGGGTAATCCACCACCTTGCCGGCCTCGCCGCCTTTGATGATCAGCGGGATGTTGGCAACCTCTTTGTAGCAGGCAGCATTTTTGGAAGTAAGCCGGTGATTTCCCAGCATGTCTCCATGATCAGAGGTGTAGATGACCATAGCGTCCGGAGCCGTCTCCCGGATTTTGTCCAGGACTTTCCCGATTTCGTAATCTACAAACGAGTTGCATCCTAAAAACAGGGACAATTTTCCGGAAGGGCAGTTGATTTCCTCCCTGTTTTTGTGTAAGTTCTCCCCTGCCCATAAGCGCTGCATCAGTGGCTTTTGACTTAAATCGTCCTCATAATTGGGACTGTCCTCAAAGCAGAATCCGTCATACATGGTGTTGTACGGCGCAGGACAGAGCGAAGGACCGTGAGGCTCATCGTAAGAAACTGCCAGGAAAAAGTCCTCATCTTTATACTGTTCCAGAAAGTCTGCCGCCCTTTTGGAACAGCGGTGAGCGTATGTAAACTCCTCTGTCATATCTTCCTCAAAGGAGGTGGCGGATTTTCTGGATTTCAGCCGTTCCTCCTCCGTCAGCTCTTCCAGGTACCGGCGCATATCATACCAGTATGCCTCATCCCAGCCCTCCGGGCAGATGCCATTGCCAAAATAGTCACCGCCGTCTAAATGCCATTTGCCGATATAGCCGCAGTGAATTCCGTTGTCCGTCAGACGCTGGCCTACGGTTTTTATATTATCTCCCATGGCTACACAGTTCGTCACCTCCCCATTGGTATGCGGAAAGGTTCCGGTAAATATGGCGGACCGTGCCGGGCCGCAGACCGGCTGGCACGTATAGGCATTCTCGTACCGGATGCCTTCGGCGGACAGCCGGTCCAGATTCGGTGTGATCATTTTAGGATTTCCATAGCAGCCCAGCATGTCTTTGCGCGTGGTGTCTGTCATTATAAGGATGATTTGTTTTTTCATATGCTATTCTCCGGTTTCTCTATATCTGCAATTGATCTTTTAATGTCTTTTCTGTTTTAGGAAAGGACGGGCGGATAGGGGCGTCCAGGCACCAGTCTCCCATTTTCCACAAAACCTTCCCTGCGGTTCTCCAGGGATTCTATAAGATGCCCGCGAAGCTCCTGAATCCGCATCTTACAGGCATCTTCCGCAATCAGATCCGTGAGTTCATGGGGATCTTTTTCCAGATGGAAGTACTGCTCCTGACCGGTCTGTGAGTGCCAGATGTATTTGTCTGTTTCGGTGACGATCCAGTGGTTGGAATACTCATCAAAGGAATGCTCTCCGTGAAGCCAGGGACGCACGGACCGCGCCGGATCTTCAAGCAGAGGAAGGAGCGATTTGCCGTCCACCGTATCCGGAACAGGGGCGTCTGCCAAATCGAGCAGCGTGGGCATAATATCCCGAAGCTCCACTACGCTGCTGCACCTGGAGGAACCGGCCCCTTTCGGCAGAAACTTCTTTCCTCCCGAGATGATAAGCGGGATGTGGCAGCTTCCCTCGTAAGGTCTGGCTTTGCGGAACATGTGGTGGTCACAGAGTTCCTCCCCGTGGTCTGCGGTAAAGATAATAATGGAATTATCGTAAAGCTCCTGCTCCTTCAGAGCCAGAATCAGCCGCCCTATCTGATGGTCCAAATGGGTGATGCAGGCATAATATCCCACCTGGGCCTGGCGTATAAGCTCTGCATCAATGGGACCTGTCTTTGAATCATAGATCCGTCCGTCCCTTTTTAATAATTCGTCCGTCTCCCAGGTGCCTACATACGGTGGGCGCAGCTCCTGATCCCGGTATAAATCGAAGTAATGCCGAGGCGCATCAAAGGGAGGATGCGGTCTGAGATAAGAGGCCATAAGGAAAAAAGGCTTCCCCGGATCACGCCGTCTCAAAAAGTCTATGCTTCTCTCGGTAACCCAGTTGGTGGGATGGTATTTCTCCTCATGCATCCAGGGCCTCGCCACATAACTGTTGCATTCAATCCCCGTGTCTGTCACATCGGCGGAAATTCCCAGCTCATTTTTCAGCCAGTAGAAATAATCGTCGGCTACCAGCTGGGACTCACGGTAGGGAATCGTTGCCCGCCTGGAATATCCCAGATATCCGTCATGAAGCTCCACATGATGAAATCCCAGATAATTCCTTAAAGGATGGACGTGCATCTTGCCGACGCACTGGGTGTAATAGCCAGCCTGGCCTAATTCCCCGGCCAGCGTATGCTCATATTCCCAGGGAACGCCATCCAGATAGCCTACACGGCCGTGATGGTTCTGCCCCATCCCTGTATGGATGGCGGCTCGGGAAGCGATGCAGCTCGGGCAGGCGCTGTAGGCGCGGTCAAAGGCTGTACCGGTGGAGGCCAGTGTATCAAGATATGGCGTTTTTACATCAGGATGACCTGCATATCCCAGACAGTCCCCGCGAAGCTGGTCGGTCATAAGCAGTATAATATTGGGACGGCTCATAAGAAAACTCCTTTGTTTTTTTATCATCATAATATAATAGAAATTAAAAAGCAAGAGTCCGCGCGAAAAATTGTAGTGCAAACTGTTGATAAAAAACGTCAAATGAAGTTTTTTATTATAAATATGCTACAAAAAATAGCAAAAAATATAAAAAACAAAACAATATACTGATAGCTAATGAATGTTAGATCAGTATATAATTTACTTATGAATTTAAGATATTTCAAATGGGCAGTGCCCAACAAAAAGGAGGATTTATCTATGAAGAAAAAACCGATTAGCGTTCTGCTGGCTGCTGCCATGACGGCAGGTCTTTTAGCAGGCTGTGGAAGCAACAATGCAAAACCAGCAGAGACTCCAGCAGAAACTCCGGCAGCAACGACTGCCAAAGCCGAGACCGGCGAAACAACTGCTGCACCAGCCGCGGCTGAGGGAGACAAGAAGTACGAAGGTGTTGAACTTACATACTGGTCCATGTGGACAAACAATGAGCCTCAGGGACAGGCACTTCAGCAGGCTGCAGAGGCTTTCGAGGCTGAAACCGGAGCCAAGATTAAGTTCGAGTGGAAAGGCCGTGAAAACAAGAACATCCTCTCTTCCGCACTGGAAGCTCAGGAAAGATTTGATATGTTTGAGGACGACTACACCAGAATCTCCAAGAACTATGTCAATTATGTTGCTGATTTGACGGATATGGCAAAGGAAGCCGGATACGCTGACAAGAGCTACGCTGTATTCAACAATCAGGCGACTGAATGGGCCGGATTCCTTCCATGTGTTACCGAGCAGCCATCTGTAGGCGGCGTGTTCTATAATAAAGATATCTTTGATGACTGCGGCATCACTGCTCCGGCAACATGGGACGAGTTCATGACTGCCTGCCAGACCATGAAGGACAAAGGCTATCAGCCTCTGGCTCTCGATAGTACATATGCCCCATTCCTGTTTGGTTACCATCTGTCAAGGCATATTGGACAGGCGGCTGTTGAAGATCTGGCAACTAACGGCGGCTGGAGCGGCAATCCCGGCGTAGTAAAAGCAGGCCAGGAAATGATTGATTTTGTAAAAGCAGGCTATCTGGCAGACGGCGCTCCTGATGAGTATCCGGCAAGCCAGAACAAGATCGGTCTTACACAGAAAATCGCTATGGTAGTATGTGCAAACTACATCACTGCAGAAGTTAACGCCAATACAGGCACAGAACTCAATTGGGGGCTGTTCGCTTATCCGGCCGTAGAAGGCGGCGTGGACAATACCAGTACATTTGCAGGAGCGAACTCCATCGGTATCACCAAATACAGTGAGAATCCTCAGGCGGCATTTGATTTTGCTGTATACTTAACTAGCGGCAAGCAGAGCCAGAACATGGCTGATTTGTCCAATAATATCCCAGCGGATCCAAGCAATACTCCACCGGCTGTTCAGAGCGGAACTAACGAGGTATTGATGAATACCACAGCTCCTCTTTCCTGGAATATGGGTCTGAACGCTAACGCAGACAAGATTTCCGTTATTCAGGAAGTAATTGTAAAACTGTATGAAGGAAGCTATGCAACAGGCGAAGATTTTGCAAAGGCTCTGGACGCTTTATATTAAAGAATGCTGGAAAACCGGAGGTGACGCTTATAGCGTCACCTCATTTGGTCAGAAAGGTGAAATAAGAAATGAAAAAAAACAAATTGTTTATCGTTGGTTTTATAACACCTTGTATACTTGCTTTAGTTGTCATGTATCTATACCCGGTTGTCAGAACCGTAATCATGAGTTTTTTTAAGATTGAAAGCGTGACCTCCAGTGCATCTGAATGGAGCTTTAACGGTCTGGCTAATTATGCAAAGGTATTTTCCAGTCCCACCTTTCAGAGAGCGGCGACAAACATTCTGATTATCTGGTTACTGGGAGGCATTATTATCCTCAGTTTTTCACTGCTGTTTTCTGTTATCATCACCAGTGGAATCCGGTTTAAAAAATTTTTCCGTGCAGCGATTTATCTTCCCAATATTATCAGCGCCGTGGCTCTGGCTACCATGTGGATTCAGTATATCTACAATCAGGATTACGGTCTCATTAACCAGATTTTAAGGACGATGGGGCTGGAGGGGAAGAACTGGCTGGGAACCGACATGAAATTCTGGGCCATGCTGGCTGCCTTCACATTTGGCGCGGTAGGCTACTATATGCTGATTTTCATCAACGGCATCGAACAGATTCCCTCAGATATCTATGAAGCTGCCACGATTGACGGGGCTAACAAAGTTCAGCAGTTTGGCAGGATTACCATGCCTTTGCTCCGCGGCATTTTTAAAACTAACATCACATTCTGGAGTGTAAACTGTGTTACCTTTTACTTATGGTCCAAGATGTTCTCACCGGTCAGCACGGAAGCTTCCACAATTACACCGGTGGTATACTTATATGATACGGTATTTGGTACAGTCGGCAATGTTCAGCGAGATGCCGGCGCCGGTGCTACCATTGGCGTCGTCATGGCAGTCTTTATTGGAATTGTTTATTTCATTATGAACAGGCTGCTTAAAGATGATGATCTTGAATATTAATGTGTGAGAAACGTGGCGCAAGAAAGATGCTTATCTGACATGTCCACAGAATGGAGTAAAAAATGAGAAAAAGGAACAAAGAAAACGTGTTTAGGAGTAAGGTGAACTGGAGAAAAGAGCTGACCCTTCTTCCGGGATATCTCATTCTGGCCATTTGGATTGCCTTTACAGCGGCCTTCCTGATCTGGATTCTGGGTGCCAGCCTTTCCACCTCCAGAGAAATCTTCACCGGCACGGTATTTAAGTTTGAATCAGGAGTTCACTTTGAAAACTATGCCAGCGCGTGGAAGGGCAACAATGTTTCTGTTTATTTTGCAAACTCTCTGCTTTATGCGGTATCTTCCTGTATCGTGGTTATATTGATCTCAGCTCCGGCCGCGTATGTGCTTTCGCGCTTTACATTCCTTGGAAATAAAGGAGTCAAGACAGGTTTAATCCTGGCCATGAGTATCCCTGAGGTTATGATTATCATGCCGATCTATTCACTGACGGCCCAGTATCACATCCGGGGAAGAATTTTACTGATTATTCTTTATATCCTTTTACGTGTACCCTTTACCACCACTTACCTGCTGAACTTCTTTGCCAGTTTGTCAAGAAGTTATGAAGAAGCGGCAGCGATTGACGGCTGTACACCCGCCAAGACCTTTTGGAAGATCATGTTCCCACTGATCCAGCCGGCTATCGTTACGGTTACCATCTTTAACTTTATGAGCGTTTGGAACGAGTTCTTCATGGCTCTTATCTTTGCAACGTCTACGGAGACCACTCCGGTCGGCGTAGGACTGCTCCAAATCGTAAATGCAATGAAGTATACCGGAGATTACGGCGGATTGTTCGCAGCAGTAATTATTGTCTTCCTGCCTACCTTCCTGTTGTATATCATCCTCTCCGAAAAGATTATTGCCGGTGTTACAGGCGGCGGTGTGAAAGGCTAAAAATATTAACTTGACAGCAAAGGAGAACGATAATGAAAAAGGATTTTATTGGAAGAGTTACAATACCCACAGACGTGGACGTAGTTCCGGAGACGCTGGAGCTGCTGAAACGCTGGGGCGCCGACGCCATTCGGGACTGTGATGGTACCGATTATCCGGATGAATTAAAGAATGTGGAGGCCAAAGTCTATTCCACCTACTACACCACCAGGAAGGACAATGCCTGGGCTAAGGCCAATCCCGATGAGATTCAGCAGATGTATATTATGACACCGTTCTATACGGCAGTAAAGGATGAGCTGTCTATTCATCTTATGAACCATTTACATACAGATTTATTGAAAGTGAACGACAGGGACGATATCAGGCGTTGGTGGGAAGTAATAGACAGAACCACCGGTCAGCCTGTTCCGGTATCTTCCTGGGAGTACAGCAGCCAGACCGGGGATGTGATCATCCACGGAGCAAAAGAATTCCATGATTATACGGTAAGCTTCCTGGCTTACATCATGTGGGATCCGGTACACATGTACAATGCAGTCACCAACGGCTGGACTGATTTTGAAAAGCAGATCACCTTTGATGTACGTCAGCCTAAGACACACAAGTTTTCCATGGACAGGCTCAGGAAGTATCTCGAGGCCAATCCTCATGTGGATGTGATCCGCTATACCACATTCTTCCACCAGTTCACTCTGATCTTCGATGAACTGGCAAGAGAAAAATACGTGGACTGGTACGGCTATTCAGCATCGGTAAGTCCCTATATCTTAGAACAGTTTGAGAAGGAGGCCGGCTATCCGTTCCGCCCCGAGTTCATCATCGACCAGGGCTATATGAACAACAACTACCGGATTCCTTCCAAAGAGTTCCTGGATTTCCAGGCCTTCCAGAGACGTGAGGTAGCCAAGCTGGCTAAGGAAATGGTTGATATCACTCACGAATACGGCAAAGAGGCCATGATGTTCTTAGGAGACCACTGGATCGGAACAGAGCCTTTCATGGATGAGTTTAAGACCATTGGTCTGGATGCCGTGGTCGGCAGCGTAGGAAACGGCTGCACGCTCCGTCTCATCAGTGATATCGAAGGAGTTGCCTACACAGAAGGACGCCTGCTCCCCTACTTCTTCCCAGATACCTTCCGGGAAGGCGGGGATCCTGTGAAGGAGGCAAAGATAAACTGGGTGACCGCCAGAAGGGCCATCTTAAGAAAGCCCATTGACCGGATCGGATACGGCGGCTATTTAAAGCTGGCCTTACAGTTCCCGGAATTTATCAGCTATGTGGAGGACGTATGCAGCGAATTCCGCACCCTGTATGACAATATCAAAGGCACGACCCCTTACTGTATAAAGACAGTAGCCGTGCTGAACTGCTGGGGCAAGGCCCGTGCATGGGGCAATCACATGGTTCACCATGCCATCTATCATAAACAGAACTATTCCTATGCAGGGATTATAGAGGCTCTGAGCGGAGCGCCATTTGACGTGAAGTTCATCAGCTTTGACGATATCCGGGAGAACCCTGAGATTTTAAATGACATCGACGTGATCCTCAATGTGGGCGATGGCGACACTGCTTACACCGGCGGAGACAATTGGACGGATGAGACCATTATAACCGCAGTAAAAAGATTCATCTACAACGGCGGCGGATTTATCGGAGTCGGGGAACCGGCTGCTCATCAGCATGAGGGCCATTTCTTCCAGCTGGCTACGGTTATGGGCGTGGAAAAGGAAACCGGCTTCACGCTCAACGTGGACAAATACAACTGGGATCAGCATGACCACTTTATCAAAGAGGACTGCACCAGAGACATCGATTTTGGTGAGGGCAAGAAAAACATCTATGCCCTTGACGGAACCCGGATTCTGGTTCAGAGAGACAAGGAAGTACAGATGGCAGTGAATGAGTTTGGACAGGGACGATGCGTCTACATCAGCGGACTTCCCTACAGCTTTGAAAACAGCCGCATTCTGTACCGCTCCATCATCTGGTCCTCCCACGATGAAGACAATCTTTACCGCTGGTTCAGTTCCAACTTTAACGCAGAGGTACACGCCTACGTTAAAAACGGAAAATACTGTGTTGTCAACAACACCTATGAACCGCAGCATACCACGATTTATAAAGGTGACGGTTCCAGCTTCGAACTGGACCTGGATGCCAATGAAATTATCTGGTATGAGATCTAACCGTCTGGATCAGACGAAATACGCAGCTTATTGAAACAAAGTAAAAATAACAAATTCCCAGGCAGACTGCTCTGGGGATTTGTTATTTTGCGTTGTTATTTATATCTCGTCAGACTCTCCATTCACTGACACCTGTTCCGTTTTGAAGGAATTGAGATAGACAGTAATTTTTTCTATATGTGTCAATACCATGGTATCCTCTAAACCACGCCCTTTTGCAGCAGAATATTCGCATATAACGCCTTCTCTCCCGTAGCGATAACCGCATAGGCCTTCTTCGCTTCCTCATAAAATGCAAACCGCTCGATATGGCCTATTGCACTGCTCTCCAGTCCGCTGCGCCGCTTCACGATTTCCTCATACGTATCCCATATGGGAGTTTCAGCCGTATCTCCGCTCATAACTTCCATCAGACTGACCGGCTGGCTGACATAGGAGTCCAATGGGAAGAGCTCCAATACAGCCTCCAGCACTTCCGGGGCGGAGTGTCCATCCATGCGGATCACGATCCCTTCCCTTCCCATGGATTCCGACGGAAAATTACCGTCAGCGATCACGAGGGTGTCACTGTGTCCCATCTCGCATAATACTTTGAGAAGCTGCGGGGACAGGATTGCAGGTATTCCTTTCAGCATAGTTCTGCTCTCCTCACTTTCCGTATTTCCTGTAGCCGGGATGTCTTCCAGTCACCTGATAGCCTTCCCGCATGGAAATCAGGCGGTCAATATTCTCCCTTGAAATCTCTTTTGCCCCTCCCAGCAGATAGGCGTTGAGACTGATTTTCGCAAACAGCTCCAGCGTCTCCATCCGGTAATACGCCGTGATTAAGTCGGCTCCGACAGTCAGCGCTCCGTGGTTCTGCAGGAGGAGGGCATCATGCTCTCCCAGATACGGTGCAATACGGTCGGGTACCTCGTAGGTGGAGGGAGTTCCGTAAGGCGTCACGGGTATGGAGCCAAGCGCGATTACTGTCTCAATCATGGAATATTCGTCCAGAGGCTTATTGGCTACAGCATATCCGGTTGCGACAGGCGGATGAGCGTGAAGAACAGCTCCCACATCCTCCCGCTCTTTATAACAGCGCAGATGCATCTTGATCTCCGAGGACGGTTTCAGCCCGGCGGGCGCATCCAGGACCTGACCGTCCTGATCGATGTGTACCAGTTTTTCCGGCGTGATAAAGCTCTTGCTCATCCCGGTCGGTGTTGCCAGAAATGTTCCATCCGGCAGTTTTACCGACACATTGCCGTCATTGGCCGCTACCCAGCCCAGCTGCCACATTTTATGGCAGATATCGCAGATCTGTTCTCTCAATTCCATATACGTTAATTCCATGTTCTTACCTCCGGATTTTAAAGTATTTCCCTGTATCTTTCATAGGCCTCTTCCCAGATTTCCCGGTCGCGCGGCTCGTAGACAACGGTATGCAGAGTATTCGCCAGCGCGCGTCTCGCCTGAGTGAGGCCGTTTAACTCTCCCAGTGCCATGAACTGAGCCATGGTATTTCCATAGACGGTCGCCTCCACCGGTCCTGCCACTACAGGCAGGCCGCAGGCATTGGCAGTCATCTGACACAGCAGTCCGCTCTGGGCGCCGCCGCCGATAAGATGAATGACCGGGTACTGCTTTCCCGTACATGCTCTGATCTCGTCCATGGCTTTCCGGTACGCAAGCGCGAGGCTCTGATCGATGCAGCAGACGGTTTCCCCCTCAGACTGCGGAACCGGCTGCCCCGTTTTCTGACAGAACTGCCGGATTCGCTCAGGTATATCACCGGCCGGGACAAATTCCGGCGCGTCCGGATTAATCAGGCTTTTTAAAGGTTCCGTGCAGGCGGCCTTCGTCTCCAGTTCTCCAAATCCGTATTCCTTTCCTTCCCGTATCCACTGTCTTCTGCTCTCCTGAATCAGCCACAGACCGATGATATTCTTTAAGAATGCGTATTTGCCTTCCAGCCCCGCCTCGTTGGTAATATTAAATTTCTTTGACATTTCGCTGATGACCGGCTCCGTAAGCTCCGTTCCGAACAGCCCCCACGTTCCGCAGCTGATAAACAGGAAATCCTCTTCGCAGGCCGGGATCGCTGCCATGGCGCTCTGGGTATCATGGCCAGCCACGGCGATCACCTCCATGGCCGGCACCCCCAGTTCTTTTCGGATTTCCGGACGCAGGCTTCCCGTTCTGACTGCTCCGGGGAGTATGTCACGCATCATTCCTGCCTGGAGTCCAAGCGTTTCCAGCAATCCGAAGGCCCATTTTCCCTGTCTCATATCCATCATCTGGGTGGTGGAGGCAATGGATTTTTCACTGATTTTCTCTCCGGATAAGAAATACTGGAACAGATCCGGCATCAGAAGGAGGGCGTCTGCCCTTTCGAGAAGCTCCGGCCTCCGTTCCTTTACAGCCATCAGCTGAAAGAGCGTGTTGATCTCCATCAACTGATTCCCGGTCAGTTCATAGAGAGGGTCTCTGCCGACCATTTTCAGCGTCTTTTCCATCATTCCGGCTGTCCGTCCATCCCGGTAGTGAACCGGATTGTCCAGCAGCCTTCCCTCCCGGTCCAGCAGACCGAAATCAACGCCCCAGGTATCCACGCCGATACCGGAAATCGCTCCGTAAGCCTTTGACTTTACGATTCCCTGTTTCATCTCGAAGTAGAGACGGAGCACATCCCAGTACATGGTATCTCCCAGTTTCACCGGATCATTGGGAAAACGGTGGAGCTCGGAAATGGTAAAGGAAGCCCCGTCAAACCCGCCCAGCATCACACGGCCGCCGGAAGCTCCGTAATCAACGGCCAGTACCTGCTTTTCACTCATACTGCCACCGCCTTACCGGTACACAGGCCCGAACGCGGCGCACGCGCGGTAATCCTGGCCCTCCGGATCCATGCCAAAGGCATTCCATGCGGCCGGACGGAAGATCTTCTCCTCCGGCACATTGTGCATGCTCACGGGTATTCTGAGCATGGAACACATAGTGATCAAATCGGCGCCGATATGGCCGTAGCTGATGGCGCCGTGATTGGCCCCCCAGTGATTCATCACGTCGTATGCAGTGGCAAATGCTCCCTTTCCGGTCACTCTCGGTGCGAACCAGGTACACGGCCACGTATAATCGGTTCGTTTCCAGAGTGTATCGCTCACTTCTTCCGGCAGCTTTACGGTCCAGCCCTCCGCGATTTGAAGGACAGGTCCCAGCCCCTTCACAAGATTTAAACGAATCATGGTTACCGGCATCTCACAGTCGGTCAAATATCTGGATGAAAATCCGCCTCCACGGAAATATCCGAAATCTGCTTCATTCCAGGTCGTGGCTGCCATGATGGCCTTCTGATCCTCTTCCGTCACCTCATACCACGGCTTCATCACGGATTTTCCGTCAGCGTCCTTCGCGCCTCCATTGGCATCGAGGCACGCCGCGCCGGAATTAATCAGATGAAGGAACCCATCCGCCTCCTTCGCCCGTCCTTCCAGCTCATAGCCTGCCGCCCGTTTTACCGCGTCGCCGCTCCAGTAGGTCCGGACATCGGCAAATATCTGTGCTCTGCCTGTCAGCAGTTTCATGAACATCATGCCAAGGCCGTTTAAGACATCATTTTCCGTCGCCAGTATGTAAGGCTCTCTCGCTCCGTTCCAGTCGAAGGAGGTATTCAGCATTGCCTCCGGGAAGTCACAGTTAGGGTAGAAATCGGTCCACTGGCGCTGTCCCTGGAAACCGGCGGCAATAGCGTTATGGCCCACCTTTTCCTCCTCACAGCCTTCCGGAAGGTTCTGGTTTCCATTCATCAAATCTTTGATGATGCACATCATTTTCGCTAAGAATTCCCAATCCTTATCCTTCTGTTCGCGGCTCTTTCTCACTTCCTCCGGATTCTTGTCAAAGCCTTCCATACAATACTTCTTCGTCCAGGCCAGAGCCTTTTCATATTCTGCATGATCGTAGATTTCCTCTGACATTCTGCGGATGATCTCCACCTCATCGACCGACTCCACGCGCATGCCTAAATATTCTTCAATAAAAGCAGGGTCAATGATGGACCCGCCGATTCCCATACAGATGGATCCGATCTGGAGATACGATTTTCCCCTCATGGTCGCCACCGCCACCGCGGCACGGCCGAAACGAAGCAGCTTCTCCTTCACATCCTCCGGAATCTCCGTATCATCTGCTTCCTGTACGTCGTGGCCATAGATTCCGAACGCGGGAAGCCCTTTCTGCGCATGGGTGGCCAGGACAGAAGCCAGATAAACCGCGCCCGGACGTTCTGTCCCGTTGAATCCCCAGACTCCCTTGATGGTCATCGGATCCATGTCCATCGTCTCCGCCCCATAGCACCAGCATGGAGTCACTGTCAGGGTGATATCCACGCCTTCTCTGCGGAACTTATCGGCGCAGGCCGCCGTTTCCCCCACTCTTCCGATGGTCGTATCCGCGATCACCACCTTCACCGGCTCGCCGTTGGAATAGCGTAAATGTTTCTCGAAAAGCTCTGCGGCCGCCTTCGCCATATTCATGGTCTGATCCTCTAAAGACTCCCGCACCTTTAAATACCCTCTTCTCCCGTCAATGGTCGGTCTGATCCCGATCACCGGATAACTTCCCACTAATCTGCTCTCTGCCATGTTACATTCCTCCTTGGAAAATCGTTTATTCTTATGAGATCATAGTACCATCTCTTCGACGTATTTTCTTGTCTTATCATGGCAAATAATTGGACGATATTCCGATTCATCCATTGCGCAATCCGCACCTGTACCGTATAATTGGAAATTATATAGAATAAAATTCATGTTTGGAGTTGGTGATATTAGATATGCATTATATAAAATATAAAGAAATGAAACATCATGGAACTGCAGATTTTCCGGCAGGCTATTACCATGTCACGGAAAGTCATCCGCAGTATGCCATGCCCTACCACTGGCACGAGGAACTGGAGCTGATTCATATCGTAAGCGGTACGTTCCACGTGACGATCAATGAAACCACACGGACTGCGGCCGCCGGCGACATTCTGCTTGTCAACAGCGGCGGGCTTCACGGCGGAACGCCCTATGACTGCGTCTACGAATGCCTTGTATTTCCTGTCGGCCTCCTTTTCAGTCAGACCTTTGACTCTGACTTTTTAAAGCGGCTGGACAGACAGGATTTGATCCTGGACGAATATTTTCCGGCTGGGGAAGATACTGCGATTCACAGTCTGCTTAAGCGCCTCTTTGCGCTCATGCAGAATTCGGAGGAGGGAGGAAAGCTGCAGTGCCTGGGACTGCTCTACCAGCTTATGGGACTGCTCTGCCTGAATAAGCGGTATACCGTCTCTGACAAATCGGACTTATCCAGCCACAGGAATCTCTATCTTCTAAAAAATGTACTGAACTACATCGATGCCCATTATACCGAGAAGATCACCTTAAATGAACTGGCCCGCACGGCCGGGATGTCACCGAAATACTTCTGCCATTTCTTCTCCGAAATGACCGGGCGGACGCCCATCGATTACGTCAATTACTACCGGATTGAGAGGGCCTGCTGCCTGCTGGCGGGCACAGACAGCCAGATCACGGATATCGCCATGCTCTGCGGCTTTAACGATGTCAGTTATTTCACCCGGGCGTTTAAAAAATATAAGGGAAAATCACCGGGGCAGTATTTAAAGGCTCCGCTGTAATAAACTTTATTCACGCAGAGCGCATGTATCAATATCTGTTACCGGTTTCTTCTCCTGTCCACTGTCCGGTTTAATTTCTCCGACATCACAAACAGAAGAACCGTCAGGATGAGTATGTAATACGGAAAACTGCTGATATTGATGCTGGAGGCCATAAAGCCGAACAGGGGCGGCATAAATGTCGTTCCGATATAGGCGCTGGCCATCTGTACGCCTATAATGGACTGGGAGTTTTCCCTTCCAAAATTATAGGGTGTTGCATGGATAATCGCGGGATATACAGGGGCGCAGCCGAAACCGACCACAACCAGACCGGCAAGAACCAGCATATTGGTTTTTACCGGAGCCGCCACAAGAATCAGTCCCACCACGATCGTCGCGATACCGATACGGACCAGCCCGCGGTCTCCCAGCCAGTCGGCTGCAAAACCGCCTAAAAAGCGTCCAAATGTAATACCGAAAAAGAACAGGGCGGAATATCCTGCCGCCAGATTCACGTCGATTCCCCGATGCTGCACCATGTAGCTGCTCGCCCAGAGCATCGTCGTCTGTTCCAAAGCGCAGTAAGAAAAGAATGCCACCATCACCAGCGGAACACCCTTGATTTTCATGGTCTGAAGGAGGCCGAGAGCCTTCACAGGGCCATTCTCTGTGCCTTCTTCCTGTGTACGGCTTTTCTTTCCCCCATTCACCTGTTTCCAGAGCGGCAGGCTGATGAAAAGTCCGGCTGTCAGAACAAACTGTATGATGGAAACCGTGCGGTACCCGCTGTGCCAGCCATAGCCTCCTGTCAGGCAATATCGCATGATATAGGGACTGGCAGCGGCGCCGAGTCCCCAGAAGCAGTGAAGCCAGCTCATGTGGCGGGAAGCATAGTGCAGAGCCACGTAGTTATTAAGCGCCGCATCGACCGCTCCCGCGCCAAGGCCATAAGGGACGGCCCACAGGCACAACAGGACAAAGGAACCGGATACGGAAAATCCGAATAATGCGACTGCCGTCATGAATACGCTGACGGCGGTCACCAGACCAGCCCCAAACCTCTTCGTGAGACGGTCAGAAAGAAGGCTGGAAACAACGGTGCCAGCCGCAATTACCATGGTGATCATACCCGCATAGGAAACCGGCACATTCAGCTCCGTATGCATCACAGGCCAGGCGGAACCTACCAGTGAGTCCGGCAGTCCCAGACTGATAAAAGCCATATAAATGATAACAAGCAAAAATGAATACATAATCTTCTCCTCGCCCTTTCTTTTACCGGCGCGTAACGGCGAAAACCAATTCCGGCAGTATTTCCGCCGCGCCCTATTTCTTCAATCCCATGCATTTTCCCAGAATCTCCAGCATCTGATCCACCTGGATCGGCTTTGAGAGATGGCCGTTCATGCCGCTGGCCAGCGATTTTCTCGTATCCTCGTCGAATGCGTTGGCCGTCAGGGCGATAATGGGAATTCTGCGGGCATCCGGGCGTCCCGAGGTTCGGATACGCCTGGCTGACTCCAGTCCATCCATGACCGGCATACGGATATCCATCAGAATCACGTCAAACCAGCCGGGTTCTTCGCCGCAGTAGAGATCCAACGCTTCCTGACCATCGGCCGCACAGGCCACGGTGAAGCCGTTCATCTCCAGAATCGTCTGCGCTATCTCCCGGTTCAGATCATTGTCCTCGGCCAGAAGAACACGACTGCCATGGAAATCAGGAATGTCCACGTTCTGTTCCTGCACAGGGATCTCCTCCGCATCTTCACAGGCATATTCCAGGCTCAGGGTAAAGAAGAACTCCGATCCCGTTCCCGGTTCGCTGCGTACTTCCAGAGTACCGCCCATCATCTGCACCAGGCGGCTGGATATGGACAGTCCCAGTCCCGTTCCTCCGTGGCGGGAGGCGGTAAGCGCAGCCGCCTGCTCGAAGGCATTGAAGATTCTTCTCATGGCAGCCGGTTCGATGCCGATTCCCGTATCCGTGACAGAAAAACGAATCAGCGCTCTGGGCTCTTCCTCCAGCACCTTGACCCGGACCGCAACGCTGCCAAGCTCCGTAAATTTTATGGCATTTCCAATAATATTGACCAGAATCTGGTTAAGCCGCAGGCTGTCTGCCCGGAGCAGCCGTTTTTTCCTGTAGTCATTTTCAAAGGTCAGCTCCAGATGCTTCTCCTCGGCCTGGGCGCGGAATAAGGATTCCAGATTGGAGAGCTGCTGTTCCAAATCTATGGATTCATAGCTTAGCTCCATCTTACCGCTCTCGATCCGCGACATATCGAGAATATCATTAATCAGCCCCAGCAGATAGGTGTTGGCCGACTCGATCTTCTCTAAACAGTCCAGTGCTTTCTCACGGTCATCCAGCACACTCTTGGCGATAATCGTCATGCCACTGATAGCATTCATCGGAGTGCGGATTTCGTGGGACATACGGGACAGGAAATCTGTTTTTGCCTGGCTCACCGCGTCGGCTTTGGATTTCATGATAAAAGAGGGAATAATTTTCACCAGCTCTTTTAAAAGCTTCCTCTGTTCCCGGGTCCACTGATAGTTTTCCTGATCGACCTCAAAGCTCATGGACCCCACGTACTCCCCATAGTTCCAGATCGCGGCATGAAGGCAGGATGCGATATGGGAGATTCCGTCTCTCACATTGTGATCGGCCAGGCCATCCTCGTCATACATGTTGGCGCAGATTTCAAAATCCTCCTCCGAGGCATAGAAATCCTGCCCCAGCTGCAGATCCGAGTGGTGGCGCGCCCACTGGTAGGAAAAATGGTAGGATAAAAAGGCTTTATCCGCCTCAATAATCGATACCCGGTCGAAATGGTAGTTCTTTCCGATACGGGATAGCAGCAGAAACACGGCGTCGTTGATATTCTTCGACCGCCCCAGCAGTTCCAGCGCGAAGGAAACGAGATCCTTCTCCGGGTGCAGAATCTCCCGGTCAACCGTGTTTACCTGGAACTCATCCGGATACAGCTGTGTAAGCAGCACGCCCACCTCCCTGGAGGTATCCAGATAACAGGCGGCGTTACCCCTGCCGTGATCCTTGACGTATTTCAATGTGCTCTCGGCACAGCAGTACAGCGCGTTATATTCGTCCGTCACTTCGGTGCTGCACATACCGATGCTGGCCGCAATCCGAATGTCCTTTTCCGTATTGAGGATGATATTCCGTATCATGGCAGCGATGCGCGGCCCGATGATCCCGGCCTCCTGTTTGTTGCAGTCTTTCAGGAAAAGCATAAACTCATCTCCGCCCAGGCGGACCTTAATGCTCTCCTTATCCGTCACCTGCCGCAGAACATCCGCCACCTCCTGCAGAACCGCATCCGCGAAGATATTGCCCTCCTTCTGATTAATATCCTCAAAATCATCCATATCCAGAAGCATCATAACGCCATGTTCCCCCGGCTCTCTTCCTGAGGCCAGGTACTCCTGAATCAGACGGATCCCGCTCTCCTTATTGCAGAGTCCGGTCAGGCTGTCGCGGGATCTGGCTTCTTTCAGCGCCGTCTCCATCTCCTTCTCACGGGTAATGTCCTCCACAATCCCAATGACAAACTGCGGATTTCCTTCTTCATCGCTGAGTATCACAGACATGGTCTCGCGGCTCCAATAACGGCTGTCCTTTCCGCGGAATTCGCAGGTAGCCGTCCGTTCTCCGCGGTGAATCTGATCGTACATCGCATAGAAGGCTGGATAATACGCTTCATCCACCTGTTCCTCTGCAAAACTGTACGGCATATTTTCATACCGGCTCCGACAGTGGTATGCCTCGCAAGTCCGCTCCGGAACCTGACACTCACAGGTCTGCGGATAGTAATAAAATTCACAGGTCGTGGTATGCTCAAGAGCCAGATGTATGATCTCATTGCTCGCCTCTACCTGTCTGGTCAGACGCAGTTCATTCAGTTCCGCCCTCTTCCGGGCGTTGATATCGATAAATACGCTCTGGATAAACTGCTCTCCGTCGCTGTCCTGAAGGACTTCCGCGCTGCCGATGATCCAGCATGGGATTCCATCCTTCTGAAGCAGTCGGTACTCAAAATCGGACTTATCACCGGTCTCATGCAGCGTATCGATCTCTTTTAATACGGTCTCCCGGTCTTCCTCCATGATCAGCATCGGCAGATCCCAATCCTCTTTTTGCCAGAACTCCTCCGGTTCATAGCCGAATATGCGGATCGCCTCCCGGTTGGCATTTTTAAATTCAACGCCCATACCGGTCAAACGGTACTGCACAATGCCGCAAAGCACGGACTGAAAAAGATGGTCATACTGGTTCACCTGCCGCTCCCGCTCCAGTTCATACCGGTCCAGCATGGATTTCGGAAAATACCCGCCTTCTTCCTGCTGCCTTTCGGGTGTCGATGCGTGAATCGATGCGATTCTGCATATCCCATCCTCTTCCTTGACACAGGCGGCGCTCACCCGAAACCAAATCCCGGGTTCTTCACTCCCCGGCGGATATACATCAGCCGTGAGAAGCACGACGGCACACCGGTCGGAAACAACCGTCTCGTCGAAGCTGTCATACTCTATTTTCATCGGTTCCGGCGCCTGAGAAAATTCCGTAAGCAGCGCCTGTTCCGTCTGGTCCCGTCCCTTTGACAGTTCAGACTTTCCAGTTCCCACCCAATGCACGGTATCTGTCACACAATCCAGCGTGTCCTTCACATTCCGCCGGATCAGATACGCATCAAAAAAAGAACGGACCGTTCTGCCAGCCTCGCCCGGTTGTATCATAATTCCACCTCTTTCTGTACTTTATCTATATAAATACAAAATTGTATCACATTCTGACTGTTCGTTTGTTCTGATTATTCTTAAATTATAAAGCAGATCGGGGAAAAACTCAATCGAATAAGTCAGATAGATCACAGCCGCCGCGCAATCTCCCTCATATGTCTCCCATCCGTCCCACAGCACCCGCCATATATCTACAGCCTACAAATTTCCTCACATGATTATACACGGAAACGCCCCTTCGGACAGCCTGTAACCACACACAGCTTCCCCGCATAATTTATACAGAGGAGGAGACACCATGAAAAAACTACTTTTTTGCAGAAAATGCCTCTGTGCGGCATTCAACAGGATTCCTCTGGTCGATAAATGCCTTCTTGTATTTTTCCTTGTACTGCTGACTCAGTCTGCATACAGCCTGTTTTCACACAACGGAACCGGTTCGGAAATTGAGCATATCGATGTGATTGTGCGGACATCCTCTGCCGCCATATTCGGCTATATCTTAAGCGCCAACTTTATTCTGCAGGCCGAGGGGAAATCCAGGCAGACCAAGATCAGGCCAGAACCCCCGGATAACGGAGACGAACACTTTTCTTCACAGAGCGTCCCCTCCTACGATTCCGCAGAGGATGCAGGCCCCGGTTTTGAACTGGAAAAAGAACTGGCCGAAACCGAAAACGCCGAAAATGACGATTCAGAATCCCTCCCGGCAAAATTTCTGACCGGCAGGCTGCAAATCCTGATTGCCACATTCATCGGATTATTCTGCCTGATTACCCTGATCCTTCTGCGCAATGTCAACGCCCTTAACTCCGACCTGCTGTCTTCCTCTTCGGTGGCAGCCACAACAGCGCAGTTCAGGGATTTCGTATCGGGATGTGTGGGATTTTTAATCGGATGCCCCACGGAGAAACAGAGTTAAACAGAGCTCATAAAAAAAGGTACGGCTGGCAGACCCATGAAAGTCTGTCAGCCGTACCTTTTCTTCTGCATACTTATCCGTATTTCGGACTCTGAAGCTCAAGCGCTCCCCGGAACGCGTAGATTCTGCAGTCCTGAAACCGCAGAGATATCAGGACAGGGCGCTGTCCCCAATCCTGAATATTCCGATTTTTAAAGTGAATCTTATAATATCCGCCCTCACCCGGCAGTATCTCGCATTCCGCATATCCAAAGCCTTCGATTGGCCGGTTCCATTTTGTGCATAAGGCGGCCTCCAGATATCCCTGCTCCCCCATTTCCGTAAGCACTTCTAGGTCTTCCCCGAAAAAGCGAAAGGCGGCAGTCGTCAGCAGGCCGCGCTTCTCACGGTCCACAGCCGTATAAAAGGCCAGTTTATCCTGCTCAAACGACGCTCTCCCCAGAGAGCTTTCGCGGAAATCGGAATGCTGTCCATTTCCACCCATGTAATACACCCACATCTGGCCATCGATTTCTACAGGCGCCGAAGCGAAGATACATCCACAGTCGAATTCTCCTGGATAGCGCCCCTTTCCTCTTTGAATCACAGGGCTTCCGGGACAGACCCAGTCAAAATGTTCCGGCTCCGCAGCAAAAGCCAGCTCGCAGTCCACCGTGTCAAAATCGTCGGACGACCGGTCACCCTCATGAAACACGGATGGAAGTCCCAGATACAGCCCCTCATACTGAAATACCGGCATGGAGTAAACCTGAGCGGAAAAGCGCCGCCCCCTCAATATCTCCACAGGCTCACTCCACCTGATAAAATCACGGCTCTCACTCATGACTGAAATTCTGACCCCATTTTTCCAGGTTCTGGTGATCAGCCTGAATGTCCCGTCCCTCTCGTCCCGGAACACAAAGTTATGGGAATCAGCCCTCGGATTGTGCTCCGGCCATGGAACCATCTCACCCCAGTGAATCCCGTTCTTCGAGAAATTCACCGCCATAAAGCCGGATTCATCCGGCCCTTCCACCTTCGTTACCAGCTTATACCTTTTTTTCGGGTCTTCCTCTCTCTCATCCAGAAATACCCCCGTTCCGTGCGCATGCAGAAACAACAGATTATTCTCCGTATTTCCTTCAAAGGAAACCAGCCCCAGCGCCGGTTTATACCACATTACACCGTCTCTGCTCTCCGCGTATGCAAGAGATGTGATGCGCCCGGGAAGAGGCTCATAATGGGTTATCTTACGCTCTGAGAGGGGAGTATTTGCCGACGCCGGATCGTACGTACACAGGGTATAGTAACACCGGTAAATGCGTTCCGCCGAATCGTAGATGACATTCGGATACCCGTTATCAATTCTCACTTCCCACCTTCTCGCCGGCTCCCGAAAGTAATCTTCCGTAAAGAATGGAGTGTGCATGGTATCCTTCTTCATCTCACAGATCTCCAGACGGACATTATCAAGTCCCTGCGGAGTCAGTGTTCCGCTGTCCAGCAGCAAATATTTGTTCATTTCCAGTCTCCTTCATCTCTTGCCGGTACTCTGCCTGCGGCTGCCGGTCATATCTATTATCTCAATTTCTTTTTCATAATGTACATCGCCTTTATACCAGCCAGGCGCATTAAGATACTCTTCTTCAGGCTTTCTGTTCTGTACCCCATCTTCTCATAGAGTGAGACAGCAGGCAGATTGTCCTTCAGCACGTCGAGATACAGCTCATCAAAATCCAAACCGGCCTCGGCAAACGTTAAAAGCTGCCCTCCCACTCCTTTCCTTCTGTATTCCGGTGAGGTCGCTATAAAATCAACGTATCCGCTTCGGTCCCCCTTCACAGCGGGTATGCTAAGCATTTTGCCCAGCTGCCACGCAAGTATCTTCCCTTTTACCGGACCGAATACAGAGACACACGTCTCCTCATTCATCACGATGGCCCTTCTCCTGGAATCCGAGACTGCGATCAGGCCGGCTACCCGGTCCTCCTTTAAGAGCACGTAAATCAGATCCAGCTGCATACAGGGTGTAAAAAGTCTCTGCAGAAGCTCCCGTTCCTTCGTTATTCCCTTAAACATGGAGTAAAAACTGTCCACTAACAGCGCGGCTGTCTGCTGAACATGACTCGCCTCCAGCTGATTTAAGCACCTTATCTCTGTATTTTCCATACTACGCGGTCCCCTCCGTCCCTTTTAATATGCTGACGATCCATTCCGCCTGCGGAAACGGAGTCTGCGGATATACAGCAAGCTGTTCCGCGATTCCCTGGATGCTGCACCAGAACGTGCAGGCCAGCGCCTCAGGATTCCCTCTGCGGATCTCTCCCGCCTCCTGCCCCTTCCGGATCAGCTCCACGGTTTTGGCATAACGGGTCTCCTGGGACGCCAGAATCTGCGTGATCCGTTCCGGTGTCGTGCTGCTTCTCAGCGCCTGTGCGATCAATACAAAGAATTCCGCCCCCTGCGGATTCACGCGAATCATATCCAGGATCTGATTTGTCACATCTGTAAAAAAGTTCAGCGGCGAGCGCTCATCGGTCTCCATCCACGCCTGGGAGGATTCTGTCCCGATGCGGATAAGCTCCTCGTACAGGCTCTCTTTCGTCGCAAAATAATGAAACAAAAGGCCGTCGCTCATATTTACCGCCTTTGCGATATCGCTGGTCTTCGTCGCCGCATACCCCTTTTTTACAAACAGATCCAGGCCTGCAAGTAAAATTTCTTCGCGCCGTTTCTCTTTTTGCTGGTCACGTGTATTCATAAACGGGATCCTCCTGTTCACTTATTAAGTTTCTATTCATTAAGTTTGCATTCATTGAGTGTTTACTTAATCAGTTTAATAGAAGTCATACCGAATGTCAAGAAAAATCACCGTTTTTGCATTCATAGCTTTCACATACGGTTAAATCGTCTCTGCTTTTTCACTTACAGAGTATCCCATCTGGTAAAATGCCAGGCTGAACACCAATATGATGCACAGGACGGCGAACATCATGGAGGCAGTCGCCTCTTTCAGCAAATATCCGCACAGGACCGGTGATATGGACAGTCCCAGAACGATCATATTCTGTGCGCCGAGGTATACACCTCTCTGCTCTTTTGGAGTAATCTTTATAATAAATAAGTACTCCGCCGGTACAATGGCCACTTCGCCAAAGGACAGCAACACGATCGCCGCAGTAAGCCACAGCAGGTCCGACCGAAAGATTAAAATTATCAGGCCTGCCATCATGGACCCGACAGCGAACCTCACCCATCTCATGATTGCTTTCTTCCTGATAAGTGCGCTCACAAAGTACTGCAGCCCCATCACAATTGCAGCATTCAGCGCCGAAATATAGGCCACTCTTTGATACGCCTCATCATAGGGCAATACGGAAGAAAAGAACAATGACATAAATGTAACCAGTGCTCCATATATCATCATGGACAGCACGCCGCCAATTGTAAAATAAAGCAGCCGCTTATCCTGTACCAGCAGCCTCATGGTCTGCCCGATTCCCAAATCTTCCGTTTTGCCCACATCAATTTTCCCATTGACCGGACTGCTCACCAGCGCCTTTGAATAGACAAAGAAAATGAGCGTTATCAAAACCAGGCTTGCGGATGCCACATAAAACGGAAAGCGAAGATCAAGCTTCACCAGCACCGTACCCAGTACAGGCCCCACCATAGCGCCAATGTTCTCCAGTATATATTTAATGGAAAATGCTTTCGTACTTTCCTCCTCTGACAGCATTATGGAAAACCAGGCATTGGTAACAATCGCCAGAGATGAGGACGCAATATTAATCACCATCAATACGCCAAGAATAAGGAATCCATTTGACATTCCCGGAAAGATTAAGTAACTGACTGCCATCACAGAAAGTGACAACGCAAAAATCTTTTTCTTATCACGGCGGTCTATGAGAAATCCGCAAAAAATGCTCATAATCGTCCCCGATAAACTGCCCAGTCCGATCAGATATCCGCTGTTCTCTACGCTGATTCCGAGACGGTTTCCCAGATACATGGGCAAATAGGGCGTCAGCGCCCAGTAAGCCACTGCTTTAAAAAATGCACACAAAATAATTACACAGACTGCCTTTGGAAATTTCGGCAGTATTCTTCCAGTTACTTTCATTTTCCCTCTTTCCTGCAGCCTTTCCGTGTATTCTGAATAACAGTGAAACCCATCATTCAGCGCCATGTTTTTAGCATTAAAAAAAGTGCTTTTGACAAATCAAAAGCACCCACTGATCGACAATAAGAGAAAGGCTACAGAAAACTCCCGATCGTAAACAGCATGACTTTTTGATTTATCAATAATCTCTTATTCGTCATGATATTCACCACCCTTCCTGATTTTTTTAAGTATACCATAAAGACCACTGCCCGTAAAGCAATTCTTATTCGCCGCAAACGATTAATTTTGTAATCCCGTTCCGATTCATGTATACTTCCTGGTCTCCGCCCAGCATACCTTTGGAATAAAATAAAACCATCCACATCTCACCCGGGATATCATCATAAACCTCTGTATCTGTATACAAAATCGTGCATTCCTGTTTCGCCCGGTTTACAACGGATTCTTCATCAACCAATTCCACTGGATCCGTATTTCTGAAATCACTGCACCGGATTCCTCCCGATTCTTCCCTGTATCTCAGAAGAACCTCCTCATAGGAAAAATAGCCTTTTCCAGCCGCCCTCTGCGTGTCACAGACAAAACGAAGACAGTCCGGGACACCGGTTTTATCAATCATTTCCAGGGCCTCAATCCGGTTGAGCCGCTCTGCAACGATACAGGGATATGGCCCCTTCAGCCACGGAAGCGCCGATGCTTTCGGCTGAAAGACTTTTCTGATCTCCGTCAGTCCCTCCACCTTTTTATCCGGCAGACGAACCAGCAGCACTTTGCCGGTCAGATTGTCTGCGGGGTCCGTTTTCTTTCCTAAGAAGGCAAACATCTCCGCCTCACTGAGCGTATATTCACACGGTTCTTCCTGATCGATCAATCCTTCCCACTCATCCATTTCCATCTCCGTTCCCCCATTTTTCAACGCCAGATCCCCCTCTATCTCCGGTCATCTCCCGTTATTTTCATCAGGTCAGATATTGATAATCCGAATAATCCACAATCCCCTTTATCGTTTTCAGAGAACCTTCCGCTAATTCCTTTACCATCAGACACTCCGGTGCAGGAAGCTGAAGCCCCGGACCGGCAAAAATCCCATGGCTGCAGGAAGTCTCAAATCCTCTTGGATTATAGTTTTGGGGATTGCCCTCTACAATCACCGCTTTATATCCCATCTTCCCCGCCTTTTCAAAGCCATATTCGATCAGCTCCTTGGAAATGTGCCTTCTCTGTAATTCTGTTTTGACCGCCACAGGTGAAAGCAGCAGTAATTGCCCTTCATACCTGCCTTCCAGATGAAAGCCTGAAAACATGGCGTATCCAATCACCTCATCCATTTCATCCGTCATGATTAATTCCAGTTCCGGCAGATAGAACCGCTTGCTTCTTATTTCCTCCACCAGCCTTCTCACCGTATTCCCTGACTCTGCATTTTCCGATTCCGTAAAGACCCGTTCCACCAAATCCAGTGATTTTGTCAGGTATTTCTTATCCATACATTTCATTTTCCAGCTCATGAAACCTCCAATTTTTTCAAAATATCCTTCGTCAGAAGTTAGGATCATCGGCTACGAGTCTGCATTGATGGCAGACAAAATCATACCGTATCTTACGGGATATCGCATGCTTCTGATTAACCCACGGTTGCCCGCACTTTGGGCAGACCGGTTTATTCTTTTTGTAATAAGTAAACAGAAAATAATAAAATGGCTTTCCCGTCTTTTCTTCCATGATACTGCAGTATTGAAGCGCTTCCTTCGATAAAAGGCTGTTCGGGTCGTGCATCATTTTATAGCCATGCCGCTCTCCGATTCCTTCAAAAAATTGCCGGTCACAGGCCCGGTAAGCTTTTTGCCAGCCTAACAGGTCGAAATACTCCGTGCCGTCATAGGTTTTCGGAAACTTGTAGAGCGGTACCGGGCATTTACAATCACCGCAGATAATCGGAGATGCCGCCCACAGACACTCCGAAAACAGGATATAATGGCTGGGAGCTTCACACGTACAGCTGTCCTCCACATCGTAATTTTCTCCGATATAGAGCAGCTCCGGCGGCTTTGCAGAGTCTTTGCATACATCCTCAAAAAACTCTCGGGTATACCGGTTTCCATACTTTTCACTCAGAGAATCCCGTTCCGGCGCTACGATTCTGCAGGCAAAATATTCTGCGCATTTGACTGTATTTTGAAATTCAGACAGAATCTGGCCATTCTTATACAGACAGGATATAAACCACTGCATATTGTCAATAAACACATCGAGTTCCTCCGGTTCGAATGACCGGGGATAAAAGCGGTATTCATATGTATACATTAGGATACCTCCCTTTTATATTAAAATTTTCTCATGATCAAAACACGTTTCTGCTCTGCAGAAGTTCCTTCAGAACCACCATCTCACCGGCCGTCACCGTCACGCCTTTTCCATACGCCGTATGGTCCTCGTTCCACGTTCTGATATCATAGACGGGTTCCCGGTCATCCCAGCTGATATAATTCAGTTCTTTTGTCCAGCCGTTATTGGGCCTGGAGATGGGGCCAATCTGTTTATAAATGTCAAACTTTTGCAATCCATTTTCCTCCTTTGCCGTTATCGCAGCGCCTCCCTCTGGTGCTATTTTCTTATCGATCCCATCCATCTTATGCTCCTGTCGTGCCTGTTTGCAGCTGCTGCGTGATACCTCGAGCTTTAATTACGTTAAGTATATCACAAGCCAGACCATTTTGTGCAAGTTACTTTACTGCTTTATCAGAGGCGGCACTGCCAGACAATTTCATTTGGATTACAGAGAATCTACAAACAGGCAATAAAGACTGGACAGAAATCGATTATAGATTCCTGGCCCATCTTCATTGCCTGCTAATGTGCTTCTCTCAATACACCCCCAAAAACCGAATCACCGGAGCAACCCGGCTCTCCAGAATCTCCACCCGAATTTCATTCGTTGTCACAGACTCAAACACCGCGTTCTTCCGGCAGCCAACCGTCTTCCCCTCGCAGAGCACCTGACGCTCTTCGCCGCAGACGCTGGTTATCCGGTATTTTTCAATTCTCTGGCTGAACCGGATGTCCTCCTTGATCACTACCATGGATACTTTAACCGGCTCCTCCCAGGTCAGACGGATCTCACAGCTTCGGATACCATCGGGAGTCTTATAACTTCCCTCATCATCTGACCGGAGATTTGCCGCGTCGTGACCTGGCTCAGACCCGGTGGCAGTCATCTCCGCTTCCTCCACCAGATTATGGGCCTCGCGCCGTCTTAAATACGCCCCCAGTTCTCTCAGCCTCTCGGCATCGCGATCATGGATCAGCCCCTCCTTAGTCGGCGGGACATTCAGCAGCATCGTGCTGTTGCCGCCCACGGAGCGGTCGTAGATGGATACCAGATTCTCCAGGCTCCTCACCTGATCATTCTCGGACTCATGATAGAACCAGCCCGGTCTTATGGAGAAATTCACCTCGGTAGGATACCAGACCAGTTCGTTTTCTCCCTCCAGCACTGCCCGGCTTCCAAGATCCTGGTCACTGCTCGAAAGGGTTCTCTGCCGAAACTCCGTCTCATCACTCTGCTGGCTGTTTTCCCTGATTTTTTCTGTGTCCCGGAGCCGTCCGGGCACCACGCTCCACTCCTGCTCCCTGGTGTCTCCGGCTTCGTTGCCGCACCAGCGGACATCGGGGCCGCAGACGGAGATACAGGCTACCGGCTGCAGACGTCTGATTACATCATAGTACCGCTCCCAGTCGTAGCTCTGCACGTTTCCATCAGGCCCCTCGCCACAGGCGCCGTCAAACCAGACACAGAATATATCACCGTATCCTGTCAGCAGCTCCGTCAGCTGTCCCACAAAAAAATCGTCGTATTGGGTTCCTTTTCCATAGCATGGTTCGTGACGGTCCCAGGGCGATAAATAGATACCAAACTTTAAATTGTATTTCCGAAGGGCCTCCGACACCTCCCGCACCACGTCGCCGTTTCCGCCCCGAAACGGGCTGGCGGCTACCGTATGAGCCGTATACCGGCTGGGCCAGAGACAGAAGCCATCGTGGTGCTTGCAGGTGAGAATCGCGCCTCTCATACCGGAAGCCGCCAGAGTTTCCGCCCACTGCTCCGCATCAAAATGCTCCGGACAAAAAACAGAGGGGGATTCTGTGCCATCCCCCCACTCCCTGTCCGTAAAAGTATTTACGGTAAAATGGAGAAAACCGTAAAATTCCAGCTTCTGGTGACGCATCTGCCGCTCGGAAGGCACCACCCGGACCAGCTTTTTTTCCTGATCACTGATTACCAATATCGTTCCCAATCCTTTCTCATCCTCATAAGGGCTTCCATATAGAAGTAGTCCCCCCACAGGTTGAATTCATCCACGCCCGACTGATTGACCCCGTTCTCCTTCGACCGTTTCGCATACGTTCCGTGAAGCAGAATTCCGGCTCCCGGCGCGCCATCTCTCAAAAGACAGCGGTCCGTCAATGCCTTCATCAGCTTAGATGCCATGGAAATGAGGAGGCCTGCCTTTTCCTGCTCCACATAGCGGGCCATTTCCAGGAGGCCGCAGGCGGCGATGGCCGCGGCGGAGGAATCTCTCGGTTCCGGGCTTCCGTCATTAAAATCAAAATCCCAGTAAGGGATCAGATCAGACGGCAGATTCTCCATAAAACAGGCTGTCACGCCGTCAAAGAGGCGCATATACTCCGGGTCGTGGAAATAGCCGTAGCTCAGGGCGGATCCATAGATTCCCCACGCCTGACCTCTGGCCCAGATGGACCCGTTGCGGTTGCCCTGCTGGGTGATTCCCTTCACGGGAGCGCCCGTCTCCGGATCAAAGTAATAGGTGTGATACGTGGAGTAGTCGTCTCTCACCACATGGGCCATGGCTGTCCTGATATGGCACTCCGCCTTCTCCCGGTAAATGGGATTGCCGGTTACTTCTGATGCCCAGAACAGAAGGGGCATATTGAGCAGACAGTCGATAATCAACCGGTATTCTTTTGGATCGCCTGCCGTCCCCCACGCCTGGAAGAAACCGCCTTTCTCCTGAAATCTTCCCATCAGGTTGTCGGCCGCGGCCAGAGCCGTCCGTTTCGCCTGCTCTATGGCGGCGTCATTCATCACGCTTTCGTGCTGCTCCTCTTCCATGGCTCCTTCTCTCTTTAGGAGACGCCATGCCGCCACACACGACGGGCTGAACAGAAAACCCATATCATGATGGTCCACCACCACCCGTTCCTTCATACGCCGTTCAAAGTCTGCCACCGAGGCCAGGGCTTCCCGCTTAAAAGCGGAGTCCCCCGTCTCCTCGTAAGAGAGCCACATCTCTCCGGTCCAGAATCCGTCGGTCCAGTCGTCATTGGCCGTCTTCGGATAGATTCCATCCACACTGGCTGCCGCCGGAACGGTGCTGCCAAAGTATGCCATGTTCCTTTTTACAGTTTCCACGCAGACGGCAAAGGCTTCATCCGCCTCCCGGGCCGTCATCTCCGGCGCTTCCGCCAGCCGGTTCGTCCTTTCATACCGCTTATTTTCCATATTTTTTCTCCATATACTCCACTTACGTCTTCTGGCTCAGATTTCTGACTCAGGTTTCAGACTCAGGTTTCTGGCTCAGATTTTTGACTCAGGTTTCAGACTCAGATTTCAGACTCAGGTTTCTGGCTCTGGCTTCTTGCTTCCGGCTTAAGCTTCAAACCACAGAATATCGTTAGCCTTTAAGCTCATGGCCTCAGCCTCTCCCTCTCCGTTGTAGATGACCGTCTCCTGCGGCTCATACGTATTGTTTACCACACAGTATTTGCCCGTAGCCGGATAATAGTTTACTTCCACATTGAAGTTGTCGCTGTACCATCTCTTCATCTCCTGCTCCCTGCCGGCCGCCCAGAAAATGGCGCGGTACAGCATTCTGGAATTCTCGAAGGAATACGGAATACCGCTTATATATACGCTTCTTCCCTTTCCAAACTCGTGAACCGCCATCTGAACATCCTGGCCGGTGCTGCGTAAGATCTTCGTACCGGGAAGCGCGTAAATGTTCTTCATACCCTCGCCAAACCGGATCTCCTCCGCGCTGTCCTCAGTAATGAAATGGCTGTGTATCTCCCAGTTATATTTGTCAGAAGAAAGGCTGAAGCCCACTTCCTTATCCACGCCCAGGACGCCTGCCAGTGCAAAGTATCGCCCCTCGTGCTGACAGGCAGTCGGCTCGCCTACACCGATGAGGCCGCCGCCTTCCGCCACGAATTCCTTCACCGCGCAGGAAACAGCCGGGTTCAGCCAGTAACTGCCGCCGCTCGGGGCCGTGTATGCATCGCCTGCATTGATCAAAACGCTGCATTTCTTTAAGACAGACGGATTTTCGATCACATCGTCAAAGCTGATGAAGGCGACGTCAAAGGGCATGCCGCTCAGTCCTTCCAGCACACCGGCGTAGGAATACGTCTGCTTGTAATCGATGGCGTGAGCAACCATATGGGTGCCCCAGGACCGAAGCTTTCCCCAGCTGTTTAACACGCCCACGGTGAAATGATTGTAAGGGGCTTGTCCTCCCACATTCTCATAGAGAAGGCGGAACTCATCACAGATTTCCTCGATATACTGGATAAAATCCGGGAATTGAAGAGCCAGCTTCAAGTAGCCGCCGTAACCGATCCGGTCGATCGGCTTGCGCAGGATGGCACGTCTCGCAGTCACCCAGTTGACCTTCGCCTCCCTGATCGGATCGCCTCCCTCATGGAACACATCCGGGAAGAAATACGGCAGGAATCTGCCTTCCGTATACTTCACCCCCGGAATATCGGAGATGAGGCGAAGGGTGGTTCCATTCCCTACGGAGCCTACCACCGCGTCTAATCCCACTTCCTTAAAATACTCGCCGAACGGTTCGGTGCCGATCCAGTGATCGCCCAGGAACATCATGGCTTCCCTGCCATTTTCGTGACAGATATCCACCAGGACCTTCATCAGCTTCGCAACCTCACGCTGCTGGAACCTCTGAAAATCCTTGAATTCCTTAGTCGGAACGCGGTTCGTGTTGTTGTGATAGCCCTGGTCGATGATATACTCCGGACGGAACCGATAGCCCGCTTCTCTCTCAAACTGCTCCAGAATATAGGGGCTCACACTGGCGCTGTATCCGAACCAGTCCACAAACTTTTCTTTTGCATATTCATTGAATACCAGGGTAAACTGGTGGAAAAAGGTAGTAAAGCGGACCACATCCGTATCCGGGTTTTCCACCATCCATTTTTTCAGCTTCTCGATGACGTGCTGCTGCGTCTTCGGCTGCCTCACGTCAAATGTGATCTGGTGCTCTACATTTTCCCAGCTGTTGGTAATAAAATTATACATATGTACCGGGTCCCAGATGATAAAGGCCAGGAAGCTGACCGTATAATCGTGATAACGTTCCGGCTGTGCCAGAATGACCTCCCGGCTCCCCTCCTCATAGTTCCACCGGTCCGGCGCCACGACCTCTCCGGTCGTGCGGTCAACAACCTCCCACCAGCGTTTGATATCATCGATGGTGTTGGGCTTCAGCTGCTGATCGTATAAGTGCTTCATCACCGGAATACGCAGTTCTCCCTCTTCCATTGCCGTGTAAAACTCCGTCATCAGATACATTTGCTGTACTTCATCCGGATTAGCCTCTGCCCACGCATTGTCTTTTCTCGTTGTGTAGTAGGTGGAGTAGATTTTTACCGGCATGGACTTTAATTCATCCGGCATACTGGTACCGTCGCAGTCACGGAGAGCGTCGGCTCCCCAGCGCTTAACGATTTCCTTAGTCTCTTCAATCATATCCACATCGGTGGGTACGGTTACCCGTCCATATTTATCACTCATTGCTGCTTCTCCTCAGATTAGTCGTTGTTTATTTTGTATGTACGAAGCACCGGTTCTTTTCCGTTCAGTTCATACGCATTGGAATCGGCGCGCAGTCCTCTTCCGTCCTGGCAGGTCACCCGGATATACGTCTCGCTGCCCGCCAGCGCAAAGGAGGCTTCCGTTACAGTCTCCCCCGGTTTTGCCACCTTCTTATAGCAGTTGCGGCCTTCCATCAGCACATAGATCTTTTCCACCGGACTGGTCTTCACATGCAGAACGCCGTCTTCCACATACAGTTCCTTTATCTCCGGCCCCATGGAGCTGTAAAAATTGCCCTTTAAGAGAGCATCCACAATGCTGTCGTAAGTCAGTTTTTCCGCCTTAATCATGGTGAATCCACCGAAGGAATCACAGAGGGGATCTCCGAACGGAAAGCTGTTGTGATTATCATCCGTGGAAACACAGAACAGCCGGTTGCCCAGACGCAGCATCTCGTCATAGCTTTGCGGATTATAGCCGTACAGTCCGTCGTGCTCACATCCATAGTTATAGATCTCCATGCCCCAGAAGCCGCGGAGATTCTTGTAATCGTCGTAGTTCTGCAGAGACCAGTAAGGGTGGTTGTAACAGGCGAAGAAGCCGTATTCCTTCATGTGATCAATAAATCCGTTAATATAATGGTAATCGCCATAACGGCTCTCCGGAAGGGGGCTCTCTTTCTTTTCCTCCTGAAACTCCTCCGGCTTCGAATCGTACAGGTTAATATGGTACGTCTTTACCCTGGAAAAATCCCCAGGAACTTTAAAGTGCTCGTTTATGTCCACCTCGTAGGCGGCCAGCGCCACAAAATTATCATCCATCAGCTCTCTGTGCCACTGATATCTGCGGTGGTCCGTGTAGGCTACCACGGAATACCCCTCGTCCATATACGCTTTTTTAACCTCCTCCGGTGTCAGCCGGCCATCGGAATGGATGGTGTGACAGTGAAGGTTTGCTTTGTAGAAGGTACCTGTTTCCGGGATTAAATTTACTTTGTTTGACATTATCTTACTCCTTCCAAATTTAAAGAACTTCCTTCCGGTAAGCAATCCATTTCCGGACTGTCAGGAAACAGATCACCGCCGAAACCGCCGCCATCAGAAACCAGATTACGATGGTAGCGTTCCATCCCAGGGCTACAGACAGTGCTCCGATTCCGTAAGTGGAGACGGCGCCGCCTGCGTAGACCGAGGAATTTAAAAGGCCTGATACGGAAGAGGCTCTTCCGATCACGCCAAAATACGATGGGAGCACCGCGATCAGCATGGTGTTGACCGCCATCATCGCCGTCGTCGCCAGCGCCAGCATCAGAAATGACACCGCCATGCTCCGCCCCGACGCCAGACGCAGCACCAGTATGGCCGCCGCGCTGACCACGAAAAATGCTCCCGCTGTCCGCACCTCATTCCGAAACCAGTGAAGATTGGCAAAGGAGGCCAGATAGACCCCCAGCAGGTTAAAGACCGGAATAACCATGGTGCTTGTGATTGCCAGAATGGCGCTCAGTCCGTAAGTCTCGCTGATATAAGTTGGCACCCAGGTAGTCACGCCGTCCTTCAGCGCCCCCTGGACAAAAAGGGCCATCATCAGAAACAGAAATCCAGACTGGATCAGAAGACTCTTCCAGTTTACGGCAGCTTTTGCCGAACCGCCGGTCTCACCAGAGGGTATTTCCGCCATTTTCCCGGATTCTGCCGCATACCGCTCCACCCGCTTCATGCCTGTAATCCAGAACAGCGAGGTACCGATCAGCGCCGCGCCTGCCAGAACGAACATGGTCCTCCAGCCGGACAGCCATATCACAAGCGCCGTCAGGCCGTAGACCGCCATTGTTCCGAGGGGAACGGAGCTGTTTAAAGATACACACGCCTTCATCCTTGTTTCCGTCTTATAATACTCATACATCAGCCGGATCATGGGCGACCAGATAAATGCCTGGAACAGGCCATTTACACACCAGACCGCCGTCATCAGACCGGAGCCCTTCGCCCCCGCCATAGCCAGGTTGCAGAGGCCGGATACCATCAGCCCTGTGAAGACCATTTTCTTCGGGGCCAGGCGGTCGCCTAAGAAGCCGCTGACAAACTGCCCCGCTCCATAGGCGAAAAAGAACGCCGTTCCGATCATTCCGGCCTGCCCTTTGGAAAACCCTTCCGAAAGGATGATCCCCGTCAGGCTGGCCGAATAGTTCAGCCTGCCGATATACGTGGAAAAGTATGCGATCCAGCACAGCCAAAACAGAAGTTTTTCCATCCTCGCTACCCTTTTACTGCGGAGGAGTTGACGCCCTCCACGAAGTATTTCTGCGAGAATAAGAACAGCACCAGCACAGGCATCAGGACCAGCGTCGCAGCGGACATCTGAAGCGCAGGATCCGTCACCGTGCCTTCCGTAAACAGCTTAATACCAACAGACAGCATCTGCTTCTCCAGGCTGGAGATGAAGATGTAAGGCCCCATATAGTCGTTCCAGGACCACACGAACGTAAACAGAATCAGCGTCACGATCGAGGGCTTCGCCAGCGGCAGAATGATCCTTGAATAGATCTGGAAATGGCTGCATCCGTCGATGCGGGCCGCCTCGCTGATCTCCTCCGGAATGCCGATAAATGCCTGACGCATCATGAATACAAAGTAGATATCGAAGGTAGCCGGCAGCACCAGAGACCACATGGTATCCAGGATGTGAATCTGCTTAAATATAACATACCTCGGAATCAGCATAATGTCACTAGGAATCATCAAAGAAGTCAGAAGAACCAGAAAAATTCCGTCTCTTCCCTTGAAATTAATCTTGGAAAATGCGTAAGCCGTGATGGAAACCACGAAAACCTTGATGACAATGGTGGTAACCGTCATCACGATGGTATTGATATACCACTGTCCAAAATCATAGTATGGGTCACCGAACAAGTCCGAATAGTTGGAGAAAATGATCTGATCGGGAATCAGCTGAAGCGGCTTCGTGAGCACATCACCTGAAATCTTGAAGGATGATGACACCATGAATAAAAACGGGTAGATGCAGACAAGGCCGATGGCAATCAGAACAATCGTCCAGCCCCATGACATCTTTTTATCTTTCTTAAGCATAGCTCTTCCTCCTTAATAGTTGACCCATTTTTGCTGTCCGCGCCACTGAATCAGAGTGATGATTAAGACGATGATAAACATCACGAGAGCCTGTGCACTGGCATAGCCTGTCTGGTAGTTGGTGAATGCGGTTCTGATAATGTTGATGGACATAACCGTGGTTGCCTGTCCCGGACCGCCTCCGGTCAAAGCCTGAATGGTGGTAAAGTTCTGCAGGGATGTGATCACAGAACTGATCATTAAGAAAAATGTAGTCGGAGAAATCATGGGGATCACAATATTCTTAATTCTCTGCCATTTGCTGGCGCCGTCGATCTGAGCGGCTTCCAGAAGATCCGCGGAGACGTTCTGAAGCGCAGCCAGATACGTAATGAAGTTAAGGCCGATGCCTTTCCACACAGCGATACACACTACCGTCGGAAGCGCGGTATTTAAGCCGTACAGCAGATACGGCGGATTCTCGCTTCCGAGAGCCGAAAGTATGTACACTACCGGACCGTCGGGACCGAGCAGCAGCTTGAATACGACGGCTACTGCCACCATGTTGGATACGTAAGGAAGAAAGAACATGGAACGGACCAGGTTCTTACAGTGGATTCCCTTGTTTACCATATACGCGATGAAAAAGCCGCATACCATGATTAACGGCACATACATCAGGGAATAAAGGCCGGTGCGCCCTAAGGCCTTCATGGTATCCACATCCGTAAACATGCGGATAAAGTTGTTGATACCGACAAAGGACGCATCCTCCAGCTTGCTGATATAGCGGACATTGGTGAAACCAAGGACCACCGCGATCAAAAACGGCAGCCCCTGGAAAATAACGTAGCCGATCAGATACGGAGCGATAAAAAGAGCCCCTGTAAAATTCTCCTTTTTCTGAGCAATGGAGGTTTTCACTTTTACTTTTGCATTACCATTACTTTTCATAAACACACCTCTTTTTCCATCTTTTGGCACAAAAAGGGCAGCCCCTAAGGTTTCCCGAATGGACTGCCCGTCAGGTCAGACTAGATTACTGCTTATCTTCTTCGATTGCTCTGTTTGCCTTATCCTGAATCTTGGTTACTGCGTCATCGATGCTTTCCGCACCCTGGCCGTAAAGCTGGCCCTCTTCGATGATTGCCTGAGAAATGGCTGCGTCGCCGTCGCCAATGATTTTTTCAGAAAGTGCCTTGCGGCTGCTGTCAAACCATGCGGTCTTGAAGTCTTCCACAGTGAGACCGTCAAACTCAAATGGCTTTGCCAGGGAGTTCTCAACGTACTCATTGATCTCTTCGTCTGTTAAGTCGATTCTTGCAGGTACACGGCCCATGCCCAGTGTGTACTGGTTCTCCGCCATGCAGGCTGCCGCTGCGAATGCTGCGTCCTTGTTCTTGCTGGTAGTCGGCACTGCGTAGCATCCCGGTACCGTCAGCGTAGACGGATCGGTTCCCTCCGGATAAGGCATCGGAAGCAGACCGACTTTCCAGTCTCTCGGGTACTTGTCAAACTGATTTAAGATGGAAGTTACCCAGCCGCCGCACATGAACATACCGTACTTGCCGGTGGTTGCAAATGCGTTCCACGGTGTGTTGGAGGCCTTGAATTCCAGAATAGAGGGCTGAATCTTTTCTGTATTGCCTAAGCCGTAATAGAACTCCAGGCTCTCTTTGAATAACGGATCGTCGAAGTTTCCCGTGCCGTCGGCCTTGTATGGCTCCCAGCCCTTCTGTAATGCGTACATGTAGTTGTAGCAGTCATAGTCCAGCATTAAGGATCCGTATATTCCCTTGGAGCTGTCTGTCAGCTTCTTCGCTGTCTCGATGTATTTTTCCCATGTCCAGCCGTCTGCTGTCGGGTAGTCAACACCGGCATCGTCGAAGATCTGCTTATTATATAAGGTGATCCAGATATCGGAGAATGCCGGAAGACCGTATACGTCTCCGCCAAATTCCGGAACGTAGTCGCCAAAGGTTCCGGCGATATCGTAGCCTGCCTTCTCAGCAAGCGCGTTCATCGGCTCTAAGACGCCCGCGTTGTAGAACGCCTTTAGGCCTGGCTTTGTGTTGTAGATCAAGTCGATCTCATCACCAGCCATCAGGCTGACCAGAGTCTTATCCACTTCACCGGATTTCGCACTCGGAATCACATAGAACTCAATGTTAATACCGGTTTTTTCCTTAACCAGTTCGATTAACTTCTGGTTTTCTTCTCCGGTACTGGCTGTCTGTGTGGTCGCATACTTTAAGGTCACGCCGTCGAATGGCTTGTCGGAAGCAGCCTCTGCGCCCTCTGCTGCTGTCTCACCCTCTGCTTTTGTGGTCGTTTCTGCGGCTGCCGCTGTTGTGGCTGCATCCGCCGGTTCCGCCTTCTTTGAAGAGCAGCCTGCCAGTGATCCCACTGCCATTGCTGCACAGAGGGACAGGGAAACAACGCGTTTTATATTTCTTTTCATTGTGGTAATTCCTCCCAACTAATTTATTTGATAGCATAATTGTAACGTGTAATCCGGTCAGAATCCATAGTTGGAATTTTACCTTTATTGGTTATTCTTGTCCTTTACCGATATTTTCGGAACCGTAATGATTACGATCGTTCCGGCTCCCTGCTTGCTCAAAACCCGCACGCTGTTCTGGTATCCGGTATAGATGGCGATTCGCTCCTTCACGCTGTAAAGGCCGATTCCGGTCCCTTTTCGCCTTCGTTTCCCCGGCTCTGTCTCGCATCTCACCGCCCCCGTCTCAATCTGGCGGCGCACCTCCTTTAACTGACTTCTCGTCATGCCGCAGCCGTTATCTGCCACACGGAACCGGATCACCTCCGCCTCCTCCCGGATATCGAGCCGGATCTTCAGCACCCGGTCAATCCCTTCCATGCCGTACATAAAACAGTTTTCCACCACCGGCTGCAGAGTCAGCTTGATCATGGCATAGTTATACAGCTGATCGTAATCGACGGTGCTGTCGAATTCAATCCGCTCCTTATAACGGTTCTTCTGGATATTCACATAAGCCATGACGTGTTCCACCTCCTGCCGGATGGGGACGATCGTCTCCCCGTTTCCGATGGACAGCCGGTACAGCCGCCCCAGCGCCGCGGCAATCCGCCCGATGTCAGGACGTCCCACCTCATTGGATTTCCAGACGATATTTTCCAGTGTATTATAAAGGAAATGGGGATTGATCTGCCCCATGAGCACCTCCAGCTCCAGCTCCTTTTTCTTCTTCTCGCTCTCCACCTGTTCTTTTATATAGTGGTTGATCTGCACCAGCATGGCGTTGTAGTACATCATCATGCTCTTGATCTCCCCCTGGTACGCCTCCGGTTCCACGTAGGCCTCCAGATTGCCGTCGTATACCTCCTTCATGGAAGCGTCCAGCACCTCCACCGGCTGAAGAAATCGCCTGGAGATCCAGTTGATGATGGCGATACATGCAGTCACACAGACCACCATGGCCGCAATAATCTCCTTGAACAGGCGGTCGATGGGCTCGGTGGCCGCATTTAAGGGAACCACGGTAAAGATCTGCCAGTCCGCGTTATTTAACGGACTCAAATCCGTAATATAAGGCTCATCGTTATACTGAATCTGATGGCTGCCCTCCTCAGCCGCTTCTGCAAGTTCCATGATCCGCCCCGGCATCCGGCACGTCTCGACGGCATTCTGATCCGACGAAGAGATCAGGCGGCCGCTGCCATCCACGATGTAGACGGTTCCCTTCATTTCCTCGGCCGACGTCTTATAAAGCTGGTAGACCTGATTCTCCTCCAGCACAAAAAACTGGGTATAGAGCCACGTTCCGGTAAATGGATGAAGAATCCGGCGCATACACGTGATCACCTGATCTGTCCTCACATCCCCTTTTTTCGTCCTGCTGAGGAAATTACTCCGCAGGGGCTGCCACTGAAACATGGACAGCTTCGTCCGGTCCACGGCTCCCATGTCAATCATGATCCGTTTGATATCCTCTCCCTGAAAATAGGGATCCAGGAAATTATATACTTCCTTGTTATTTCCGTAGATGGCGCTGATCCGCTGGCTCTTCCCCAGCGGGTCCGTCTTCAGAAAGTAGTTGTTCAGTCCATAGATATCCCGCTGCTTTTCGATGGTCGCCCTGTCGTAATCCCTGGCCAGGAAATCCTCGATCTCCGCGTCGTAGGCAAATTTATCGGACACCAGCTGCACATTATAGAGCAGCTCGTCTACCTGTGCGGCGATGGCGTCGGCTCTCTGGCGGATATTTCCAATTGCCTGATTCTTCATTTCCATACGCGTCTTCAAAAACAGCACGGACGCAACCACCGTAAAGGGCAGAAGCACCCCCACCACCAGATAGAAAAACAGCTGCTGTCTTAAGCCGCGGTCCATATAATGACTGAGCCGTTTCCACAAATCTCTCATCCTGTCTGTCCCTTTCGTTTCCATCAGTTGTGGAGTCCCCGGTATTCATTCGGGCTCATGCCGCAGTGCTTCTTAAATACTTTAATGAAGTTAGAAGCATCGGCGTATCCGGTCATCTCTGCGATCTCGTAGATTTTTAGTGACATGTCCCGCAGCAGCAGCTTGCTGTGAGCCATCCGCTTCTGTGTGATATAATCGCTGAAATTAAATCCGGTTTCTTTTTTAAATACCTTCGATATGTAGGCCGGATTTTTCCGGAATTGTTCCGCCGTAGCCTCCAGTGAGACGAGATTAGAGCAGTACTCCCGGTCCAGATACTCCCGAATGGAGGTCACCAGCATCCCGGTCTTCTTCTGGCCCGCCGACAGATCCGGCGCCATGGAAGAGACATGCTTCCCCGTGTTCCCGTAGATCTCAGGCAGTTTTTCTTCGCTGCTGCACAGGCCGCTCAATCCGGCCAGAAGGGCCAGGCCGTAGATGTCACCGATCTCTCCCTGAATCTCTTTGATGCAGCGGCCTATGGCTTCCAGCTCCCCGTCGCTGCCGTCCTTCAGCGTGATAATCCCTACCACCTTCCGGTCCCGGTTTAGGAAGAAATGTTTCTCCCAGACCATCTCCCGGCTGTTGCAGTACCGGATAATCCGCTGCTTCAGCTGGTAGTGATCGTCTCTCTCCCCATTTCCCACAGGCTGGGCATCCAACACCGCCATCATACAGCAGTCAAAATTCATGCCGGCGTCTTCCATCTCCTCCTTCCAGCCGTACTCTTCCTCTCCGCCCACATACCCGTCCAGGAGATTACTGAGAACTCTGGCGTAGGACAGTTCTTTATTCTGCATGGCCGAAACCTTCAGCGACTC
This sequence comes from Hungatella sp. L36, assembly GCF_014288035.1. Lineage (NCBI taxonomy): Bacteria > Bacillati > Bacillota > Clostridia > Lachnospirales > Lachnospiraceae > Hungatella > Hungatella sp. L36. The sequence goes on along the minus strand of NZ_JACOPC010000002.1, from coordinate 24,029 downwards.
CAGCTCCCGCCGTCTGATCCCCTCTTCATCCAGCTTCTCCTTCAGCCGGTGAAACAGCGTCTCAAACTCATCGATATCCGTGGGCTTTAAGAGATACTCCGTTACCTGGTTGCGGATGGCCATGTTTAAATACTCCACATCGTTGTATCCGCTGAGAATGATGATCTTGATCTCCGGATTATTTTCGTGGAGGTACTGCATCAGCTCGATCCCATCCATCTTCGGCATTCGAATATCGGACAGCACCACATCCGGGTGCTTTTCCCCAATAATGCGCACAGCCTCTTCCCCATTCTCCGCCTGCCCCGCCACTTCAAAGCCCCATTCATTCCACGGAATCCCCCGGGCCATCCCGCGGCGGATATCTTCTTCATCGTCTACGATCAGTAACTGGTACATGGCTGTTTCCTCCTCGTCGTATTTTCATGCTGCATTTTACCATTTTCTGGATACTTCTGTCATTTATTGTATAACGTCTTTTGCTTCCTGACAATAAAAAATGTTTTGGGCGGTCTTTACCAGAAGCAAATATTTATAGATATTTTTATTACAGGTACCTGTAAATTTCCTCTTGACTTTTTCTAACGGTACCGTTATAATAGTTTCAGACGGTACCGTTAGAACAGGTACCGGCACGACGTACCGATAAGGAGGTATTACTTATGAACGAAGCGAATACACAATTATATGAAAAATTCACAAAGCTCCAATGGCTGCTGCACAAGCACCAGCACCGCACGCAGGCAGAAAACGGGCCGATGGCCGATCCCAGCCGCGGCCAGGGACGGATTCTGGCTATCCTGAAGCTGCAGGATGGCATCTCTACCAAAGACCTTTCCTATCTTTTAGGAATCCGGGTCTCCTCCCTGAACGAACTGCTCGCAAAGATGGAAAAAGGGGGATATATCAGCCGAGAGCCATCTGAGGCGGACCGCCGCGTCATCCTCGTCAAACTGACGGAGAAAGGAAAAAACGAACCGCAGAAAAAAGTTAATTCCGACGATGTGTTTGAATGCTTCTCGGAAGACGAAAAGATCACACTCAGTGAGTACTTAGACCGCCTTATTACCGCGCTCGCCGCAGACCTGGAAGACGAAGCCGATGAGTCTGAACGCGAATGGTGGATGCGGGGCGCACGGGAACGCATGGGAGACGAAATGTTCCGGCGGTTCGCCACAGGTGCCCCAGGCGGCTTCATGGGCGGCGCTGGCGGCCGGCCTGGGAACTTCGGTGATTGGCCCCATACCATGGAATAACAATTAATCAAACATTACAAGCACCATCAAACAAATGAACCAGTCCACCCAAAGCATTGGCGCTGCCTTTCCAAAACAGCGGAATGGCAGTGCCTTTCTTTTTTTGCGCCTTTTTTGGCGCCACACCTGTAGAAAGAAGGGGTATTCTATGTTTAAAATCATCAAACGCCTGCCGCCAGCCAAGACGCTGCTGGCCGTTCTGTTTCTGCTGCTGCAGATAAGCTGTTCCCTCTATCTTCCCTATCTGACCGCCGATATCCTGAACAACTGTGTCGTTGTCGGCGATACATCCCGGATATGGCAGAAGGGCGGCTTTATGATCGCCGTATCCGCAGCAAGCCTTGTGGGAGCAGCGTTAAACACTCTGCTGTTTTCAAGAATTTCCTATAAAACCGGCGAGGAACTCCGTGAGGATGTATACCACACAGCGCTGACATTTTCTAAAAATGAATTCGACAAATTCGGTGTCTCCTCCCTGATCACCCGCACCACCAATGACGTCACTCAGGTACAGAACCTTATTGAGATGGGTCTCAAATTTCTGATTCTCGCTCCGGTGCAGCTGATCGGCGGCATCGTCATGACGTGGCTGCTTTCACCGGAGCTGGCACTGATCTTTATCGGTGCAATTCCATTTCTGGCCGTCTCCTATCTCATCATCTCCTGTCTGGCCAATCCCCTGTATTCCAGGATGCAGACGCTCCTGGACCAGTTAAATCTGTCTTTTAAGGAAGGTCTTACCGGTGTCAAGGTCATCCGGGCGTTCTGCCGGGAGGATGCAGAATTTGAAAAGTATCACAAAATAAACGGTGAATACGTGAAAGTATCCATCGCCGCCGGAGGCATCATGAGTTTCTTTTTCCCTGTCATCAGTCTGCTGCTCAGCCTTTCCACCCTCCTGATTCTGTGGGCCGGCGGAGCAGGTGCAGAAAACGGCACGCTGGAGGTGGGTTCCATCATCGCGGCCATCAGCTACGGCGCCCAGATCCTGACAGGGTTTGCCATGCTGACCCAGATAATTCTTGCGGTTCCCAGAGGACAGACCTCGGCGAAACGAATTCATGAGGTTCTGGAGATGCCGCTGTCCATCCAGGACCCCAGCGGTTCCGCTCCACAGGCATGCGGGAAGAGTCTGACCTTTGAAAATGTGGATTTCCGCTATTTCGGAGGCGAGAAGAAGACCCTGTCCGGCATCAGCCTTACGGTTCACGGCGGCCAGACCCTCGCTGTCATCGGCTCAACAGGCGACGGCAAGTCATCACTGGTCAGCTTAATCGCCAGGCTCTATGACGTGGAAAAGGGACAGATCCGCCTGAACGGAGCGGATGTCAGAGAGCTTCCGCAAAAAGTCCTGCATGACCGGGTAAGCTTCGTTCCCCAGGCATCCACACTCTTTTTCGGCACCATCCGTTCCAATCTGCTGGTAGGCAGACCCGACGCCACCGACGAGGAAATATGGGCCGCCCTGGACATGGCGCAGGCCTCGGACTTCATACACAGCCTGGATCTCGGGCTGGACAGCATCGTCGAAAAAGCGGGCGGTAACTTCTCCGGCGGACAGAAACAGCGGCTCTGTATTGCCCGTGCCCTTCTGAAAGAGGCCGACGTCTATGTGTTTGATGATTCCTTTTCCGCACTGGACTTTAAGACTGACGCCGCCATCCGGTCCGCCATGCGCGGCAGAGTCAGGGATGCCGTCACCGTCATCGTCGCCCAGCGCGTTTCCACCGTCATGAACGCCGATTTAATCGCCGTTCTGGATAACGGGATGCTGGCAGGACTCGGCACCCATGAAGAGCTAAAAGACGGCTGTTCCGTATACCGGCAGATCATCGAATCACAATTATATAAGGAGGTGGCGTAATATGGCCATGAACAACAGAACTGGATCCGGCGCAGATAAAATGAGCCGCGCTCCGCAGAAAAAGCCCGAAAACACCTGGAATACCATCAGGCGTCTGACAGGCTATATGAAAAAATCCATCCCGCTGATTATCGTTACATTTCTTATTATTATAGCCGGCACGGTGATGCAGGTGCTGAGCCCAAAACTCCTGGGCAGTGCCACCACCCTGATATTTCATGGCATCACACAGGGAACCGGCGTAGACTTCCACGCGCTGGGAGCGATTCTCTGTACCGTCGGAGCGCTGTATGCCGGAGTGTTCGTCACTTCCTTCCTGCAGCAGTATATCATGACAGTAATTTCACAGAAAACCACACATGCCATGCGAAATGAGCTGAAAGCAAAAATGAACCGTGTTCCCGTATCCTATTTTGACAAGCATCCCAACGGCGAGCTGATGAGCGTGGCCGTCAACGATGTAGATAACATTGTCACTAATTTACAGCAGAGTCTGGTAAGCCTGCTCTCCAGCGCTGTGCTGGTGGCCGGAGTGCTCTGGATGATGCTCTCCATCAGCCCGTTTCTCACGCTGCTGGCCTGTATCACACTCCCCGGAAGCCTTCTCGTGATGAAGTTTATCTCTCCGAAGGCAAAGAGATACAGTACCGACTATTTTTCCTCTCTTGGCAGGCTTAACAGCCAGATTGAGGAAAGCTATCAGGGATTTTCCGTGATTAAAACCTTCAACGGCGAGGACAACGCCCTGGATGCCTTTGATGAAATAAACCGGGATATGTACAGCACAGGCTGGAAGGCGCGTTTCATCGGCGGCCTCTCCATGCCGGGCATGCTGCTGGTACAGAATATCGTCTATGTGCTGATTGCCGCAGCCGGCTGCTTCCGTGTGGTGTCCGGCGCGATCACGATCGGCGACATTCAGGCATTTTTACAGTACTCCTCCCAGTTTTCCAGTCCGCTGATGCAGCTTGCACAGATCTGGACCAATGTGATCTCCATGGTGGCCTCCGCCGAGCGGGTGTTTGAGATGCTGGACGCAGAGGAAACCGTGGATTATGAGTGTGAATTCCCGGACCACACGGATGATACGGCCAAGGTGGTATTCGATCATGTCGAGTTCGGCTACACCGAAGCGCCGCTACTGAAGGATTTCAGCATGGCGGTGGACGAAGGGCAGATGGTCGCCATCGTCGGCCGCACCGGAGCAGGAAAGACCACGCTCATCCATTTGCTGGAGCGGTTTTATGAGATCCGGAGCGGATCTCTGCGCATTGACGGCAAAGATATCCGTAGTGAGACGCCCCACGAGCTCCGATCCCGCATCGGAATGGTCCTGCAGGACACCTGGCTGTTTTCCGGTACCATCTATGACAATATCAAATACGGAAATGAATCGGCCACCGACGAGCAGATCTTCGCAGCAGCCCGCGCTGCCTATGCCGACGACTTCATTCAACAGCTGCCTGACGGCTATCAAACCGTTCTGGGTGAGGACGCGGGAAATATCTCCCAGGGGCAGCGCCAGCTTATCACCATTGCATGTGCCTTTGTATCCGACCCGGAAATCCTCATACTCGATGAGGCGACCTCCAGTGTCGACAGCCGGACAGAGCTGACGATCCAAAAGGCCATGAAGCATCTGCTCAAGGGACGCACCAGCTTTGTAGTGGCCCACAGACTCTCCACCATCTACGATGCCGACCGTATTCTGGTCATGGACGACGGTGATATCGTAGAAACCGGAACCCATAAAGAACTGCTGCTTCTCAATGGAACCTATGCGGACATCTATAACAGCCAGTTCGCACAGACAGCCGTATAGGCATAACAGGGAAAGCGGAGCCGCGGCTCCGCTTTCCCTGTTATACCTGTCTGTCTCACACCTTTCCTTCCGGCAGATGATCCAGACTGATATACATACTTCCTACTCCCCATCGTAATAATCAACCTCATCCTCCACCTGAAACACCTTGTTCGTCCCGCTCCCCCAGATCCCGATCTTATTTGAATCCGGATAAATGACGGCCTCAACATCATTGTTGGTATCAAAATCGATATACGTCAGCATTTCCGCAGGGGAGGTATTGGTAAGCTTATGGGCGCCGCCGGCATCCGCGGGGAAGAACAGTAAGTCTCCCGCTTCTACCGCCATCTCCCCTTCCGGCGTTTTTAACGTTCCGCTGCCGCTGATAATATAAAACGTTTCTTCATTTTTACAGTGGTAATGGTACGGGTAGGCGGATTTCATCGGAGGAATGTGGTAAATATTCACCACGCACTGACTGGCCTCGCCTCTCGAAACGAATGGCCTCTTATGGTACTCATACTTCGCATTGGTGCATTTGTGCTCTGCCTGTAACTCATTGATTTTTGCTTTTTTAATCATACGATTTCTTCCTATCCCCTGCATCTGCCTCCGTGTTCTTAAGATAGTTCTGTGCCTCTTCCTTTGAAATAGATTTTATGCCAGTAATCTGTCCGGCCGAGTCCCGCACGACTGCCAGATCAGCCGTTCCGGTCTCATCCACCCAAAACGCAGGGTACCAGCCGTCAGTCTCATCAACAAACAATCTCACTTTCTGTCCATTATAGTACACGGCGTTTTCATCCGCACGAAACGTTATTCCGTAAGCGCCGTAATACATATTATATTTCTTTCCGTTTTCCAGAGGCTCCGGATTGGAGTCCCTGGTCTCATCTGCAAAAAATACGTAGTAGTATTCCTGTGCTTCCTTCTCGGATATTGCGCTCACACCAGTGATTTCTCCGGCTGAACTGCGTACAGCCGCCAGATTCACTGTGCCGTTCTCATCATAATAGAAAGTTCCATCAGAATACGGATCATTGAAAAGCCTTATTTTCTGTCCCTTGTAGAGAAGTGATGTGCCATCATTCGATATCGTAACGCCAAAGGAGGAATACTTCGCATAAACAGATGGGTCGGGCACGAACCTGACTGCAATATCTTCTTTAATGTATATGAAATCATCCGGAATTCCTGCTGCGGCAGCAGAGGTGGCAAACGAACTTCCCACAACAGCCACAACAGCGCAGGCGATGATCATGGAACAAACCGTTGTCTTTTTTATCTTCATAATTGCTTCTATCCTTTCTTCAATTGCATTTTTGCTGAAATGGTTGCATAACGGGGTAAGTCCGCTCTTCTTTTCCTCCATGTCAATCAGCGTAAGCGCATAGGCTGATTTCATGGTTTCTCCGAACATCCGCACAACTCGTTCGTCGCAGGACAGTTCCAGATCCCGATTTGCTAATGTATACATGATCCACACCAGGGGATTAAACCAGTGAATACACAGTGCGGCAGTCAGTAAAATCTTCGCCGCTCCATCAAAACGCCGGATATGCACGTACTCGTGTGCGAGGACGTATTGTAACTTTTTCGAATCTGTCCAGTCCGTTTCTGCCGGCATTAATATGACAGGCCGGAAGATTCCATAGGTAAGCGGAGCCGTTATACCGCTGGTCTGGCGAATTGCAATGGAACGTCTGCACTTATGTTCTGCCAGCCATCGGACCGTAAATTCGTTTACCACCAGCTGGGAAGTCATGAACTCGAAGCGGCATCTGATATAAGCTATGGCAAAATACAGCGTGCAAAACACCAGTCCGATGCCCCAGATCCAGCCCCCTGGTGTCAGCCCCACGACCGCGGCAGTATTTTGTACAGCATCCGGCGCGGCGGTGACCGGGATAACGGGCAGCACGTTTGCGATTGGAACGCCGCCGATCTGTCCTGCTCCAGAATACTTTGCCAGGGAGTAGACGCTGAACGGCGAAGGCCAGGTAAATGGCACCAGCAGCCGCACCAGGACAAGCCCCCATAAGGCAAGGAACGTCTTTTTAGGCAGCCGGTTGATGGAAATCGCCCGAATGGCGGTTATAACAAAGATCATCACTGCAGCAGAAATACTCATTTGAATCAGGCTCATGCTCCATCCTCCCCCAGCTCCTCGACCATCTCTTTCAGCTTCTCCACCTGTTCCGCAGTCAGATTCCTTCTGCCCAGCAGAGATGCAAACAGCTTATCCACCGAGCCGTCGAAAACCTTATGCAGCAGTTCGTCTGTTTCCTGTGCCTGCACCTGTTCCTGTTTAATAAGCGCATGGCAGACAAAGTTGGGATCGGTCCGTTCCACGGCCCCTTTTTTGATGCACCGCTTTAACAGTGTATAGGTGGTATTGACATTCCAGCCGTACCGCTCTTTCATCACATCGGCAACGTGCTTTGCCATGCTGTCGCCCTCTTTCCAGAGAACGTCCATAACCTTTATTTCACTGTCAACCAGTTTCATATCCATTTGATTCACCTCTTTTCCTTTCATTTATAAGACAGGAGTAGTATCCATACCCATATACTACTCCTGTCTTACGAGAATGTCAATACTACAACTGTCTTATTTTTAAATTTATTTCAGAAAGAGGTATTTTCATACGCTCTTCTGCCATCTATGGTGTCAAAACGACCATCTGTCGAAAATCGGTTGAAATCAGCTGAGATACAGTGTTTTCGGAGGCATCCTGTATTTCGGAATATTCTTTGATATCTACTTTGTCATCTGGCTGTCGCAATACTGGACCATAAAAAAGCGTGTGATGCAGATGAACGAAAAAGTGCAGAAAGAAGGAGCGGACCGCTGACAGCAGCGGACCGCTCCTTCTCTCCTCATACAGGCTCACGCCGCAGACTCCAGATTTATCCCGTCTTAAAACGTCAAATATAACGTCTGACCGTCTTCATGTACTGCCGGTACGCATCACCGAACGTGTCCATACACCACCGCTCTTCTGAGAGAATGATCCAATGAGAGGCGATCTGGAATACAATGACAATGCCGCACAGAATTACAGACCGGGTCAGTATCACACAGCCGATAAAATACAGAAAATACGACAGGTACATCGGATTGCGTGAAAAACGGTAGAGTCCGTTCTGATTGATTCCGCCTTCGGATGGGGATGCAAAATCTTTGATTGTGGCTGCGCACAATGCCAATCCCAGCAGATAAACCGCCGCTCCTGAAAAGAACTGCCAGGAGACCTCCGGTTTCACCCTGAGAAAACATAAGTACACAAAGATCGCGGCATTGGATATCTGGTAGACCCAATATGCAAACACTTCATTCCCCGACAATGGGGCGAAATGGGCTGCGCGTTTTACTGCCTCGCTGCTGAATCGCGCCAGGAGGCCAAATCGTATCAGGATAAACGGGATTATCAGGAAAAAGCCATTCATTTGCAGTCCGCCTTTCAGCCTCACTCCTGCCCTGTCCGGAGCGGTTATGGATCATCACATCGGTTTTAGATTCTTATTGAGCCGATCCACAATCCATGAGAGACGCTTTGCCCGCCCCTCCTCGGTTTTGGGGTCCAGAAATGCTTTCGTATACGTCTTTTTCACGGATAAGGACATCGCCTGAAAATTCGTACAGGCCGGTTCAAACGTCTGGAGAGCGGCCGCTAAGGAAGCAATCTGCTCCTCTGTAACCGGCTGAGGCTTAGGGGCGTCCCACTGACCGTTTTTCCTGGCCTCCTCGATTTTCAATCTGCCGTAATCAGTCATCAGCCCCTGTTTTTCGAGGGCCTCCGTCAGCTTCTTATTTTTCTCCGACCACTTGCAGTTCGCTCTGCGCAGAGAAAAATACTTTTTATAGGTTTGATCGTCGATACTCTGCATCTGCCCATCAATCCAGCCAAAACAAAGGGCTTCTTCGAGAGCTTCCCCCGCCTTCACCGTTTTGGGGCCGCCTGACTTGCCAAACAGCAGCCACACGCCTTCGCTCGACAGGCAGTTGGCTTCCAGCCATTTCCGGAAGTGTTCTCTGTCTGGGAATTCCATTACTTCGTTCATATTGAAACCTCTCCTTCTGGTAAACGGCTTCTTCCTACTTCTTTTCGATGATCTCAAGATTCACGCCATCCGGATCGTGGATGAAAAAAAAGCGGGTATTGGGGTTCGGCTGGAATGGTCCGCTGACGATCTCCACGCCCTGTTTTTTCATGTGCTCCATCGCCTGGTCCAGATCTTCCACGGAAAGCCCCAGTGACGGACATTCTCCGTATACAACAGGCTCTGCCTCCGTATTACAGATTAATTCAATCTCCGCCGGACCATCTGCCATAAATGCGATCTCCGTGTGGGGGCCGCCAGGAAATCGGCGTGCCAGCTTCATCCCCACTACGTTTTCATAAAACTGAATGGACTCTTCCAAATTCTTAACGTGCAGCGTTGCAAATATGAATTTCATGATTTTTCCCTCCAAAGTATATAGTCAGAACGTTGATGTCGCTTCTGTCTGTTATTATATCGTATCCGGCCGCTTCTGTCACTTTCTTTTGAAACCGTCTTCAGCCTTTTATCGCTGGTTTTCGGCTGCTTAAGAACCTCAACTGAAAAAGCTTTTCAAGTATCCAGCCGCCTCTTCTTTATCATGAAAGCTCCAGGAGCAGCCGGTAATATACTGTACCGCATCCGTCCATTCCTTCAGGGCATAATCCCCCGTTTTCAACAGTTCCTCTGCCCTCTTCACCAGATGTTCAACGGATCGTTCCGGACCGCGCAGATCGGAAATACAGTCACAGTGCGCGGCTTCACGGAGTTCCTCCAATAATTCTTTTTTCTGATGATTTCCCATCTTCTCCGCCTCCCTGACTCTGGCCAGCGGCCGTATCACTCCCCACCTGTCATAACCGGCCGATAACGCCTGATATAGTTTAAAATTATCCCACCCGGTCCACCGCTCGTTCACACTGCTCCCTATATGGACAGAGTATTTAAATTGAGTATAGCATAAAACAAAGTAGCGGACAATATGTAAGAGGCCGTCTTTCCTGCAAAAAAGCAGAAATGAAAAGTAAAAGAACGAACAGGGACGCATAGGTTCTATAGAACCATGCGCCCCTGCTCCTGATAATCCGCCAGTATCTTTTCCGCTCTTTTCTGTTCATATTCCATCAACGCCTTCCAGCTGTCCGCATACCCCTCCCAATCGTCATTCTCCAATAATTCGGCTGATTTCCTGACCATCTGTGTGTATTCTTTGTGGAGATGCTGCTTTCTGATCCGGTATAATGCAAACGGATATCCCCAGACCAGGAATTCGGCCAGCCTGGTATAGCACTCCCGGACCGCGGCTGACGGACACCGTTCGACGATAAATTCCAGCGCCAGCTTAAAACACCGCTCGCTCTGATTCTCATTCAGCAGCTGTATAAATCCATGTCTCAGCTTCTCAAGATCTTCCTTCTCTACATGCTCCAGAGTATACAGGAAGACTGGACGGACCGTCAATGCCATAAACTGAAGGCTTTCCCTGTAAAGCCGGAATCCTTCCTTCACTTCCGGGCGCTGGAAATCGATCTGTTCAATATCTTCGCAGACGTCCGAGACTTTTCCCTGATGTAAGCGGATAATACTCAGGCTGTCCAGAATACAGAGAGTCCGGCGAAGGGTACGGTACGATACATTCAGCTGCTTTGACATAACCGGCATGGACGGAAGAGTCCCTCCCACCGGATACGTTCCTTTTATAATCTCAGTTATGATGCGCGAAGCCATGGTATAGCACAGCTGCGGCCGCTGCCAGTATATGTTCCAGTAAAAAGGAACCTTTTCCGTCCGGCCGTACTCCCCATCCATCTCTGCGCAGAAGGCCAGAAGCTGGCTGATGCAGGCAGCAAAGTCACCTTCAAATGCCGCATTCATAAACTCCAGTTCCTGCTCCCTCCCGTCAGCCAGGAGTTCCCTGTCTCTTTCCTCGTGCATCCCGTGATTGGCCAGATACGGAAATCGAATGTAGCGCAGCAGCTCCCAGTAAAAATTCAAAATCAGTTTATTTCCCAGGTCTGAAAAAACCTGAATATGCATCCTGGTGGATATGGACAAATCCACGTTCTTCAGCTTTGCCATGTTTTCCTTTAACCGGTCCCAGGATTCCTTGTCATAGCTTTTCTGTGCATACTCCCAGACCGGCTCAATCAGAAGCTTACCGGCCTGACAAAAGTCTATGATCCCGCTGCATCTTGGCACAAAATACAGCGCGGCGTTCTCTTTTATCTGGTCTGCACTGGCCTGATAGATCACCTTTGCCGTTTTTCTGGGGCTGACCTCGATATATCCGTTTTTTTCCAGCCGGGAAAGCGCAGCGCGCACGGTCCGGGGAGCCATCTGAAAACTCCCGCCTATCCTGGGAATCGCCGGTAAGTTCTCCCCATATCGGCAAGCCCCCAAAAGGATTCTTGTCTCATAGTAATCGTAAACCAGATTGCAAATCAAATCTGCATTTTCAACCAAAATTCTTCTCCTTTTTCCCCTGTCAAGTTCACTTCAACCATAAAATACCCGGACAATTATACCACACGAACGGGAAACACACAAGAAAAGGGAGTTTTAACGGCATATACATTTCTGAAGCGCTGCCAGCAGACGGTCAAAATCAATCGGTTTTGTGACGTGATCGTTCATTCCCGCGGCCATCACCTTCGAGATATCCTCTGCAAATGCATTGGCAGTCAATGCGATGATCGGAACAGTCTCCGCCTCCGGATGGCCGCTGCCGCGGATCTCACAAGCCGCCGTATATCCGTCCATCACCGGCATCTGCAGATCCATGAGAATCGCGTCGTACGTCCCCGGCTCTGAGTCGTTAAAGAGCTTTAGCGCCTCATACCCGTTCTCCGCCCTGTCCACGATAAAGCCCGCGTCCCGAAGCAGCGTCTCCGCGATTTCCATATTCAGTTCATTATCTTCCACCAGCAGAAGCCGCAGTCCCTGGAGACACGTCTCCAGCTTTCTCCCGGTATTGCCTGAAAGTGCCCGCAGGACTGCCGCCTCGTCGTCTTCCTCTTCCAAGGTCCTGATGGTAAGTGTGACAATAAAGCGGCTGCCCGCGCCCTGTTTGCTTTCCACCCGGATACTTCCCTGCATGGCCGTCACGATGCCGTGAGAGATGGACATACCAAGACCAGTGCCCTGAACCTTTCTCACATGGCAGTTCTCCTCCCGGGCAAACGGAACAAATATATGATCCAGGAACTCCTCGCTGATGCCGATCCCATTGTCCTCAACCGTAAATACAAAGCCTCCCACCCCCGGAATTCCCGACATCATCTCCTTGGAAGTGACAGTAATTGTGCCTCCGTGGGGAGTATATTTGATGGCATTGTTGATGAGATTGATCAGGACCTGGCGGATCTTGCCGGCATCTCCCAGGAGATTGTCATGGATGATATCATCTGTCAGGAAATGCAGGGTCTGTCCCTTTTCCATCGATTCATTATAGACGATGCTGCCGATCTCGTGGAACAGGCCTTTTAAAGAAAACGGCGCTTCGGTCAGCGTGATCTGCCCTCTCTCGATCTTGGACATATCCAGGACCTCGTTAATCAGATGCAGCAGATGGCTGCTGGAAAGACTGATTTTCTGAAGACAGTCCTTCACGCGTTCTTTATGATCTGCCTGTCCCATGGCGATCGCCGTCATTCCGATTATGGCGTTCATCGGTGTCCGGATATCATGAGACATCTGCGCCATGAAATTACTCTTGGCCTCGTTGGCATTCCTGGCTGCCTCATACGCTGCAAACAGCGCCTGCTGGCTCTGCGCCTCCTGCTCCTTTTCCTTCTCAACATTGTGAGAGGCTAAAATAATCTTGATCGGAGCCCCGTTCCTGCTCTCTGCCAGGATGATGTGAATCCGCATCCAGCCATAGTAACCGCTGTAATCCCTGCGATACTCCAAATTATAGATCGTCTCGCCTTCCTGCACCCGTTTCTTAATCGCCGTCAGACACATTTCCTGCTTAAAACGTTCCTTGTCCTCCTCATGAATCAGATGTTCATGGTAGATTTCAAACAGCGCCCCATACTCATCTGAATGGTTCAGCCGCTCTGCAACATCCTCCCGGATGACGAAGGTCTGAAAGGTCTCTTCCACCAGGTCCACGTAGAAAACAGAGTGGTAGAAAGCGGAAAGTCCCTTAATGATATTCTGAGATTCGAAATACAGTTTCTTTTGCTGCTCTTCCTTTAATTCCGTCAGCTTCTGCTCGTTGATGTCCATGTTGGCAAAAATAACCCTGGTGATAACACCATCCTGAATTTCCGCAATGCTGAACCGGGCGCGGACCCATCGGATACAATCCGGATAGAGTCTTCGGAAATCGACTTCGTAGACTGGCTGCTCCGCCGACAGGGTCTGACGCAGGAAATCAATACTCTCGGCTCTGCGCATTTTCTCCTGATCTTCCGGGTAGACGTAGTATTTCACAAACTTCTCATAATAGACATCGAGCGCCCCTTTGGGGAACTCTCTGTTTTTTTGAATGAAGTCCTCCTGCCAGATCGCCTCCTCCGTGTTGTTCACATAGTCGAACAGGTAGATGGAATAGTAGCACTCGCACAGATTGGCCAGGATGGCTTCCCGTCTCTGAATCTCATACTTATCATCCACATTTCTCACGGTCAGAAGAATCCTGTCTTCATAATTCTGACTGATGAGGGCGGAATAATAGCTGTAAGCATGCAGTCTGCCCTCCTGATCGTACATGTGCAGCATACCTTCCCTGTATTCACCGGCGCCATAATTTTCCGCATCAAAAATGCGTTCAAACTCCCTCCGGTCTTCCTCCGGCATATTTTTCACAGCCTGCTCCCGGAAATCCGGATACCGTCCTCGTCTGGTAAGCTTTAACAGTTCTCCCGAATAGTAAATGCAGTTATACCCTGCCTTTTCGCAGTCCACACTGATGAGCAGCGTATAAATCTGAGACACCGCAACCTGTGCGCTGGCCTGATCGATCCGTTTTTCCATCTCGCCATCCTGCTCTTCCATGGCTGCGATAACCCAGGGATATTCCTCGGAGTACTGCTTTAGGGGCACCACCTTGATTCTCCGCCACCGTTTTTCCTTCGTCCTGTAAATCGCTTCCACGCCGGAACTGTCCGCATGAAATCTTTTTCGGATATACTCGGGATTGACGGCATTCAGAAACAGTTCACGGTTTTGCCGTACGATCTCACGTTCTGCATAGTTACGGAAAAATGTCTCAAAATCCGCCGCCCCTTCGCCAAACGCTTCCAGCTGATCAGTGGCTTTTATGATTCTATATTCACCGGTATGGAGGTTACAGAGGATGATCCCCTTAAAATTCTCATTCAGTTTCTCCAATATGGTATCATACTCCTGCTTCAGCATAACCGTGTTGGTGATATTCTGGTGGTATCCCAGCAGACAGGTGCCCCCTTTATAGTTCTTATCTCTGATCCCGCCGCAGCGCACATAAATCTGCCCCCATAACGGGTGGTGCCACGGATACTCCACCTCGGCCCTCTCATCGGCACACATCCGACGGACCACGTCCTGGACCATGGGATAGTAATCTACATCGATCCGGTCATACCAGCCCCGGTAACACTCCTCCGGAGACGGCTCGCCGGTAAAGCCAAGAAGCTCCAGCATGGCCTTATCCGCGTACATTCTCGGTTCCCGTCCCTCTTCCAATTCTATCGCCCACAGACCGGTCTGGGCCTCATGCAGTATATCCTGAATCTTCTCTATATCCCTAAAGTGTTCCGCCATTCGCCTTATCCCCCAGCTTCAAATAGTAACCCGGCGGTTTTCTCACCAACTCCGGTCCCCTGGTCTTCCCTCATACTGTACTTCATTTTATCAGATTCGGCCTCGTATTACAACTTATTTACACTTGCTGGTTGTATGAAAAAGGAGTTACAAAAAACAGCCCGGCTTATCACCAGGCTGCTTGTTTGTAATCTCTATACCTCTGCTGTTTTCTGAAACGCTTTCCCATTACCGACTCTGTCGTCTTTCGTTACCTGGAGAGCCCGGACTGCATTTAAGATGGCAATAACGGAGACACCCACATCCGCAAATACCGCCGCCCACATGCTGGCAAATCCGATGGCTCCCAGGATCAGCACGATCGCCTTGACTCCCAGCGCAAAGACTATATTCTGGTGAACGATGCGCAAAGTCTTTCTGGATATTCTCATGGCCGCCGCGATCTTGGACGGCTCATCTGTCATAATGACCACATCAGCCGCTTCAATGGCCGCATCGGAGCCGAGTCCGCCCATGGCAATGCCGATATCGGCACGGGCCAGAACCGGAGCATCGTTGATGCCGTCGCCCACAAATGCCAGCTTTCCTTTTTCACTGGTCTGAGACAGCAGCTGCTCCATATGGCTTACCTTATCCGCGGGAAGCAGCTCTGTATACACTTCATCCAGGCCCAGCCGCTGCGCTACATTCTCGCCCACGGCCTTTGCGTCGCCCGTCAGCATGACAGTCTTCCGGATTCCCGACTGTTTCAGTTCCCGGATCGCAAAGGCCGCATCCTCCTTCACTTCATCCTCGATCAGGATGGCTCCCCTGCTGATTCCGTCCTCAGCCACGTAGACAACCGTTCCCGTCTCTCTCACCGGTTTGAATTTGATGTGATTTAGATTCATCAGCTTGCTGTTGCCAGCCAGTACGGTCTTTCCGTCTAAGGATATGGAGATTCCATGGCCGGCAATCTCCTGAACGTCAGCCACTCTGGAGGCATTCAGTTCTTTTCCATACGCATTTACAATGGATTTCGAGATCGGATGGTTGGAATCCTTTTCCGCGTAAGCGGCCAGCTCCAGAAGCTTCTCCTTCGTAATCTTTTCCGGGTAGCACCCGCTGACTGCAAACGAGCCTTTTGTCAGCGTACCCGTCTTATCAAAGACAACCGTCTCTGTTCTAGCAAGCGCTTCCAGATAGTTGCTGCCTTTGATCAGAACGCCGCATTTGGAAGCGCCGCCGATTCCGCCGAAGAAACTGAGCGGTACGGAGATAACCAGTGCACAGGGACATGAAATAACCAGGAAGGTCAGCGCCCGCTCAATCCAGACCGCGAACGGCTGTCCTGTCAGGAGCGGAGGAAGGACTGCAAGAAGCACTGCCGCAGCTACAACGGCCGGCGTATAGTATCTTGCAAATCTGGTGATAAATGCCTCGGATTTCGACTTCTTGCTGCTGGCATTTTCCACCAGATCGAGAATTTTGGCCACGGTGGACTCGCCGTATGGTTTCGATACCAGGATTTTTAAGGTACCGCTCTGATTGATGCAGCCGCTTATCACATCGGCTCCCGGTTCCACCTCCCTTGGCAGGGATTCCCCGGTCAGGGCCGAGGTGTTCAGGGCTGAACGGCCTTCCAGAATGGTTCCGTCGAGCGGTACTCGCTCTCCCGGCTTTACCACGATCACTTCGCCGACAGCCACCTCATCGGGATCGACGGACACGATCCCGTCTTCTCTCACCACATTTGCGTAATCCGGCCGGATATCCATCAGCCCGGATATGGACCGGCGCGACTTGCTGACCGCGTAGGACTGGAACAGTTCACCCACCTGGTAGAACAGCATGACCGCGACGCCCTCCGCGTATTCGCCTAAGAACATGGCACCCACGGTCGCCACCGTCATCAGAAAGTTCTCATCGAATACCTGGCCGTGTAAAATATTCGTAACCGCCTTCCAGATGATATCCCATCCAATCACCCCATAGCACAGCAGGAATCCGGCCAGTTTCCCCGTTGGACTTAACGGAAGGGCCATGGTAATCAGATAGATCGCTGCTGCCGCTAAAATCCGGTATAACTGTTTTTTCTGTTTTTTTGTCATATCATTTCCCTCTTCGTCTGCGGCGGCGGGAATATGCTGTGCCGCCGCGCTTTTATAGATGCAATTGTCTCTCGCTTACACGTGATTCTCAATTAAATCTTCTTAACGGTTACATCCGGTTCTATTTTCTTTATCAGCTTTACGGCTTCTTCCGCAATCTCCTGGAACCGGTCATCGGCTGCCTCCAGAACCATCTTCTGGCTCAGGAAGTTGACCTCCACATTTGTAACTCCGCTTATCTTCTTAACAGCGCCCTCAATCTTCGCAGCACAGTGTGCACAGTCTAAATCTAACAGCTTAAATGTTTTCTTCATAAGGAATATCCCCTTTCAATTTTTGTTTCATATGAATACTTGTTCATATGTTCATTTGTATTCTATAATAGATCAAACGATTCGTCAATGGATAGAGCCATTTTCTGTCCGTTTGGATCAAAATGCTGTCTTTTTGGAGCCATTTGATTTTTTTTTGCTGAATCTTGATTTGTATGGCTCTCCAATTTGTCCATTCGGGCTCTATTCAGGTCTTTTGGGAGCGTACAGAAGAAATATCTCTGTGATATAATCCGGTTGGTTAGAAGGAGCTAACCGGAAAAGAGGCTTACGCAAATCCAGAATAAAAATAAGCTTACATAATTCCACACCAAACAGAAAAGAGGGATACATATGACATTGGAAAACGGAAATCCTGGACAGACCTACCAGGTGATGCGGTCTGATCTTCCGCTGAAGCTGGAAAAACGTATGGAAGCGCTCGGCATGACTGCCGGGGCAAAGCTGTCATTGATTCATAAGAAAAGAAGCGGAACCGCTGTCATTCTGCTGCGGGGCACCCGCTTTGCAGTGGGACGCAGGATCACTTCGCTGATTCAGGTCAGGGAGGTGTCTTAAATATGGAAAAAGAAATGACTGTTGGTTTTATCGGCAACCCCAACTGCGGAAAGACAACGCTGTTCAACGCATTTACCGGGGCAAATCTGAAAGTCGCCAACTGGCCCGGCGTCACCGTGGAAAAGGTAGAGGGCGCCATGCAGTATCACAACCATACCTATCGTCTGGTGGATCTGCCGGGTACCTACAGCCTGACCTCCTACACCATGGAGGAACAGGTGTCGCGCCAGTATATCTTAAGTGATGACGTGGACGTAGTGGTTGATGTGGCGGATGCGTCCTCGCTGGAACGGAACCTTTATTTAACGCTTCAGCTTCTGGAGCTGGGAAAGCCGGTGATCCTGGCGCTGAACATGATGGATGTGGTGGAAAAACGCGGCATGGAGATCGATCTGCACCGTCTCCCGGAGATGCTGGGCATTCCGGTGATCCCGGTCTCCGCCCAAAAGCGCACGGGGCTCGACATCCTTCTTCATGCCATCGCCCATCATAGAGACCAGAGGAGTACGGATCCGCTGATCCACCACCATATCTCCCTGTCCCGGAGCGAAAAGCACGCACAGTATGCCGTCGTCTACAGTGATGACATGGAAAACAGGATCGACCGGATTACCCTGGCGTTAAAACGGCGGTACCCGCAGATGGAAAACTATCGCTGGCACGCCCTGAAGCTTCTGGAACAGGACCAGGAAATCACAGAAAAATATCCGGTGAATCTTCCTGATATCCTGGACCGTAGCTATGAGAGCGACATCATCAACCAGAAATATGATTTTATCGAGGAAATCATACAGGAGGTTCTGGTAAACAGAGAGAAGCAGTCCGCTCTCACCGCGCGTGTGGACGGAATTCTCCTGCATAACCTTCTGGCGATTCCGGCCTTCCTGTGTATTATGGCGCTGGTATTTTTTTTGACGTTTACCATTGGAGACTGGCTGAAAGGCTATCTGGAAGCATTTGTCGGATGGAGCTCTGATGCCGCGGCGTCGGTACTGGCCTCTCTTCACACAAATCCCATGATGATTTCCCTCGTTGTTGACGGAATCATGGCCGGAGTGGGCGGTATCCTCTCTTTTCTGCCCAATATCTTCATTCTGTTTCTGGCGCTGGCATTTCTGGAGGACAGCGGCTATATGTCCCGAGTCGCTTACGTCATGAACGGAATCATGGGACGGCTGGGTTTGTCCGGACGCGCATTTATTCCCATGGTGCTCGGCTTCGGGTGTACCGTTCCCGCCCTCATGGCGTCCAGAGTGTTAGAGGATCCGAAAGACCGGTACCGCATCATGCTGATCACCCCGTTTATGTCCTGCAGTGCGAGACTTCCCATTTACCTCCTGTTCTCTGAACTGTTCTTCCCGGACCACGCCATGCTGGTATCTTACTGCATGTATCTGATCGGAATCGCCGTTGCGATTGCGTCGGCATTTCTCCTGCATAAGATGGACCGGAAAAAGAATGAAGATCTTCTGCTGATCGAACTGCCGGAATACAAGCTCCCCAGCGCCAGGACCGTGTGCATCTACGTCTGGGAAAAGGTAAAGGACTACCTGACAAAAGCCGGTACCACCATATTTGTAGCTTCTATTATTATCTGGTTTATTTTAAACTTTGGTCCACAGGGGTATACTTCGGATATGGCGGCCAGCTTCGGGGCGAAGCTCGGTTCTCTGCTGGTTCCGCTGCTGGCTCCGGTCGGCCTTGGCTTCTGGCAGATTGTCGTGGCGCTGATCGCGGGTATTTCCGTAAAAGAGGTGGTGGTTTCCAGCTTTATTGTCCTCTTCGGAATCCAGGGGACGAAGACCGCCGGAGAAATGGCTGCACTGAACGGCCAGCTGTCTTTCATAGGCTTCGGACCGCTGAACGCGTTCTGCATGATGCTCTTCTGCCTGTTGTATATCCCGTGCGCCGCCACCTTAGCGACGGTGAAAAAGGAAACCGGAAGCGCCCGGAGCATGGGGAAGACCGCCGCATTTCAGCTGCTTGTGGCATGGGGACTCACGTTCCTTGTCTATCAGACCGTCACTCTGTTCACCGGAATCTGACGTTTTTTATTTCGAAGCAGAATATTTCTTCCAACTGTGTTACAATAGCGGTAAACAGACGAGGAGGCTTTCCGATGGATGAACTAACAAAACCGCGCTATCAGATCTATTATAATCAAAAGCCGCTGGCCCCGCAGGTTTTCTCCGATCTGCATGTCCAGTACCAGTATGGGAACCGCGAAAATCCCGGAAGTATGGATGTATTTACCATATTTCCGGGAATCGAACTGATCTATAATGACTTTTCCATGGTTTACTGTGACAGCAGCCTGAAGACAGAGAGCGAACTGCTTGAAATAAATTACTGCTACCAGGGCCGCGAAGAATGCCAGTGGCTCTGCGGCGATTACCTTTACCTGGGCGAGGGCGATTTATGTATTACCCGCATGGAGGATGGCACTCCCGGCCTCTACTTTCCCACGGGCCGTTACTTAGGGATCACGATTGTGCTGGATCTGGGGATTCTAAAAGACCATATGCCCCCGCTTCTGGACAATGAAAAACTGCGGCTGCAGGAATTCGGCGACAGATTCTGCCCCGGCAGTCACTTCCTTGCAATCCGTGCCAACCGGCAGATCGATCATATATTTGGCGAACTGTATCAGATTCCTCAGGAGTTCCGCCATGATTATTATAAGATCAAGGTTCTGGAACTCCTCCTGTTCCTGAGCATGATCGATCCGGAACAGGAACGCGCCCTGGACCGTGTCACCAAGAATCAGATCGACATTATCCGGCAGGTACAGCGCCGGATCACGCAGAACCTCCAGGAAAATATAACGATCGATCAGCTGGCAAAGGAATTCTGCATCAGCCCAACCTCCTTGAAAAGCAACTTCAAGCAGGTCTACAGCACGACCATCAAGGACTACTTAAGAAGGGAGCGCATGGAGCGGGCCTCCGCTCTGCTTCTGACCACCGGCAGCACCGTGGCCGATATCGCGGCTTCCCTGGGTTATACGAATCAGAGTAAGTTTTCCGCCGCATTCAAGGCAGTCCATGGGCTGACCCCGGTGGAGTATCGCAGGAAGTGCCGGCATGAGCGGAAGGATTGATTTTCATTGCAGCTGTTTTTCACTCTTTTTTTACTGCAATCCAGACCTCCTGCCGCCCTTCCTGCATATAACACTCCATAATCGGCAGATCCTCCAGCTGATACCCTGAATTTGGCAGCCACTCGGTATAAAACTGCCGATATATGTTCTGCACCGCATCCGGAAGCCGGCCATTGGCCTCAAGTACTGCCCATGTCGCGGATTTCACCTGAATTTCATCCATGCCATCTGGCGCAGGAACATGTATGCAGCCTTCAGCCTCCACATGGTTTGTCACACCTATGATATAATCCATCTCTTCGGAATTCTCCTGCTTCCCGCCAATTGACATTCCGATAAAGCCGGCGGGTCTGTAATCCGTCTTCCGGAAAAGATCCGTCAGCAGGTTCATCGTTCCATCTTTCCAGGCAGTATCCCACATTTGCGGGATTTGCCCGAAAGCCTGATCCGTTTTTATCCGCCTCCTGATTCCCGCGACTTTAATGGCCGGCCACTGTTCTATCTGATAGCTCATGTGATGTTCTCCTCTCATTGTTATTTGAACGGAGAGTTTTGGACAGGACTTCAGCCTGACGGGCTCATGTCTGACTTTTGACGGCAAAATTCCGTGAAAGCTCTTAAACGCGCGGGTAAAGGAATCCTGAGATTCATATCCATATTTCACCGCAATATCAATTATTCTATCGCTGCTATTTAAAATATCAAATGCAGCCAGAGTAAGCCTCCTGCTTCGGATATATTCTGACAGCGATTTATCCGTTATATAGGAAAATACCCGTTGAAAGTTGTACACTGAACAGCCCGCAATTTTAGCTATTTTCTGATAGGAAATAGTTCCGTCCAAGTTTTCTTCGATATAGTCTATCGCTTTATTTAAATGTTGTATCCAGTCCATCTTCTCACCTCC
Source organism: Hungatella sp. L36 (assembly GCF_014288035.1). Taxonomy (NCBI): domain Bacteria; kingdom Bacillati; phylum Bacillota; class Clostridia; order Lachnospirales; family Lachnospiraceae; genus Hungatella; species Hungatella sp. L36. The sequence goes on along the minus strand of NZ_JACOPC010000002.1, from coordinate 2,327 downwards.
ATCACATCATTATAAAGGTTCTGCCAGACAGTCTTCCGACAGTTTCTGCCGTATAAAGGCGGAATCCCGGAGAATTTATCCTTCCTGTTATTTTACCATCATTCCGCCGTCCGGTATATATACCTCCTCTCATATTCCTCCTGCGGCATGGGCTTCGCATAATAGTAGCCCTGGACATAATCGCATCCGACGGTACTGAGGAAATCTCTCTGTTCCTGCGTTTCTACGCCTTCCACAATCACCGGGATTCCAAGGCGGCCGGCCATCTGGATCACCGATGAGAGTATGATCTTCCCCTTCTCTGCCTCCATGCCTCCGGAAAGGAAATTCATATCCACCTTGAGGACATCCACATCGATGTCCTTCAGCATGTTTAATGAGGAGTAGCCGCTGCCGAAATCATCCATCATAGTCACAAAACCGGCGCGCCGCAGCGCATGGATGGCTGCCATGATCTGCTCCGGATCGGAGGCATAGGCGCTTTCGGTGATTTCCAGATTCAGCAGGGATACGGGAACGTGATATTTCTCTGTCAGCTTCCGCAGCACCTCGACCAGTTCCGGATCAAGGAGAGTGACCCTGGAAAGGTTGATGGTGACGGGATTTATATTTTTTCCATCACGGCGCCATTTCCCGATGATCCGGCATACATGCTCCGCCACATAGTAGTCCAGCTGGACGATAAAGCCGATTTTCTCGAATACCGGGATAAATTTCCCTGGCGGGATCAGACCGGCTTTCGGATGGTTCCAGCGCACCAGCGCCTCGGCGCCAAAGTCCGTATCTGTGGAAAGGGCGAATTTGGGCTGAAAAAACATGATAAACTGCTCCTGTTCCATCGCCCGACGCATGTCATTCATGATCGCCGTCTCTTCCGCTTCCCTCTCTTTCTCCCCTTCATCATAAAATCCAAGACAGGTGGCATACAGATGCTTGCACTTTTTACTTCCGATGAAGGCTCTGACGTACATTTCCTCAACGGACAAGTCCGGCTCCGCCACGACGTAGGCGCCGACCGTTGGTTCCAGCAGGTAATCTTTCTGATATTCGTTTAAGTATTCTCTCAGGTCCTTAATCTGCTCATCCAATATATCAGGATCAAAGGGCTGGCAGATGCAGAATGTATCCGCTATGATTCTGCCGTATGTACACATTTCAAAACGTTCTGCATGTTTCCTTATGACCTCAGCCAGGAAAATAAGCAGTTTATCGCCTTCCTCCTCGCCGTATACAGAATTGTACAGCCGGAACCGGTCGATATCAAACCGCAGCAGTACGAATCGTGTATCCCGGTACGCGTCAATCATGCGCCGCGTCTCTGCAAACATCTTGCCCCGGTTGTATAAGCCGGTCAGCGTATCGTGCTGCATCAGAAATTCCATACGGCCGGGCAGCACCCGTTTCCTCTGCATCCATCGTTCTCTACTGCCGGCGGCTCCCCCCGGCATAGTTCTCTTTCTTTTTCTCTTCATCACAGTCACCTCTGTTCCGGGAAATTATGCAGGCAGGCATTCACAGATCATGCGGAGCACCTCCATACCGCTTCTGAAGCAGGCACTCCCCCTGCTGTTTCTGATAATGCCCTGTATGCTGGCGTTCTGTCTGGAATATATCGTGACAGCAAATACATTTTCCCTGGTATTCAGGCGGTTTCGAATTGGGCAAAACTTCACTTTACGCGGAACCGTTTCGGCGTCCGAAATGATTTTCGTTCTCTTTTTTACCGGATCCATCTTTGCCAGGTGACGGAATTCTCCGCTATCCGCCGGCATTCCTTCTCTGTCCAGAATGTATTCCATCAGAAGCAGCATGTGATCAAGCCCGTGAAAGCAGAACGATTTTTCCTGGTATAAAGACTGCAAATATCCGTTTATCGTCTGATTTCTGCAGTTTTCAATGACAATTATCAATACCGCTCTCATATGATTTCCTTCTCTCATTCGTATGGGCCGCCTGATACCACAGAATAACTATTCTGTGGTATCAAAAAGCCTTATTAAAGTTAAAAAATGAAACTCTAATTATTTTACAACAAAAAATAAGGGGAGTCAATGTACATATCTATGGTTTTACCCACAATAAACAGGCCGGAGAGAACGCTGATTCTTGCCGGTCTGGTCGCGTAGCAGTATAGAACCCATTTTTATCCTGAATGGAAGAAAAATAGCAGATATGGAGAGCGCGCTCTGTGATTTTTGGACTGCCGATGGAGCTGTAAAATAAGTCCCTAATTAAGAAACGCCAACTCCGGCAAACGTCGGTTTTGGCGTTTCTTTGTATGAATTTTTTCTATTTTTGAACAGGTCTGCATCTTTGGGTATAAAAAA